>CAKVAS010000012.1 GCA_934725015.1 uncultured Bacteroidales bacterium
ATTGTCTTCGAGGCGATCATCGACGAACTGATCGGAGACAAGGATATTCCGGCAGGGCTTAAGGAGCAGTATGACGGCAAGATGGTCGATCATATGTACAGTTGGCAGGGACTCATCGAGAATGAGGAGAAGCCGATTTATTACATTGGTGACAGCAAGTATTACAAGCTTGGGAATAAAATCGGGAAAGAGTCTGTCTATAAGCAATATACTTATGCACGGAATGTGATCCAGTGGAACCTGGATTTGTTTTTGGACGGGAAGCAAAAGGCATCGAATGTAAAGTTACGGGATGATGTGACTGAAGGGTACAATGTAATTCCGAACTTTTTCATCAGTGCGAAGATGGATGAGGGGTTGTCCTATGCCGACCGTGTGGACGAGACGGAGAGAAGTCAGCCGTATTTTGTGAGCCGTCAGTTTGAGAACAGGCTGTTTGACAGGGATACGCTGCTGGTTTTCCATTATGATGTGAATTTCCTTTATGTAGTGTCGCTCTATGCGCGAGACAACGCAGGGCAGAAGGCTGCATGGAGGGATAAGGTGCGGGAGATTTTCAGAGAGAAGATTCAGGAGATTCTTGGGAAGCAGTATCAGTTTTATGCCATGAGGCAGCATCCTGGTGTAGATGGGGTCAGGTATATCCGTGAGCATTTCAAACAGTTGCTTGGAAAGGTATATACTCCGTTCGAGGACAAGGATATATATTCATTGGCCTTGGAAGAGCCGTCGGCAGTTCCGGAATCTCGGAGAGCTGATGCTGAGAAGGAGAATGCGGCGGTGTTGGAATCTCTTAGGGAGGCTTTCGATGTGGAGCCTTGTGAGCTTGGACGAAATCCGGAGGAAGTGCTGCCGCCGATTGAAGGTGAGGTTCGGACGGTTGCGGCTATGGGAAAGGATGGTGTGCTGATGGTTATGATGGAGAATTTCGGGGCGAAGTCTGCGAGGTTCCTTGCGGATGGGAGGATTGCCGTGGGGCTGAAGTATTCTCGGGAGTCTATAGAGATTGTGGAGCACATCGGGGAGATCGGATATGTGATGTTTCACAATCGGAGGCGCGACGGGCAACATTTGTTCGCGGTGAGGGCTTGCAGCGGAGTGACTGGTGCGGAGGATTTGGGTGAGGGTGTTTACAGGAATGTGGGGACTTGCGAGATTTATCTGGTGGTGGAGTTTGACGGTGAGCGGGAGGTGGATAGTGCGGAGTTGGATTGTACCCGGGTGGAGTGCTCGCCTAAGACGCGGTATGATGCGCAGTTTGCGAGGTGGGAGGGGATGATAGCAAAATAACCGATTGTTTATGAGCAAAATATCAATCCGTTTCTTCGACGACCGTGAGGTCAGGGCCATTTGGGATGAGGTGAATTCCAAATGGTGGTATAGTGTGCTTGACATTGTCGGAGTGCTGAATGCGCAGGATGACTATACGAAGAACAGGAACTACTGGAAGTATCTGAAAGGGAAACTGAAGAAAGATGGCGTCGAACTGGTTAGTGTCACTAACCAGTTGAAGATGCGAGCTCCTGATGGAAAGATGAGATTGACCGATGTCCTTGATGCTTCCGGAGTTATAGAGTTGGCCAAGAATATGCCGAACAATAAGGCTTCGCGATTCATCGAGTGGTTCACTTATGGTGAGGATGCCATTGACGGGAAGAGCAAGGCGAAAGCATATACCCTGTTCGAGAGCTCGTTGCTCGACAGTATTGAGGCAGGAACAGTGAAGGGATAACAGCAGATTCATGCATATCTGTTCGGTGGATTGTATGACTTTGCCGGGCAGATCCGTTCGGTTAATATTTCCAAAGGCGGATTCACCTTTGCTCCGGTAGCGTTTCTTTCGCAGACATTGCAGAACATTGAGCAGATGCCGGAAGGGTCTTTCGATGAGATTGCTGACAAGTATGTGGAGATGAATGTTGCGCATCCGTTCCGCGAGGGAAATGGACGTACTACGAGGATTTGGTTGGATTTGATTCTGAAGAAGAGACTTGGGAAATGCGTTGACTGGAGCAAGATTGATAAATATGCCTATCTTGCAGCAATGGAAAGGAGTGTGGCGGATAGTACGGAAATCAAACGACTTCTGAAAGACGCACTGACGGATAAGGTGAATGACAGGGAGATATTTATGAAAGGGATTGATTATTCGTACTATTACGAGGAGCAATAGAGTAACATAATAGCTTATGGATGAATTCATATATCCGATAGAAAAAATATTTTCCTCCGACCCAGATGGCGTTTTGGAGCAGAACGACTGCTCAACATACTATATCGGACCATATCAGCGTGGTTATAAATGGGGTTCTGCTTCACGGTATGAGCAGGTTCCCCAAATGCTGATTGACATTTATGAAGCAATGTCGTTGAAAACCTCAGAGTACTTTCTTCAATACATCACAGTAAAGAAGAGTACCATAATGGGGAGTAATGTACTTGAAGTCATTGACGGTCAGCAGCGAATCACCACACTATCTCTTTTGTTCTATCGGCTTTCTCATCACCGCGAGGAATCAAACATAGCGAAAGATAAGGTCATATATGCAAGGTACTTAAACGGGGTGGAATGCACCAACTCGATATTTGACCAAGTTGACGAGTTGGACACAAAAAGAGTCCCCCCAACGCAGGCTGCTACTCAAGATTTATACTACTTGATATCGGCAGCAAAATGCATAGATACATTCCTTGATATACTTGAAAAGGAAAACCTTCTGTCTGAATATTCCGAATATGTCAGAAAGAATGTCCTTATAATCGTAAACATCGAAAGTGAATTTGTCAAAAGCGAGGATGTATTCGCCAACTTAAATGACAACAAGGTGAGATTGACCGATACATATCTCATTAAGGGGCTTTTACTTACCAACGCCATACAAAGGGATAACTCAAATGGAGGCAAAAGGAATTATAAAGAGATTCTCGACCAAAGACGAATCATGGGCCGCACTTGGGATGAAATCATGACGTGGATTTCAAACAAGGATGTTGCACACTATTTTTTCGGCAAAGACAATCGAGAAGAGGGAATGAAGTGTCTGTTGGAATTTGTATATGATGCCATTAAACCGGCAAGAATCAATTCCGAAAACGAAGGTGAAACCATAATCACACGCTTTGCAGAACAACTTGACAAAGGAAGCAAGAAAGAAACCACAGATGCCTTCCCGCTTTTCAATAAGTACAACGATATAATCAAGCATACAAGTGATGCATGCAAAGCGTTGGCTCAACTTAAACACACCTATCGGAAATTAAGAAGCCTTTGCGACAACTACAGCAACTCCTTACTATATAATTTGTTGGGTTACGTGTTCTTCTCTGATAACATCAGACAGGGAAATATTTGGGTAAAAGAAGCAACGGACACTTTCCGACAGCGCATATTGACAAGTTTAATAGATAAGGGAGAAAACGAGTTTAAGCATGAATTGCTCTGCATTACATTAAATCTAATTCCAGACATGGATAAAGACATCGATTCTTACAAGAAGAAAGAGAAGAGGACTGAACTTACCGAAGATCAAATTAGAGAAGCATTGAGCAGATACAATTATTCCGCAACAAATCCTTCGCTTCGCAACCTGCTTCTTTCTTTCAGTGTGTTTCCGGAAATTACGAATGATGCATTTCGCTTTGATTTCTGCCAATATGATTCTGAGAGCTGGAGCTTTGAACACATCTTTCCACAACATCCCACCGGAAGGTTGAAAATACCGGAAATTGCCGTACCAATTGTTTGCAATGCAATTAACTCACGAATCACTTCTCTTGATGATCCGGAAACTATAAGTAAGCTGAAAGCCATTCGAGAAAAAATATCTAATGAGGACTATTTGGAAAAAGAAGACATCGATGCTATTGGCTTTTTGTACGAATGCGACTTCGATATCCACCAATGCGGCAATATGGCACTGCTCTCGGGCGGTGTGAACTCATCGCTTAGCAATAATCCATATATCGCAAAACGCCCGATACTGATGTCAAAAGCGATTTCTGGTTCATTTGTGCCATCTCATACAATGAATGTTTTCAATAAATCATTGACAGGTGGCGACAAATCTTTTGTCCCGGATCTGGCACAATGGACAATCGATGATGTCACGGCACATATGTTATGGCAGATTAATCGCAACAAGAAAATCAGAGAACAAATCAGAACACAAATGGAAAACGATGAACACAGGTAGATATAATGTCAAAAGTCTGTTCACGTCATCAGAAGTTGAACAGATAATAATTCCAGAAATACAACGAGATTATGTCTGGAAGGAATCAAACGTCGAAGGTCTGATGAGATCCATTATGGATCACTTTTCTGCAAAAACTGACCTTCAGTTAGATATAGTGGAAAAGCAATCCGATCTGCCTGTGAACAAGGATGTGATTTCGATTCTTTCAGAGGAATACACCCGCCTTGTTCATTCAACAAGAATAGGCTTTATATATGCATACCATAGCCCCGATTTCCCTGGGAAATTATTCTTGATTGACGGGCAGCAGCGTCTTACAACCATTTTTCTATTGTTGCTTGCATCCTATAAGAAAGCTGGCTGTTCTGAAGCATACAGGAAGCAATACTTTCCTATCAAATTGCCCAAAATAGACTATATGGTTCGTGAAATTACTCACGACTTCATGATAGACTTCATAGAGCACGAAATTGGTGTGCAGGGTGCCGACGGTCATGTACCTTTCCAGAAAAGCAATAAATTCTATAATTACTACGAATCTGACGCGACAACCAGTTGCATCATAAGGAACTACAATGTAATAGAGGATATACTGGAGTATTATCGGAAAGATGAAGATGAACAGCGGTATTATAAAAATCTGATCAATTACATAGAAAACTATATTGAATTCAACTATTTTGACACAAATATAAGCGAGCAAGGCGAAAAGTTGTATCTCTATATGAACTCACGAGGAGAAGACTTGTCAACGCAGGAGAGCCTTCGTCCATTGCTAATCAGTAGAAGCGGCGATAAACTGGCAGCCGGAACAAAATGGGAAGAATGGCAGAATTTCTTTTGGGAGAATAGAGGACAAAACAACAATGCAGATGCAGGATTCAATGAATTCTTAAGATGGTGTACTATCATTCACCTATGTACTTCCGAAAGTTCCCAGTCAGACAATGCAATCAATAGCGCAGAAGCTAAAGGTGACTATATCAGAATAGAGAAAAAGGATGATAAATTAGATAGTCAGCAAAGGAAAATAAGGCAATATCAAGAGGATAACGGCTCCTTTGATATTGACTTTATCGAAGATGTCTTCCTTGCCACGAAAGCGCTTAAGTCAATTCTTCAAGGTGAGGACATATATCATTATATTCCGGAAAATTGGCTCAGCCGGGTAGATAATACCAATGATTACCCCTGCCTTCTTTCTTGTATTGAATACCTCCGTTTTAATAAAGCGGCAACACTTGTTGATATAAGACGGGTCGGGATGTTTATCAAGAATTGTATGTACTATGAGACGAACCATAAAAATCCGGAAAATGCTACCGTAAACGCGATAGCCGCCATAAAAGCTTTGACGGACGGCGGATATACCGACATAGCTGACCTTCGTATTGTTTTTGGAAAAGCCTTAAAAACTATTTACACAGAAACAGATAGACTGAAGAGAGCATGTTACAATACAATGCAAAGGGGGTCTTGGGAAAAGATTTTCTGGGAAATAACGGAGGATAACGAATTCAGTTCATTTCTTGAAGGCGAGACCCGTTGCTTGTTCGAATGGTCGAAATATAACATAGCAGACTTTAAGAAATACTATCTTTCTTTGAAAGACAGGGTGATCAATATTGTCGTGCAGAAGAAGGATCAAAGAGCTTTGCATGAGCAACTCTTGGCATATGGTGATTTAGAATATCAAGACGGAACAGGAATAGGAATGCCGCGACATTATATGCTAAAGTTTGAGTCAGAATGGCGCAAAGGAATTAATTCCCACCCTAATATCAGGGAAATACTGAAGAAATTCCTTGATAATGAAACGCCCTGCTGCTCCGGCTCATTGTATAAGGCATTTGTCGACAACGTTGGCGACACAACGACAAGTGTTCTTGGCTATATGGAATATCTTGAGTATCTAAAAGACGATAATAATCCGCCACACTACATTTTGCCAAGAATTTATCAGGTATCCGGGGATAATTACCGCGAGTTGATGGTTCAATGGGTTCACCAGCACTATGATTACTCTTGGGTATATGAACGGAATACGGTCGTACTGCCATTTGAGATCATCACCGAAGGTGGCAAGGAGGTTATTCAGACATTAGACAAGCAAAAAGACAAGAAATTCTTTCTTGACATACAATATGATTGGAACTCAGCAAAACCTTTCTGGTCGTTCAAACTGTCATCGCGTCAAGGCGTGGCACAGCCGGAGCATTTCAATCGAATGCCGGCAGATTGGCGTCGAGAGACAAATCCAGATACAGGGGCTACCGAATTTCACAAAGAAAATGCTCTCCCTGACGACCCGAAGAAGTCGATACACGAAAGGGTAGAAGAAGTTACAAATTTAGTAACAAAAACATTTGCAATACTATGTCCGCAATGAGTTCCTTGAAATCCGTAATGACTTGAACGCTCGCCCCCTCTCCTACCGCGTTGCTGTGTCTTGAGGGATTATTACGGGTGAGATTATAGAAATATCGTCAGCATTTCCCATCGCAGAATGTCACGGAAGCATCCCGAAGAAAAAGTTATCAACAGCCTTTAAATAGAACCTTTGACATACCGGGGTTGAAAGAATGATTGCGATTGAAAGGAGCGACTTTTCCGGGGAAGCTGCGTTGTCGCATAATTTTTGATAGAGAACGGCACCGGATAAAAGAGAACAGGATATGAAAATTTATGGAACAGTCGGGGCGGTCATCTGCTCATTGCTTGCGGTGGCCGCGTCGTCGTGCGAGAAGGCGGATAAGGTCGAGAGGTTTCCTGAGGGGACTTCGATGATCCGGATGATGAACGAGGAGAACGGGAAAACGGAACTCGGGAACTCGGATTTATATATCACGTCGTCAGGGAACTTCAGAAGCGAACGATTTCCGATTATGGACTGCGGCGCGACGGACGGAATCGGCGGCATCGGATTGCCGGATTTCATGAACATGGCTCCGGAAGTCGCCGTCATTCCGGGACACGGATATGTCGTCTGCAGTTCGGACGACATCCATACCTTCCCGTCGAGGAAAAAGGCGATAGCCGAAAATGCTCAGATGTACAGGGTTTATGCGGACTCGTGGATAACCGACGACAAGGGCAAGACAGTCGGAGCCAATGTCTATTTTCTCCTCGGAATGCCGCCGGAGCGCGGGAACATGCCGAAAATGAACAGCAGCACTGAACAGCTGACGTGGGAGGAGTGGAACAACAAATCAAGAGAAATCAGTCTGGAGCTGCCGTCTGAGGACATTGAGGCACAAACCTCCGACGACAAATACGGCATATTGGATTACGCCGCACGCGGCAAGACATTGACATTCCGGCTTTCCCACAGCCCGGCGTCGTATGAAGTCACAAACTACAATGTGCGCATCCGCAGCGGAAGAATATATACGGAAATCGTCATTCCTGTGGATTATTCTTATTGATTGTCAATACTATTTCTACTAGTCGTCAATACTACAAATAACCGCAGAATCCGGACGGACGGCAGGGTTTATGGAGTCCGGTGCAGACTGGCGGGTGTAAGAAAATTGCGTATGAAAACATACAAAAGTCTCTATAACATATTGGTAGCGTCCGTCATGGTCATGCTTGCGTCGGGATTTGCAGCATCCTGTGACAGAAAGAATTGCGAGCCGTCCGAAGATGCGGCTTTCATTGAGAACGCGAGTCTTGAAGAAGAGGGGCTGGAGTGCTCGCCTTCAGATGCGATTCATCTGATGGGCACGGGCTACCGGCAGACGGACAATGTCATGCTGGCCTTCAGTTGGGAAACCGGCGATGCGCACATCCCCGTCGGCAAGGCGTCGGGCGTATATGCCAAAAGGCTTGAAGTCACGCCTGAGGGCATAACGGCGGTGCTGCCGTACAGGTATCCGGCGGCGGACGTCGAAGTCAGCGTGATGCGCGAAGGGCATATGCAGAGAATCGGCAAATTGAGAATCACTGACGGGCAGGCGCAGAAAGAACTGAGGCTCTACGGGATGAGCAAGGCGTCGAAAAGCATCGAGGGATTCATCCTTGATGTGAACGGTGTCGGAAGAAAGTCATTTGAAACTGCCCTGCCCGAAAACTACCGTTCCGTCATCAACGTCCCGAGATCCTACGGACTCTGCGGAATTTCCGGAGGGAGCGACGCCAAGACCGCCGTATATGTCGATTTCTTCACCGGCGAAGCCGAAACCCTCGCGACCGACGTCGTTGCGCTGTTCACAACCCCGGCAAAGACCGCCGCGGCCGTCGTGCAGCGGGACGGTCTCTGCGCCATACAGAAACTGCCGGTTGAAATCTGCGCCGACTACCAGACAAAATCAGTCAGCCCGGCTCCAGCTCAAAAGTCAGTCGGTCCAAATCCCGCTCAAAAATCAGTCAGCCCGGCTCCCGTCCAGCCGACATTCAAGCTCCCCGACGGGCTTCTGTCCGAACATTTCGGCGACTATCCCGGAGTGTTCATCGACGAGGGCGAATCCTGCTCATACCTCCTGTCCGCGAACAGGGGCAACGGCAACTGGACGACCGTCATTCTGGGAAAGGACGGTTTCCGCAAACTGGAGGACATTGAAAAAGCCGCCGCAGTGATTCCTTTCCGGGTCGCCGACGCCACAACCGGAGATGAAACGGCCGGCTACATCGTCACATACGACGGAGGCCCGAGCCTGTTCCGTCCCGTCAATTCCGAGACCGGAGAAATGAGCCAGGCAGCCTACACCTGCAAAATGGGAAGAATCGTCTCCGCCACATCGCATCCCGAAAAGCCGGGCCACATCCTCCTCTGCTTTTCAGATCCGGTAGGCAGCACGCCCATCCACGACCTCGACTGGAGCAGTTCGAAAACCCTGTCACCTATCTCCCTTCCGAATCCCGCCGGCGACTTTGCGGCCGCTCTGATGGCCAACTGACCTCACCGGACCTTTCTCACCCGCTCTATGACGCAGCTGTCTCAGGTTTAACTTGCCCCACTTTCCAGTCCAAGTCATTCACCCCGTCCTTCACAGTGAAGTTCATGCCGACTTTCACAATTTCCTTGCCCCTCATCTTGAAGGCATCGGCATAACGCTTTTCTTCTATCTGAGCAAGAGCCTCATCCGCGCTCCTGCCAAATTTGAGTTCCAGCACATAGATTGTGTCTTTTGTTTCCAGCGAGATGTCTATCCTGCCTTTTGCAGTGCGCTGTTCGACAATGATGCCATAGTCTGTCAGCAAAGCAAAGATAATGTAGAGCATCTGTTGATAATGCCCCTCATAGTTAGTATTGTGACAATAAGGAACGGTCTTCAAAAAATCAGCCAGTAACCGCATGGCGCCATCCACATCCCTATCATCCAGAAATGCTGACATATCGGCAATAACCACTCTTCCCGGATCAATCTCCGACATCAAATAGCCCGGTAAAAGACTGTCGAAAAGGCCGACCTTTATCTCTCTGTTCGGTATGTCGAGCGTATACACATCCAGCCTTTCATCATAGTCCTTGATTGTAAGATAGCCACTCTGATAAAGAAGCGGAGTCAACGAAGTCATAGTCTCCGTCGCAGCGTCAAAAGAGGCCTCCGTAGCCCTGACCTCTCCAAGCTGTGATGGCAGCACATTAAATTCCCTCATCTTTTCGATGAGATAGGTCGGAGTGCCGGAACCGAACCAATAAGAGCCCATCTTCCCGTCGGCAAAGCAGTTGAGCAGGCTGAAAGGATTGAACACGTCAGACGACGGCCAGCAGAAATGGTAGCCGTCATAATGCTCTGTCAACTCCGCTATCGTTTCTTCACTGCTCTGGTTCAATTTCTGCGCAAGCTCGTCTATATCACCGCTCATCCGGGTAAGCAGTTCCTCCTTGGTGATTCCGCAGATGCCGGCATAGGGCTCGTCCATGCTCACGTTCTTGATGTTGTTCAGTTCGCTGAAGATGCTGAGCTGCGAGAACTTGGTGATGCCCGTAAGGAAAACGAAGCGCAGCATCGGCTCGCAATCCTTCAGCGGGGAATAGAAATTCCGCATCGTATTACGCAGCACATCAAGATCTTCCCTTTCATGCGCCACATCGAGCAAAGGGGAGTCATATTCATCGATGAGCACAACCACCTGACAGCCGGTCTTCCGATAAACAGTCTTTATCAGATTAAGAAGCCGGACATTAGGATCCGTCGAGTCGCAGACGACGCCGAAGCGTTCCTCATTATCACTCAGGATATAAAGCAGATAGCGCTCAAGCTGAGCCTTCTCCATATGCTTGCCGCCGGCCAGGCTGAAATGCAGCACCGGATATTCCGTCCACTCATTCTCCAGCCTCTCTATGGCAAGCCCCCCGAAGAGTTCCTTCTTCCCCTCGAAATAACTCCGCAGAGTTGACACCAGCAACGACTTCCCGAAACGGCGCGGACGGCTCAGGAAAAAATATTTTCCGTCCGTATGCGTCATCCGATAGACATACTCCGTCTTGTCGATATAGAGGTTGTCGAGCCGGCGAACCTCCTCAAAAGTCTGTATGCCTATAGGGTATAATTTCCTTGCCATAATCATCACATTCAGAATACTTGCGTAAAAATAGAACAAATATTCGAATCAGTCAAGTTCTATGCTGGATTTGAGGTATTTCTCGAAAAAACTTTCCGGAAATTCCTTACAGGACCTCGCTTCCGTCCTCGCCGTACTTTCCGTCCTTCGCCTCATAGATGACGGACGGCTCCAGAACCTCGACCGTATGCCAGACTCCGGCGGGGACAATGCAGCCGAAACTGCCGGATGACGGATCAAGCACAATGCGCGCGGCTTCCCTGAAGCGCCGCCCGAGCGTCACGTCCTGCGCATCCATCCCATGCTCAAAGCCCTCCCCCAGCCGCTCCTCCTCATAAAGAACCTCGACAAGTTTCCCCTGAAGCAGCAGGACATTCTCGGTGCTTCGTGGATGCCGGTGAATCGGAACCACGGTGCCCGGCAGCAGGGCATTGAGCATACGCTGGCTGCCGTCATCCGGCGAGGTGCGCAGGTCATAATTCTGCCGAAGGCGCGGATTCTCCGCCGCCTTGGCCAGTAACTCCGAGACTAACTTCTTGTCTATTTCAATCATAGTTTTCACTTTTTAAGGATTCCTTATCGACCGATAGGAAAACGCCCTTCAAGAGTCTTTAGCCGACGTATCATCCGTGACAAACTATCAGAATTTTTCATCGCTGTGTCTATGCTCCACTTATCTCTAATGAACGGCAACACAGCAGAATTATAATCCGGGCCTTTAGAGGCAGTTCCTACAGATAAGATTTTTTGTTTCAACATACTATTACCAGCATCACGAGCAATTTCATGCGTCAGCACCCATGAAGACTTTGCGTGAAATTCCATCTCTATCAGAGCTTTTCGCCCACCCATCTTCTGAAATGAGGCACCGGGAATACAGTCATAAGGTACGCCCAAATACTCGGCAAAGCCCTTTCTGTCGGCCAGCAGCCAAGCCTCCCCCTCATCAACTGCAATGTTGATCAGAAAATCTCGTGATTGGACTTCACCGTTAAGAAGATTCGATCGAAGAACAGGTGCACAATCCGTCGCGTCCAAATCCGTCAGAAGAATAACAGGTTTCGACATAGCGAGCCTATTCAGTTCAGATATTTTATTCTTCACCTGACTTCCCCTCGCCGGGATGTCCTTGAACACACGAAACCTCGATGAACAATAACCGAGCAATCGTTCAATTATTGCTTTCGTCACCGCGTCCTCCCCAGATATATAAACCGGAATGTCATCCATACCACTACAAACTCAGCTCGGATATTCTACCCACATCATGTGGCTCTGTATATGGGATGATTGCATCAGCCATCGTGAAGCCGGCATTCAATTCGTCATTCACATCCTGCATCGAGGAAGCATTTAACACAACTGTTCCTTCGGAAGACGGGCTAAGCAACACGACTTCTTCGCTACCAATGCCAGGGTCAGCCAGCATCTCATAACTGTGCGTGGTTATAAAAACTTGTCTCGTTTCTTTTTTACTCCGCTGCAACCGTGAAATAAAGGCCGGAAGTTGTGCAACGACAGCTGAATTAAGGTTCGTCTCCGGTTCTTCAAGTAAGACAACCCCCTTGTTGTCCAGCAATGCAAATAAGAATCCGATTAAACGCAATGTTCCGTCAGAAAACTGGTCTTCCCTCTGGCGGTTGCCTTTAGGGCGCCAATGCTTATAGACAGCTTCCAGATGAGGAGTCCCCATTTCATCATAAGTCAAACTCAATTCATCCAATTGAGGAACGGCGGCTCTCAAGACATCGTTAACCCTTTTGAAATACGATGCACAGACGCTCTTGTTCATTGCAGCCAACCGTTGCAAGAAACCGCGTCCATAGAAATCACTCTTTCCGGGATATGGCACTGCAGAAGATTCCCTGACCAATTGAGGAATAATATTCAGATATTCAATATTTTCCAAAAAAGTCTTCAACTCTCTGAACCGTTGGTTAGATGCAGCCTGTTCCAGATGCGTGTATTTCAAAGTCTCACTGTCTTCCCCAGCAGAATCTTTCGTCCGGTTAAGAATAACGCTACTTCCATGAGTGACCACCTCCCGAACAATCGTGACCTCATCCTTCACAAATCCGCCCCCGATGCCCTTAAATGCTAAAATATAGTTCCATTCTTCAGCCGTATCCGCAGATTCACGAAAATAAAGGCTTATCTCAATATCAGTTCTTGCTCTAGCCGCCAAACACCGAAGTTTACGCATCCCGCCTCGTGATGCGACCGCAGTCTGAAGTCCTCCGCCAGAGCTGGCGACATCGCAAAGAAAACGGAATACGTCAAGGAAATTTGATTTTCCAGACGCATTCGCGCCCACAATAAATGTACGCTCCGCAAGGTTTACCGAACAAGAGCGGAAATTCTTCCAATTTACAAGTTCTACTTTGGACAAAATCATAGTAGCGTCTTTTGATGCCAAAGTTAAGCTTTATTTCGTTCACATCCAACCATAATCAGCCATTTCCAAGCCGTCCTTCCTCATAAGGATTTCAGTCATAGCTTTTCAACGGCATCGCAGCACGACCTCGAATGCCTCGGCGTAGGCAAGCCCCCACTGGCTGCCACGGCAGGCGGCGAGACCTGTGATATATTCAGCGGAACGCGGATGAGGATAGGGACGCATGACCCCACGGTACATCGACAAGGCCTTGAGCTTAGCGGCGACGCCGTCCTCCCCCACCTCAACATAGCAGTTCGGACGAAATGCCGTCATCGCGCTGTTGATTGCCCATTCAGAGCAGGAAGGGACCTCCATGTACCAGACCTCGGCAATACGCTTCACCTCCGGGCGGCGCTGGAAAAGTCGCACTGCCTCCTGACAGGCCATCGAAGTCTGCAGGTGGTCATTGTTCGTATCGGAAGGATGGTGCGTAATCACGACATCCGGCTCACTCTCACGAATGGCATTCTCGATGAACTGCACCAGCCTCAGATGCGGGACAGTATTCATTTCAATGTTCGGAAAATCCGCCTCGAATTTCCGCGCCACGCCAAGATACGACACCGCCGCGTCCGTGTCCCCTTCCAACTCAGAATCCGAAGGACGGAACGCACGTGCCTTCGCCTCCGAGCACATAATCGCGACATCGACCGAATCTCCGTCATGCGCCCACTTCCAAATCGAAGCCCCCGCACCCAGAACCTCATCGTCCGGGTGAGCCACTACCAGTAGATATTTCATAAGAATTAATTAAAGCAAAATTATATTTATTTTTCAGCCGATTCATCCATCGTCTCCCGCGCATCGGCTACAAGTTCAGTGAGAATCCATGAACATTCCTTCCCCATGGCGGCATAGAGAATGCATATCACCGTATATATGACCATCTTGCAATCATATAGAAGCGACGCTTTTCGGACATAAGTATATTCAAGTTCGCGACGGGTAGGATATACTTTGTCCATATACTCTTCCGGCTCCGTTATGCTGTCGCCATAAATGAAATCATAGAGTGCTGCCGGCCCTGACAGTCCCACCGGAACCGTTGCCGCCTCATTCCATTTTCCGTAGCGGAACATCTTAAACTGATCCTGCGCCACGGGGCGCGGTCCGATTACCGACATTGTGCCGTTCAAGACATTTAAAAGCTGCGGCAATTCATCAATCTTAAAACGACGTATGAAATGCCCGAACGGGAATATGCGTTCCTCATCCGGACGCAGAGAGGACTCATCCGCCTTTTTCGCAACACGCATAGAACGGAACTTGTACATTTTGAAAGGACGATTCCCTTTGCCGATGCGGTGTGCAGTATAAAACACCGGTCCCCAATCTGAAATCAAAATCCCGGCAATTGCAATTACCCACAAAGGAGACGTGCCCAAGATGCCTAGTAAGGCACATACTATGTCAAGGATGCGCTTGGTTAACCTATAACACATACTTAAAGCTGCCTGTTATTCACAAGTTGTTTAACCAATATAAAGCGTCTATTTCATTGTATTTCTTGGTTGTATGCCGGCGAATGAATCCTCTAGGCTCACCACCTGATAATCAAACGGGTATTTGCTCATTTCCATATCATAGGTGCTGTTTGAAAACATCTTACCAAGCGAACGAACATGATTTCCCAGAAGGCGTATTATCGGATTAAAGAATTTTGTAATCCAAACCTTTCTGCCGAATGCCTTGGAATAATAGCGTATTATTTCTACAGTGTCGGCATACTCGCCGTTTTGAGGGAAGCAAATACCATCAAGTTCGTATAATATCACCTGTTTCACAAACTCGCACAAATTGTCAATGTAAAGCATCGAACGCTGATTATGCCAAGCGGGAAAAAACGGTGTCTTCCGAGCCAACCACACCAGACGAGGAAAATTGCCCTTGCATCCTGGACCATAAATCATAGGCGGGCGCAAAATACAAACCTTGAATCTCTCATCTGCAAGTGCCATAATTCCAATCTCTCCCTGAAGTTTGGAATCTCCATAAAAACCATCCGGTGCAGGTTCACTGTCTCGATGTATCTGCTTACCTTCCAAGGTCTTAACTTCCTTATAGACAATCATGCTGCTCATGTGTATGAAATGCCTGACACCGGCCGCTTTGGCTGCTTCCGCTATACTTATAACCATATCTTTATTTACAGCATAATACAACGGGGCCTCCCCTTTGGCGGCTTTGACGTGCGCGATACCCGCGACATTATAAACCACATCATACTTGCTGAAATCCGCCTTTCTCCAGTTGTCAGCAACCGTATCCACAGCATCAACCACAAATTCGTCAGGAAATTGCTGTAGCCACTGCTGTACTCGCGTACCAACATAACTTCCGGCACCTGTTATCAATACTCTTTTCATATCCGTTATTTTTCTTCTCTATTTGGAATCTGACGAACAACTTTTGCCGGCCGTCCGACAGCGACCGTCCATGCCGGAATATCTTTTGTCACCAAACTGCCGGCGCCCACAACAGCCCCCTCTCCAACAGTAACGCCCGGCATTACAAAACTCTCCATGCCAATCAGACAGCCTTTCTTCAGCACTATCGGCTTGACAACGTAACCCAACTGCATATAGTCATCTCCGACACAATAATCCGAGAAATCCCTTTGATGACAAAGCAGACGACTCCCGCTGGCAATGCTGACATTGTCTTCCAAAGTAATCATGTCAGCATGCCCCAAATCAACATGAACATATTCGCCTATAAAGCATCCCCGACCAACCTTGCAGCCAAATCTGCGCAAAATCCATGGACGTAACCCTCTTGGATTAACCGGCTGAAGAACAGGCCAATCCATCATTTTCTCAAGACGTTTCTTATACATATTTCCAAACACCTTGTTGAAAAGTTTGCCTATCGTCACATCGCCATAGGCAGTCTCAGAATAGTTAAAACCCAGAGCCCTCAACATCTTAAATGTCGTGCTCAACTTTCTCTGTTTCATATTCATCTTTCTAATTTACCGTTTTTAATAATCTTGACGAGGTTATCAATGCACATATCAAGTGTGTAATTTTCTTCATAATACTTACGCCCATCAGCGCCCATCGCCTCGAATGAAGCCCTGTTTACGAGAACATTCTCACGGATGATCTTTGCCAATGCCGCAGAGTCCCCAGATGGCACTACGTATCCACAGTGTGCCTCCCTGATGATTTCAGCCCCACCCTCACCTAACATTGCAAGAACAGGCCTACCGGCAGACATATAAGACTGTAGCCTCGCCGGCACGACCATATCAAGATGGCGAAAACCGGATTTAAGGGCAACAAGCATCGCATTTGCTTGTTTGAAAAAAGCCGGCATTACCTCGGCCGGATAACGTCCGACAGTCATGGCTTTGTCCTCAAGTCCATTTGACCTAATAAAACCGTCAAGCCACTCCTTTTTACTGCCGTCTCCGACAAAAACCCACTTGACTTCCGGTATATCCCTCAATTCCAACATGATTTCGGCCACTTTGTCCAGACACTGAGCACTGCCCAAGTTTCCAGCGACCATTATCCGGAATCCTTCCGGCAATTCCGGTATCGCGACATCACTCCGAACAGAACTCATATCAGCACTCCAATTGGGAAAATAGATAATCTTCCTGTCATAATCTCCTTTCTCAGCGATTGCGCGACGGAAAGGCTTGCTGGTAATAAGAATTTTGTCGCAACGATCATAAATGCCACGAACAAGTCCATCGACAAAATTCAGGATTTTTCTATTTCTGATTCCTCCACCGGACATCATCGCATCCGGCCAAAGATCCATTACCCAATAGTAAAACGGAATCTTTTTTATTTTCCTCAACAGAAGAGCCGGGTAAGCCTGAAATATCGGAGACGGCTCATGACCAATAATGCAGTCATACTTTTTCCACATAAGTTGAAATAAAACTCTCAACGAGCCGAAAACGACATATGTAAAATAGTTTATAGGTAGCCGCCAACCACCTTTCCCCCGCGGAGTTTGAAAACAGCGGTAAATGTTTACGCCGTTGACTGTCTCATGGCGCTTCCTGAACAGCCCATAGCCCTTATAATACTTTCCCTCCGGGTAATTTGGAATTCCTACCAGTGCATCGACCTCAAAACCTCTCTTCACCAGTTCAAAAGCAAGGTCATTGCTCTTGAAATTCTCGGGATAAAAATATTGGGTTACCAATAAAACTCTCATATCTCAATACATACTGTCTTCCCATCATGCCCGCCAAGTGCACGTCCGCTGAACCATAACTTTCCAGCCGCCACCGCATTCTGAGGGAACTCAAATGTCGCAAACTGGAAGACTGCCGGCAGCCAATCCTTTTTTGCCCGGTATGCCTCACGCCAACTACAACCGTCTTCTGTCAACCAAACATGAGAAAAGTCATCCCGATTAACCGGAGACGGCTCAACCGTAGTTGAAATATACGAGACTTTGCCAGTCTGCCCCCCTTTTATAACCGACCCTTGAACTTCAGTCAACACAGTAATCTCACAAGTTCTGCGGTCTATTGCCCGAATTTCATTCCTGATATATTGAGAATCCGTCACATAGACGATGAAATCCTCGTAGAAGAACAGTTGACAGCTTCTATATTCTTGCCCGCCACGCAGAAATTCGTGAAATGAGAAAAACTCATCATCGGTGTAGCCAATGATGCATTCAGTCTCTCGATCCCCCGTTAACACCCATATTCTGGATGTGTATGGGTCATAGAACAGCCCATGTATATGGTTTATATTACCAGAGGCAAATGAATACGCAATGTGCCACGTCATTCCGCCGTCTTCGGAGCCATACACATTCACTTTATCCCGCTCCAGATTCTGAAAATATTCCCCGAAAAAAATATGCCCATTTGGCAATATGCACAAATTCAATGGCTTTGAGCCACGAGGTATCGAAAAAACTTTCCGGAAATCATTTTGAGCATGACTCTTACGATAGATGCCCTTTTTTGCGACTGCCAGAACTGCATCTTCCCCCAATTCATACAGAGCGGTAACCTCTGCACGAAACAGGCGGCGAGTTAAAAAAAATGACGAGAGCAGCGAATAACAGCTTCGCTCTATCCGTGACACCTCATACTCAAGCATATTACCACGAGCAAACGAATAAACCGAATATCCGTCCGCGGCATATATACTCTTGGCTGAAATGTTTAGGATTTTCAGATTATGAAGAATTTGGTTCATTGTTGTTAGAATAATATTATATCTTTTGATAATGCCAAAACATTATGTCGCGCGGTATAAGATTTGTCAGAATCGGCTTGAACACATACATATAACACCATATTGGAAGACGATTCCGTTTATATGAATCCCATCTTATCCACATCAATCCGAATACACGTTTCCAATTTCGTGTACGTCCCATAGTTCGATTATCAACAGTATAGTTGTATAAAAAACACTGCATATTATATAGCTTCATTCCCGCCGCTAAAACCTTCATAACCAGATGGTAATCTTGACTTCTGAGCGTATACTTATTGACAGTATAATTTCCGACCTTCCCGATTAAATCTTTACGCATCATCCAAGAGGGATGCATATACAAGCCGCCCTTAACCTGATCTAACGCCGTTGGTTCCGCTTTCACACGATGCTCATTCTTACGTCCATCGGGGAACTCATTGTACCAACAAGTTCCAACTATTGCGTATTCTGGATGCTCACAAACAAATGTATATTGTTTTGCAAATCTATCCAACTCCGATGTGTCATCAGCATCTTGTCTGGCCAAAATATTAGATTGAGCCAATTCTATGCATCTATTTAATGAATATGCCAAACCTTTGCTTTGTTTGTTGCGAATTATTACAATGCGGGAGTCTTTTTGCCGATATTGTTCAAGAACACTTAATGTATCATCCGTGCTGCCATCATCACATATAATAAACTCAAAATCACGATATGTTTGATTAAGTATGGAGGGAATGCTTCGATACAAATCCTTAGCTCCGTTTCTCACACTCATTATTACACTTATATGAGCCATTGTTTATTGTCGTTTCTTAAATTTGTCTTTTTGCAAAAGCCAACAAGTCAAGTCTATATAACGGTTGAAGTGCGTGGTATCATCAATAACCTCATCTGCATTATTATACTCCCTAAAGACAATTTGAGATTTCAAACCATAGTCCTTATGAGTAAACACAATCTTTTTAGATGTAGGTAATTGGTCAAATATCTTCAGATACGCCTCTGAACAGCCATTTTGTTCTGACATTTTGAAAAAAATATTATCCCAATGAATTCGATTCTTACGACGATTCCATTTAGCCAAGGCTTCTTCGGCAGTGCTATAGTGTAAAAAAATAACTTCAATATCGTCCAATACACCAATAGGGCATTTAATATTCGACCCAGCCCTTTTCTCCAAAATGTCTTTATACTTTGATTCTCTATAGGTGATGAACCTTGGTTCTATGCTAAGGTAATGCTTTAGGTTATATATAAACTTGACATAATCCTCACTAAATAAGTATAATCCAATAGTAGGCGTATCATAACGACATGAGAACCAACGATATACATGCCCCCCCCAGCAATTGTTCGAGATGATTGTAAAATTACTCTTACCTGCACTGTTCAACCGTTTTCGGCGAAATGGGCCTAAAATAAGATTTGCCTTTTCTCTAATCTTAATTGTAATCACTGAGATATATACATTAATATTCATATCCCCAATATTTTATATAACTTGTCGACTCTTGATGATTGTGAAAAATTTTTCCTTGTCTCTTTCAGGATTGATTTCCATCTCTCTATTTCTTGTGGATGCGATGCTGTTTGCTCCATAATTTCATATAAAGAATCTGTTTCCAAATCCTTTGATATCAAACCACAATTTGCAGTCTTAATTATTTCTGCCGCCCCACTCACCGGAGTGGAAATTACCGGAACGCCAAGCATCACAGCTTCTGTGCATGCAGTACTATATCCCTCCACATAGGAAGAACAGACAAAAACATCAGCCTTCGACACATATTTATGAGGATTACTCTGCCCACCTACAAGAGCCACCGATGTCTCCAAGCCAAGAGTTCTTATCTTAGACTCGAGATTTTCATACTCCTCACCAGGACCGACAATCCAGAGTGAACAATCATGCCCATTATTTTGCAATTTCTTAATGCAATCAATTAGACGTGCAAAACCTTTTATTTTTCTTAAACTGCCAACAGTAACAAACTGCAATGTCTCGTTGGGTTGCAAATCTATTTGTTCCTCCCCCATCGAGACTATCTCACGATCATTTATAGGATTGTAGCAGACATCAATATGTCCGGCCGCACCAAGAGCAATTTCTAATCTTTCTTTGTTACATTGCGACACACAGACTACTTTATCAACATTCATGTATTCCTGACGATATTTCAATTCCTCATCATAACAATGCATCCAAGCGAGTCTATATATATTATCCTTCGCATGCCTTGAACCAATAATATAAGTCGCTATGCCATATTGAAATGCGATTTCAATATCATAGTGTTCTTTTTGAAAAGTCCAACGATATAGCCATGAGGCTGGAATCATTGATAGAATTTTAGCAAAACCCGGAAAATAAAAATTAAATACAGGTTTCACTTGCACTGTGTCGTCTATCGTCTTTTCCGTTAATTCATCGCTTCGATACAATGGGCGCAATGTTATGGATAAATCTTTATGTTGAGCTAAGATGTTTGCAATAGCGACGGCACAGCGCGCCACACCATTTGAATCATTTAATTGATTAAATGTTAGCAAGATTTTCTTCATTTCCTTATTGATATTTGCTTTATCAGATAATAAATAACAATTTGAAACACAATTGTTCTATAGCAATCAAATAATGATGCCCGGGTCATATATATTGAATCAGCGAATAATGACATATAAACTAATGAACAATAAATAGTTTCACGAGATTTACAAAAAGAATATCCAACAATGTAGCCGAATAAAAAGAACATACAGATGACACCTATTATACCCCACGAGATGTAGATATCTCCAACGGCATGTGTGCCTATGCCCCCATCAATATTTCGCACAAATGTTTGATATTGTCGTGTAGATAAATAACCGCTAGACAATTGAGAGAACGACACGCCATATACAAGATTGGAAAGAAAAGACGGGACGAAAGGTATCGGGGACACAGCATATATGAATATTTTTCCAGGATAATAAAGATTTCCGTCGTGATCTTCTCTCCATTTTATAAATAAATAATTTGCTTCTGATGCAGGATAGAAATCAGAGAAATAATCAATGAAACTATTTCCTGATGTATCATAATTCAACACGCCTGTAATTCCTGTTTCACGAATAGAATCATCACTTTTACGAGTTTGGCCAATAATATAAAATAGTACTCCGCCACATAACGCAATTACCACAAGGAATAAAGGCCTGACTTTCTTTACAAACTTTGTATAGACAAATAAAACACATAGACTGATATACAATGGAATTGTGCGATCTCCAATATAAAGCGATGTCACGACCGCTATCCCCAAAGATAGAACCGGTATCTTATTGTATGACAGGAAAGTTCTTGCATTACAAATAAAGCCGCTATTGTATAGCGTAGAAATCAATAAAGCAAGTGATGGAATTGAATATAGTAAAGTAACCATATACCTGTCTTCAATATCATTGCTCCCATAATCAGATGCTGCAATGAATCGCCGGTAACTCACAAGGTACATTGCAAGCACAAAAACAGTCAGAATATTACAAATAACCACAACATCTTTGGTGACTTTTAAATCAGGGAAAGATGGCTTAACTTTTGAAAATGCATAGTTCCGCCCTAAATAATAAAAACAGAGTGCCGATACAGACAATGCAGTAGCCTTGCATATATACTTTGAATAGAACGAATAATTACCGGCAGAAAACAATACCAATGGAATAAGAAATGATGTGATAAATAAAAACATTGTGAATATCATACTGAAATTCAGCCAACCACATCTATTTCTAGTCTGCCTAATTGAATCAACACCTACTATCAGGTATAACATCGAACAAAATAAACAATAGGTATAGTTAAACTCTTCGGGAGCACAGCACAATACGACACATGATATTATGCCATACCATAATAAGCGATGTTTATACATATTTATTTTCGTTTCAGCACAATATCTTTCAACAATCGCAATTCAGGTTGTCTCCAAGACAACAGTAATGGGAGAACAAGACTCGTCACGCTTGCAATCAACAAGGATATAATTAACGATGTAATCGAATATTCCTGATTTGGTATTTGACATAAAGCATACGACACAGAAACCGTAAATGAAATCTTTAAGAATTCTTTCATTGCAAATCCTAAATACTCATAAACAGACAATCCCAAAGAATGCTTGCTAATCAAAATTCCTTTACGGATAAATGTAAATACAAAAAGAGGCACTAATAGACCTACAAAAATACCTGCCATTCCCCAGAATTTGCCCAAGACATATCCAAAAAGAATTGCAACAAATGCTTGTAGCACCATAAAAGAAGAGTCTATTTTATGTAATCCCAACGCATTCTGGAGCGAAATAATTGGAATATCCAACAAATAAATAATCAAATTAGCGGTCAATACAATCATGCTGATTGTCTCCAACACGAATTCCTCTCCAAAAATTAGATATATAAATGTGTCCGAACAACAAATAAAGCATGAGCAGCAGACTGCGGCAATCCAATTCATTACAAATGCTGACTTAAAATAGGCCTTGCGAAGTTTATTGGGCGATGCATCTACGGAAAGATTACCGAAACCAGAAGTAATAGCACCGCCCAATTGTCCATAAATGAGCTGTACCACATTCATAATTAATTGATAATTACCGAAATAGCCCACAACGCTAACATTTCCCAGCAGAACACTTATTAGAACACTTCGCGAAGACATTTGAATTGTATTTGCCATTTGGTTCACGAACAAAGGTTTGACCGTACTGAAAATCGCTGTTTTCTTTTCTCGGCAAAGTCTATATCCATCCAATTTCTTTAGAAACGGAAAATGCTTTATGACATAATAATTACAAATCGAATTATTCAACAAACGCTCAAAAACCAAAAGAGCAAGAAAAATGAAATAATTACGGTAAACGATAAGCGATGCGACTTGAAGTGAACGACATATCAACTCGCTGATTGTTGTTGCCAATATACTGACCCTATTTTTTTGTTCGGCAAATATTATACATCTGCGATAATTTGTAAGGTATCCTAAAGAAAAAGACAAAACAAACAGAAGAAAATACATACGGACTATGCCTATCGGAATAGATGATGTAACCATATAATCCAATACCGTAAATGAAACAGTCAGACCTACCACGAAAAAGGTTATTGACAGTATTCTATATAACTTTCGATAAAACCCAATAATACCTTTTATCAATTCATTATCGCATTCTTTTATGGGGGCATACAAATGTATAATCATTGCCGTATTCAAGCCCATTTCCATTAGAGCCATAATGCTGATTATGCTTTGAAAAAGACTATGAATACCATTTATTTCTGCTCCGAGTGTTTTTACGAGAACTACTCTTACCACAAAATTCAAAATGGTAGTAATAATACTAGCAAAAACTCCCCATAGGCTGTTTACAATGGAATTATATGTTCGGCTATGCTCTTTCATCAGTCATTTGGGCTATCAAACATATTCTTGACATCAGCATTCCTTTTGTACGCAAACGGATATAAATAATGAGGAAGAGACTTTGCTATTATATCTGCCTCGGCGGCATATGCGGCATTAGCCGTAAACACCTGAGTATTTTCAATAGATTTTTCCGGAACAAATTTTGTCCTTGGCATCAAATGCTCTTCTGGTAAGAATCCAAGGAATCCCTCTATTCGCCGGACAGTTTCTTCATAGTTATATACCAAGTCTTCAAAAAAAACATGCAGCGCATTAGGATTAGTGTTGTCAGTTATCACAGTCCGTCTCCATTCATCGCTAAATGTCACCGGGTCATCTCCAAAATGTGGTTTGCCTATACTATTTCCCTTTCCTGGTTTACACCAAATATATTTGCTCGATAAAAACACATCCCGAGGGTCTCTATTGACAACTATTACTTTAAGACTATCTGTGAAACAATTCTTATGACTATTAACCTGCTGTGGCCAAATTAAATGATCATATATGGCAACATTTTTTTCTTTGTTAAACAGTTGGAAATAGCCTTCAGTAAATCGCTGTGCGGCAGAATTAAGTTCATCTGCTGATGGCATAGAAAAATAAACAGGATTCCCATCTCTGATATACATCCGGCCGTATTGGACTATCTTTTTCTTATAAATTATTTTTGCCACGAATTGCATTGCCGCCTTTACGACAGAAAAAC
Organism: uncultured Bacteroidales bacterium; assembly: GCA_934725015.1. GTDB lineage: Bacteria > Bacteroidota > Bacteroidia > Bacteroidales > UBA932 > Cryptobacteroides. The sequence goes on from CAKVAS010000012.1 coordinate 24,491, forward strand.
GAGTTCGGATATTATGAAAAGAGTTTGAGCCATCGCGTTTCTCACTAATAGAGGAAACAAAATCATCTACCAATTGCATGAAAGAATCTCCAAACAATTTATGATATGACCCATACCACACATAGTTATAATCATTCAGTCGCCTCATCGCATCTATGAAATTGTTAATATAAATATCTGAGCCCTGAGGAGTATTGCCATTGAGCATAAGGCTATACAAATCAAATAAGCCTCCTGGGTAATAAAATGCCTCATGCTCGTACAGATGCCCCACTTGAGGAACCACCTTTACATTCTTATATTCGCGCAGCAAATCAATTACTGCCGAAGACCCCGTGCCGTAATATCCTGTAACAGCTATGTTCAGATTATTCATGTTAAGTATTTTTAGAACTTACACAATCCGCCTATGGCTAAAATATCCCCTTCCTACTTGTAATCATATCCGCCGTTTATCTCTATCAGACTACCATTGACAAAAGGATTATCAATACAAAATCTGAACGCATCAACAATCTCGTCTATTGTTGCAAAACGATGTATTGCTGTTTTCCTGTAGATGTTCTGCTTTATCTCCTCCGGCTTTGTGCGCTGCCATGGTGTCTCTACAAACCCTGGTACCACTGCATTTACTGTAGTTCCAGTTCCGTCAAACTCCTTGACAAGGTTCCGACACAAAGCATGAACCGCCGATTTCGTCACGCCATAGGCTAGTACCATAGAATGAGGGGCAAGAGCCATCTGAGAACCAGTAAAAAGGATACGACTTCCCGGTGGTATTATTGGGAAAAACTCGCGGCACATTATATAATGGGAGGTGACGGCGACATCCATCATTGCATCCCAGTCTTTGTCAGTATATTCCTTAAATGGTTTGCGAATAGAGATTCCAGCGTTACAATGGAGGCAATCCAAGTGGTCTATTCGACTTTTTACATAGTTAATAAACCTATAGACCTCATCTCGCTTGGTTTGATCGGTTCGAATTGCCTCAAAATTATCAATATGTTCTTCAAATTCAGAACCGCCATATGTTGCAAATACATAGTATCCCCTGTTAACAAGCATCCTTGCGACACCCAGCCCAATACCTGATGTGCCGCCCGTCACTACAGCATATTTCATATTTCTCTATAGTTTTCCTTTTTATTGAACTTCTCTATAATTTCTGTTATGACAACGCTCTCCCGGCGGCGAAGTTTGTAAGAACTTTTACGATGGTTTACTATCAGAGACATAAACTCCTGTATCTCATAACGAAGACCATCACCATCATAACTATAGAAATATTTACGATTTTTAGTCTGGTCCTCGTAGCGAACCTCGAAGAACGATGTCAGCCACCATGGTGCAGGAACATAGATATAGCCTTTTGTTCCCGACACCACCATATTACCTTCCGTTTTGACACCTATGCCAAGAGTCGCAGACGATGTAGCATGAGGATAGTCCAATACAATTTTGGTATAGACATCAACGCGATTTTCAACCCTTGAGCGAAAATCCACATTCGTATAATCGCGCCCCAGAAGTTTAACGATTGCCATCAGCGAAAGCGGAGCGTGCTCATTAACTGCCCCGCCAGCCTGCAAGAAGTCCAGTTCACGAGCTGGAGCAGGTAACATCTTGGACAACGAGGTCTTGACATCCACGACATCACCTATTATTCCACTCTTGACTAGTGTCACCAAATGGTTGAATGAGGGACAGTAAGCAGTCTTGCTTGCTTCTAACAACACGAGATCATGAGCCTCGGCATAGTCATAAAGCTCCATCGCATGACTAGCAGACAGCATGAATGGGATTTCGCAAAGCACATGCTTTCCGGCATAGAGTGCTCGTTTCGAATAATCATAATGGGTAAGATGCGGAGATGCAACATACACAGCATCAACGACTGCCAAAAAGTCATTATAGTCGTTCCAATAGGCTTCAAGTCCAAACATATCGGCAAAGTTGCTCGACTCCTCCATATCCGGATTATAGACGGCTGTGACATTCACCCCACTGACAACCTGAGCCTCCGGAACAAAGCGTTTGGCAATACGCCCAGAACCGACAATACCGATGCGATAAACTGATTCCGTCTGTTCTCTGAGCATTGTGGATGAGATACCCTCCGTCCGTGGAAGATAAACAACACGACAATATTCCCGAAGATAATCGAAGTGCCCCTCCCAATCGGAGCCAATCGCAAATATGTCAATATCATAGCGTTGGATGTCGTCAATCTTCTGACCGAGGTAGTCTTCGATTATGACCTCATCTGCATACCCAGTAGCTTTTACGGCATCGACACGTTCCAAAACATTGTTCCTAACATTCAACTTGCCACGACCTCTATCAAAACTATCGCTGGTAACACCGACTATCAGATAGTCTCCCAAAGCCCTAGCACGTCGAAGAAGATTTATATGACCCTCATGAAGAAGGTCATAAGTCCCGTAGGTTATTACTTTTGTCATTGAAGATATTTAGCTATTTTTACCATTTAGCGCATACAAAATTCCTAAACGAATACTTGCTTTCAATGAATCCGAAGCATTTTTTATAATAACTCGATTATAAAAATTTTCTTCTCCCAATTTCAAGCAAATACTACCAAAAATTTGTTTTGAACAAAATGTCGCCATTGTTTTCACCCCATCCATGTCAATCTCAATATCATTTCCAGAATCAAGAAGCACATTTATATCATTCAATATTCTTTCACCCAATGAGGTGTCGCCGATTATTTGACTATAATCTGCAGCGATATTCAATTTTTTTATCATTGGAAATTAACCTTTATAGAGTTTAAATAATTATTGTCCTCAATGTCTTCAAGTGTTACCGGATTAATTAGCAATAGCTTTACATAAACAATTGTGCCCTGCCATACAGCAGATTTATTGTAGTTATATTTTCCCGCCTTATTATCATATGTAAATCCACCAGATAACAATTTCATTCTCCCATTTGTTTTATTTACAATTTCATTGATGAGCCACAAACCATATCCCATATGATTTGTATGCTTTTTCGATGAAATGCCTTTCGTTATGGCAAGTTGAAGAGCTTTTTCTCTTTTACATTTGGGATATGCAGTACAAATACTATCAATCACACCAATGCCAGAATCCGCACAAGCTATTTCAACATACTCTTTATTACCATGGGCAACAATTATAGAGCGGCTTGATTCATTCGAATGAGCCCAGAAATTTAAGAATATTTCAGAAAAAACAGTAAAAATCATCGCCGACACCTTACTATCTGTATAATAGGCACTTATTTTTCCGGCATATTCATTATTCAAATAGTCAGACGAATCTGATTGTTTCAATAATGCCATTGGAGCAATAATAAAATCATTATCTATATTCACTTTTAAACTATGATATTCTCGTTCAGAATCTTTATTTGTCTTCAGCTCATTTATCAACTCTCTAAACCCAAAATATCTAATTCGATCCCTCACACAACTGTTTTCATCAAAATTTATAAGACACGGGCTATAAAAGCACTGATGAGCAACTGAGTATTCTAAAAATTTATATAATATCAAAAGTCCCAAAATATCCAAATATTCGACATTAGTAAAGTCCAAATAAAGCCCTCTGCGATTTTTACAATCGCAAGAATAAAAAAAGTTTAACTTGCGGATCAGTTCCAATTCCGAGTTCAAAGATATTCGTTTGGGTAACTTAACAACAATCTCATTCATATCCTAGTTCTTTCTGCAAATCAATTAGAAGCTTCTCCTCTTCCATTACATTCTTGTGCGTTAAGTCAGAGTTTATCCTTTTAAAATAATCCAGAAGTTTCTGGGCTTTATCAAATATTTTCTTTGAAAAATATATCCTATTGTTTGCCATATACTTTTCAACGGTCATGATCTCGCACAACATCTGATGCTCTTCTCCTTTCCAGAAATGTGTCAGTTTTTCCAATTTTCCATACAGCATTGCTTCTCTATATATAGCAATATCAATTATTTTCTTTTTCCTATAATACTTTTTATCTTCTTTATAACCAATAAAATTTATTAACCTAGGAACAGCCGCTATAATTATATTAGCAATAATTATAATTAAGACAGACAACCAATCTATTCTACTATTTTTAGGAATAGCACTTTCATCAACAACATTCATAACAGATTGGAGATACCAACAATTTGGGATAATCATAAAAAATTTTTATGAGGCTTAAATTTCACGACTAAATTTAACACTAGCTTCTTAACTATTACCAGTTCCCAACTGTTTCCTGAGATTAAAACAGTTGCGCATAATCAGTTTGTATAAAACTATTCTATTTTTTCCAGTTCAACAGACTTATTCTGCAAATATTCCTCTAACTGCCCAAACTTTGTCTCAGGATACGGAACCGCTCCGTTTTTATATGAAGAGACAAAAATCTCACCAGTAATACTGTCCATAGATATTTCATTCATCAAATCAAAGACTCTTTTGATTTCCGCTTCTATAAATGGAACACCTCGTGAAATAGAAAACAATTCTTTCAATTTAGTACAGTAGCCTCTTTTTTTTATAGTATTTACCGGAACTGCGACATTTGTATATCTTTCAACACACAATTCCAGTGTCGGTTCAATATGAGTTGAAGTGTACATAACACCACACAAATCTTTATAGTGTTCCTTAATTGCAAGCATAAGAAGTTGTGGATGAATATACTCATATTTGAAATGAGAAGCCGGTGCAATCGTCTTTATAGAGCACGCAATAATCAACGGCCACGTTTTTAGGAGCATAAGATTATTATATCGTCGTTCCGAGTCTTCTTGCATACAAGTTTTGTTGTTACAATCAGGAATACGAAGATCCAGGACACTAATTGAGACCTCTGGCACGACTTTTATTCTACTTACAACAAAATTATCTAGCGCAGGGCAATGCATCTCCGCCCAACAAGATAAGACCGAGGAACCCAAATAAAGGCATGGATATCCTGTTATTGAAAACCTATAGTTTACAACATCTGTACGTTTCTCAAATGGTATATGAAACATCTCATTTGGTCTAAATCCATTTCCGGCGTTGCTGATTCTTGCTCTGTACCATTCTTGAGAGTCTGACAATTTTGCCATTCTTACTGCACCTTCCTCAAGGAAGCGATTTCTCATTATCGTTATTGCCGTTGAAAGTTTGCCTTTAGAATAATTATTGTAAGCCTTTAGCAAAGCGGTTGTTGATTTCTTTATTTCTGATAGTAACTCATTCAAGTCACATCCTATAGGCAAATCACTTGAACACGATGCTCTTGACAATTGTTCAACGTATTCCCGATATGATTTAAATAAAACTCTCAAATAGTCTTTATAATCAACATCATTATTCCTTATGGTTGATAGTGCATTAACTATTTGCTCATTTATGTCTGCAACTGTCATTTTTATTAAGCATAAGGTGAGCCACCCATCCAAGACTACCGCCAAACATTGGGTTTCCGGTGGTTTTCTTGTTACTAATTGGCTTTACTCATCCAATTTAATTATTCCCAAGCAGAAAGAAACCTACAGAGATTCGGCAACACCACCTTACCCTCTCTCGACAGGGTCAAAGTAAGTGTCGGGCCGGTCGGGGTTGAAGAGTTCGTTGCAGTACATGACGGTCACGAGGTCCTCGGTGTCGGAGAGGTTGATGATGTTGTGGGTGTAGCCGGGGAGCATCAGGACGCTCTGAATCCGGTCGCCGCTGACCTCGTACTCGATGACCTCGTCCGTTCCTTCCTTGCGCTGTTGGATAAGGCCGTGACCGGAGACTACTATGAACTGCTCCCACTTGGTGTTGTGCCAGTGCTGCCCCTTGGTGATGCCCGGCCGGGAGATGTTGATGCTGACCTGACCGCAGTTCAGTGTGCGGACGAGTTCGGTGAAGCTGCCGCGAGCGTCGCGGTTCATCTTCAGGTCGAAGACGGCCTTCTCCTTCGGAAGGTAGCTGAGGTAGGTGCTGAACAGGCGCTTGGCGAAGCTGTCGGCGGGAATCTCCGGAATCATCAGAGTCTGAGGCATGTCGTGGAACTGACGGAGAAGAGACACAATCTCGCCGAGGGTCACGTGATGGGTGACCGGTGAGGCGCAGTAGCGGCCGTCTTCGGTGAAGACCGCATCGACGCCGTCGAACTCGCAGCGGTGCTCACGTCCCATGAGGGCGCAGAGCATCTCATCGACGAGGTCGTCGATGTAGAGCACCTCCAGTTCCACTGCGGGGTCGTTCACCGTGATGGGCAGGTCGTTGGCGATGTTGCTGCAGAAGGTTGCTATCGCGGAGTTGTAGTTCGGGCGGCACCACTTTCCGTAGAGGTTCGGGAAGCGATAGACGAGCACCTTCGCTCCGGTCTGCTCGCCGTAGCGGAACATCAGTTCCTCGCCGGCCTTCTTGCTCATGCCGTACTCCGATTTGCCGAAGCGGCCGGCGAGAGTGGCCTGAACGGAACTGGAAATCATCACCGGGCAGGTGTTGCTGTGCTTCTTGAGAGTGTCCAGAAGCACGGTCGCGAATCCGAAGTTCCCCTTCATGAACTCTCTGGGGTCCTTCGGGCGGTTGACGCCGGCGAGGTTGAACACGAAGTCGCATTTGCCGCACCACTCGTCCAGCTGCTCCGGGGTGGAGTCGATGTCGTACTCGAAGACCTCCTCTATCGACAGGTCTCCGCAGCACCTCGCCTTGCCGTCCCTTATGTTTTTCAACTGTGCGCAGAGGTTCCGTCCCACGAAGCCCCTTGCGCCCGTCACCAGAATCTTCATCTTCAGTAAGCTGTTTTATACTGTTCCCTATTCGCTCCGGTAGTCGCGGGCCTTCGCCCTCGGCTGGAGACCGAGGTCCTCGCGGATGAAGTTGAGCTTGAGGAGGAGCGCCTTCATGCCCTCGACGTCAAGCCTTCTGGTGTTGTGGCTGTGGTAGTCCTCCGTGCGGCTGATGGCGTCGTCGCCCTCCGTGAAGAACTTGTCGTAGTTGAGGTCGCGCGCGTCGCACGGGATGCGGAAGTAGTTCCCGCAGTCCTCAGAGCGGAGCATCTCCTCGCGTGTCACCAGGGTCTCGTAGAGCTTCTCGCCGTGGCGCGTGCCGATGACCCTGACCTCGGTCTCGCCGTATTTCGGGTCAATCCCCGAATACACCTCCTTGAGGGCCTCCGCCAGCACGTCGAGGGTGGCGGCGGGAGCCTTCTGGACGAAGAGGTCCCCGTTGCGGCCGTGCTCGAAGGCGTACATCACGAGATCGACGGCGTCGTCGAGCGTCATCATGAACCTGGTCATGTTCGGGTCGGTTATGGTTATCGGCTTGCCCTCCATCATCTGCTCCACCCAGAGGGGAATCACCGAGCCGCGGCTGGCCATCACGTTGCCGTAGCGCGTGCAGCAGATGGTCGTCCCCGCATCCGGGCCGAGCGCACGCCCCTGGGCGATGGCCACCTTCTCCATCATCGCCTTGGAGATGCCCATCGCGTTTATCGGGTACGCCGCCTTGTCGGTCGAGAGGACGACGACGTTCCTCACGCCGTGGGCTATTGCCGAAAGGAGCACGTTGTTCGTGCCCTCCACATTGGTGCGGACGGCCTCCATCGGGTAGAACTCGCACGACGGCACCTGCTTGAGAGCCGCGGCGGAGAACACGTAGTCAACACCGTTCATCGCGAAGTCGACCGCCTCGCGGCTGCGGACGTTCCCGATGTAGAACTTGACCTTCCCAGCCACCTCGGGACGGTTCGCCTGTAGGAAGTGGCGCATGTCGTCCTGCTTCTTCTCGTCCCTGGAGAAGATGCGGATTTCGCGGATGTCGCTGTCGAGGAAGCGGCGGAGAACGGCGTTGCCGAAGCTCCCGGTCCCGCCCGTTATCAGCAGAACCCTGTCCTTAAAGATACTCATAATATTCTGTTTCTGTTATTTAACTGATTCTAAAGCTGTTCAAAATCCTTAATGGATGCTGGCTGTTATTTTGAGTGTATTTTTGAGACAGATTTTTCTGTTTCGAGAGGAGTTCAGAATTTCCTCCAGACCATCTTATTGACCACGCCCACATAGGACTGGATTATCTTCACGACCTTCGTGGAGACGTTCTCGTCGGTGTAGTCCGGGACGGGGGTCCCGCAGTCGCCGTTCCTCACCAGCTCCACGGCAGTGTCAACCGACTGGAGGAGACCCCTCTCGTCGATTCCCGAGAGGATGAAGCCCGCCTTGTCAAGCGACTCCGGACGCTCCGTACTTGTGCGGATGCAGACCGCCGGGAACGGGTGGCCGACGCTCGTGAAGAAAGAGGACTCCTCCGGAAGCGTGCCGCTGTCGCTCACCACCGCGAAGGCGTTCATCTGGAGGCAGTTGTAGTCGTGGAAGCCCAGCGGCTGCTGAACCCTCACGCGGGGGTCGAGGCGGAAGCCGGTGGACTCGAGACGGTGGCGGCTGCGCGGATGGCAGCTGTAGAGGACGGGCATGTCGTACTTCTCCGCCATGGCGTTTATCGCATTGAAGAGGCTCAGGAAGTTTTTCTCCGTGTCGATGTTCTCCTCGCGGTGGGCGCTGAGGAGGATGTAGCGTCCCTTCTCCAGACCGAGCCGGGCGTGCACGTCGCTCGCCTCTATCTCCGCAAGGTTCTGATGAAGCACCTCCGCCATCGGGCTGCCCGTGACGTAGGTCCGCTCCTTCGGCAGACCGCACTCCGCGAGGTAGCGCCTCGCGTGCTCCGAGTACGCGAGGTTGACGTCGCTGATGATGTCCACGATGCGGCGGTTGGTCTCCTCAGGAAGGCACTCGTCCTTGCAGCGGTTGCCCGCCTCCATGTGGAATATCGGGATGTGCAGGCGCTTCGCACCTATCACGCTCAGGCAGCTGTTGGTGTCGCCCAGAACGAGCACGGCGTCGGGCATCGTCGCCGCCATCAGCTTGTAGCTCGCGTTGATGATGTTGCCGCAGGTCGCGCCCAGGTCGTCCCCCACCGCGTCCATATAGACCTCCGGCTCCGCAAGTTTGAGGTCGCGGAAGAATATGCCGTTGAGGTTGTAGTCGTAGTTCTGCCCGGTGTGGGCGAGAATCACGTCGAAATACTTCCGGCACTTGGTGATGACGGCCGAAAGACGGATTATCTCCGGGCGCGTGCCCACGATTATCAGCAGTTTGATCCTGCCGTTGTCCTGAAAATGGACATCGGAATAGTCGGTTCGTAATTGCATATATTAAAAAGCTTTTTGTCGGCTTGAATGCACCGCTATATCTCAGTCGCGGCCACTTTAGCGCAAGCTATCGCCAAATTCACACAAACTGGATGTACTCCGGATCGACTTCGATGGCGGCGGTGAGGAAGTTCGGCAAATCGACCAGAAGGCGGCGGGTGCGGGAGCCGCGGACTTTGAGGAGGACGCCTTCGTAGCCGTTGAGGGCGCCGCCGATGATGCGCACCTGACGGCCGCACATGGACGGGGTCAGCTCGCCGGGCATGTAGTAGGTCGGATCGGCCGAGGCGTTGACGGCAACGATGAAGCGGGACATATCGTTGCCGGGAACAACCATCGGCTCACAATATGCCCCGCCCTTGAAGTAGCGGTACTGCAGTGTGGGAGTCTTGCGGACTATAGGGTCCAGAACCGTGCGTGTGGAGTGGACGAAAAGCAGGTCAGGCATGAACGGCACCATCCTGCGTTCCGGCTTGCCGCAATGGGTTGCCAATGTCCATTTCATCGGGGTGAAGACCTCGATGTTCAGTTCTGAAAGCTGCTGATAAGCCGGAAATTTGGCGTTCGGACGCTTGAGGTCACGCAGTACGAACCAGAGTTCAGTGTGCTGTGATAGTCCTGCCCGTACCCCCCCCCATAGGACTAGTAATCAGGCAGTTATCCGAAGTTTTAGCAATGTTTCTTCCGTCGGAGTCACACATACGGATGCAAAGGTAGCGATAAATCTCGGCAAAAGCAATCTTTATCTTCAGTTTCTGAAAATGAAACAACGGAAAGAAACAACGGAAAAAATCTTCAATTGTCCAATACATCTCCCGGAAGAAATACACGGGCGAGGTCGGAATGCGCGGGACGTACTTTCGTGAACAGGACAAAATGAACAGTCTGAGTCGCCTTGACAAACGGAAGATAAGGAACGATTCCATTCAACCTTCGGAGCAGGGACGCGGCGTCTTCCGATTCTGTCCATTTGCATTCACCAATCAGGATGTGCTTCTTGTCCAGCGACTCGGCGACCACATCCAGTTCCACCATCTGCCCCTGTGCTTCCATGTCCGTGAAAACCTTTCCCCACCAACGGGACGCGCGATTATAGACAATGCCGTCAATCTTCCGCCCTCCGACAAAGCGCCTGCACAGCTGTTCCCAGCACTCGCCGGTAAAAGACGCAAGCTGCCCCCTGACGATTTCCATAACTGTGTCAATCGCACCCAGTTCAAGCAGGGAGGCATACGGAGACACGAACCTGAAATGAAAACGGAACAGAGAATCGTCGATGTAATAGAGTCCTTTCTTGCTGTTCTTCTCATTTTCCCCGAAGGGAACTTCACGCCGCACATATCCCAAATCCCTCAGCTTCTTAAGAGGCTCAGTAATTTCTCCGGCAGGCTTTCCGGCTCGCGAGGCTATCTCGGAAATCTTGTTCGCGCCCTCTCCTATAATCGCCAGCAGAGTAGCGGACTGAACCACATCGCGCATATCATCCCTCAGAAGCCTCTGCGGCTCTTCAAGAAGGATTCCCTGAATGTCAAGCAGCAATTTTCTTATGGCAGTCTCTCCGTCCGGATAGTCCTTCCTGAGTTCCCAATATCGCGGGATTCCGCCCCAGATTGAATACTCCGTAACCGCCTGCACGGCGTCGCAGCCCAATGCGCCCGTCATATATCTTGCAGGAATCGGCAAAAGCTTGATTATTTCATCCGCAAGTCCATACAGCGGAGCTTTCTTGTCAAGCACATAACTGTACATCATCTGCTGCGACGAGCCGCAAAGAATCAGATTAAATTTCAACACCCGCAGGTTGAGCAGTTTCTGAAGAACCGACGGCAAGGACGGGCAGCTCTTGACCATATAGGGAAACTCATCCAGACAAACGGTGATTCGTTCCTTCAGCTGATTATTCAGTGCACGAAGCAGTGTCTCCCAGTCAGGATATACAACCTTGTCAAATCCATCGATGCTGCCCGCCACAATTCTTGAGAACAGCACCCTCTGATTCTGCTCCGATGTCTGGTCGCTCAGAAAATACAAATCCCGGCCGACGTCTATCACATTCTTTATGAGTGATGACTTGCCGACACGCCTTCTGCCATAGACGACAATAAACTGTGCGTCATGTCTGCCCAATGCCCCACGTAAACGCGCGGAGTCCGACTCTCTGTCCAAAAATTGCCTAAAAATCATAGCCTTATAAATATCTTTCTCAAAGATAATCTTTCTCGAAGATATTTACAATTTTTTGTAAGAAATTTGTGTATTCCATCCGTCCCCTCCAACACACGGAGCGGGAGGAAGACTATATGACGCCGCTGCCGAGCATCTCGCCGTCGGAGGAATACCACACGGCGAACTGGCCTGGGGTTATCCCGCGCTGGGGACGGTCGAACAGGATGTAGAGTGCCGCAGGGCGCATCACGAGCGTGGCCCTCTGGAGTGGCTGGCGGTAGCGGATGCGAACACGAAGCCGACGGAGTTCGCCCGGGGACATCCGCAGGTCCTCGCGAATCCAGTGGATTTCCTCCGCAGGAATCCTCAGGCAGCTGCGGGAAAGCCCCGGGTGGCGGTGTCCCTCCCCTACATATATTATGTTGTCGGCGACGTCCGTCTCTATCACGAAAATCGAATCGCTGTGGCCGCCTATGTTCAGGCCCTTGCGCTGGCCTATGGTGTAGAACTGCGCGCCGTCGTGGACGCCGACAATCTTCGCGAAGGGATTTTCCTTCCAGCGGGTCTTCTTGACGTGCCTGCGGCCGCTGCGGTAGGTCTCCGTCTCGAAACGGATGTCGGAATAGTCGATGCTGCGGCTGAGCGCGTCGAAGCCGTCGTCCGGAAGAGCGGCGACCTTGGCCAAATCCCACGTGCACTCCCCGCCGTCGTCCCCGGCCGCCTTGTCCTCGCTGACATAGTCCGAAATCATGTTCGCCTCGCCCTCCGTGCCGTCAGGGAGAAGGGATGTGAGAAGCCTTTTAACATCCTGATACTGCGCACTTTGCGCATAGTAGGCGTCGAAAACCTCGACGACATTCCCCTCTTTCGGCAGCAGCTTCTGCTTGAGGAAGGTCGGCAAGTCAACCTTTCCGACAAAGCATATCCCCTGCGAATCCTTCTTGTCCGCAGACGGGAGGTCGGCCTCGCGGGCAATGCGCCGGGCCTCGGGCTTGGTGATGTCCCCTATGGGAAAAAGCGCCGTCGAGAGCTGTTCCTGAGTGAGCTGGCAGAGGAAATAGCTCTGGTCCTTGTTCGGGTCGGCTCCCTCGAAGATTCTGTAAATCACCCTGCCGTCCGCATCGGTAACGCTGTCCTTGCGGCAATAGTGCCCCGTCGCGACCATATCCGCCCCGAGACTTTTCGCCGTCTCCCAAAACGCGGCGAACTTTATCTCCCTGTTGCACAGGACATCCGGATTCGGCGTGCGACCCTTCGCATATTCGTCGAACATATAATCCACGACCCTTTCCCTGTAGGTCTTGCTCAAATCCACGAAATAGAAAGGGATGCCGATTTTACGCGCCACCATCTCCGCCACGAAACGGTCCTCCTCCCACTCGCACTCGCCGTGGAGGGTCGTCGATGCGTCGTGCCAGTTCTGCATGAAAAGGCCGAAAACATCATATCCCTGCCTCTTGAGCAGCAGCGCCGCGACGCTCGAATCCACACCGCCGGACAATCCTACGCAAACTTTCATCTTCTAAAGAAAATTAGGAAAATTTCAAAAATATGTTTCTTATTCGTCCAAGATTTCTAAGAAATCAAAACATTTTTATATATTTGCAGACTTTGCATCGAATTTGCAATGCCGTGCAAAGTTACAAAAATCGCATAGTTATGACAAAAAATGTTCTGGAAATAGCTTACGCCACCTACGGCTCAATCGATGAACTCTCCCCGGAGGACAGGACTCTCGCGGAAGCTGCGGTGGGGGCAATCGGGGGTTCCTACGCCCCATATTCAAAGTTCAACGTCGGAGCGGCGGTGAGGATGTCGGACGGGACCATAGTCACCGGGGCGAATCAGGAAAACGCGGCCTATCCGTCGGGACTCTGCGCCGAAAGGACCGCAATGTTCTATGCCAACGCGCATTACCCGGACAGGGCGATGACGGCGATTGCCATTGCGGCAAGTCAGGGCGGCGTGCTCTGCGAAAAGCCGGCGACCCCGTGCGGACAGTGCCGGCAGGTGATGGCGGAGTACCAGACCAAGGGCGGGCAGCCGATGGCAATCATCCTCGTGGGCAGCAAGGTTGTCTATAAGTTCGACCGCGTGGAATGCGTCCTGCCGTTCATCTTCGACAGCCTTGAGGCGAAGTAATGCCTCTTCTCCCCGAAGGAGAGCCGTATGCCTTGGCCTATGGCTCTCTTTGCTTTTCGTAACGGTCGAGGGCCTCGGACATGAGGGCACGGCCCTTCTCGGCGATTTCCTCGCCCTTGGCGTAGTCGGTGATGGTGCTGTAGGAATCAAAGCTCATCTTTACGAGAACGTCCGGCCTGTACATTTCGAGCTGGAGGTTGGCTATGGTGCGGAGCATCAGGGAGAAGGTGCGGGAGAGGATGGAGTAGTAGTTGTCATCCTCCGCGAAAGGCATTTTCTCGACGGCCGCCCGACCCTCAATCGCCTTGACTTTCTCTTCAGCGGTGCGGTTCTCCCTTATGACGCGCTGCGCCTCGCCGCCGACGGCCTTGACCACGTCGAGAAGCGAAAGCTTCTTCTTGGACGAAATCGGGGCGAGGATGGCGGCAATCTCTTCATGCAGTTCAGGATCGGCGTCACGGGCAGCCTCAAGTTCCTTGACATACCCGGCAATCTTCTGTGAATCAAGCTGGTTCACGTCAAACGAGACGAGGATGTCGTGCCCATTGCGGGGAACTATGCTGAAAGGGGCCGTGTTCACCGCGCCGCCGTCAATGAGCGTGTGGTAGCCGTACTTGACCGGACGGAAAAGCGAGGGGATGGAAATCGAGGCGCGGATTGCGTCGAACAGCCTGCCTTCCTTGAAAACGACTTCCTCGCCGGTGTAGAGGTCGGTCGCCACGGCCCGGTACGGGATGCGCAGGTCCTCGATGTTGACGTTCGGAACGACCTTCTTGATGGCCTCGATGACCTTCTCGCCCTTGACGAGATAGCTCTTGCTCAGGGAAACATCCAACAGGGACAAAAGTTTGTAGTTGTTGAGCTGAAACAGCCATTTCTTGAAGTCCTCAAGACCGCCGGCGGCATAGATTCCGCCCACGAGCGAGCCGATGGAGCAGCCCGCCACCGAGGTGATGTTGTAGCCCCTGCTTTCAAGTTCCTCGATTGCGCCGATGTAGGCGAATCCGCGCGGCCCTCCGCTGGAAAGCACAAGCGCGACGTCCTTTGTGTCTGATGACATAACCTGTACCTGTTTTCGTAAATATTAAGGAATGCGCCGCCCGCTGTTCAAAGACGAAAGGCGGACGGCGCAAAATTACGAATATTTCGATAATTATCCCTTATTTCCAGTTCGGATTTTCTATAAGTGTCGGTTTTGCATTCGGGATAAAGTCATTCGTCGAATTGTTCGTATCGACAAGCTTCCCGTCATCACCGACCTTCCTGCGGACAGATGTTCCGCGTTCCTCCTTAGCCACGGACTTGTTCTGACAGCAGTGTGTAGAACCAGCATCCAGAGACTCGTCAAAAGAATTTGTAAAGAAGTCATTCACGACAGTAAGGTTCACAGCATCAATCACCCAGCTGTTCGGAACCTTGTAAGCGCTCGACACATTCATCTCAAAATCGCCTGCCAATGAGTGGTTTATATACTTTCCCTCCCACTTGTAATCGGCGAGGAATTTTTCTGAATCCACCGATGCCGGCGGCAGGGCTATGGCGCACCCCTTGTAGCCCCGGTCGTTGACAATCCACACACTCAGACTGTAGGTAAACCAGATGTCAAGGTTCGTAATTTCCGGATTGTCAATGTCCTGATTGGATGCGCTTGTTGACTTGTCATACCACTCAAAGTCGGCGTGCGAAAGATCAAAAGAATTTGAGTTGGTTGCAAGATGGTTCTGGGCATTGTTTGCAATAATCAGAGATTTGCCCGGAGCCACGGGAACATCTTTACCTTTGCCCGGAATGCAATATACTATCCCCACCCCGCAGTAATCGGATTTGATAGGTTTCTCGAACTCAAAGTTCTGGCTTGACGCAAATTTAGCCTCCAGAATCATTATACCGTCGGCATACAGAGTCTCATCCGAATTGTTCGTAAGGCGGAAATATTGGTCTCCGCGGAATTTGTCAGGGTTTCCGGTCTCCGGGATGATGGTGCCGGTGAAGAATATCTCCTCAATCAGCAGCTCGCCCGGCTCGATGTTGCGCCAGCTCTGCTTGATGTTGAAGGTCTTGACGGTCTCCCCGTCACCATTCTGCACGAGCACGGTCGCATCGCGGTAGTCGTCGCCCGGATTTGCTGCGAAACTGAGCGTGAGAGCCTTGGAATCGACATCGCGCGAAAGTTCGGAAATCCAGTCGCAGCCCTCGGAAATCGAGAGCGTGTAGTGCTTGGCGCTCACCGCAAGCGTCTTTTCGCCTCCACGGGCGCGAACGGCAACATCCTCTTCGGTCCTGTCCTCCGGGCGCACAGGCTCGGCGTCCTGGACAAGGGCTATGTCCTCGTGCTGCGCAAGTTCCTCCGGACCGTAGCTGACTGTAATCACGGCTGTCCTGCCCTTCTCGTTTTCGTTGGCGTTCACCTTGACCGTCACCTCAGCGTTTCCGTCGCCTTCAGCAGGGGTCACTTCAAACCATGCCTCGCCTTCCCCGGCATCGGTGGTGATGGTCCACGCGCAGTTCGCGGTGATTGCGAACGACAGCTCGGCCGCCTCAAAGCCGGTCGGGAGTTCATGTTTGTCAACGCTTAGCTGAGGAACAAACTTTTCCTCTTCCTTTTCGCAGCCGGCAAGAACAACGAGCGCGGCCGCAAGAGCTACAAAAATCTTTTTCATAAAAATACTAAAAATTAAAACTGTTATAATAAATATGAATCTTATGTGTTATGCTGTCATTTCGAACGATATTATGCTGTCATTTCGAACAATATTATGCTGTCATTTCGAACGATATTATGCTGTCATTTCGAAAACAATATTATGCTGTCATTTCGAACGAAGTGAGAAATCTTTGCGCAGAGATTTCTCGACTCCACTTCGTTTCGCTCGAAATGACAATCTGACAATCAAAAACATAATCCAATCGCAACGACTCCTGTGTCACGGTTTTCGCCCGAAAGGAAAAACGAATGACGGCATGAGGCGCGAAGATAAACCGCCGTCCGCAAGCCGACGGATCGCTGCAATCTAAAGCCCGCGTCGGCAAGGACAAGGGCGTCGTTCAGACGCTCGTACATGCTCCCGTAATGCGCCGCGACCTTTGCCTCACATCGCCCCTCCGGAAGAGCCAGACCGCCTCGGACGCTGCCGTAGCCTCCGGTTCCGAACTCGACTGTGACCACCCATTTTCCATGAATGAGCCACCGTCCTACAGCCTCCAGCGTACCTCCGAGCCTGTCAAAGGCGAAGGAGCCTGAAGGGTAGCGGTAGGAAGAGTTCCAGTGCAGCCACTCTACGCGCCCGAGCAGAGACCAGTCCCGACCTCCGGAACGCCGCCATGTCAGCACGGCCCCGGCATCGGTGCAGGCCTTGAGAGAGCGGTACATCGGCATAGTGTAGAGCACATTATAGATGTTTCCCAAGCCGTTGTCTATCATGTTCTCCCGTCCGTCGGACAGTTCCGCTGAGGCATCGGCATACACGCCCCAGTCAAAGGAGGCCGAACTGCCCCGGTATGCGAGAGAGACATATCCCCGATGCCGCAGCATCCTCGTAATCGGCACTTTGTTCTGATTGGCAAGTGTGCGGTTCACGTCAAACAGGGCATATCCCGCAAGCGCATAGAATCCGCCGGAACGCAGCGGCATCAGCGAGAGAGCGACGTCACAGCCGGTTCCACGGTAGCGCGTAGCGCAGTAGTCGCCCGAGCCGGCGAAGCGCTCGAAATGGGTTCCGAGCCCCGTGAAATGCAGTTCGGAGGTGTTGGCGCCGCGCTCGTTCATGAAACTGACCTCCTGAAACTGGCGGTAGAGCCGCAGGGAGGCGTCGGCATTGAGCCGGTAGCTGTCGAAGAGGAGGCCGGCGGAGAGGTCGAGACGGAAGTCCGAGACGACGCTGCGCGGGCGCGGGTCGGTCTGCCGGTACTCGTGGAGGGCACGGTAACCGGCTCCAAGTCCCCAGTTGAAGCGGCTCAGGCGCATCGCGTAGCCGCCGTAAAATGAATACTGGGAGGTGCGCAGGTCGCCTCCGAGAGAATCGGCCATCACATAAGGCGCGAGCAGTTCATAGTCGGAGACGGAGTTCCAGCGGACATTGCGCTTCACCCCGTTGTAGTAGTCGGCTCCGGCCACAGCCACGGAACATTCGTTCAGAATGACATGAGAGCGGACGTTGAACTCCCCCGTCATGGCGGCGTCGCCGAGAGGCTCAAGAACCGCAGAGCTTTCCTGCCGCCAGTTGAAGCGAGCCTCGACCTGAGTCAGGGAATGGCGGCACGCGAAAAGCCGTGAGGCCGTGTTGTGCTCCGAGACTTCGCGCCCGACGGTCTCAACAGGGGTCTCCGCCTCAAACGAACGCTGCGTTACCGTCAGCGAGTCTGCTTCGGCACGGGACACCTGACGGGCTGCCCGAGAATGGACTTTCGGAGAATCGCCGGTAGCAGATGAAATGTCGGCAGCCTCCGTGGATGGAGACGCATAGACCTGCAGGGACAGGAGCGAAACGGCCGCCGGAATCATTGATATGGCACTCAAAAGTTTCATTTCAGCACAGTCAGTTCAAGAATCATCGTCTCGCTCGCATCCAGCAGGGTGACCGCCGACTCGTAGGTGTTGTTTCCGGCGTAGCGGACCTTAATCTTCGAGCCGTCGTCGAGGGTGGCGGTGCCGTCGAACGAGAGCATATACACGCCCCGTGGAATCCTCACGGTGCAGCGCCCATTGACAAATGCCGGATAGTCAAAGCTCTGCATGGTATTCACGTTTCGTATGAACGTTCCCTTGAGGCTGTTGTCGGCAGTGATGAGCACGGCCTTGGCTCCGTCCGGCAGCTCGGTTTCGAGCGTCAGCGATGTGAAGAGCGCCGCGTCGTCATATTCCGTACATCCCGAAAACATCACGAGGCACACGGCAAGCGCGGGAATATATCGGCAATGTCCTGTCCCGATATTCCCTATCATTCGTCCAATCATATTCACAATCATATTCATAATCATATTCATACACCCGTTCACCTCATCATATTCTGAAGTTCAGTTCCATCCCGAAGTAAGGCATCACCTCGCGACGGATTTCCACCCCCATCCTCGTTATGTACGACGGCGTATAGTCCAGAATCTTGTTGACGAACACGGCAATCGAAAGGCGGTCGCGATAGAGTTTTTTCGTCACTTTCAGATTCACGTTCATGCTGAAGGGCACACGGTTGTAGAGGAAAATGGAGTCGTCGCGCTCGGGCTTTATCATCAGGGCGAGCACTCCGTTCGCCGTCGATTCTTCCGTAAACTCGTGTGTCTCAAGGTTTTTGTCGATATACGCGAGAGGATACGGGTTGCGCCAGCCGTTCTGATTTCCCGTGAACCACTGGCATTGGAATGAAGTCGAGAATATGAGTCCGAAACGGGGAATCTGGGTGTCGAAGGTGAAATTCGTGTTGAAGCTGTCCCTCAGATAGTTGTCACTGTTTTCGTAGATTCCGACATACGGATATGTCTTGCCGGAGACGACGACCGAAGGACGGTAATACTGCGGAAGCGAGTTCATGTACCTCGTGCGGAACCATGCGCCGCTTACCGTGAGCTTGGTCCGGAGAACGTCGAGCCGCTTCGTCGCGAGGGTGAATTCGACGCCCTCTTTCTTCGTGCGGCTGCCGTTTGTGACGAATGTGTATGAAACCAACAATGTGTCAGGCTGGTACGGAAGGTTTTCGAGGCTCGGAGGGCCGGTCAGCGCGTCCTTATCGACCGCGCTCTCGTCGTAGTCCTTGTAAATCACGCGGGTGTAGTCGGAGCTGTTGTTGCGGAATCCGGAGGTCATGTCTTCCTGAAAGTACGTCAGCGCGAACGACCAGCCGTTCCACTGCGCGTCCGCGCGAACTTCCCACTTGAAGTTGCGTGCCGCAGCAAGGCTGTAGTTCGTAGGGTCTATCTTCTTGACGAACAGGTTTATGCGGCGCTTGCTCTCATCTGTAGGCCAGTAGTTGAACTGGGTGATGTCGTAGTATATCGGATTCGGGAAGAGCTGAGCCATGGTCGGAAGCTTGGTGTGCTGCCCGATGCCGGAAGAGACTGCCCATTTGAACGGCTCCCCTCCGAGCGTAAGTTCAGGGAAATTCAGGCGGAGGTTCAGCCGGGGGTCGAGGTGCAGCCTGCCGTTGATTTCGTAGCGGCTTCCGAGTCCGAGCATCATCCCGGCGCGAATCCCGGCCATAGCCTCTATGCGGAAACGTCCCGCGTTCCAGGTGAAGTTGTCCTCCGCGTAGGCGGAGAGCTGATGGTTGGCCGGAATGAGGCTGAAGTTTCGCGGACGCACGTTCATGTCCGGGGAGAACGGCTTGAAAGGGTCGAAAATCACGCCCTTGCCGAAGTTCTTGTCAAGGTTCCACTCCAGACCGAAGCGGAAATCGTGGCTCGTGTGCTCCGTGGCTGCATAACAGAGTGTCGCAGCCTTGAGGTAGGCATAGAAAGGACGCCCATCGACCTTCATTGTCGCCTCGTATTTGTAGGGTACCGTCACGGCATCGTGCTCGCCCTCGTCCAGCGAGGTGGAGAGCGGCACGGGAGAGCCGAGGACGACATACTTCCACCTGTCGATGAGGTCATATTCCCCCGTTGCGGAGGCCGTGAGGGAGAATTTGCGGAAGAATCCGTTTTCCTTGTTGCGGAGGCTGAACTCGCCGCCTGCGACAAAGCGGTTGTATTTCGAGTCGTACGTCTCTATCGGGCCGCAGTCGCCGAAGTCGAGGTCCTTGTCCGCCTTGCGCGTGTCGAAGGAACCGGTGTAGTCGAGGTTGCCGCTCATCGAAATCTGGAAGCGGTCGAGGGAGAAGTTCTTGCCGACGCGGTAGCTGAACGTGAAGCGGCGGTAGTTCTGACGGGGGTTGCGGGGTTCGTTCTTTGAATCAAGGACATTGAAGTCCAGATTCATGGTCAGCTTATCATGCCCCCCCCATTCAAAGCCCTTGCCGGTGTAGAACAGCATGCTCTTCATGTCGGCCTTGAAGCGTGCCCTGAGGTCGTGTCCGCCCTGACGGCGCTTTATCTTCACCATTCCGCTGGTGAGGTCGCCGTACTCGACGGAGGGGATGCCGCGGACAATCTCGACGGACTCGATGTCGTCGGTCGGGATGGTTCTCATGTCGGCCCCGGCATTGACGAACGAGCTTCCGTAGCTGCTCCAGACCGGAGTCGCCTGAAGATTGGCGTCGTTGTTCAGCGGGATGCCGTCGATGAGGAACTTCGTGCCGAGCGATGAGGTTGAGTAGTTGCCGTCGGAAAGCGAGGCGGCTGCACGGAGGTTTATGGTCTGCGGGGCTCCGAGAACCTGGTCTTCGGCGCGTCCTCCGGGAAGAAGCTCAAGCAGGTCGGCGAAGCTGGACGGCTGGATGTGCTCTATGGCCTCCTCCCCTATCTTCGACGAGTTCACGACGCCGTGGGACTCGGTGGCGGTGACCACGGCCTCGTGCAGGTTGAAGTGCATCGCGGCTACGTCTGCCGTGTCCGCCCCGGAAACCGCGCCAGCAGTTCCGGCGTCCGCAGTTCCGGCTCCCGCGCTCCGGTCTGGCCTGGCGGTGGTTTGAGCGGCCCTGACCGCATTCTGTCCGGCCGACGGCAATGTCGCAAGCAACAGCGCCGCCACTACAGCCGCTTTGACTGGGAACCCCGAGGCAAGATTACCGAACAATCCGTATTTGACACCCGAAAATGACATATTGAACACGCTACCGATTTTGCGCTGCAAAGGTAGCCCGCCGCCGCACGAGCGGCAATCGCCAAATTTCGGTATATTGAAAAGCCGCCGTCACCAAATCTTGTGACGACGGCAGGTATCTCTCACCATATCTCAAAAGTCTGTTCAGCCGATACTCAAGCACTTGTATAACTATACTCAGGCACTTATACTCAAGCACTTATACAGCAAGCGAGATAAGCGGGATGAAGAAAAAGATGGGACCGCTTTTTATTCGCCCGCGTCGTCCTGAGTATAGGTTTTCAGCGCCAACTTCTTCACCAGCATCACAAAGCCGCCCGTAAGGATGAGGTTGAGCACAATCGTGAGCACGGAAATCAGCAGGAGCGGGCCGCCGAGACCGTAGCTGATGGCTATGAAAATCACGCCGGCTCCGACCTCGCCCCGGGTGAACATTCCGATTGAGAGGGCAAGACGCTCACTGAACTTTCGGTCGCGGTAGAATGCCAGCGGCATAAGCTTTCCGATGTTCGAGAGCAGGGAGACGACTATCACATGGACGGCAATCATGCCCCAGGACATCATCGGGAGCGACGCCGTCACCGAGTCCGGATTCGCCGGCTGCGAGCTCATGTCAACTCCGATGAACTGCGGCATGCTCACGCCGACAAGGAACATGAAGAGATATGAAATCGCCGTCGCCACGTTCGTCTCCGTCTTTGACTCGATATGCTGCGGCTTCATGACCATTCCGAGGATGAACGCCGGGAGCAGAACCTCGATGTGTATGCCCTCGTGCGGGCCGAGATAGTATTCGGAGACGTGATATATTCCCTGGGTGAAGGCGATGACGATGACAGAATAGCCGAGAATGGCCTTCCAGTCCTGTCTCATGCCATATTTCCCCATCTGCTTCCAGCCGAAGACGAGGAGGAACATGACAATCGCGAGTATCACGCCCATCTGCCATTTCATCCCTATCATGAAGACCTGAAGCGGAATCATCAGGAGTATGGTGTCGAGGTCGTCGAAAATCGCGAGGACCTGTATTTTCTTATACATCCAGCTGGACTTCAGCCTCAGGGCGGCGAGCATGGTGAAGAGTATGCCGGCGGATGTCGGGGCCGCGAAACGGCTTATCAGCAGGGTTTCCTTCCAGAGGTCGCCGCTCCCCCATTTGCAGGAAGGAAAGAGGACGAAAATGTAGTAGAGCGCGATGAGAATCCACGGCATCGCGGCGGCGACCATGGCGACGAAATAGTCAAGCGCGTAGGATTTCCACCGCGTCTTGTCGATTTCAAACTCGCGTCCGACGTTTATCATTATGAATGCAAGGCAGATGTAGAGGAATATGTCCGTGACCAACTTCACGGAATGGGTCGCGCCGCCGGCAAGAAAAGGGAGAACCTGCGACACTGCAAGTCCTGCAAGGAGAAAGACGGAAAAGGAGAGAACTTTCTTCATCGGAGAATGTTTTGTTTCGCCAAAGCCTAAACCGTTTACACTTTGGGGCGGCAAATATACGAAATTGCCCCGTTTCCCGCAATAGCGGTCAGCGGCTAAAGATCCCGTATCTTGAAGATGTTGTAGGAAATCCCCTTGTCGTCGGCGCTGTCGCCCTCGTGCCTCTTGAGGGCGCGGACCACACGGACAGTGACGGGCAGGGCGATGATTTCATAGACGGTCTTGAGGAAAACCTGCCAGAGCATCATCTTTGGAAGTTCGGCGGCAGGAATGACGCCGAGGAAGGCAATCGGGAAGAATATGAGGCTGTCGAAGCCCTCGCCGGCCAGAGTGCTGAGTATGGCGCGCAGGGAGAAGCGCCTCTCGCCGTCGCGGAGCTTCATCTTGCTCATGACGAACGCGTTGGCGAACGAGCCGGCGATGAACGCGACGAATGACGCTGCGGCTATGCGAGGGGCAATCCCGAAGATGGAGTGGAACCCCGCCTGATTGTCCCAGTAGGGAGCGGGAGGAATGACGTCGCAGAGAGCGCCCATGGCGACGACGAAGAAATTCATCGCGAACCCGGTCCAGATGAGAAGGCGCGCCCGGGCATATCCCCAGACCTCGCATACGCAGTCGTTGATGATGTAGCTTATCGGAAAGACTAAAAGACCGCCCGTCAATGAAATCGGGCCGACCGCAATCTGCTTTGTTTCAAGGAGGTTTGCCGTGATGAGGCAGACGCAGAAAAGGATGCCGAAAAGCATAAACAGCACACTCACATTTTGTGATTTTTTGTTCATTGTTTTAGAGGTTTCAACTACTCCGGGTATATTCCCGCCCGGTGGCCATAAGCAAAACAGCCCCGGGATAATATTTCAAAGCGGGTGCGAAGTTACGCATATTTTTGATATTTTCAAATTCCCCTACATATCGTCCGCCCCGTTGTCGGACGATGTCCGGATTCCGAACGCCGCAATCGCAACAATTCATAACAAAGGCATACTCATCTGCCGATGATGCGATACTTTTGCAGCGTTTTTCGGAGAAACGGGATTCCGGATACCCGAAGGCAATGTCAGTAGTGTTAAATTTATAGAATTATGGATTTGTTTCTTCACTTTGCAAGCTGCATGAATTCAAACGCGCAGATGATTATCATCGCGTGCATCGCGGCAGTCGTCGCTGTTCCTGTCATCGGATGGCTGGTCAAGGAAAATCACAGACACCACATCATCACATGGGACAGCACGGACAGCAACCACTACCTTGACTGAGAATCTGAGCAAAACTCGAACCGGTTGCCGAGGCGTGGTGGGGCGAAGATTGATGCATATAATATGGAAAAAGTTGAAAATAAAAGTATCGCTGTCGATAACTCATTAGTTACAGCACCTACACATGAACACCTTAAGGGATTGTGCAGGTTTTTGTCGGAATATGCGGCGAAGCTGCTGTCAAGCGGGACGACGACAATCCGGACGGAAAAGAACGTCGTGAGAATCGCCGAATCATACGGTGCGCTGGCGGATTTCGCCGTCCTCCCGAATGAAATTATGCTCACTCTCTGGGACGGAAACCGGGAGCATTCCTACACGGTCAACTGCAAGATAAGCGAAACCGCGCTGAACTTTGACGCGATAACGCGCCTGAGTTCGCTGAGCTGGAAAATCTCAGACGAACGGCTGCCGCTTGAGAGCGCATGGAAGGAATATGAGGAAATCCTGAAGGTTCCGCGCCTGAAGTTTCCGCTCGTGACCTTCCTCGTCGGCTGTGCCAACGCCTCCTTCTGCCGCCTGTTCAACGGCGACTGGATTTCCATGGCAATCGTTTTCGCGGCGACCGTCTGCGGATTCTACCTCAAGCACGAGATGGTCGTAAGGCAGGGGCTCAATGTCCAGCTCTCAATCATCGCGTCAAGCTGTCTGTCAGCCATCATAAGCTGCTCCGGCTATGTCTTCGGTCTGGGTTCCACTCCGGACATTGCCCTCGCCACCAGCGTGCTGTGGCTGGTTCCGGGCATCCCTTTCATCAACGCGATGAGCGACCTCATCTACGGGCACTACATCTGCTGCCTCAGCCGCTTCATCCAGGCAATCATCACGACGGTTTCCCTTTCGCTCGGGCTCTGCCTCGCCCTGATGATAATGCAGATTAATTATGTTTAGGAAACCTCTAAAACACCCGGCTTCATCAGGAGGAAAATGCTATGATTGATTTGACAATTCCGATAGCGGTGATTTCCGACGGACTGTTTGCGGCGATAGCCGCAATCGGTTTCGGCAGCATAAGTAACATTTCAAGGAACAGTTTTCTCGGCTGCGCGATACTCGCGGCGACCGGGCACATGACGAGGTTCGTCCTCATGGAGTATTTCGGAGTCCACATCGTCCAGGCCAGTTTCTTCGCGGGTCTCGCTATCGGGCTTCTGTCCCTCCCCGTGGCAAAGTGGCGCAGATGCCCCGTCGAGGCGCTGTCCTTCCCCGCCCTGCTCCCTATGATTCCCGGAATGTATGCCTACAGGGCCGTCAATGCCCTCGTGCTCGCGCTCATGGCCGGCGGCGAGGAGACCTTCTCCCACTACCGCAACGTGTTTCACTACAACGCCCTCATCTGTATGGTCGCCATCGTGCTGATGGTGCTGGCGACGATGATTCCGATATTTATCTTCCGCAAGTTTTCCTTCTCCGTAACAAGGGGAGGGAACGAATAAAAAGCGATCTGCTTCGTTGCGCCTTGCATCCCATCTTTTTCTTCATCCCCTCCTGCTCAGAAGTATTTCTCAGATAAAAAAATTGAGAAGAATGGGTTTGCCTTAGAAACATGAAAAAAATAAACTGCATCAGATTTGTCTTTGATTTTCGAGCATAGATTTCTTTTGGAAGAAGGAGTGTACTGGATGTACACGACTGATGAGAAAAGAAATATAGACCGAAAAGGATGAGAAAGATGATGCAGGTTATTTTTTGAAGGTTTCTTATATTGTGGAGATAAAAAAGACCGCTGAGATTCTCGCGAAGTTCAGCGGCCCGAAAAATTAATGCATATAAAAGTACCGGTTGAAAACAGTACCTCGAGAATATTCGTTATTCAGTGACTATGTCCTTGATTTTGCGGACATTGACCCGATGATTCCTTACCTCGACCTTCCTGAGACGCCTCATCTTGTCAAAAGCCGTGAATACGCTTCCTGCCACACAGAGGGCAACCATAATGAAAAATACCGTGAGTTTCATAGCTGTATTGTTTTTTGTTTATTCCTAAATTGTGGTGCAAAATTATCGAGGTTCACGAAATATGAAAAGCGTTGGCTATGAAACATACAAATATCGGCAATCGCCTTCCGTCGCCTCGAAAATCGGGAAATATTCATTAACTTCGCGTCGTTTTCGTCGAATCCGGGAATATCTTTACAGAAAACCGGGATTCCGGGGATATGCGGATACATATAATTGGGGTACAGAGATGAAAAAATTCAGATATTATCTAAAATCGGCGAGGCTGCGCACATTGCCGCTATCGCTTGCGGGAATAATAACGGGAATCGGACTCGCCGCAGCAGATTACCGGATTGGCTGGGGAACTGCCGCCCTGGTCGCGCTGACAGCCGTCTGTCTCCAGATTCTGTCGAACGTATCGAACGAGTACGGCGACTATCTCAGCGGAACCGACGGGGACGACCGGCAGGGACCGAACTATTCCAGAGGACACCTCAGCGACAGGGACTACCGTGGGATGGTCGCGTTCTGGGCCGTGATGAGCTGCATTTCCGGAGCCGCTATGGTATATTCCTCCTACGGGACATTTCTCGCCCTTGAACCGATTCTGCTTCTGCTTCTCGGAGCCTCGGCCGTGATGGCGGCGATGAGATACACGCTCGGACGCAATCCGTACGGCTACCGGGGGCACGGGGACATCGCCGTGTTCACCTTCTTCGGAATCGTGTCGGTGCTCGGAGCCTATTTCGTGGTCGCGCACGAGATTCCGTCGTTCTACCTCCTGCTTCCGGCATCGGCAATAGGTCTTTTCAGTGTGGGAGTACTGAACATCAACAACATAAGGGACATGAGGACGGATGCAGCGACAAGAGTGACCGTCGCAATAAGACTCGGTGAAAGGAACGCGAGGATATATCAGACGCTGCTGATTGCCGGCGGATGGGCGCTGCTGCTCGGCTATGTATTAGGTTGCCGGATGTTCGACTGGCGGCACTGCCTCTTCCTCGTGACGCTTCCGCTCTACATCATCCATGTCGCCGGAGTCTGGAAGAGGGATGGGCACGCTCTTGACAAGTATCTGCCGATGCTGGTCATGGCGACCTTCGTCCTCGCGGTTCTTCTGGCTGTCGGATTTACTGTTTATTTGTGGTAGTTTCTAGGCGCAAAGATCTCTCACTTCGTTCGAGATGACAGAACGGAGTTCGAGATGACAGAACGGGGTTCGAGATGACGGAGTGGTGTGCAAGATGACAGAGTGACTTTCAAATGACGGAATGGGGTGCGAGATGATTCGCTTGGCGGTTACTGAGTGATTACTTCTCAGCGACATACATCCGGCAGATGCCGAACGTGAGGGCAGTGTGGCGGACGGAGGAGAAGCCGCAGGATGACAGGATTGCCTTGAAGCGCCCGGGAAGAGGGAAATTCAGGACAGAGGCCGGGAGGTAGCGGTAGGCCGCCTTGTCGCCGCTGACCCTTCCGCCTATCCACGGAAGTATCTTCAGGAAATACAGCTTGTACAGCGCAAGAAGCAGCCTGTTCTGAGGCACGGAAAGTTCAAGTATCACAAGCCTGCCGCCTGGACTGAGCACACGGTGCATCTCGCGAAGCCCCTGCTCAAGATGTTCGAAGTTTCTCACGCCGAACCCCACGCACACTCCGTCGAAGCTGTCATCGGCAAAGTCCAGCGCCTCGCAGTCCCCCTTCAGCAGCTCAATCCGGCCGTCGAGACCGAGCCTCGCCACCTTCTCGAGCCCTCCCTCAAGCATTCCGTCCGAGAGGTCGATGCCGGTAATCCGCGCCCTCTTCGAGCGCCTCGCCACTGCAATCGAAAAGTCCCCCGTCCCGCAGGCGACGTCAAGTATATGAAAACCGGCATCTTTCGGCAGGAGTTTACGCACGGCGCGACGACGCCATATCTTGTCGATGTTCAGCGAAAGTATATGGTTCAGAGCGTCATATTCCGGAGCGATGCTGTCGAACATCTTCTCCACGGCTTCCTTTTTCGGCATATCGCGGGCAATGTCACCGGGACAGTCGTCTGACAACATTGGCAGAGACTTCGGCGACGGCGGGACAAAGATAGCGTTTTTCCGGCAAAGGCACAGACTTTGACGCGGATATACGCCGCATTTTCTCATGACAATTTGTCAATTGGGAATCTTGCACAAAGATCTCTCACTCCGTTCGAGACGACATGATGGATTGAATGTTCGAGACGACATGATGGAATTGAATGTTCGAGATGACATGATGGATTGAATGTTCGGGACGACATGATGGAATTGAATGTCGAGAATTGTGACGACGGAGGGGGGAGGACAATATCATGATAATGTAAAACGAAATATATGGAAAAGAAAGAAATTCCGGTGCTCCTGCTCACCGGCTATCTCGGAAGCGGCAAGACGACGCTCCTCAACAGGATTCTGGCAAATGAAAAGGGCATACGCTTCGCCGTCATTGTCAATGACATAGGGGAAGTGAACATAGACGCGGACCTCATCCAGAAAGGCGGAGTGGTCGGAAAGAAGGACGAGAGCCTCGTCGCGCTTCAGAACGGCTGCATCTGCTGCACTCTGAAGGCCGACCTCATAGAGCAGATTTATGAAATCATGAGGATGCAGAAGTTTGACTACATCGTCATCGAGGCCAGCGGAATCTGCGAGCCGGAGCCCATCGCGAGGACAATCTGCAGCATACCGACATTCGGAGGGCTCTATACGAAATACGGCATCTGCCGGCTCGACAACATCGTCACCGTCGTGGATGCGATGAGAATGCAGAGCGAGTTCGACTGCGGCGACACCCTCGTGATGAAGAACATCGACGAGGAAGACATCGAAAATCTTGTAATCCAGCAGATTGAGTTCTGCAACACAGTCCTCCTCAACAAGGCGTCGGAAGTGTCGCCGAAGGAACTCGAACGCATAAAGGCCATCATCCGCGAGCTTCAGCCGAAGGCCGAAATCATCGAGTGCAACTATGCGGATGTTGAGCTGGACAAGCTGCTGAACACCCGCCTGTTCGACTACGACAAGGTGTCGGCCTCAGCCGGCTGGGTCAAGGGCATCGAGACCTCCGAGGAGGACGCCCATAAGGCCGAGCATGACCATGAGGAAGGCGACGAGCACGAGCATCACCATCACGACGATGATGAGCACGAGGATGATGAGCACGGACACCATCATCACGATGACGACGACCACGACGATGACGAGCACGGGCACCATCATCACGACGATGACGAAGATGATGAGCATGACCATCACCACGAGGAAGTCGGAGGGCATCATCACCACGAGCATGAAGGCGGCGAAGTCGAGGAATACGGCATAGGCACCTTCGTCTATTGCCGCCGTCCGGCCTTCGACATGAACAAGTTCGACAATTTCGTGGCGAAGAAGTGGCCGCGCAGCGTCATCCGCGCCAAGGGTCTCTGCTACTTCAGCGACGACACCGACATGTCCTACCTCTTCGAACAGGCAGGCCGTCAGTTCCAGCTCAAGGCAGCCGGCAAATGGTACGCCACCGCCCCGGAGGAAGACCTAAAGGAAATCGCCGCCCAGGATCCGGACTTCATGAAGGACTGGGACCCGAAGTACGGCGACCGTATGCAGAAGCTCGTCTTCATCGGCCAGCACCTCGACAAGGAGCAAATCACCAAAGACCTCGACTTCTGCCTCGTCAGCGAAGAGTAAGGCTATTTGAAACAAGCCGTATTTCGGGCAGAACTATCGGAGTTTCAAGATGTTTTGGAGCTCCGTCTGTCTTGTCAGGATTCTCGTGGTGCCAGAACAAAAGGAAACTGACCCTTGAGGAGGTTGGCACATAGCCCTTTTGCTGAAGTTTTGACAGCTTCGTGCGGAAGGCCTCGGAGAATCGGCCGACTTGCTGTGAATATCCGTTAACCGTGGTGTAGAGCCGGTCGTCTATGACATTCAGGGCATCTCCGGAACGAAGCTTTGAAATTATGTCTGACTTTCCTTTGAAACAGTCCAGATGCAAGTCCCTGTGCGAGAGCTGAAGCAGGAGTTCGTCCGGTTCGGCGTATGACATCGAGTCATTTTCAATGGAAAGTCCGGCGGCCGGACCAACACCACCGGCAAGTTCCGGAATACCGCGGAATATGCCTCCGTCAAAATGCACCGACAAGTTAGTCTTCGCCCTTGTAATGCCGACATATATGACACGTCGTTCCCTGTCTGTAATCTGTGCCATACCGCGAAGGAGAAGATACACATTGTCAAACTCACGCCCTTTCGACTTGTGAACCGTCGAGACAACAACCTCATTTTTGGCAGCCTTGCAGAAGTCGCTGAGTTCGGACTCCCCGAAGAAGTTGAAAAGGTCCGAGACATAACGTTTGGACGGATATTCCTTCTCAAACGCGCCTATGCATGACAACGCAATTTCAAGACTTGAACTCCCGGCAAATTCGCGCGTCATCAGTTCCTTGGCGTGTGACCATGCATTGTCTGGAATTATCGTGGAACAATTTGCCCTGATGTCCGAGTAAAAAAGATGGAGTTCGGCAAGGTCATGGAGATTGAAACTGTCATTCGACTGAATCAGGCGTGCCTTGACTCCCCTCCTGCCAAGCATGGCCGAAACCATCAGTGCATCGTCGTTCGTCATTGTCAGGACAGCCGAACTTCCGGAAGCGGGCGCCGCAAGAATCTCATCAACGACAGCCTGCCCATAATGCCCTGCAGGATGCCGGACAAGGCGGACGCGACCGTCACCACCGACCACACATCTGACAGGTTCCGACTTAAGCCTGTTGCCGATTGTGCGCGCAAACGAATTGGCAAGAGCGATTACCGGCGGGCAGCTCCTGAAATTCTCCAGCATATTATAGACCTTAGGATACGCGGTCATGTCCTCATCCTTGGCAAGAATCCCGCAAAGCTGCATCTTTTCCACGAGGCGGACGACTTTTCCCGTTTCGATTCCAAGCATATCGGACAGATAATCAATCCTCGACTCCGCCTCTGCGGTACCTGCCCTTGCGCGGCTTCTTTCCGAGATGAGGGACTTGATTATACGAACCGCATCCTGCCTTTCCTCTTCCGCAAACCTGTCGTCGGAACATATGATTTGAGAAGCTTCATCAAGATTCTTCGGCGCGATACTCGTCGCGAATATCCTCGGGCTGTTCATGCCACGCCTGACATATCCGGCATTCTCCAAGGCAGCCACGGCACTCTTGACCTTGGTCTCGACGTCCCGTATCTCATCCCAGCCGGCCTTCCTCGCAACTTCAAGAGCGGAGATGCAGACAAGGTCACGCTTCTGCGTCAGTCCCTTGATTGCCCGCCAGACCTGATTTATCTCGCTGAACGTCAACTTGGTCTGATTCAGGAGTATGAAATGACGGTTCAGGTCATCGTCATTATACAGGACATAGCAGTCCGCCTCGGAATGCACATCGCGGCCGGCACGCCCGGCTTCCTGAATGTAGTTTTCCAGAGAATCGGATATTTCATAATGCACGACAAGCCCGACGTCACTCTTGTCAACGCCCATCCCGAAGGCAGATGTCGCGACAATGATGCGCACCCTGTCATTTATAAAGTCATCCTGATTTTGCACCTTGACACGAGTCTCCATCTGCCCATGAAAGGCGAGTGCGTCGAGACCGTCACGCACAAGTCTCGCGGCAAGGTCTTCCGCGGCCTTTGTCCGCGTGACATAGACGATGGCCGGACAGGTACTGTCTATGAGCAAATCTCTGAGAGTCTGATACTTCTCTTCATTGTTCGCACGATAAAGAACCGTGTAGTGCAAATTCGTCCGCGTCGCGTCTGTCGTGAAACGTCTGAGACGGAGACCGAGCCTTTCCTGAAAATAGTCCGTGATGTCGCTGATTACCTTAGGCTTTGCCGTCGCGGTGAAACAGGAAACAGGAATCGGTTGTTCAAGCCCCTTTGCTTCCTGAAGAGATTTTATGAAATCGGCTATATGGAGATATTCTATCCGGAAGTCCTGTCCCCATGCCGAAAAACAGTGAGCCTCGTCAATGACAAAGCGCGACACCGTGCGGGACATCAGAATCTTCTCGATGGTCTTCGATCGAAGCTGTTCCGGAGCGATATAAAGCATAGATGCCTCACCGTTGCGCACACGCTCAAGGGCGTCACGCCTCTCGACGGGCGAGAGCAGCCCGTTTATATAGACGGCGTCGGATATTCCCTTCCTCTCAAGATTCTCAACCTGATCCTTCATGAGAGACTGGAGAGGAGAAATCACTATCGTAAGCCCGCGCACGGTTTCTCCTGCGACAAGTGCCGGCAACTGGAACGTCAGAGACTTTCCGCCTCCGGTGGGAAATATCGCGAGCAGAGACTCCCCTCCCATTGCCGCACGCACGGCGTTTTCCTGCAAAGGCTCGCCGTTGAACTTTCTGAAATGCTCATATCCGAACCATTTCTTCAGTGCCCTTTCCGGGTTGAAGGCAGCGGAACAATATTCACAGGACGCGTTACCGCAATTTCTGCTTCTGAGCGCATATATGATTTTTTCTACCGCAGGATAATTTTTCAGAACCCATGCCGGAGTTATCGAATTGCGGTCGCGGGTCAGGATGACGGCCGTCGCATAGGCGCATTCGACCCCATTCTTCCTTGCAAACCGCTCAATGTCAGCACATTCACAGACGATTCCATCAAGAGCGGCCCGGATGCTGTCAGACAGCGGCCTTCTCAGAAAGGAGGGTCTCCATCCGGCGGAATAATTGACGGACTTGAAGAAAGCGCTGAAATGAATATCGTCCGATGTGAGGTCATGGTATAGCAGCTGCAACGATTCCGGAAGACGCCCGAATGCATCCGCCTCGTCCTCATAAAGAATCCTGGCCTTCATCGCGTCATTCAGAGGATTGTTAAGTTCCTCGGAATCAATCTTGTCATCCTTGAGAAGCCTGTGATAGGGCCGCATGGGAAAAAGGAGAGGCGAAAGATAAAGAGTGTCTATGACCTTATAGTTTTTCTTGAGGAACGGACGCAGATATGTCAGGTCGTGTTCAATGATGTTGTGACCGCACAGATATTCACAGTCGCCGATAAAATCTACAAAATCAGCGACTTTAGCAGAATGGAACGACTCCTCGCCCTTAATTGCGCCAAGGTCAAGAATCTTTCCCCGTCCCCCGACCTCAAGGTCTATGAAGGCTATCTTTTTCACTTCGCATTCCATCTCGCGACGGCCTGAGCCGCACATTCCCGACAGAGCGCCGCATCCTCCGCGTTCAGGCTGAATTCAGTGTCGCGCAGCAGGTAAGGGTTATCCTGCACAGGCGTCCCTAAGACGGGATGTATCAGAGCCTCAAACCAAGTGCAGGCGGCGATATAGCGGCCGTACTGGCGGTTGAGGTGGTAGCCGTCCCGCGTGAGGTCATAGACCTTGCAGCCCTCGGACACCGAGCCCCTGTTGTTGAGTCTCGTGCCCCGGGCAATCTGCACGGCATCACCGCTCGGAATCACGACCGGTATGTCAAATTCCGACGAGGCGCGTTCGACGCAATCCACTATCCCGGAATACATTGTCTCCTGATTTCTGCCATATAGCGGAAAACTGCCATGATCCGAATTTACGGCATAGGCCCATGTCTCGTGCCACACGACGCTAAGGTTCGGATTCGGAACCTCGCGGCGGATGATTTCGAGCAGGCGGGGAATCCATTTTCCGTAGGAATCATATATTCCCGAAAGTCCCGACGTCTCCTGAATCGTGACGATGTCCCATCTCTCGTCGCGCAGCCCGTCCCGGATAGACGCGTTTCCGTTTATCTTCATCCACCGGCTGCCGGTCGATTTTGAATATATGTAATTCTTCGTGTCATTTTCATATTCACGGCAATGGCGCTCCAGCGAACACCCGCCGATGTAGAGACGGGCCACGATGACATTGTGAATCCCCGCCGCCTCCAGAAGCTGAGGCAGATATTCCGTCCCGTCGTCCGAGAAACTGTTGCCCACCGCCAGAATCCGCAGTGTGTCCGGAGAAGACGGAAGCGGGTGATTGACAAATCGTTCCTGCGCGGAAAGAGAAATCGCGACAGAGAGGAAAGCCGCAAAAATTGAAAGGAAACGTCTCATTGTTATCAGTTCTTAGAAACCTTGTTTCTTGAAAGCCACAAAGATAATGATTTTTCGCGACGGTTTATATGAACCGCCTGTGCTCCTCCGAGTAGCGGTAGCCGGCCTTCAGGAGCTTAGCTTCCAGAGCTGCCCGGTCCTCGTGGAAATACCAGCAGATCTGGTCAAGATTGTCGAACTCCTCGTCGCGGAGGAGGAAATTTATGGCAGACGCCAGCATCGCCATGTCATTCTGCGGAAGATGTTCCATAGTTCTATGCATCAATGTTTTCATTGTGACCGCCTGTCCCGTCCAGCATCCGTTCCAGTCCGCCGAGCGCGTCCTTCATGTCCGAGGCAAAGCGCGTGTGCTCCATCAGAAATCCGTCCCGCCCGTCCGCGAGGATACGGTAAAGCTCCGGAGACATTTCCATCGCATACGACGCAACGGCATATTCGATGTCGTCGCGCTGTGACGGGGACGTCGAATACTGATAGACCCGCCATTTCTGATGAAATATGCAGTAGGCCGACTCCACCGCCGCTCGGGCGAAACGCCCCTCTTCCACCGGCGTCATATTCCGTTTGTTTTCACACATCGTTCAATCTCCTTGAGAACAATGATGCCTTCCAAACATCCGGCATCACCTCTCGCGTTTCAAAGGTATGCAAAATTTTCCGAAAAGCGTATCCGTCATTCAGCGCGACGGGAGACTCATCGGCGAGGCGGACGCGATGTGCTCCAGAAAACCGGGAGCTGCAATCTTGTATATACGAGGGAGTCGAGAGTGCGGGAAACGATTGAAATACAGGTCATTGCTGACATACCACCTTCGGGCGGCGAGATGATAGTTCCTCGGAAGTTCCCTGTCGATGCGCGGAGCCATGGTCTCGGAGCACACGGTTATCCCCTCCGTTCCGTCGGGAAATGTCGAGACGCAGATGCAGTGCAGGCGCTCACGCATCATCCTCGGAGACGGCGTGCCGGGAGAAGTCCTGTGGGACACGGTGATGTGACGGCCATATTTCCGGTTGATTTCATCCATCATCCCGCGGAAGACAGTCCCGTGCGTCGATGTGTCCCGCAGGTTGTTCCGGGCGATGTAAAAGTGTATCATCTCGTGGATTATGACATCGTCCCACTCATCCGCCGGCAGGTCAAATTCGGAACTCAGCCTGATCTGGAAATCGACGTTCCGCGGATGCCCGAAAATCCGCCGCTCCCGCCGGTAGCGCACCTTCCCGAGAAATGTGGTCGCCCTCGTGAGCACAATCGGCACATCCGGCAGCGCATCGCCGAAACACAGTGCGTTGAAGTGCGCGAACCGCTCCGAGGCGTATGCAACTGTCATTTTCATGACGCGAAGATAGGCGTATTTTCTGTCTTGTCAAAACCTATTTCGCGGATGGTTTCAACGAACAGCGGAAGAACTCCTCCTAAAAATTGAGATTTTCGGCAAAACACATCAAATAAAAACTGAGGTTTTCGGCGTTTCTTGTAAAATTAATTTGGGGACACCGAAAAGAATCGGCAACCGCTACCTGCTCTACACGAAAGATCTGCGGAAAGACGGGCAGACCACTTGCGTGCCGGTCTATATGACTGAACTGATTTAGGACTCACTACAGCAGCGCGGCGACCTTGGGAATCAGCCGGATGTCGGCCGGAAGCCAATCGACCTCGCCGAGCTGCCCGCGCGAGAGCCACCGGGCGGCCTCATGCTCGCGGAGGCGGAGGTCACCGCTCACTATGCGGCAGGCGAAGCAGTCCATCGAAAGATGAAAGGCCGGATAGTCCCATTCGACATTGTCGACAAGCTTCCCCACAGCGACTTCCGTGTCCAGTTCCTCAAGAATCTCGCGCCTCAGCGCCTCCTGAGGACTCTCCCCCGCCTCGATCTTCCCGCCCGGGAACTCCCATCCGTCCTTAAACTCGCCATACCCCCTCTGCGTCGCGAACACCTTCCCGTCCTCGACGATTATCGCTGCAACTACTCTGATTGTCTTCATCTTAGGTTCCAGCTGTACAACATAACTACTTCAAAACTTCAATGTCATTCAGCAAACGAACAAGCGAACGGCCAATTGCAGCAGCAAGATTCACCGGAACAGCATTTCCTATTTGCTTATATTGCGCCGATATATTTCCCGCGAATTTCCAATCATCAGGAAAAGTCTGTATCCTCGCATATTCCCTTACTGTAAGTGGTCTCGTCTCAACAGGATGACATCGTTCAGTCTGTTTTTGAGCGGGAGCACATGTCAGAGTAAGACTCGGCTCATCAAGTGACAGACGCCTTGCCATCCCGGTCTTTCCTCCTCCAAGGTAGTAACTTCCTTTCATATATTCCTTCGCAACATCTTCCGGCAAGTCGCGCCAGTCTCCGCCCATCGGGACCTGCGCCATCACCGCTTTCTTTTTCTCCGGATACTGCTGTCCATCACTGACCGGAACATCCGTGGAGTAGAGGTCACCGGCGAAGAAGGCATCTCTCAATGTCATCACACGGTGATATGGAGAAGGCCATTGGTAGTTCACACGCGAAGCGAAATCGTTTCGCACCGCGACAAGAATAAGCCGCTCCCTTTTCTGCGGCACCTTGTACATAATCGCCTTCAGCACACGTGGAGGTACCAATGTATAGCCCAGTTCCGCAATGACATTCGTAATCACCGACAGTGTGCGACCGCCGTCATGTTCCTGCAACCCTTTGACATTCTCGCACATAAAAACTTTCGGACGAATCTCCGAGACGGCACGAGCCAACTCAAAGAACAATGTGCCTCTGGTCTCTTCAAAACCAAGACGTTTCCCGGCGAAAGAAAAAGCCTGGCAAGGGAATCCTCCGGACAGAAAATCTATCTTATCGCGATATCCTGTGAAATCTACATCGTGAATATCTCCTTCCACCACATTCCACTGCGGGCGATTCATTCTCAACGTCTCACAAGCGTTGTGATCGTATTCATTAAGTAGCAGATGCCGGAAACCGGCCTGCCCCATGCCCAAGGCCAAGCCACCGCCTCCAGCAAACAATTCTGCGGATGTATATGGTCTCAATGGAATTGTATTCAAGTCTCTCTCCCACCCGTCAGAAAGCATCTGAACGATTTCAGGAACGTCGGATATTTCGTCCAAAGACAGATAAGCGACGCCATTCTCAATCGTCTTCTGATGATAATGTCCGGAATCCAGCCACTTTTGAACAGTCAGACGGGACACGCCCATCAAGTCCGCGAAATTATTCTGCGAAATCAGTTTGTCGTTGTACATTCCCGTCATTTTTGCTTGTATGCGCCAAATCCTTCGTAGGTCGAGAATGCCAACAGATACAGGCTCTTCAGAACATCCGGATTATTTTTCTTCAAGTCCGAGAACACTGTGTTGGACAAAGCCATTTCACTATTATCCTCCACGACATCCTCTATAATGTCAGGAAGAGCATTACATAACTTGAAAAAGCCGAGGCTGTCGTTGAACACCACCTCATAAAAACGATCCATTGACATTCGCCGTATCTTGCTGTGCTGAAACTGCCTACCATCAATAGAAACGACCCAAGGTTCATTTTTGGAACGCGTAGAGATGGCCTCAACCAGATAGCAGAACCGTATTCTTCACGTGTTCGTAAATATCCTCGTCCGAAATGAACCCCAAATTGTAATGTCGCATAACTCAATACTTAAAAATGCTCTGCGAAGGTAGTGTTTTTTGTTCAATGTTCGGACAAAATTGTGTTCATAGGATCAAAGAAAATCAGTAAATCCTCATCCTGAAATTATTTTCAGTCTTATCCAACGAATATTGAACTTGCCAGGTTCTCCCGTCAAACTGATCTAATAAGATGTAATTGAATCTGTTGCTAGTCGGATACAATGTAAACCTGCCAATATTCTCAGCTGTGGGCTCCTCTATTTTTTGCTCATCCAAAGTCCAGGTGAAGGCACTGCTCGACTTTTCCACACTATACTGCACCATCCATATTTGCCCCGTTCTGGTATCCAGTTTCATAAAATTCCAGTCGTTTCTCGTCGGGAATAGTCTGAATGGCACATTTGTCGCTTGTTCGACGGAATATGCCTTCACATCACTAGCCAGCGAGCCGGAATAAGATTGTGCATTCGCAGAATACCCCGCAACAATCAGAATCATCAATAGGATAAACTTTTTCATAATCAGATGAATATTAGTGTTATTGCGTCGAAGTTACAAATAATATCGGCAAGAACAAAGCGTAGAGCAAATTAAATGGAGTTGTTGATACACGCCCGGCAAGCATCTATTATATAGTGCTCCACAATTCGGTCGATATACGATTATGGAAACTTTGCCGCACATTTTTCCTCAAGACTGCCGGCATTCAGGAGAAGGAGAACATCTGCGACTACCTTCTCGTCAGTAATTTTGAAATCGTGTTCGAGGCCATGATGGACGCGCTGATTTCGGACGCGGACCTGCCGGAACTGCTCAGGAAACAGAAAGACGGCAAAATTGTCGATCATCTTTTCAGGTACCGCTCACCGATTGACGGCCGCGAAATCTATTACATAGGCGACAGCAAGTACTACTCCATCGGCTCGTCAGTAGGAGACAATTCAATCTACAAGCAGTTCACCTACGCGAAAAACATTATCCAGTACCATTTTGCCCGTTCGACGTCAAGGAAGCTCGACGAGACGGGCTATCGCGCCCCTCTTACCGAAGGCTATAACTTCACTCCCAACTTCTTCATAAGCGCCTTCATTCCGGACACCCTCTCATTCGGGAACTCCGGGCTGACCCTCCGTGATTTCTCCGGAAACGGCACGGAAGAAGAGAAGCACAGGATTTTCCATTTTGAGAACCGCCTGTTTGACCGCGACACGCTCTGGCTTTCACATTTCGACATCAACCTGCTCTATGTCATGTCGCTGTATGCCTCCGATGACCCGATCGAACAGACTATGTTCAAGGAAAGTTTCAAGGGCAAGGTCTTTCAGGCAACGCTCAGACTTCTGAATACGAAATACACATTCTATTCAATAATGCCTTTCACTCGGGATGTCGAGGAATTTGTCAAGCAATATTTCTATCTTCTCCACGGCAAAATCTACCGTCGAGACAACGGAACTCTGCTGCTCGCACTCGAAAAGGGACATCCGGAGAATGACGGTCTGCTGGAAAAACTGGGCAAAGTTGCGGACATATCCGGAGAGAATTAAAGATTGGTAATGTCATCAATTGAGAAATTGCCGGCATCAGAAAATAAAAAAAATGAAGTGCAATGCATTTTTCGTAAAAATTTCAATAAATTTGCAGTGCACTTCATTTTCAACGCCATGATAAGATGATGATCGAACGCAAAGAATACATGGACCTCCTGGAGAAATGGAGAGACAAAAAAATTATCAAAGTCGTTACCGGCATACGTCGTTGCGGCAAGTCCTCGCTTCTTAGAATGTTCAAGGAGAAAATTCTGGCAGAAGGCGTGTATGGGAAACAGGTTGTGGAACTGAATTTTGAAGATTTGGACAATGAGCCGTTACTGGACTACAAGGCACTGTATGCTTATCTCAAAAAGCAACTGAACAAGAACTGTATGAACTATATTTTTCTGGATGAGATACAGATGGTCGATAATTTCCCCAAAGTTATCGACAGTTTGTTTTTGCTGGATAACGTGGATATATATGTGACGGGGTCGAATGCTTACTTGTTGTCCGGTGAAATTGCGACCTTGCTTACAGGCAGATATGTGGAAATAAAATTGCTCCCGTTCTCCTTCCGTGAGTTCAGGCTTGGCCTGGATAAAAATACGAGTGCAGAGGCCGCATACCGCAAATATATTGAGAACGGCTCGTTCCCATATATCATGCAGATAGAGAGCGACAAAGAAATGGTGACTGAATATCTTTCCGGGCTATATAATACCATAGTGCTGAAAGATGTTGTAAGCAGGCGGAAAATCACCGATGTGATGATGCTTCAAAGCGTGGTGAGATTCCTTGCTGACAACATAGGAAACCTCTCTGTCATCAAACGCATCAGTGACACGATGACCTCTCTTGGACGCAAGATTTCATCGCATACGATAGAAAACTATATCTCAGCATTGACGGACAGTTATGTATTCTATTCTGTGCCGAGATATGACGCCAAGGGAAAGCAGTTGCTTAAGACCGGTCAGAAACTCTATCTTGCTGACGTCGGGCTGCGCAACGTCATCAACGGCACCAAGGGCGGAGACTTGGGACACGTCTTGGAGAATGTAGTCTATCTGGAACTGGCTCGCAGAGGGGGCGAAATTTATGTAGGGAAGACAGGAGAGTCTGAGATAGATTTTATTGTTGTGAAGGGTGACCGTAAAGCGTATTATCAGGTCTCGCTCAGTGTGAGGAATGAAGATACGATGAAAAGGGAGCTTGATCCGTTGAGGTCCATTTCCGACAGCTTTCCCAAATATCTTCTTACGATGGACAATGATCCGGAGATACTGCACGAGGGTATCAAGCAACAATACGTGTTGGATTGGCTAATGGAAGACTAATCGCCGAAAAATATTAACTTTGTGACAGAATCGACGAACTGAAAAACATTAAAAATCAAGAATATGGCAAACGAATTGGACGAGATGAATCCGGTGGTGAACGAGGCCGGAAGGGATGTGAACGTCATTGAAAAACAGCTTCCGGTCAGGACCGGGGCTGGTTCTGTGGTCTTCGAGGTTTTCCTTTGGGTGTGCGGGATATTGCCCGGCGTGATATTCCTCATCATGAAGGTGAAGGCCAAGAACTATTTCCAGCAGCTTCAGCAGAAGATTCAGGCGGAGGCTTCGACCATCGACAACTACCTGGAACAGAGGGTGCAGATTCTCCAGAACGTCGCCCCGCTGCTTGAAAAGGCGATTGATCTGGACAAGGACGTGATGAAGACCATCGCGGCTTATCGCGGAGGAATCAGGCCGGAGGCGGACAGGAACGCCGTTGCAAACGACATCGACACGGCTTACGCACGGCTTTTCCCGCAGGTCGAGGCCTACCCGGAACTCAAGGCCCACGCCGCCATAGCCGACGCGATGCAGCAGAACGCATATCTCCAGAAGGAAATCACCGCCGCGCGCTCACTCTACAACGACACGGTGTTCCAGTGGAACAAGGACATATTCGACTGGCCGACGAAGATGATTGTCGCAGCGAAGGAAGGCTACACGACACGAATCCCGTTCACCGCGTCCGCTCAGACAAAGGCCCGCGCAAGGGAGGTGTTCTTTTAATTTGTGAACCTTTTCGATAAGCGAGAGCAGAGCCAAGCTTGCTTGAGCTATGCCGAGCGCAGAAAAGTGGCAATTGAAAATTGAAGGACTTTTGAGGATAGATTCCTTTGGGAAGAGGAAGTGTACCGGGATACATGACCGACGAGAAAAGGGATATAGACAAAAAAGACAAATAGTATGGATGACATCTACGAGCCGCTGGAGAGGTACAGAGATGAGCTGAAGGCCGCGTTCAGGAAAAACACCGGGGAGGCGTTCGCTGAAATGGAGCGCATTGCCGGAGTCGATGCCGCGGCCAACAAGGCCGTCTGTGCCGAAATCGACGCTACCCAGTGGAAAATCAGCCGTCACAGGAGCGACCTCGGATGGCTGAAGTTCCTCCGTGTCTGCATGGTCGTGCTCGGAGCGGGTCTGCTGGTTTCCCCGGCTTTTCACGATGTCATCATGGACGAATGGCTTGCAGGAACAGTCCTTCAGGCCTACCCGACAGTGACCCTTACGGCGGCCGCGGCAGCCGGAGCCGCTCTGATTGCGCTCGCGTTCACGGTTCTGAAGAAGAAAATCGGAGAGATGAGCGAGGCGCTCGCCATGCTTGAAGAACATCATAAGGAACTCATGGACGAGGCAAAGCGCCAGATGGCTCCGCTCAACGCGCTGTTCAGCTGGGATATGCCGACAAAGCTGATCGAAAAGACCGTTCCGAGCATTCATTTCGACCCCTATTTCAACGCGGCGCGGCTCGAACAGCTCTGCAGCGAGTTCGGCTACACCGGATTCATGAACACGGATTCCTCCGTTCTCTTCGCCCACAGCGGCGACGTCAAGGGCAACCCGTTCGTCATCGCGACGGTGAAGAAGTTTCAGATGGGGACAAAGATCTACACCGGCTACAAGACTATTTACTGGACGGAATATGAGACCGACGAGAAAGGGAACCGCCACCCGGTGACGCGCAGCGAGACCCTGTCGGCCAGCGTCGAGAAGCCCTGCCCGGAATACGGCACCCGGACCTTTCTAATGTATGCCAACGAGGCTGCTCCTAACCTGAATTTCTCAAGGACTCCGGAGGGACTGGAGGGAGACTCGGTGTTCACGGGTATGCGCCGCAGCCTCAAGCGTAGGAGTCTGGAAAGATATTCCCGGAAAATGGACGACCACAGCGACTACACGATGATGTCCAACAGCGACTTCGAGGTGCTGTTCAACACGAAGGACAGGGACAACGAGGTGGAGTTCCGCCTGCTGTTCACTCCTCTTGCCCAGACCGCGATAATGAAGCTTATGCGCGACAGGACCGAAGGGTTCGGCGACGACTTCTCCGTTCTCAAGCGCCGGATGATAAACGTCGTCTTCCCCGAGCACCTGCGCAGCTTCAACATAGACACGGACCCGCAGAGATTCATGGGCTACCGTCTTGAGTCCGTAAGGCAGAATTTCCTGAAAACCAACGAGGAATATTTCCGTGAGATTTATTTCGCCTTCGCTCCCCTGCTCTCCATCCCGCTCTACCAGCAGACGCGCACCCGCCGGGAGATTTACGGCGAGGACCTCATCCGGAGTTCCTCGTTCTGGGAATGGGAGTCGCTCGCGAACTTTGAGGGCGAGGCACGCTTCGCGCATCCCTCGTCCATCACCGAAAACATTCTGAAGGCGGATTTCCTGCATGACGCGGCAAAGGGCGAAAAGGTCATACAGGTCACGGCGAACGGATTTTCCGGAACCGACATGGTGGATTATGTCAGCGTCTATGGCGGCGACGGGCGGTTCCACAGCGTCCCGGTCGAATGGGTGCAGTACAATCCCGTGAGCCGCAGCACCCCTGTCTCCATCGTCGAGATGCCGGACAGGGACAAGGACGTCATCCGCGAGGACAGCTACCCCGTGGAGAAGTTCAGAAGGAAGATACTCATCCGCTGAAAGGCGCGATTGAGGATATGTTCGGGATTGGGTTCATACTGTCACATATCCAGAAGTGACAGTCCACCGTACTCTATCTTCCAAGCCCTGTGATGTGAGACAATTGCCGCAGCCTTCTCCTTCAGAAGCGTCAGACTCACTTTGGCTGGATTTCGCTTGCATTCGGCAATGAATATTTCCTTATCATTTTCATCTACCGCGACAAGGTCTATTTCATTGTTTTCTCCCGGTCGTCCGTTTTTGCCGGACTCCCAATAATTCGTCACAATGTTATATTTCCCTGTTTCCATAAATTTCTGGCGAAAATAGGCTTCCAGACACTGTCCTGAAAAAGTGTCGTAGTCTGAAAATATCTTTCCTCGGACAAACTCCATATTTCCGATTTCCACAGCACTCCTGTACTTGTAGATGAACCGGAACCAGAATGTAAGGAAATTATCTGAAATGCTGTACCGAACATTACGCGTCTTGTCACCAGCCAAGTAGGGCTTACGCTTGGCGACAATGCTGTAATCTGCCTCCAGACGATCCAGGAAACCTCCTGTTTCAAATCCCACATAACTCTTTATGTCGCCTCGGGAAGTATG
The DNA here is from genome assembly GCA_934725015.1 of uncultured Bacteroidales bacterium. Classification (GTDB taxonomy): domain Bacteria; phylum Bacteroidota; class Bacteroidia; order Bacteroidales; family UBA932; genus Cryptobacteroides. Next base: position 68,138 of record CAKVAS010000012.1, read on the forward strand.
CCCGGCCGCTATAGCCGAAAGAATAGAGAAATAATTTCCATAGTCCTTGCCAAACTCGTCTGAAAGCATTTCACGCCCTTCGTCAATAAAATACGACCCCATTGAAACCGTGGCATTCACAATAGCATCCTTCGTGACGGCGTCCTGATCGACAAGCAACTCAACATACTTGGCAACTCCACCTGTTATCATATAAAGTGCCAGCAGGTCATCCGGCGTATAACGAGGGTTGTAATCCCTGAGGATTTCCTTCATCGTCGATGTCGAAAACGGTCTGATTTTAAAGCGTGCAGTGGCTCTGCCATAAAGGGGCTCATCCTTGTCATCAAAAATTTTCTTCATCTTCGAATATATGGAGCCGCATATCACGAGATTGATATGGCTGTCCTGCTTATTGCTGTCCCAAACATCCTGAATGTCTGAAAATATTGACTCTTCGGCATATTTCAGGTTCTGGAATTCGTCAAGGACAAGGGTGAAGTTACACCGTTTCGATATGCCCATAATTGACGCAAAGAGTCTTCTGAAAGAAGTAAAATCACCGAGATCTTCGCCCAGGACATCGCGGACAATGCCGGCAAGTTCCTCACACAAAAGAGCCTCACTTTTCTTTCCGACAAAGAAATACAAAAACGGAATTGATGTAAATGCCTTCTTTATCAGAGTGGTCTTTCCGATACGCCTACGTCCGGTGATGACAATCATCTGCGCATTCCGTGCAGACATCCTTTCATATTTTCTCAAGGCCGCGACTTCGGCCTCCCTGTCATAGAATTTCATTGTCCAAAGATTTTTGTAACCGCAGTTACAGTAACCGCCGTTACAAAGATAGCATAATTTAGCGAACAATGACAAACTTTGCCGCAATAGATTTTGAGAAAGCCGACGCGAAACTATAAATTATATCAAATTCCTGACTTTATAATTTTCGTCATTGACTAATGAGCATTAGTTATGTAACTTTGCCGAACTAATGACGAAAAATACAGAACCTTTTCGATAAGTGAGAACAGTCCAAATGAATTTGAGACTGCCGAGCGCAGAAAAGTGGCGTATGAAATACGAAAAAATGAAAATTATATCAGACACTAAAGACGGGGATGTACGCACTGTGGTTGCTGTGCCCGAGGGAGTATGCTCAAGACTCATCGAACTGACGATGAAAGGAGATGTCATCGAAAATGTTGAATTTCAGTACGGATGCAACGGCAACCTCAAGGGAATCGGCGCGCTTGTCAGAGGGATGAAGGCAAGCGACGCCGTGGCAAGGCTTCGCGGAATCGAATGCGGAGGCAAGGGAACATCCTGCCCGGACCAGTTCGCGCGGCTGCTTGAGGCTGTTGCCGGAAATTAGCCCGGCCAGACAAACCGCACGAGTTTTATCAAAAGTTTGATAATCACAAATACAATAATCACAAGAGCCCTGCCGCTCATTGTTGCCGCCGTTCTCCAGGTTTCGTGCGGCGTGAAGAACTTCGTCCCGGAAGACGGAGACCTGCTGTTCTGCATCGCCGGGAGTTCGGAGATGAGCGGGGCAATCTCCTCTGCGACGGCCGGGAAGGACTCACTGAGCTTCGATCATGTCGCGATTTTCAGCCGCATGGACGGGAAGCCCACGGTGATTGAGGCGTCTGCGAAGAAGGGAGCCGTTGTGCGAACTTCCCTCGAAGAGTTCCTTTCCGGGCAGGCGGCCGTCGGCGGAAAGCCGGGAGTCGTGGTGATGCGGATAAACGGGAGTTTTGATTCAGCTGCCGCAGTCAGGCGCGCGGAATCAATGCTCGGACTCCCCTACGACTGGTCATATCTTCCGTACAACGGCAGGCTCTACTGCTCCGAACTTGTCTATGAATCATACCTCGACAGCCTTGGCAGACACATATTCCTGGCAAAGCCGATGAATTTCAGGTCAGCCGACGGAACGCTCCCGCAATTCTGGCAGGAGCTCTTCAGCCGCCTCGGCATCCCCGTCCCGGAAGGCCTCCCCGGAACAAACCCCAATGACCTCAGCAAAGAGGATTGTCTCATTGAGGTGTTCCGCTATTTTTAGAGTAATGAACTGCTTACAAAACCAGTTGAAAAACCTTATGCCATTTTTCCCAACTAAAATATTGACTAGGGTGATGAATCTTTATCATTCGGCATTTCTTTCCGCTAGGGAGTGTGTATTCCCAACATTGCGTATTATGTAATTCATCAATTTCTATGTCATCACATTTCCGTGCGGACAAATCCGGTCTCACCTCATAAGGAGTATTGAAATAAGTATCTCTGCCCCAGACAAATATAATATCAGGTTCATATTGAAATGGTATGTACGTACCCAAAGGTCGATTGTTTTCCCCTTCTCGTCTTTAGACAAAGCCGGTCGCCCTTGTTTTACCCAATCAATATATCCTTTCATAATATTGATTGTAAAATTCTCATCGTCAGAGCCATCATTACAATAGTGACAATGCCCAAGCACCATTATTTTCTTCCCATTGACACCGTTCTCATAATCTGAGCCGATCCAAGGCTTAAAATAAATACCATTTTCGTCCATTGTGTTATAATTTAATTGATTTCTCAAAGCTTATATTTACACTTTCGTATTCTCAACATCTTCACAAATTATGGGAGAACCGCAGAAATCGCGTCGTTGGCAATTTTTGCAATACGCGCCTCTCCAGACCTTGTCGAACTGCTCCGTCGCCGCGTCGAGGATTGAAAATTCATCCGTCAGTATGCCGGCTTCAAAGTTCCTCTTATTCTCCCCTTTCATTCCGATGCCTGCTCCTGTCAGATTGGCTGAACCTATATAGACCTCACGCCAGTCAAAGATCATCATCTTGAAATGCACGCGGGGACAGAGAACCCGCTCAAGGTTCCTGAACAATATCGGATAACGGTCAAATTCCTCCCGGAAAACAGGTCCCGGCTCCTTCGCATGAATCAGCCGAATTTCAATTCCGCGCTTAAGCAGTTCGGCCAAAACCCCAAGGAAAGGCTCTTTCCCGACATACAGGTCTTTGATGTCGGCTGTGCCAATCCACAATGACTCCTTGACATTCAACGCCTTGGAAAGCACTTCCTTGTAGTGCTCCATATTCTGTATATACTTGATGCAGCTCATTTCATTGCCAATGTTTTTATGCTGCAAATGTACAACCCTCCGCCGCCAAAAAGCGGCAGGCTGTTTGTCTCCCCATATAATACCGCAACATCCCCCCCTTTGTCATAAAGAGGAGGATGTTGCGGTGCAATGGGTTCATTATTATCACGCGATTCCGCGGCCGAGCTCAAAGGCTGCCTGAAGTTTGGGATTGCCGAGGATGTCCTTCGGGGCTTCCACGCCTCCGCAGAAGAGCTTGCCGGCGAGACGGCTCTCCGGATAGCAGTCAATCCATCCGGTGAGTCCGGCTTCGGCACGCTCCGGCACATAAGGTTCGTCCTCTGCCGCAGTCGTGAGGATATAGACATCACGGAACCTGTAGTCCTGCGGATACATCGCGTTCATCCTGTCGATGAGAGTCTTCATCTGACCGCTCATCTCGTAGTAGTAAATCGGCGTCGCCCACACCACGACATCAGCATTGAGAACCTTCTCCATGATGCCGTTGACGTCGTCGTCGATGACGCACCTGCCCAATTTCTGACAGGCGAGGCAGCCTTTGCAGAACTTTATTTCCTTCCCCGCAAGGGATATTTTCTCGACATCATTTCCTGCCGCGACTGCGCCTTCGATGAACTTGTCCGCAAGAATGTCGCTGTTTGAGCCGTGCCTGAGGCTCGTCGAAATCACAATAACTCGTTTCATATCCTTATCATCAAACAATACTGTTAACTTACATAATATCATAACTCTTTTGCGAACTACGCATCCGATAAAATCCTGTCAATCAAGGTATATATCTCCGATTCTTCGGAATATGGATGAACATGAAAACGACGGTTGCCGGCGAGCATCGCGGAGAGGACAGTGCGCGAGGAGTTGTAGAAAACATGAACCGGCTTGCCGTGACTCTCGGCGTATGCAAGCTCATATCCGACCCCGAGCGACGCGTGCGTGCACTCCCCTATCAGAACGTCGCATTCCCGAATCCACGCCGTGTCCTGTTCATATATGTCGGTGTCCGACGCACCCTTCTCGCTCTCGAATATGTCCGGCCGGCCTATATGTTCCGTCAGCACGACGTCCGTCCGCTGAATGTATCCGATAATCCGGCGATAAAGCTCCGCATCCTCGCGTCCTCCGCGAATCGACCCCGCAAAATATACTTTTCTGTTCATAACTACATCTGATTTGCACACAAAATTATTAAAAGTCCGACAATAATCATTCGAAATCAACGGATTTTGCATATTTTTGTAAAAATATATGACAAACTGAACGTAACTATTAAAATAACACACAACATCATGAAAAGAATTATCATCTGCACCCTATTTGTCGCAATCTGCGGAATCGCCTCTGCGCAGAAAAAAGGAGAAATGAGCATCGGAGGAATCGTAGGAGTCAACACTTCATTGACATCAAGTACGGAAAAATCCGGCTCCGTATCGACAACCGAAAAAACACCGGGGACAACATCATTCCAGATTGTCCCGTAGTTTTCGTATTTCGTGGCAAATAATTGTCGTCTTACGGTCGGAATCGGCTATGGCCTTAAATCTACGCCCCTGACAAAAGACTCGGACAAATGGCTGAAAAACAGCCTGCATCTCTTCCAAATCGGTGCAGGATTCTCCTATTTCATTAAAATTACCGATAAGTTCCACTATGCTCCGATGCTGAGTTTTTCCGGCCTTTTCGGAAAAGACAAGATTAACATGTCCGCCTCAACGGACTATTCCCTTGGAGCAGCGGGGTTCTCCACGAAATTTTCACCGGCGATGTTTCAATTCAGGCCATTAAGACACATTGCCATAGACTTAAGCCTTATAGCATTGGATTACACCCGAATAGCGTTTACTGATAAAGAGGATAAGGAAAACAAGTACATAAACGGAGAACTGGGATTTGACATCGCACTGCAACCGCAGATTGGCCTGCACTATTATTTTTAGGAAACGAAACAGGTACTGACGACAATGCGGCATCCCCCTCTCTATGACAGGGGGATGCCGCGTTTGAAATCAACGGATTTTTATTACATTTGTAACTGTAACAATCACGTATTCAAGACATTCTCCGAAGAAGACATAAAGACCATCCTCAATTCTCCACTCTGAATGTTCGACACATTCCACAACGCCGTAATTCATAAATGGAGTTAACATTAGTCCGCCGACGGGCTACCGCGAGAGCCTCAGTACATCATCCGGCAAGATTGCATTCCCTGCGTCATCGGCAGGTCGGTTCTTCAGGAACAATACCGGAATGATTTCATGCCCCGCAGCGAAAGGGAGATGCCGGGCCCGCTCCAATAAGCCGGCAGTCAATGCCTTCCCATTTTCTTTATTTGTCCACTTACACTCTCCGACAAGAAGATGCTTCTTGTCTATTGACTCAGCAACCACGTCAAACTCCAGCTGTAGCAGTTTCCGGTCTGAATCCTGAACCGTCCCCCACCAGCGGCTCGCCTTTCCGTATAAAATACCGTCAAAGAGGTTTCCGGTAATTGAGTCCCGGCACAGTTTCTCCCACTGCAGACTGACATATTCGGAAAAATGTTCACGCAAGGCATTCTCAAGCGGCAAACGGCGCCCCAGTTCGATGAAGGAACGGTTCGGAACAACAAACTGGTAGTAAAACGCCATGAATGGGTCCGCAATCTTGTAAAGACTTTTCTTTGCATTCTTCTCATCTGCCCCAAATGGAATCTCCTTTTCCAGAAATCCTAAATCAATAAGCTTTTTCAGAGGTCTGGACAGATTTGTCGCAGGCTCGCTGCAGCGCGACGCTATTTCTGACAGACGATTTGCGCCGGTTCCGATATAAGACATTATTGTCGATGTCTTGACAATGTCCCGCACATCATCCTGAAAAAGCTTTGCCGGCTCCTCATAAAGCGTCCCGTTGACTGAGAGTACATTCATCCACATTGCGTCCGCTAAAGACCCCAAATTTTCACGAAGCTCCCAGTAACGCGGAACACCGCCCCATACGGAATACTCCTCGACCGCCTGTTCCGGAGTCAAGCCCAAGGCTTCCTGAATGTAGGGCAGTCGTATCGGAGAGAGCTTCATTATCACATCCGCACGCCCATACAGCGGCGATGTCGAGTCCAGAAACAAGCCATACATCATGTTCAGCGAGGATCCGCAGACCACGAGGTTGTACTTCAACTCTTTCCCATCCAGAAGTTTCTGAAGAACTGACGGAAAATCCGGAGACTGCTCGACAAGATAAGGAATTTCATCAAGACAAAGTGTGAAACGGCCGTCCGCCCTGTAATTTAGAGAACGGAACAGCGACTCCCAGTCAGGATACTCGACTTTATCAAAGCCGACGAATGTCTGCCCGATGACTTTTGCCATAAGCGAGCGCTGATGCTGCGACTCAGACCTGTCAGCCAGATAATATATGTCCGTGTCCTCCAGAACCCTTTTTATCAGAGTCGATTTTCCGAGGCGACGTCGCCCATAAACGACGACAAACATTGATTTGTCGCCATTCAAGGCCATTTTTAACCTTTCGGTCTCCTCTATTCTATCAACAAATTTCATATCCCAATAATTATGCATTGCAAACATAATGTTTCTCAAGCATAATTCAAAATTTATTTAACTGTAGCTGGTGGAAATTCGCGCTCTGCCTTGTTATGGCACTGCTGAAAGTCTATGACGAGCCTGGGCGCGAATGGCTGAAGAACCACTGGCTGAAGAAATGACAACACTCAAAATTTGCACATTTAGAATACGATGCTCACAGGCGGACCCTCTCCACGACGGCATCCTCCCCTACCACATCGAGAATCTTCAAATTCTCTGACGTGAGGTCGTGCTCCAAGGCGAGATAGACAAAACCATCAGCATCCGACGCGCGGTAAATCTTGCCGTTCAAAAGTTTGAAATGCCGTGATACAAAATCAGACAAGCCCATTCCTTTTCGCGGAGTGACGGTATAAAAATCGTACCTTCGGTTGAACTCAGAAATAACGTCCGCTCTGAATCTCCGGCGTGCCTTCTCCTTGAAACCTGTATCAGAAGTGCCGAATGCATAGGCATTAAGCACATAAAGGAAATTGATGTTATAGCTCTGCAGAATCAGCGTATCGCGGTCAAAGAGACGATTGCGGAAATGTTTGTTGTCGGGCAAGGCCTTTCCTTCGTTTTCGAGACAATCATCCTGAAAATCAAACTTGCCTCCGGCTATGCTGTCAGTCCTGATGCTGCCCCTTATGAAGAAATTTGGTGTAATATTATATCCTTCAGTCAGTTCGTCCCTATAGCGAAGATTGCGTGGATATGACCCCTTGCCGTTGAAGATGTCCATGCTATACTGTATGATATTCTTCGCATAGGTGAACTGTTTATAGACAGATTCGCCGTGAATCGTGGAACTGTCCGAATAATATTTGCTGTCACCGATAAAATAGATGTCCGACCCCCTGACAAGAGAACTGTCCTCATAGATGTGGTCTATGCGTTTCCCGTCACGGTTGTCCTTCAGAGACCTTATCTCCGGTATGTCATCTCCGATGAGGTCGTCTATCATATCCTCGAATACCATATTGAAATTATGGACGAGCAGGGCCTCATCGCAGGAATTCCGGCACGCGACACTCTCCGCCTTTTCAAAGAACGCATAGAGAATCTGCCACAAGGCCACAAGTTCATCCTTGAAATATTTCCTGCGGATTGCCCTGAGCTGTCTTGTCCCGCTCCCGGTCTCAATCATGGAAGCAATTCTGTCCGGGCGCAACAGAGGGTAATTGAACACGGGCCTAAACGGAAACCGATATGCCGAATGGAGATAATTCAACACCGAATAGAACAAGACAACCAGCTGCTCATCGTAATTGACGCTTCTATTTCTGTTGATGAACTCCATATAGAGCGGAGTTCTGCCCTGCAAGGTCGGAGCAACCCGTGCCACGGTCTTCCCCCAATGAATCCTGTCGTTCCCGGATGAATTGAGTATGGTGATATAGGTAAACAGCCCGCTGTGCTTTCTCCCGAACCGCAGCAGAGACAGGACAATGTCAAGATATGTCTCGGCCGTCTCCCCTCTTCTGGATATGACATTCTGAATCTTGGCATCCGAGATTATTCCGCTGTACGGATGCCTTTGCTGATAACGCGATATGGCCTGATACAACCATACCGAGAGGTTAAATACCACGTTGTCAAACCCGTCCTTCATCAGCGGATTGTCTTTCCCTTCCGGATTGATGATGTCCTCCGGCCGATACTTTCCAAAGGCGATTTCTCCATTTCCGGCATCCCCTTCCCCTTCAAATAAAAATACCTTCGGAAGAATAAATACGGAGTCATTTATCTCCTGTGAAAAATAATAGCCGACATAGGGAATCCACGCCTCCTGCCCGTCGTCACTGAAAAAGAAATATGGGCACAGGTGAATTTCCTGAATGTAAGGAAATCTGTAGGCATATTCCTCAAAAAGGATTTTCATAAGGCACTGTCTTCAGGAAATTCATCGCTTTATCGTATCGCCTTCACGCCAAGGTATGACATGAATCCATGAAGCAGCGCCGTGGAACGGGAGCTCATGTCCGGCAGACGTTCAGCAGAATACAAATCATTGAACGAAAACTCGTTGCCGGCATCGTCCGCATTCCGAAAAAAAGACTTATGTCCGAACTCATCCTTGCAGACTTCACTCCACAAGTAGAACATTACCTTGTTCTTGAACTGCCTTTCGTCAATATTTCCCTTTATGAAAAAGTTGCCGATCTGCTTATCCTCCGACTCGCACACATTTCGGATGCGTCCGTTCACGGCAGCAAGAAAATCGGCCCAGGAGTAGCGTCTGTCGCCGATGGCAATGACAAACTGAGAGTCAGGATTTGTCTCATCTATCGGTATGTATTCCCATTCCCAACGCCGCTTGAACGCGCTGTCCATCGGGAACAGAGACTGGTCGGACGTGTTCATTGTTGCAATGATATGAAAATTTGGCGGAAGAGTCAGTTTCCCGCCTGCAACGCCTGGCGTTCCCACGCCAAGCCGGTTTTCCAGATACATACGCAACGATGCGTCAGCATTGACAGAATAGGCCGAACTGCCGTCGTCATCACGGTCAAGAAGCTGAAAAAGGTCGCCGAAAATCTGGGCGCAGTTTCCTCTGTTGATTTCCTCGATTACAAGGAACACTGGCTTCCCGAGGTTAAGCCACGACTTTACATAAGCATCAGTGAACACCTGCGGTTCAAACCTGTAGATGATGTTTCCGTCCGCATTTATATACCCGTTATCCTTCATCCAGCCATACAGGTTCACGATTTTATTGGCTTCCGCACTATATGAGGTGCTGCCCACGGCTTTTTCAAAGAATTCCTTCTTATTGTAATTGGCAATACTGCCGTCAAAATAAGCGATATGCTGCAAGACAAATGCGAGCAGAGCCGTAACCTTAACCCGACTGGACTTATAATATGACTTCAGCATCTCGGCCAATTCTTCCATGGAAAGAACCTTCCCGTCACCTTCCTGAATCGCTCCGGTAACGGGTTTGTAAGAACCGACAAACGAAGAATAGTCACTGTCCGGATGGAATGTGGTTCTGAAAATGAATTCATCATCAATCCCGTCAAGAACCCGGTTCTTAACAAACCAGGACTTCCCTGTCCCGGGTGAGCCGAAATAAATAATCTGATACGGCAAATCATGCCACAGCGAAGCTGCAGGAACTTTTTCTTTTGATGTCATAGAATTTTAGCTTACTGTATATGGTCGATAAATGTCAGCTGCTTTTTACTCATAAAACTATTCTTGCTATAAGTTCGCGAATATACGAATAAATCATCAAAATTCGGAGTTCGTATCAAAACAAATCGCTCTGGACTATGTTTTCTCGAGATTGAAGTCAATGATTTATAGTTCGATATAATTTCGTTCAGGACTGCGGCGAAAAAACGACCTATTTTGCGGCATAGGCGGTTTTCATCAGGCGATGTCATCATTAGGTGCAAAATGCGTCTTTGCCTGTGACATTGATGCTGACTGTCGCAAAACATACGAGTTAAATTATGGCATAAGGCCAGAGAGTGATATAACCCAAATAAAGGCGGAAGACATTCCTCCTCATGATGTTCTTTGTGCCGGTTTTCCTTGCCAGGCATTCTCCAAAGCCGGGAAAAGACTTGGTTTTGATGATGAGACCAAGGGCACATTATTCTTCGATGTATGCAGGATTCTCGAGTACCATCGCCCCAAATATGCTCTTCTGGAAAACGTGCGCAACCTCGCTACGCACGACCATGGGAACACATGGAAGGTAATACATGGGAAACTGCAGTCTCTGGGGTATGATTTACTTCCGGAGCCGGTTATTTTCAGCCCGCACTATATCGGAATACCCCAACACAGGGAAAGAGTTTATATCATGTGCGTAAGAAATGACATCGGGCACATCACTCCGTTTAAGTTCAAAGATAAAGCAACCGCACCATGTACAATTGAAAGCATTCTTCAAGACGACTCAGAGATTGCAAATATTGAGAACTATCGGATTTCACAGGATATGGAAGAACTAATAAGCCTGTGGAATGAGTTTCTTCAAAACATAAAAAGCGAAAAATTACCCGGGTTTCCTATTTGGTCAGACCGTCTATGCGACCTTGATGCAACAGAAAATCTGAACATATATCCGCAATGGAAGCGTAATTTCATTCTCAAGAATAACGCCCTATACATAGAAAACAGGATCTTCATTGACAGTTGGCTGAAAAAGGCAAGAAGCAATCCGTTGTTTTTCGGGGCAAAGGCAAAGATGGAATGGCAGGCGGGCCAAACAGGCAACCCGGACATATGGAAACAGATTTTCCAATTGCGCCCGTCAGGGATAAGAGTGAAAGTTAACTCCTATTACCCCGCCCTTGTCGCAATTGTGCAGACATCCATAATCGGGCCCCGCAAAAGATACCTCACCCCGCGAGAATGCGCACGACTGCAATGTTTCCCGGAAGATTTCATCCCAGACAGCAAGGATGCCCAAGCATATAAACAATTCGGCAATGCCGTAAATGTCAATTGCGTCAAGATATTCGCCGATCACCTCATAAACAACAGCCACTAAGCGATGACACCATTCATTGAAACCATAAATTCTAAAGAAGAATTGATTGAAGCCTGCAAAAAAGGATTTGAAGACTACAAAAACAGGAAAGTCTCAAAAAACGATTTCTGTATGTTTTTCGGGTTTACGCATGGCGAAGCAATAACAAAGTATTATGCGGACAATCATGCCCAGCTCCTGATTGACGGAGGATTCAATTCCGGCAGCGAGGCCTATTTCAGCGGCGGAATCAATGCCTGGAAAAACTTGAATAACGGGACATACACGTTCCCTCCGCTCAGGCAGGTGACTTCCGGTGTTTCTGCGGGAATGCGGCCTCTCCAGAAAATTCTCTACGGTGCGCCGGGTACGGGTAAGTCATTCAAGATACAGAATGAAATCATTCCTGTCGGGATTGAGCCATACAGAGTGACATTCTATGCCGACTATTACTATTCCGACTTCGTCGGAGGGCTTCGTCCGGCCAAAGGCGAGAACGGGAGGATTGAATACAAGTTCGAACCAGGGCCGTTCGCGAAGGCTTTGCGGGATTCATTCTCGAAACCGACATACATAATCATTGAAGAAATCAACAGGGGCAATGCCGCCGCCATCTTCGGGGACATTTTCCAACTGCTTGACAGGAAAGGAGGTGATTCGGAGTACTCGATTACTAACCATGACCTCTATCAATATCTCGTGGAAGAGGGCGTACAGGGGTTGGAAACAGACAAGGTATTCCTTCCGGCAAACCTCAATATACTCGGAACGATGAATACCGCCGATCAGAATGTCTTTGTCCTCGACACCGCATTCAAAAGGCGTTTCCGCATGGAATATGTTCCAATAGACTTCGGTTCATATTATGACAACAGCGGAAATATCAAACCTGCTTGTGCCGGATACCTTAAGAATGCAGATGTCTTTAATTCCGGAGACAAAACGACGGACACGGAAGAAAATGGCGCACGAGAACAAGTTGAGGCTGACCTGAAGACCATAATGGGAGATGAACTCTTCAAAAAAGTAAAGACAATTGTTGCTGAACCAGGCAGAAACTGGCCTACATTCGCCGCGTATGTCAATGCCAAAATCGACGGCATAAACGAGATGGAGCAGAAAGTCTCCGAAGACAAGAAACTCGGGCCGTTCTTTGTTGCCATTGATGAACTCAATGACAGAAAGGATTTTGCGGACAAGGTTCTATACTACCTCAAACAGGATGTGTTCAAATACGAAGACAACATTCTTGACAGTTCCTACGAAGACATTTACAATAATTTCGTAAAGCGCGGAGGGGACATATTCATGATATTTTGCCCCGACCCTTTCGGTAAGTGAGGACGGCCCATGAAATACAAGATCATCAGATGCGGAAAGGATTCCTATCCCGAATTAAACGGCAACAGCTTTGTCGGAGTCTCCGGAACTGACGAGAGTTCCGGAAGCATATCCATTGTTGTGCCGGTAGGAATAGAGTGCGACAGGGAAGTTGACGATTCTGACATAAGACAGAAAGAACAATACAGATTCCTGCGAAGATACGTCAAGGCCGTACAGAAGGCGCTCTCTTCAAATCATGTGAAAGAACGGTTGGAAAACACCGCCGGCATTCATAATCCTGCGGCAGCCGTAAATCTCCTGCATGATTATCTCTCAATGGGTGTATATGTCGAGTTTGAGGAGGTTTCAAGACTATCCGAAAGCGGAAAAATTGATTTCGGACAGACAATAAGAAAGGTTCGCCCCAAAGCATCTGAAGGAAACATTTTTTTCGACAGATTTGTCTCAAGAAAAAGGATGGTTAAGGAGGTCAATTTTGTCGCATCAGTGCAATGCAGCGTCATCAATCACTTTATGCAACATGGAGGCGTTGTGCTGTTCGGCCAGTCTGTCTCGATTCAGACACGAGGAATCAGGCTCGACAGGCGCACAATTACAATACTCCGAAAGGAATTGAACAACACATTCAATTCAAGGAAGGAAAACATCATACGGTGGTGCATCGAGTACATTGAAGGAGTGCGGGGGCTGAACGAAAACGATACGGTTGACGGCAACTGGAAATATGCCATCATTGCAAGCACATTATGGGAGGTGATGGTGGACAGCGTCCTCGGAAACCAGCCATATCGGGATAAGACCAAATATGGGAAAACTTACGAGTTCACTTATTTTGACGGGCATAGCCTGCGGGGAAGCGCGACACAGCACGACACCATCTACGAAGACGACGAAACGCTCATAATAATAGATGCAAAGATGTATCGTTTTGCCGACCGTCTCCTTTCAGAAAATGTACTGGGCAAGCAGTTCGGATACTACGAACAGGCAAAAATGATGAAACGACAGGCGGGGGAACAAAAACGCATCATCAACATCCTTGTGCTTCCCCAGACCGAGTTCAGCGGCAGTTATTTTCAGAACAAAATCATCCTGGATCCCCACACGCCGGCATCAGAAGACCCGTTCAAAATCATATTCCTTTACAATTACCCGGTGAATGATCTTATTGACGACTATTATTTCGGTCGGAAGAAATACAATGTCCTTATCGACCGCTTCAAGAGTTTTATTCAAGACCCGGCCGTAAGCCTTTTTCTGGAACAAAGAGGATGCGACTACAAGTTTTAGGATATTTCATCCCAAAACATCTTCAAAAAGATGATTTTTAGGACTATTTATCCCTGAAATCACTTACCTTTGTAAACCGCCGCAATACCATCGTCGCGAAAGAATCCTGAGCAGGAAGAAACTTCCCGGTGTAATGATGCTGGAAAGCGTAATACGGTTTACGGCGGACAACATCGACAATGTTTTGTCCACAAAAAATATGACTGAAAAGAGAATCGTCTTCCTTGACTATGTGCGGGTGTTCGCCTGCTTTCTTGTGATGCTGGTCCACGCCAGCGAAAACTTCTATCCGGGGCCGGGCGCGACGGACATGGCCGGGCCTCAGTCTATGCTGGCCAACGAGACGGACAGGCTCTGGGTGTCGCTCTATGACGGGGCTTCAAGAATGGCGGTGCCGCTGTTCATGATCGTGTCGGCGTTCCTTTTAGTGCCGATGAAGCCGGGGCAGACGGCAAGGGAGTTCTATAAAAGGAGATTCACGAAAATCCTTCCCCCGTTTCTCATCTTCGCCGTGCTCTACGCCACCCTGCCGATGCTCTGGGGGCAGATTGACGAAGCCACGAGCCTGCGCGACCTCGCGCGCATTCCCCTGAACTTCCCGACCCTCGCCGGGCACCTCTGGTTCATGTTCCCCCTCTTCGGGCTCTACCTTTTCATCCCGATGATTTCGCCGTGGCTCGAAAAGGCCGGAAAGAAGGAAGAGCGGTTCTTCATACTGCTGTTCCTGATTTCCACCTGCATCCCCTACCTCAACCGCTGGTTCGGAGAGGTCTGGGGACAGTGCTTCTGGAATGAATATCACCTTCTCTGGTACTTCTCCGGCTATCTCGGCTACCTCGTGCTCGCCCACTACATCCGTGTGCATCTGGACTGGAGCCGCAGGAAAAAGCTCGCCGTCGGAGCTGTTCTGGCCGTTGCCGGAGCCGTCGCAACCATACTCTCCTTCTATGTGCAGGCCACACCGGGCGTGGTTCTCGAAACTCCAAGGCTCGAAATCGGCTGGGCGTTCTGCACGATTAACGTCGTCTGCCTCACGGCCGGCGCGTTCCTTATGTTCAGCTGCATAGAGCGGAAAACCGCGCCGAGACTGATAACAAGACTCTCGAAACTGAGCTACGGAATGTACCTGATGCACATCTTCTGGCTGCATATGTGGTCCGTCGTGTCAATGCAGATGCTCCGTCTCCCTACCGTCGCGTCAATTCCGTTCATCGCCGTCTGCACTTTCGTCTGCTGCGCCGTCACGACCGGACTCATATCCCGGATTCCCGGAAGCAGATGGGTCGTCGGGGCGTAGGGTCCGCAGATATAGAAAAACATGGAAATATATGAATATCAATAAAATATATGAAAATTTCACATTTCTCAGGAAAACTCGTTTTCGGAATCATTCTTTGCCTCGGACTTTCGATGACGAACGCCGCTGCGCAGGATTATTATGAAGACCACAGGAAGGGAGACCCGTACAGGTTTGAGGAGCCGGACGGTTTCGTATGGTACAAGGATGTCAAGAATGGGGCGGTGCAGGTCTATGACAAAGACATGAAAGTCCTCATTCCGCGCTCGCGTGGCTACAAGAGCTGCACTTTCAAGGAAAGCGCCGGAATGTTCAGCCTCGGAAAGTTCTACACAAGCGCTGACGGAGAGAAGGTTACCCTGTATATAGGACTCGCGGAGAAGGACGGGACGGAAGTCATCAGGTGGGAGAAGCGCTACACGGGCGGCTACCGGACAAAGAAGGGAAACCGCTACGTCGTCAAGAAGGAGGATTTCGTCGGAGTATGCGATTCCACCGGACGCGAGCTGATTTCTCCGGACCTGAGATATACTTCATGCACCGCCACCCACGGCTGCTACAAGGTCAGCGACGGAAGATATGTCGGGCTGCATGACTACGAGACCGGCAAGGTCATGATTCCGCTGTCAAGGCGCTACACCAGCCTCTCGTTCAACACCGCGAGGAACTACATCCCAGTGCGCAGAGGCAATCTCAAGGGCGCGTGCCTGACTGACGGGACCGAGGTCGTTCCGCCGGTTTGGCATGACTGCGTCTATAACGACAAGACTGAATGCTTCATGGTGAGGCGCGGCGCCGACACATTGTGGGAGAGGACAGAAATTACAATCCGGTAATAGAAGCTGTCTCTGTAGGTATCGGAAGTCGTCGCCGGCGGCTTCGTAAAATTTTATTTGTAATATGGAAGATAGAAATTTTGAGGTTGAGCTGGCGCGGTTTATCGTTGAGAAGACCCGCAGGAGTCTGTTTCTGACGGGAAAGGCCGGGACGGGAAAGACGACGTTTCTGAGGGACATCACAAGACATACGAAGAAAAAGCACATTGTGCTTGCTCCGACGGGTGTCGCGGCGGTCAATGCGGGGGCGATGACGATTCACTCCTTCTTCCAGTTCGGGCTCGGGGTCTATGTTCCCGGGGTGGCGGCGCCGCAGACGGGCTATTTCATCCGAAAGGCGAAGCTTGACCTGATACGCAGCCTCGACCTCATAGTCATAGACGAGATTTCGATGGTGCGGGCCGACCTGCTCGACCACATCGACGCGGAGCTTCGCAGAATACGGCGCAGCTACCTGCCGTTCGGCGGGGTGCAGCTTCTGATGATCGGCGACCTTCAGCAGCTTCCGCCGATTGCTCACGGCGAGGAGGAAATGATTCTGAGACAACACTATAAGTCCCTGTATTTCTTTGACAGCAAGGCACTTCAAAATTTCGAATATTCCTGCATAGAGCTGAAGAACGTGTATCGTCAGAGTGATTCCCATTTTGTGGATATTCTCAACCGCGCACGCATCGGCCGTCTCACGCAGGAGGACATCGACGAGCTGAACACACGCTATCAGCCCGGATTCATTCCGCGCCCGGAAGACAACTACATCCGTCTCGTCACGCATAACCGCATGGTACAGAGCGTGAACGAGGGAGAGATGACCAAGCTCGGCGGCGACGAATATGCCTTTGACGCGAAGGTCACGGGGACATTCCCCACGGAGTCTTTCCCGACGGCGGAACGGCTTGTCCTGAAGAAGGGCGCTCAGGTGATGTTCATCAAGAACGACCCGGACAAGCGCTTCATAAACGGCACCCTGGGTGAGGTCTGCTACCTGTGGAAGGACAAGATTAAGGTCAGGATTGCGGACTCAGGAGTCGCGATTGACGTCGAGCCGATGGAGTGGGAGAACATACGCTACCAGCTGGACGAGACTGACAACACCGTAAAATCCACCACGATAGGCAAGTTCAGGCAGTATCCGGTGCGCCCGGCATGGGCCATCACCATCCACAAGAGCCAGGGGCTGACATTCGACCGTGCGATTATCGACGCGAGGGCAGCCTTCTCGCCCGGCCAGGCATACGTCGCGCTGAGCCGCTGCCGCTCGCTCGAAGGAATCGTTCTCAGCTCCCCTCTCCGCGCCTCGGCGTTCATGACCGACACGACCATCGATGACTTTCTCCAAAGCCGTCTCGCCGAAGCCCGGGCGCTTGCCTCCGAGGTCGCCTTCGTCCCGTTCGACTACGACCGCAGCAAGGACAGGCCGGAGCCGAAAATCGGCAACAGGGTCGCTTCGAGACCGTCAGTTACCATTCTTGACAAAGCGACGGCTCATGAAATATCCGAGGGCTTATCAAGCCCATGTTTCAGTAAAGAATCCGGTAAAACATCTGCGGGCAAGTCCGGAACCGGCGACGCGAATGCCGTCAGCGCCAAACTCGTCGCCGCGTTAAAATCCTGGAGGCTCGAAAAGGCGCATGAGCTCAATGTTCCGGCATTCTACATTCTCAGCAACAAGGTGCTCGACAACATAGCGGCATATCTGCCCCATACTCAAGAAGAACTCCTCGAAGTTCCCGGCATAGGCCCGGCAAAGGCCGATGGCTACGGAGCGGCAATACTGAAGATAGTGCAGGAAAACAGCGACGGCGCCGCTGCAGCCCGTGCCCCAAAAGCCAATGAGCAGGAAACAGCCGTACTTGGTAAATTCAGTTCAAACCCGTCAGAAGATGGACTTGCGGTCACACGACTGAAACGGAAGTCAAAGACAGCGGACACGGACACCCCGAAAATACCGTCCCAGCAGATTTCTTTCGATATGTTCCGCGTCGGCAAATCCATAGAGGAAATCGCCGCCGAACGCGGAATGTCCCCATCGACAATCGAGACACACCTCTGCAAATACGTCGAGTCCGGCGACATCGACATCAGAAGAATCGTCCCCGAAGACACCATAGCGAAAGTCCTCTTCTTCCGCCACGCCCACCCGGACTCCACTCACCTCAAAGACATCTACGACGCCTACCGGGGCGCCATCCCCTACTCCCACATCCGCTTCGTCCTCGCCTCGATGAATACTGTCTTGCGATAAACCATTTTAGCCAGAAAAGCAATTGTGCTTGCACAACAAAAATTTTATTGTAACTTCGCAGCATAAATTAAATTGTAACACATAGGCATTATGGCCCTACCATCCGAAAAACTGGCACAATCACTTGCTGTCTTGCAACAGGTTCAGCAGACCAAGAAAAGCACAGTCATCAAGTCGTCAGATATCACAAGAACTCATCTTGAATGTCTGACCGACAATGGTTTTCTTATGAAAGTTCTCAATGGATGGTATATCCAGTCAGACCCGGGCTCACGTTCTGGAGACACCACAGCCTGGTACATTTCCTATTGGAAATTCATTGACGAATATGTCCGTGAAAAACTCGGCGACGACTGGTGCCTTTCGCCGGAAATCTCATGGACATCCAGACAGGTAACTGGACGGTTCTGCCACAATTGATAGTCCGTTCTCCGAAATGCTCAAACACGACTGTGTGTAAGCAGTAACTTTGCATCAGCGGAAATCGGAAGTTTTAGTTTCAGCAGAAATCGGCATAATTGATTCAGCAG
>CAKVAS010000013.1 GCA_934725015.1 uncultured Bacteroidales bacterium
TTATCAGCAGTTTGATCCTGCCGTTGTCCTGAAAATGGACATCGGAATAGTCGGTTCGTAATTGCATATATTAAAAAATCAAGTTCCGCAAGTAAAATACACAGAGGAAAACTCCGGCTTAGCCTCTGACGATATTCTTTGTGTAGAATGCCCAATTAACAATCTTGAAACAAGGCATCCACAAAACCTCGGTCGGCGACATTCGGAAAAATCTCATGCTTCTCCGAACTAACCGCAAGCCGCGCAACAAGCGTGTCTCTGCCAGATGGTTACGAGACTCCGGAGAAAATGTACCGAAATTGCCACCACGAATAATCTCATCAAGCAAGACGCGTCCTGTCGCAATATCCGGAGGAACTATGAAATATTCCGGCATCAGACGAAAAACTTCATGAAGAACCCACAAAACTGCCCGAGAAAACTTATATAGACCAAGTTTTTTGAAAACCGCGACAGTTTCCTTTTGCTCTTCCTTGCTGAAGCCCGCCTTAAGCACATAATAGTAGTCCAGCAGCTGACGCAGGCCTATGCCCTCATAAAAGAAATGCCGGTAAATATGGAGCAAGACATAGACTCGATTAAAAGCAGTCGTGGGAGCATGAATCACATTGCCGTCTTCGAGCTGCACAACATTGGCTGACTGCGTCGGCCACTGCTTCTTCAGCCAGAACTGCAACCGAAGATTTTTGAATGGAGAATTTAGCCACGAAGGAGTGAAATGCACCTCCACATCAATATTGTCAAGCCTCAATCCCTCAACATGATGATAGACTGCCCGAACTTTTTTTGCGTGTTTTGCGACCTCCGTCAAGATTTCCTGTCTTTTACCGCATAGCCAGATATCTATGTCGCCGGACATCCTCAAATCCGGCTCCGGATAGTATCGCGAGACACCATTTCCCTTCAGAATACAGCCTTGAAATCCGTCTTTCAGAAACAAGCTTTCCACAGCCGGCATCATTTCATTTATATTGGCATTCCTTGTCCTGATCTGCTCCGTAAGGGCAATCCATTTGAGGACTAATGTCACAGGAGGGCGCTTGTCCTGCGGCAACACTTCCACTGCGCTGAATATGATGCCTGTCAGAGCCTGCCGGTTTGCCATGTCATATACGTAACTCCATTCCCGAACCGAAAGTATGCCGGGGATGTCCGCAGTATTGCCAATCGCGACATTGAGCAATTGGCAGAATCTTATAAAAAACATATCAGTCATAAGTCTCACCGCTGCATAAAAATCCCGTGTATATAATTATCATATTTCCGTGCGACCTTGTCCCATGTGTAAGACTCGACAACCTTCTCGTAATTATGCTTTGCATAATCAGCCATTACAGACGGATTGGCAATAGCATTCTCTATCGCGACAGTCAAATCCTCCACATTTTCCGGCCTTACAAACATAGCGTCCGACCCCAGAAACTCGACATTGGCGTCAATGTCGGATGCTATAACCGGCAATCTGTATGATGAGGCTTCCAATAGTGCGATAGACAGTCCTTCAATTGTCGATGGAAGACACAGACAATAGGCACTTGCAAGCAAGGCATTCTTATATTCGCCATAAACAGCACCTGTAAAAACGATATCTTCACGATGGGAAGCCAGTTCATGCAGATACGCCACATACTCCGGCATCGCCGGATTGTCTCCGGCGATTACCAGCTTGTAGCCATCATGGACTGCAAAGTTGAAAGCTTCTATCAAGACATTGGGATTCTTGTCCGGAACCAGACGCCCCATAAATAAGAGAAACCTTTGTCTGCCTAAGCCCAAGCTGTTGAGTATGCGTGAACAATCCTTATTCGGATCGACAGGCAAATGCACGGCACCGGGAATACACACGGAGTCTATACCATACCTGTCTTTGAAATATTGCACCTGAATATCAGAACACATTATCAGATGCTCGTTCATTCTGGCAGTCACCGCCTCCATAAACCGCATTATCTTCTGTTCTGTCGGCGAATATTTGCTGCGCTGCCACTCCAGTCCATGACCTTCCATCAGCGAATGAACACCACTGATTCGTGCAAGCCAGCAGGACAAAGACGGCGGCCACGCATTGTAATGGATAAAATCCACCTTCTCATTAAAAATTGCATCCAACGTGGATTTCAGCCCCAACAAAGGTTTGCAAATCAGCGCATTTTTCGGACCAGCCCAATATTTAACCTTTACCCCGTCATATGTCTCGACCGCATTATGGTCACTTTCGCAATACACGACCGAAGTATTACCCAGTTTTGTCAACTCTGCCGTAAGATTCAGCATATAGTTCTCTATGCCACCTAAAGTATGAATGTCGCGTCCGCCGATAAATGCAATCTTCATTTCTTTTCCCTCAAGACTCGTCTATAATTTTCCCTGAATACATCTTCAGAAAAATTACACAGTATCTTATTACCTGCGCTCCCCATCCGGCAGCGCAGCCTATAGTCATCAAGCAACACATTTAACTTTGCCGCTATTCCCCGATAGTCTCCGACAGGAAGCAGGTATCCGTTCTCATTATTTCTCACCAGCAGATGATTATCTCCCACATCTGTAGCCACCACGGGAACACTCCAGTTCAATGCTTCCATTATACTGTTGCTTGTCCCTTCAAAAAGGCTTGTGGAAAGATATATATCCGAAATACGGAGCAATTCCTGAACATTATTCGGGGCCACATAAATTGTTGTTATTGCGGATATTCCATAACTGTTCACCCACATTCGAACTTTTGATTCCAAATGTCCATGTCCCACCACAACAAATCTGACATCATCCCTCGTCTTTTCAAGTTCAGCCATCGCCATTATCGCCGTGCGATAGTCCTTTTGTGACTCGAATCGCCCGACAGTTATTACCGTCTTTACCTTTCTGTCAGGCCGGGACAAGAAGTCATTGATTTTCGGGAAACAGTTAGAGATTACTATGGTCTTCCTGCGGCAGAAGCCCCTTCTTTCAAAATAGCGGGCACCGGAATAACTGTTGTATATTGTATAATCTGCAATAAAATTATGGACGAACCATTCCATCGCCAATTTAAGAATCGGAAGACGGGAGTTTCGTATTCCATTATAAACGACCCGGACACCCGCCAACTTCTCGACGATTGCACCTATTACATCGCAGAATGTAATGTAATTGAACGCCGCTTCTATACTTTCTTCCTTAAGCAATACAAAGAGCTGCCTAAGTCGGCATATCAGCGAGCCCTCAAGATAATGTACAAAAACAGGACTGTCCTCAAGATATTTCCTGACAAATTCCGAGCAGCCCCTTTTCCCGCAAAATGAGATGAAATGAACCTCATTGTCGGCAGAAAGAACCGCCGCAAGCAAAGCCGCCTGTTTTTCGGCGCCTCCGGGCTTTATTGAAGGGGTTAAAATTGATATTTTCATCTTGCACGATTCTTTATATAGTGCGCAGGGTTTCCCGCCCAGACCTGATAAGCAGGAATATCCTTGGTCACGACCGAGCCGGCTCCCACGACAGCACCTTTCCCGATGTGTACAGAGTTGCAGATTATGGCATTCATTCCGATAAAAACATCATCCTCTATAACTACAGGTGCCTTTCTGAAATGGACACCCGGACATTCCGGGTCGAGGAAATGTGTTATGATTTTCACCCCGCTTGTGATTCTAACCCCTCGCCCGATTGTAATAAGTTCCGGGCAGACGGTATCAATCTGCACACCTCCATAAATCATGGCCTGTCCGGATATGTTTGCCCCACACAGTCTGAGAACACGTGCCCGATGCTGAGGCATCATAGGAAATCCGGCAATTCCAATCCATAGTTTTTTCCACATACGCCCGGGTGGATAGACTTCAAAGAAATGCTTTATTTTCATATCGCTGTAATTTCTTATTTTAAGAACGACTAAGGCACACCTGTATTCCATTCATTCGCACCCTTGGAATCGACATATACGGGAATCCCGAATCTGCCCCCCCCGAATGATTTCCGCAGCGTCGAGGACACCATCAGACCTGCACTCCAACAGGAAATCCACATATTTGACGACTTCCCGGCTTATGCTTTCCGATGCCGTCTTGTGAAAAAGCGACGGAGTATGATCCACGACATAGTGCATGACTCCATCAACAAGATATGTCGGACTGTCAAAGGATGTCGGCACAGATGTCTCCACGCCACCGTTTCTGTCGCAGCTTATGTCTATAATGAGACTGTTGCGCTTCATCCTTTTCAAATCCTCCCTATATATCAGGTGGTCGTTCCTTGACGTGTCCCATAGAACCGCATTGACAATGACATCATAATTCCCAAGTTCCTTACGGAACAGAGACTCCGTATTTCTGTTATACACGACAACATCTGCTCCCATATAGTTCAGTGTTCTGATTGCACCCATCGCAGTATTGCCACGGCCTATTACAGCAACCTTCGTGTTGTACGGGAATACGCCGTAACACATATAGGCATGCATCACAGCGGCCTCGCCGGCAATCTCGTTGTTGCGCCAAAAGCAATGACGGCCATTATCATACATATCCTCCCATGCTATGGCTGAAAGTCGGCCGGATATAATTCTGTCGGTGATGTCCCTGTTCTGAACGGCATGAATCCAGCCCCAAATCGTCTGGCAGTTCAGTTCCGTCAGATAATCAGCATCACCGATTTTAGGGTCGCATACAATGTCCGCATTCAGAGTGTTCTGCCTTTCGGTGACAATGCACCCGGATGAACGATAGTCATCGTCACAATAACCCAGAACATCCCCATATCCCGTCTCTACGAAAACACTTGACTTGTTTCTGATAAACCGCATATCCCCGGGAACAAGAGCCCGCCTCTTTTCATTTTCCTTATGGCTTATTGGGAATCCTATCGTTTTCATCATCGTGTCTTTTTAGGTAAAACAATCAAATCGCCAAATGTCCTGTCCGTTTCCGGAAGCAGGTTGGAATCCAATCCGCTCTGCGGAAAAAACGTAATCTCACCAAAGTATATGTGTCCGTCCACATCGTAAAGGTCAACTCTGGCGAACGGCAGTCCTTCTGACAGCCGCCCGGCAATCCTGAACATTTCTATCAAGGACTTTGGCGCCGGAATCGAGAAATCCTTTGGGGCGGCCAGTCCTCTTCGGTTCAGGCGCAGAAGATTCCATTCTCTGTCAAAGAAATAGAACTTTGTGTCGCCGGATCCCCTGTCGTAGCAAAGCATGACATTATGCGCCACCCCGTTCGTGCATGTGAATTTATAATCCCGCAATTCGTCGCTCTCATCCACAATGTACTTTTCCGCGATTATCCTCGGCGTGACATTTTTGTACGGCCACTCCCGATAGTTCCTGTATATCGAGCCAGCCATAGATTTTTCAAGAATCTTCCTGGTTTTATGAATGTCGAGAGACGACTTGCCCTTACAAATAACGACACCACCGCCGCCACCGCCATTTGTCGTCTTCAGGACGAATTGTTCCGGCAACTTACTGAAATCAATATCGTCAAATTTATCCCATACACCCAAGGTGGGTATTATGTGCTCGTCGCCGATGATTGACGCCGCATACCTCTTAGCCTCAAGTTTGTCAACCATCCGGGTGTATTCCGGTTTCCTGTTGTAAAGCTTCAGCCACTGCAATTTCTCATTGAATGTCGTCGGGTTCTTCAAATCGGGGAGACGTCCCATTTCCGCAAGAAAAAGGATTCGCAAATAAATATAGTCGTCCGGAACCAGAAAAGACAAGCGTCTTACAATCCATCCACTAACGTGTCCCAGTCTTTTACAGATATGTTTGATAATGTTCATTTCCTCAACGATTCAGTTCTTTTATTGTGAGTTCCCGATGAGATTCGCAAGTCACCCTGTTCTTTATCACCAACCGCTTCCTTTTATTCAGGAAAGACGGCAGAAGTCCACGGATATAAGCCGCCAGAAGCCAGCGGTTTGTCCAGGGCGTAAAACAAGAAAGGATAAATCGCCTATGCTCCAGAGAATACTTATCCTGCTGTTCCGACAGTTTATAGGGAGATGCTATTATCTCGTTCAGATCATTGATTCTTCGCTTAAACGCAATTTCACTTTCTTTATCGAGCGGAGTCACCGAGGGAGTGTCGCCACATTGTCTATATGGGATAATGTTAAAAGAAACCGAAGCCCGGTTCAATGTAAGCTCTACCATATAGCCCTCATTCCAAGGTGCGTTTCTGAGAACATTGTGGTCAAACAAGAAATTGCCGAGGCCATAGAATATAGGTTTACCCTTATAAATTTCATACCCGCAGGAACAATGCTGGTGATGATTCACAACAGCATCGGCTCCGGCATCCACAAAGAAACGATATTCCTTCAGCATTCTCGGCGTCGGATGCTGATAATGCTCTATTCCTCCGTGAACAATAACGACGACATAATCAGCGGAGGCCTTCGCTTCCCGTATTTTGTAGTATTGTGCAATCGGATTTAACGGATTCGCTCCGGCTGTGTTATCTGACGCGATGCTGAATTCATGCTCACAACAGTTTATAAGCCCGATTGTCTCATTCTTAACTTTTATGAAAAGCGTTTCTGAAGCCTGCTCAAGATTTCCCCCTGCGCCCAAAGTCTTAATCCCGGACTTCTCTATAACCTGTCTTGTTCTTATACAGTTTCTTTCTCCATAATCCAGAATGTGATTATTTGCGAGGGTACAAACATTAAAACCGGCATATCGGAGTGCCTCAACGGCTGATTCTGAACCATGCAAAGCCGGGCCAACCTTTGCAATCGGAGAATCATCCCCGGATACGACAGGAAATTCAAAATTAACTATGCTGATGTCGCTGTCCGCTATAACAGGACGCACGGCATTGAACATCTGCGCATAATCCCCGGTTTCAACGGCATCATTAACCCTCATGCCGACGCAGAAATCACCGGCTACCAAGACCTTCATCACTTATTGCATTTATTATTTTTTTCGTTTCCGTCAAGTAATTAAATTCACGTATGGCCACACGTGCGCCGGCTCGACCGACTGCCGATGCCTGTTCCGTATTTTCTATTGCCCAGATTAGTTTCGCAGCAAATTCAGAAGGACTCCGCGGTTCTGCAAGAATAGCCGAATCCCCGTCTTTCAGGAAACGCGGTATATCTCCGACACTCGTAACAACAACAGGATTCTCTGTAAGAAGGTATTCTCCCAGTTTTGTAGGGAAACCGCATTTTGCCTGAAGGGAATCCGGCCTGTCCAAAGCAAGGACAGTCGCATTCTTCAGAACTTGAGGCATTCTTTCCGCAGATATGACTCCCGTAAAAACGACACTTCCTTCAAGGCCGGCCGACCTGACCAATGCAGCGTTCCCAGAAGCATCCCGCCTGTCCGGAGCATTTCCGATTATATATAACTTGACCTCAGGATGGCGTTCATGCACAATGGAATAGGATTTTATCAACTCATCAACTCCATCCTTGTTGTTTGAAGCAGTCCCGCAATATGCGATATATTTCTCCGCCGACTGCTTCACAAGACCGGAAAATCGGGTATAGTCCACAGTCATGTTTATGATGTGAATCTTTTCCGGAGACACACCCAAAGACATAAAATACTCCTTGAGCGGCGTTGATATGACAAACAGTCCGTCCAACAGGGGAACTGTCCGCTTATACCTTTCAACATCAAAGAATCTGAAACTATAAACATCCGGATGCTCCGTTTTTTCATGGAAAACCTTTACCCCCGTCTTTCCAATCACCCGAAAAATAACATTTCCGAAATTCATCAGCAAGACCACATCACCTGATTTCAAACATCTGGAGAACTTCCACCCGAAGTATTCTTCCGCGACCCTGTTAATCAGACGGTTCCGGCAGGGCAGACTATTCCACATATAGTTGAACGTCACGTGCGGCAGATTCCCGACATACCGACTTCCTTTGGAATCCGGGGACAAGAAAACGGCTTCTACATCAACCTTCAGTTCCGAAAATCCATGAAGGAAACTCAGCACCCTGTTGGTCGGTGCCGTATTCGGCATATATTTACTGCTGACCACGTATATTTTTCCCATTTTTACTCCTCCGCTATTTTCCTCATTTCAGTGTTTTATCCAAAAATTCGACAAGTCCCTCTGCGACTTGCCTCGCGCCGAAGTTTCTGACTGCATAATCATAGGCCCTGTCTGAAACAGCTTTCGCCTCACATGGATGAGTTAATATGTATTTCATTTTTTCTGCATAAGCGAAATCATCGCACGGTTCAACCATGAATATAGTTTCACCGTCATGAACATAATTACGTATTTCTCCGACATCGGTGGCTATTACAGGGGTATGACTCATCATGTACTCCGCCAATTTGGTAGGGAAGCCTCCGGCAGCCCTTTTTGTATTTGGTTGTGAGGTCACCAAAATCTCAGCGTCGGCCAACACCTGAGGTACGGAATCATAGTTTATGCGCCCCTTTATGAATACCCGGTCATTTAGTTTCAATTCAGAAATCACATTCTGCACAAAGTCCCTGTCCTTGTCATCCGGCGTCCCATACAAATGAAGATTAATATCCTTAAAATCATCACATATTCGGCAAAATGCCCGAATGATGTTATCCACATTATCCTTCGCCAGCATCATGTTGCCCATATAGCAGATATATTTCCGTGACACCGTCCTGCGGCTTATGCCGTCAAAGCGCCCTGTGTTGAGAATCGAACAGAGAATATGGGTCGGCTTTACACAGACGACACTATCATAATATTCACGCAACGCCGTCGTCATCAGTACCCGGAAAGAAATGAAATGATACACGAATTTATATGTCCACTTATAGTAGAACGGTATGCTGTTCTTCAATCTTCTTATCGGTTCAGGGAACTCGTCTCCGACAAATCCGAGACGAAATCCCATAAAGCGAAGGACAGGCGCGAAGAAGAACATGTATAACGGAGAATCGAAGCTCAGGAGTATGCAGTCGAATTTCTGTCTTCTGTCGGATTCCCGCAAGATTCGCAGCGCATTAAAAAGGGCCTTGGGCCGATCGACAAGGCATTTGTATAAAGTGGAGCGGCTTGAGTCTCGTTTATGGGAGTATGTATATTTCACGCCGCCGACATAGCCGGACAAAGGATACCGGTCATCACACACCTTCGGCTGAAACACGACGACTTCGACCGAACATCCATTTTCTATCAGCCCCTGTCCGTAAGACAATATTCTTATGGTAGGGGCCATACCCTCGGGAAAGGCATATGTACACAGTACACCTACTTTATTGAGCATTGTTCTGATGAAGTGTTAAATGCGAAAAAATACAAAAGATAAAAAAACGGAGAATATGTTATCGTCTGTGAAAAAGACAGCAGCAGAATAACAATAAAGACGCTGACTTTTATCCAAGAACTGCCATTTCCACAATATAACCTTGTGCCTTTATACAGCAGTACATAAAGATATATAGACAACGGTATTCCAAAATAGCGAAGCAGATCTGTCAGGCCATTGGGGCTGGAGAACAGGCCCCTTGTAAAAGCCTTTTCAAGATATGGTCCATATCCGATTACTGGCGACTCTACAATCTGTGACCAATGATAAGCCATCGCGCCGAATCTTGACCATGTTTCATTGTCAGAAGACTGAGCCACTAATTTCTCGGACATAAAATCAAGTCCGCTGACATACACTGCCGTAATTGACAGAACAACAGTCAATATTATCTTGTATGACAGTCTGATCTTTGAAAAGCATATATAACTGACAAACAGGACTCCCATCGCAATATAGCCGGTTGTCGAAAATGTAGTGATGTTCGTAAATATAAAAACTGCATTCCGCTTCTCAAATAAAGGCTTCCTGTTATGGAAAAGATTGACAGCCAATGCTAATGTTATAAATATGGTGAAGCGCCCCGGTTCCCAGAAAGGGCCGGAGTTTCGCATGACTCCATCAATTTCCCTTGGTATGCTGAACACATAAAGCGTATCCACGACATTGGTATTATCCTCAAAATTATCCCAGCCGAGCAAAGGACAGTTTGATGCAATTGCCCTGAGAAAAGACAGCCCGGAAGGTATCTGGGAGATGAGCCAAAAGGAAAGTGCCGTCAGAGATATCCAATACATTATGCTCACAAATAATGACGGGAAACGCTTTCCCAATATCCGCGCGGACATAGCGCATACAATCACTGTAGAAATCGGTCGTATGACCGTTATAAGAGTTCCATGAAATTTTATCATCTGCAACAGCATAACGAGAGCAATCATGGCAATCAGAAAGATTTCCCCCAGACAGAGCCGCAGATGCCTGAAAAGGAACAGAGCACCGACAACCGGAAGCGCGACAATCATCCACATCGGAAACAATCCGTAAGTGAATCCTCCTCCGGACCAAAGAATCAGGAAAAGGAGCAACAGGCACTCATATATGCCTCCGCCTGCACGATTTCTCACAATCATTTGTTCCATATACCGGATGCCGTATTGTTCAGCAGTTTTGAACACTGGTATTTCGACCAGATGTAATTGACTAAAAAGACAAAGGTGTTGGCAATCAGAACTCCCGGTAATCCCGACTTTCGACCCGCGAATACCGCCATAGGTATATAAACTATGGCAACAATACCTGTTATAAGCATCTGCGCACGAACTTTACCTATGCCGTTGATAATTGTCCCATACACTTTGTACAACATTTCAAAAGATATATACAGAAAAATAAGTCCGGTTGTAAGATAGCCTATTGTTATTGAATCCCCCAACCATATCCTATAAACAAATTTTGCCAACAGAACCATGAGAGCGCCGATGCCGATTGCCGCGAAACATATTTTCCGTGTGGAAGACAGCGTTTTCTTAATCCAGACATGATCGTTTCGGACATAGGCGTCAGTTGTCGCCGACCACACCGGAGTAACGATTATATTGAAAAATATCGTAAGGACACTTATATACTTAAAGGCCAGATTATATTCCACTACAGCCTCCGGACTGACCGTTCGCGCTATTATTATGCTGTTGGCCTGAAACAAGACGACTGATATTATCTGAAGTACGAAAAACTTTATGCCCAATGTCAAAACACACGTCACAGACTTGAATTCAACAAACTTGATAGACGGGGCAAGCGGTCTCAGTTTTCTCCGAAACAGCAATATCGACCCAAGAAACAAAACAACCGGAGGTATCAGACAATTCACCGCACCTATCTGAAACACTGATGACACATCGAACAAATACACCTGAACAAGCAGGGCCACAAACGACAACAACTGTCCAAGAAATGTGAACACTGACTGCATTGCCGGCATCTGACACGCAAACAATATGGAGTTTACAAGCCCGAACAGGAATTGTACACAAAATGCGATGAAAACAATGCTTGCAAGTTTGCCGATTTCAACGGCATCGCTTGACGGAGAGTTCAATATGTCTATCCAGTTTATGTGCGGACTTACGATAAGAAACAAGACTATGATAGCCGCCACATATATGGCCAACACGGCATAACTGCTGCTGATGACCTTTCTGGCCTGACCGACATCTCCTGCGGCGAGATATTCGGGAATCTTGTTTCTGAGGCCATTCCCCAGACCGACATCCATATATCCGACCCAGCTGACAATTGATGTCAATGTAAGCAGAACTCCATAATCAGCCCGATTAACGTGATTCAGCATAATTGGCGCCGACAGCAAAGTCAACAGCATGGATATGCCGCGTATGGCAATCATCAGAGCCGTATTTTTATACATCTTTGCAGACCTGATGTCCATGCCTGCGCAATTATTCAACAGGTGTCTGAAACTCTGCATTTTGCGTCTCCGAATTGGATAGTTTCACAGATTTGCCACTCTTCTCTGTATCCTCCGGCGCACATCTGTCCATGAAGTTCATAATCCGGAGGAAAACACCCGTGCGCTCCTTATGGGTGTAACGGCCTATGCGGCGCATCAGATGGTATATTCCAGTATCATGGGCAATCTGCCGGCGCATGAACGGATAGAATCCGAAGGTCACGAGCAGGCTCAAGGCCACCACGACATACAGCTGAACATCGACGGAGGCGCCAAGTCTCCATGACAGGAGCCAGCAGGTGACGACGAACATATCGGAAAGGAGTATGGAGACTGTCGTCCCTATGTGAGAGAAGCCAAGGTCTATGAAAAGGTGGTGAAGATGGGTTTTGTCCGGATGAAAGGGAGACATGCCACGGCAGATGCGGACGAGCATCACCCTCAATGTGTCAAAGACAGGGATGCTCATGACGGCGAGCGTGAACGGGACAAGACCGAGGCTCGAATCAATCCTGTTGTGCACCGCTCCGGATGCCAGAATTTCCACAACAAACGCCATCAGAACAACTCCCATCATCAGAGTGCCGCTGTCACCAATGAACATCTTTGACCTGCGTCCGAAGACATTGTGAAAGAAAAACGGAATCAGCGACCCGACTGAAAGAGATGCCAGAACCACCATATCCGGATTGCCAAGGCGATGAAACATCACGCCGAAAAGTGTGCAGGCCATGATGCAGAAACCTGATGAATAGCCGTCGACACCGTCAATCAGATTGGTGGCGTTGATGATTCCGACTCCGGCAAAGACCGTCAGAGGCAGGGCTGCCCAAAACGGGATTTCATAAATTCCCCAAAGACCGTGAAAGTCATTTATGCTGTCGCCTGTAACCGCGACGAGTCCTCCCACAAGGGCAATCTCCACAAAAAAGCGTAGCTTCGGAGTCAGTCCTATTATGTCGTCAAGAACCCCTATGCACAGCATTATGCCCATTGCCCCGAAGATTATCAGAAGATTGTTCAGAGGCATCACAGTCTCTGTACAGAACATCCCGACGAGAAGCCCGAAGAACACTGACGCCCCGCCGAGAACAGGAACAGGCACGCGCTGAAGCTTTCTCGCATCCGGATTATCTACAATATTCTTGTCTATTGCAATCCGCAGCACCTTGGGATAGACCCACCAAATCGCGGCGAGTGAAGTCAGAAAAGGAAGAACAGTTTCGGTAAAAAGGCTCATGTTTCAGATATTTATAGAAAGTCAGCCGCGAAGGGATCTTGCCCATGCGGAATATGACTTCCCCACCTCATCAAAAGGCGAGCAAATATGATATATCCGCCTCCGGTCATCGGGCTCGGAAAGGTCGAATTCGGTCGAAAGACCGTTTAGGAAAGGCTCGCGGACAGCAACCACCGGCATCTGCATTTCCTCCGAAAAGCATTCGCGGGCAAGCATCTTCGCCGAAAGTGCCCGGTGCAGGATGAACGCGGACAGCCCGTATGCGACCCACACGCCAAACACCTCCGCTGACCTGTAGAGGAAAATCCTGTCACCTGAATTTGTGCATTCGTTGAATGTAATCAGGTCTTGTAAAGTGCTGTAAGCTGAGGGTATCATGTCCATGCTGTGATTTAATCCTTGACAAACTGAATATATTCCGAGTCCACCTCGACGCTGGCGGTAAAAAAATTCGGCAGACTGATCAGGACACGACGCACGCGTGCACCCCTCACATTGAGGAGCACACCATCGCAGCCGTCAAGAGGGCCGCCGATTATGCGCACTGGCCGCCCGCACATGTCCGGTGTCAATTCGCCGGGCATATAGTAGGCAGGATCCTTCGCTGCGCCTACGGCAGCGATGAAGCGGGACATATCGCGGCCTGGTACAACCATCGGCTCACAATATGCCCCGCCTTTGAAGTAGCGGTACTGTAAAGTAGGAGTCTTCCGGATTATCGGATCCAGAACATCACGAGTGGAGTGGGCGAAGAGCAGGTCAGGCATAAAAGGCACAAACCGGCGCTCGGACTTGCCGTCACGGGACGACAACACCCACCGCATCGGGGTGAAGACCTCGATGTTCAGGTTAGAAAGTTGCAGGTATGCGGGAAGTTTGGCGTTCGGGCGCTTCAGGTCGCGCAGTACGAACCAGCACTCATCACACGATGATAATCCTGCCTGTACCCCCCCCCACATGGTTGGTTGTCAAGCAGTTATTCAATGGTTTAGAAATGTTTCTTCCGTTGGAGTCACACATACGGGTGCAAAGGTAAGCAGAAATATCGGCAATGTCAATAATTTCCGCACAATTCACTCAAAAAAAGGGAACACCCTTTCGGATGCTCCCCGTCAAAGACATTCCTGCCGGAAAATTATTCGGCGACGATCGCGCCCTGCGGGCAGGCGTCCGCGCAGGTGCCGCAGTCGATGCAGACATTCGGGTCAATTTTGTAGATGTCGCCCTCGGAAATTGCTCCGACCGGGCATTCGTTGATGCAAGTACCGCAAGCTACGCAGTCCTGTGTGATTTTGTGAGCCATAAATTTATGAGTTTAAATAATCGTTGTTTCATTCCGTCCGCGCCGTCACGGGACAACATGACCAGACCGGCAAAGACATTGCAAATTTAGGAACTGTTTTGATTTTTTACAAAATATTTTCAAGTATCTTTGCATTTTGAAGGTTTCGATGTTCGGGAATATGATGGAACGGACATTTTGCGGAAGGGAGAAGAAAAATCGAATCGGGATGAAAAGAATATACCTATATATATTCGCCGTCGCGGCGATGATTTTTGCCGGGGCGGCATGGACGCCGGCGGAGGCGCAGGTGAAGGTCAGCGCGAACATCGAGATGGACAGCGACATGCACGACTTCGGGGACATCCTGCTCGGGAGCGGGCCGGTGAGCTGCTCGTTCACGGTGAGGAACGTCGGTAAGGAGCCGGTGGCGATTTACAGCGTGGTGACCTCATGCGGATGCACGGATGTGGAATGGACGAAATCGCCGATAAAGCCCGGGGAAAGCGGCAAGATTTCGGCATCCTACAGCAACAACGAGGCTCCGCTCCCGTTCGACAAGAACCTGACGGCATATTTCTCCGACACGAAGAAGCCGGTGATACTCAAGCTGCGGGGCGTGTGCCACGAGAAAAAGCTGACACAGGCGGAGATATTCACGGAACGCTTCGGGGACGTCGGCTTCAGGACGCTTGATGTCAAATGCGGGAACGTCCTTCAGGGAGAAAGCCGCAGCGACGAGTTCAGGGTGGCGAACCTCGGGGAAAGGCCCGTGAGGCTTGAGTTCAAGGACATAAGTGAAGGGCTCGTGCTGAAGGTGTCCCCGGAAGTCATCCCGGCGGGGGGCGAGGCAAAGGTCAGCTACACCGTGAAGACCTCGCGGGAGAGATGGGGCAAGAATTTCTACTATGCCGTTCCTGTCGTTGACGGGGTCGAGTCCTACGCCCTTGCTGGACTGCCCGAGGGCGTGAAGGCCGGGAAGCTGAGGATTTATGCGTTCACGACCGCGAACTTCAACTCGATGACTGAAAAGGAGAAATCCGACGGACCAAGACCCCGGTTCGAGACCTCGACATGGTCGTTCGGAAAGATGAAGGCAGGGCGGACGATTGATGCGGAGTTCAACTTCACAAACGAGGGCAAGCGCTGCTTTCAGGTCTATAAGTGCGACACGGACGCGCCGCGCTATTCCCACGGGACGATTCTGCCTGCCGCGCCTGGTGAAAAGGGACAGATCCGGGTCCATGTCGATACGTCGATGCTCCCTAAGGGAGAGACGCTGATAATCGTGACCCTCACCACGAACTCCCCTCTCCGCCCGGTCATCAACCTGTTCATATCAGGGTATCTTGAGTAGCCGAATTAAAACACTGAGCATCAGGTAGATATAATCCACGACAACCGGACATCATACAAATATAATCCTCCACAAACAGACATCACATCCTCAGACAGAATGAATCTCCTCCACACCATAATGGACATCCTCCGCAACAGCATACTCATCACGGGACTCGTAATCGTGATGATGATGATGATCGAGGCGCTGAACATCGAATCGCACGGGCGGTTTTTCTCGCGCCTGCGCAGAACACGGCTCGGACAGGTGGTATTCGGAGCCGCGCTCGGACTGGTTCCGGGCTGCATCGGCGGATTCGCGACGGTATCGCTCTACACCCACGGCCTGTTCAGCTTCGGAGCGCTCATCGCGATGATGATCGCGTCTTCCGGCGACGAGGCCTTCGTGATGCTGGCGATGTTCCCTCAGAAGGCCCTGTTCCTGTTCGCCGTGCTGTTCGCGGTTGCCGTTGTGACGGGAGTCCTGACCGATGTCATAGGGGACAGGCTGCGAAAGAAAAAGGGCGCGGAGACAGCCTCCGAGCCGGTTTGCTGCGACGAGGGGTTTGAGATTCATGAACATGAGGACGCAGAGCCGCACGAGCACGGGAAGAGGCACTTCGGCTGGAAGCGGGCGGTGCTCGCGGTCGGGCTGGCGGTGTTCATCGCGGCGCTCGGCTCCGGACTTCTGGAGCACGACCACGGCGACGAAGCGCAAGACTGCCGCGACGGAGAGCCGGTCGCAGCGGAGCAGTTCCGGACCGGAAAAGAAGAGCCTGTCTCAATCGGGCATAGCCATGAAGGGCAGGAAGGGCCGGGGCGGCACACTCATAACGACGGGCACATCCATGACACGGGCGGGGACGCAGCACGCTCCCTCACAATCAACCTGCTCGACGAGTCGTGGATGAACATACTCTTCGCCTGCCTGAGCGTCGTCATGCTCGGGGTGATAATCTTCGCATCTGACCATTTCGTCGAGGAACACCTGTGGCATCATGTCATCAGGAAGCATTTTCTGAACATATTCCTCTGGACTTTCGGAGTTCTCGCCGCCATCGCCGTGCTCATGCATTTCATCGACATCGGGACATGGGTCAGCGACAACACCGCCCTGATGATTCTTTTCGCGGTGGCCGTCGGCATAATCCCGGAATCCGGCCCGCACCTTATCTTCGTCAGCCTTTTCGCGGCCGGCATAGTCCCGTTCCCGGTACTTCTGGCCAGCAGCATATCCCAGGACGGGCACGCTTCTATTCCTCTTCTGGCCGAAAGCAAGTCGGCGTTCCTGCGGGCGAAGGTCATCAACTGCCTCGCCGCCCTCGTATGCGGTTTCACAGCGATGATTTTCATGTAGGCACGGAGGCATATCCCCGAAAGCCGATTTGCCGGATTCGTCATTTTTTTGTAAGTTTGCGTGTTTTTAGTAATCGCAAAAAATTATCTGATAAAGATTTGTGAGGGCTTTTTGAGGATAGATTCATTTTGGAAGAGGGAGTGCGGGGTACATGACCGATGAGAAAATGAATATAGACCAAAAAGACGAACAAAGAAGGAGAAAATATGGCACAGACGAATCCTACTGTAAACGACTACAACGACGACAGCATCAGAACCCTTGAGGACGTGGTGCACATCCGGAAAAGACCGGGAATGTACATCGGACGGCTCGGGGACGGCAGCAACCAGGGGGACGGGATATATGTCCTGCTGAAGGAGGTCGTCGATAACTGCATCGACGAATTCGCGATGGGATTCGGAAAGAACGTGAAGATTGACATCGACGAGGCCGGGAAAGTGACCGTCAGGGACTTCGGACGAGGCATTCCGCTCGGGAAGCTGACCCTTGCGGTGAGCAAGCTGAACACCGGCGCGAAGTACGACACAAAGGTCTTTCAGAAATCAGTCGGACTGAACGGAGTGGGTACGAAGGCGGTGAACGCGCTGTCGTCATGGTTCCACATCGAGGCCTACCGCGACGGAAAGATGGCCAGCGCCACATTCGAGAGGGGGCGGCTGAAAGAGGAGGTCACCGACAAGGACAACATGAGCACGAAGGAGAAGAACGGGACGCTCGTGTGCTTCGTGCCGGACGTCGATATGTTCGGGAATTTCCGCTACAAGATGGAGTTCGTCGAGAAGATGGTCAAGAACTACTGCTACCTCAACAAGGGGCTGACCATCACGCTGAACGGTACGCCGTATGTCTCGAAGAACGGGCTTCTCGACATCGTGAACGACAACCTCGACCCGGAGCATCCGCCGCTCTATCCCCCGATTCACCTTGAGGGACAGGACATCGAGGTGGTGCTCACCCACGGCAACGACTACGGCGAGAACATAGCGTCGTTCGTGAACGGGCAGAACACCCGCGACGGAGGAACGCATCTCGCGGCGTTCAGGGAGGCCATCGCAAAGACCCTCAAGGAGTTCTTCAAGAAGGACTACGACCCGGCGGACATACGTCAGGGTGTCATCGGGGCCATAAGCATACGCATCCAGGAACCGAACTTCGAGGGACAGACAAAGACCAAGCTCGGCTCCACCTACACCTACGAGCAGGAGGTCCTCGACGAGGACGGCAACCCGGTGAAGGACGCCAACGGAGCGAACAGGATAGAGAGGGGTCCGACAATCAGGGCCTTCATCAACGACTTCATAAAGACGAACCTCGACAACTATCTCCACATCCACAAGGACATCGTGCCGGTGATTCAGGCGAAGATCGTCGCGTCGGAAACCGAGCGCAAGGAGATTGCGGGAATCCAGAAGAAGACCCGCGAGCGCAACAAGCGCACGAACATATACAACCGCAAGCTGCGCGACTGCAAGCTGCATCTCGGCGACAGGATTACCGAGCAGAACAAGGAACAGATTGACCTCACGAGCATATTCATCACCGAGGGCGACTCCGCGAGCGGTACCATCACCAAGGCGCGCAACGCTCAGACGCAGGCGGTGTTCAGCCTCCGCGGAAAGCCAATCAACTGCTACAAGGAGAGCCGCAAGAAGGTGGCCGAGAACGAGGAGCTTAACCTGCTTCTGAACGCGCTCGGAGTGGAGGACGACGTCGCGAACCTGCGCTACAACAGGATTGTGGTGGCGACCGATGCCGATGACGACGGAATGCACATCCGCATGCTTGTGCTCACTTTCTTCATGAAATACTACCCCGAGCTTATCCGCAACGGGCACGTCTATATCCTCCAGACTCCCCTCTTCCGCGTGCGCAACAAGAAGGAGTCGATTTACTGCTACGACACCGTGGAAAAGGAGAAGGCCATCAGGAAGATAAAGACAGGCGTGGAAATCACGAGGTTCAAGGGTCTGGGAGAGATTTCGTCGGACGAGTTCAAGGACTTCATCGGCGAGGGCATGAGGCTCGACCCGGTGACGCTGAGCGACGAGGAGTCGATTTCCGAGATTATGGAGTTCTATATGGGCGACAACACCATCGAGCGGCAGAATTTCATTCGGGGCAATCTTAGAAGTGAAGAGGAACTTGAAGACGTCAACATATAGTACGGAATGTATAAAAAGCGGATTGCCGCGTTGGACTTCGATAATCCAAATCCTGTCATCTCGAAAGTTTAGACCTGTCATCTCGAAGTTTAGACCTGTCATCTCGAAAGTTTAGACCTGTCATCTCGAAAGTTTAGACCTGTCATCTCGAACGAAGTGAGAGATCTTTGTGCAAAAAAGGAACAGCGTTCTGAATGACCGGATAGAATGCTGAAGTAATATAAGAAAGGATAACATTATGTGGAGAAAATTCTGCGCCTTCATGCTGAAGGCATTGGGCTGGACGGCCGTGGAGCCGCCGGTACCGGAGGACAAATGCGTGATTCTCGGGGTGCCGCACACGACGATATGGGATTTCGTCATATCTTATCTCTACTACACTTCCGTGGGCGGAAAGGCCTACTGCATGGTGAAGAAGGAGTTCTTCCGCTGGCCGCTCGGATGGTTCATAAAGAAGATGGGCGGAGTGCCTGTTGACCGTACAAACGGGGCGTCGGTCGTGCTGAGCGTCGTTCATGAGATGAACAGCCGGAAGACGATGCACCTCGCCCTTGCCCCGGAAGGCACCCGCAAGCCGGTAAGGCGCTGGAAGACAGGCTTCCACAAGATTGCCACGGCGGTCGGCTGCCCTGTCTATCTCGGCTATTTCGACTGGGGCACGAAGCGCATCGGCCGCGGACAGAAGTTCGAGCTTTCCGACGACGCCAAGGCCGACATGGAGAGAATCCAGCAGATTTACGAGGAAATGCACCTCACCGCCCGCCATCCGGAGAACTACGTCACACACTGAGCGGCATGGAGTGACCTGACCAACAGCCAAGCAGACTACACATATTTATGAAAAAATCCATTGCCATAGACAAAAATTCGCTGACGCCGGTATATCGCCAGATTGTGATGAAAATCAGTTCGATGATTGATTCGGGAGAGCTTGAGGACGGGGATATGCTGCCGTCGATGAACGAACTGGCGGAGGAGCACGGAATCTCGAAGGAAACGGTGAAGAAGGCATATACGATACTGAGGGACAAGGGTCTCGTGGAGCCGCATCAGGGCAAGGGATTCTTCATCAGGAAGGACGGGGAGACGCATAAGCTCAAGGTTCTGGCGGTGTTCGACAAACTGAGCACATACAAGCAGCTGCTCTTCGACTCGATGACCGAAAGGCTCGACGCCCACGCGGAGATTACGATACGCCTGCACGAACAGAACGTCGATATGCTCGAATACTTTCTCAACGAGAACCTCGACAATTTCGACTACTATGTCATCACGCCGCACTTCCCGCTTGACGCGGCGACGCAGAAGAGAGTCTGCACGCTGCTGGGGAGGATTCCCAACCGTAAGCTTATTATGCTCGATAACTGGATGAAAAGCATCCCGGGCAATTACGGGGCGGTCTATCAGGACTATGAAAACGACATAGTCAACGGACTTGAGGAGGGTCTCGACTCATTCCGAGAATACAACAGGCTGAACGTAATCACCCTCCCGTCGAGTCTCTACGCACAGAAGATAAAGAAAGGGGTCGCCCGTTTCTGCCGGGACAACAAAATCCGCGTCACCTTCTCGGACGTCGTGATTCCCGAGAATGTCCGCAAGGGCGAGGCCTACCTGCTCCTGAGCGGTCAGTACGACTTCGGGCTAATAGAACTGGCAAGGCTGGCGAAGAAGAAGGGACTCGCGGTCGGGAAGGACATAGCGATAATCTCCTACAACGAATCTCCCATCAGCGAGATTATCCTCAACGGCCTCACCACCGTCTCGACTGACTTCGTGCAGATGGGACGGCTCATCGGTGACATGATTCTTGAAAAGAGGCTCTCGAAAGAGCACTGCGACTTCCGCATGACCCGCCGGGAGTCGTTCTGAGCCATGTTACAAGAAACAAACCACAAATAGAGCACTCCGCAAAAAGACCGGCACTCTCTACAGCGAGGCGCGGAACGGGAAGAGAGGAAGGCCGGCGGAGTTGAAGACGGAGCCGGCGTGCCAGCCGCTGAAACAGTATCGGGCCGCGGTCGGGGAAGGGACATCCGGGGAGGAGAACTCGAGGATGCCGCCGGAGAGGATGCGCACGGTGGCCGGGACGAAGGTCTTGCCGTCGCCGGAAATCTCTGCGTATGGAATGTTTAAGGTCTTTCCGTCACCGGAAACCTCCGCGTTGTCAATGCCTTCCGCGACATGAAGCCCCGAAGCGTTTGAGAGGGTCACGAGCAGCCTGCCGTCCTCGGCCTTCATGGACTCGAACGCAGGTCCCATGGGATTCACTGACTTGTCACCATATTCATTGTGCAACGCCCAGAGAGCGAAGCGTTCCGCCGGGACTTTCTTGTTCGGGAAATGGACGGTGCTTTCGCTGCCCACGTCGCTCAGACCAATGATACCGCAGTTGGGAATGGCCTTGGAGGCGGTCATCTGCGCGTTGCGGAGCAGTTCCGAGCCGCCGTTCGAAATCGGACGGTTGTTCACCCACGGAGCCAGCTGCGCGAAATAGAACGGGATGCGTGCCGAGCTGTCGCCCTTGCGTGCCCTCCAGTCGGCGACCATCACCTGAAGCAGGTGGGAATAGGACCAATAGTAGTTGCAGTTGCTCTCGCCCTGAAACCAGAGGATTCCCCTGAAGCCGTAGTCCAGCACCGGAAGCAGCATCGCGTTCCAGCAGTTGGACGGGGCGCTCGGGCTGTTCTCCCCCGCCGAAAGTTTGTCGGAGTCCATATACTCGTTCTTCGCGAGCTTCGTGAAGGACTCCGGCGGCATCCATCCCTCTATGCGCGTCCCGCCGTAGGCGCAGCCGATGATCCCGACGGGAACGCCGAGCGCCTTGTGAATCCTCCGCCCGAAGAAGAAGGCTATGGCCTCGAAGTTCTTCGCGTTGTCGCGGGAACATTCCGCCCACGAAGACTCCCCCGTGTCGTACCTTGCGGTGCGGGAAACGGCCTGCGGAACCTTGAAGTAGCGGAACTGCGGATAGGCTGCGTCGGAAAGCTCCATTTCCGAATCCTGCACAGGCTCCGAGGAGGAAAATCCCTTCATCGGATGCTCCATGTTGGACTGTCCGCTGCAAAGCCAGACCTCTCCGACAAGAACATCGCGGAGAATCTTCTCACCCTTGTTGCTGTCCGTGATTCTTATAGTGTAGGCCTTGTCGGAGCCCTTGGGAGTACTGACCTTGGCAATCCATCTTCCGTCGCTTCCGGTGACCGCCTCAAAACTGCGGTCAGTCCATGACGGAGACACGGTGACCTCCACCCCGCTGTCGTCAGTTCCGAAAATCGCCGCCTCAGACTCCTGCTGGAGAACCATGCCGTCGCTCATTATATGCGGCAGGGCAAGCGCCGATTTCACGCTCTCGCCTGTTCCCGGCTTGTCCGGAGTTGACGGTCTTTCAGGCTCGTATGAGCCGGAGACTCCGCAGGAGAGGGCCAGCCGGACAAAAATCATCGAAGTCACAAGTATGTTCCGAATGTTCATAACTCAAATCTCGCAATTATTCTAACTCATTGATTCAGAAACCATTTATTTTCTCATGTTTCTAAAGTTCATTCGCCTTTCCCGTATCTGATTTCATACATATTGTAGCCTATCTCGCGCAGCGCGGCGACCGTCTCCGGATAAGGAGTGTCGCAGCAGTCCGTCAGGCCCACCTGAAAGTCCTCGCCGTCAAAGCGTCCGGTACAAGGCTGATCCGAGAACTGATGCCAGTTGGTGCCTATGATGCACGGGTTCTTCAGGCACGAGCGCACGAAGTCGCCGTATGCCCTCGCACGGTTCTTCTGGCTGAAAGTGGCCACCTGGCCCGTGTGGAAGAGGCCTCGGTCAAGGGCTCCGAAATGGAATTCCCCGTACATAACCGGCAGGTCAATCCCCTCAGGAAGGGAAAAAGTCTCGCGGGTGTAGGTGTAGTTGTTGTAGCTCATCACATCGACATACTCGGCCGCAATCCTGACCACGAACTCCGGAGCGCCCGCGAAACGGCAACCCATGTAGAGCTTGTCAGGAGCCACCTGCTTGAACACCTCACGCACGGTCTTGAAATACTGCCGCACAATCAGCAGCGTCAGTTCCGCGAGGTCGGCATCTGCGGCGCTCGGAAGAGGCTTGCGGTTGGCGATCAGCGCGTTCCAGTCCTCGAACTCCGTCCCCCACGCCTTGTTGAGAGCCTCCACGCCGGAGTATTTGTCCATGAGGCGGTCTATCAGCACCTGCTTGCTCGCCTGCCCGGGCGAAGCCTTGAGCGCAAGGCCTGCCAGCATCGTCTGCCCTCCCCAGTTGATTTCATTATCGACATAGAAGCCCTGGCACCATGAATCCTCCAGCTGTGTCCTTTTGGCCTCAAGATGGGCACGGACGCACATCGGGAAGAGGTTGTCGAACGGGTCGATGAAAGGCCACCATCCTCCCGAGCCTTCAAGGACAGGCCATTTCGGGCAGCCGGCGACCGGAGCGCCCAGATCGA
This sequence comes from uncultured Bacteroidales bacterium, assembly GCA_934725015.1. GTDB lineage: Bacteria > Bacteroidota > Bacteroidia > Bacteroidales > UBA932 > Cryptobacteroides. The sequence goes on from CAKVAS010000013.1 coordinate 23,567, forward strand.
CCCTCTCGTTATAGACGGTCCTGTCCATCGCACAGATTGCCGGGTCGGAGGAATTTGCCATCGTGTTCATTCCCCAGCTGCGCAGCCTGCGGTGTGCGAGGTCGGCGAACACCGCCTTATAGTCCTCCCCATACTTGCGGTACGCATTGGCGGAAGAGAAGTCGTAGGTTTCACGGATGCCCCGGGCCGTGTAGTACGGATGCAGGAGGTCGTCATGGGTGAAATAGAAGCGGTGGAACGGGTCGGACTCATCCTCGGGCAGGCCGGAGAAATAGAACCTGCGGCCGTCGAGCGGAGTCACCGCAGAGGAGGTCGTCACACGCACGACTCCGTGCGACCAGTAGAGATAGCCCTCGGGGTCTATCATCCACCATTTTCCGTCAATCTTCTTCACATAGAACTGCCCCGTCGCCTCATGGCGCGGGCCGCCTTTCCATCCGCCGTAAATGTCCCAGTCGTCAGGTCCGGGATGCGCCGCGAGATCCCTTTCCTCAGCAAGTCTCGCACGCTTCAAATCCTTGTCCGAGTGCACCTTGCCCGGCCAGTCCCTGTACTTGTACTGCCCGTATGCGTCCACAAACGGGAAAAATGCCGCCGAGTCCAGCTGCATTGCCTTCGGGGCGACGCGCTTTCCCCTGACAAGCTCGACGTCGGAGACGGTGAACTCCACCCCGGGAAGAAGATTCACGCCGGCGATGACGATGGTGTGGACGTCCGAAAGGTCGATGTCATAGGAAAAGAGACCGAGTTCACGGGAATATGGAGTGCCGTGCATGAGGCGGAACGCGCCGTTCACCTCCGGATGCGGCATATCCGGGCTCAGCGGAAACTCGACGGTCATGCGCGAGCCCGTCGGGACGTCGCCCACGGCCTCATATACTCCGGCCACAGCCCTGTTCGCCCTGTCGCGGAACTCAGGCTTGCGGCGCGAGTCGAACATATCGCAGACGAGATAGAGGGCAGTCACATCGCTGCGGTTCTCCACCGTAAGCCTGAGCGACTTATATTCCCTCAAATCCCATTTTCCCCGGAGCATGATTCCGGCCTTCCACTGCTTCGAGACTATCTCGAAGCTTCCGTCGCTCTCGCTTACCGAGCATCCTCCGACATTCTCCATGGAATCTCCGAAGGTTCCCGTCAGCCTGAGGTTCCCGTCTTCACGGGCATATCCCGTCCATGAAAGGACGGACATCATTGCTACAACGCATAAAATTCTGTATCTCATATACTTTAAAATTACTCGGTTTCTGACTGCCATTCATTGATTCCGTCCCTGATTCTGTTCCGGAACTTCAGCACGTCATAGACATAAGTCGTAGTTCCGTCGCCGTTGCTGTAGCAGTAGTTCAGGGAAATCTCCCTGTCCTGAAGGAGGCGCGCGCCGTTGAAGCGGCTCGGATGTCCCTGAATCGGGTTTATTATGATGTCGGAGCCGTCGGCAGGCGAAACGAGGATGTCGTCGCCGTCGAAGGTCAGCAGCAGGGAGCCCGTGCGGCCGCCCATACGGTCGGTCCTGACGGAAACCGCATCGACGGTGGTGAGCTTATATACCTTTGAGTCGGCCTGCGGAAGCGTGAGTTCATACTCGTCCGTGGAGACGACCTCTCCCGTCGCGTCGGAACGCACCACCGTCCGGCCGCCGTGGTACCAGTTCCCGTAAAGGCGGTTCTCGCATTTCACGGCTATGACCTCGAAGCTCTTTTCCTTCACGAGGCGGTCGGCATCGGCATTGACAATCCTGAAGCCCAGCGCATAATACGGAACAAATGCCTTCGGGTCCGAAAGAATCTCGTCCGTTGCGCGCACGGTCACCGCAGCGGTGTGCCGTCCCTTGCGTATGGTCAGCCCGTCAATTCCGTCAAGTTCATAATACTCGGACGGAAGCGGGCTTATCTCAGTCACGGAGGCAAAGGCGTCGCTCACGTATGACTGGCTCAGAGCCCCGAGCCTTCCCATTCCCTTCAGGCCGTCAAGCGCGGTGAACGACGGCGTACCGTCGGACTCCGAAAATGCGGAAAGGTCAGCGGAAAGCAGAGCGTCGTCAGCCTCGACCTCAACGGCCCTGTCACGGTCATTGTCAACGACTCCGCCGAGCGCCACCGTGAAGTCGAACTTCATTCCCTCCCCGACCACGAACGTCCGCAGGTCGTACTGGTAGGCGGAATATATCCCCGTGTATTCATAATCCATCGTGTAGTCGCCGTAGCATCCCGTTGCGAGGGCACAGCAGACGGCGGACAATGCAAATATCTTCTTCATATACTCAAATTCCATAACAATAAGTCTATCTCCAGCTTTCCCAGCCCTCGTTCTGGACAAGGTTCGGGCAGCGGCGCACCTCCATATAAGGAAGCGGAGCCCAAAGGGACGGATAGTTCAGTTTTTCGACAACGACTTCACTGTCAAAGACTTCCTCCCCGGAAAAGCCCCGGGTTATCCTCACCCCGTGAACAGGGACGTTAAGGTCTGCGGCCGAAGACGCCCACCTTCTGAGGCACCAGTAGCGCTCGCCCTCGAAGCAGGTCTCGACCCTCCACTCATTGCGCACCAGATTGGAGAACTTTTCCCGCGAGGAGCATTCATCAAGATAGGGGTCTCCGGACGCTCCGAGCCCGTCTGCTCCCTCCGTGGTCTTGCGTGCGCGCAGCCATCCGAGGGCCTGCTTCGCCGAATAGCCGAAAGTCGAGCTCTCCTCCGGGCCGACGGCCTCGTTGGCCGCCTCCGCGAAAATCAGGCACATCTGAGTCCAGCTCAGCAGGTGGACGCAGCGGTAGCCCGGCTGAACCGTCTGGTCGTAGGGATTCCATCCCCGGTAGAGGAACTTGCGGATGTAGTAGCCGGTCGGCGAGGTCATCGTCCCGCCCGGGGCGTCGGCTCCGTCGGTCTCGGTCTTGAAGGAATACATCTTCGCGCCGTTTGAAAGGCGCAGGACAGAGGAGCCGTTGTAGTAAATCGCCGCATAGAAGCGCGGATCGCGCCCCTCGTATGGCTTCTGCGGGTCATATCCGCTGCGGGAGTCCGTTATCGGGTAGCCGTTCGCCATGGGGAACGCATCCACGAGGTCCTGCGTCGGGACGATGTTGGACTGCCCTCCGAAGCCGAGCGGGTAGCAGCACTTCTCCGTGTCGGTTGCCTTGGAGAAATTGGACGGCCAGACAATCTCGGCGCTGTTGCAGTCGTACCAGCTGAAGCCGGAAAGCGGATTGAAGCCGCCCGTGAGCGAGCCTTCTCGCTCAATCTTGTGCTTCATGACGCGGGATGCATAGAGGGCGGCGTTCCTGTAGCGCTCCACGTCCCCGTCCGGATTGAACGCCGGGCTTGCCCAGAAGAGCCAGACCATGGCGCGGACGGCGTCGATGCAGACGCGGTCGAGGGTCTTGTAGCGCACCGAGCCGGTCACGGGAAGGTTCTGGGCAGGGTCGTCCGGGTAGTCGCGGTTGGAGTCCGGGAGATAGAAGTATGCGGAGTCGCAGTCGTCAAGAATCTGCTTCACACACTCTTCCACTCCGGCCCTGCGGATGCTCCCGGCATCGATTCTGTCGGTAGAGGTCGGCTCGGTCACGATGGGCACGCCCCACATGTTCCCGTCGGTCCCCTTTCCCGCAAAGGTGCGGAGAAGGTCGAAGGCGTACCATGCGCGAAGCCCGAACGCGCTGCCCTGCATCGTCCGGCGGTAGGCGGCATCAGCCTCCATGTCAATCAGATAGCGTGCGCTGATTCCTGCGCGGTCCTTGAGGAAGAGGTTGGCGTAGTTGATTGCGGAGTAGTCCGTGTTCCATTTGGAAGTGAACGGGTTGCCGGACATGAGGGCGGTTCCGTTGGAGAACTTGCGCCATGCGGCCCCCTCCGAGCGATAGACGGCGTCGTCGGTCGCGGCGGAAATTCCGAGAAGGTAGTTGGTCGCGTAGAGCGTCGGGATGAAGTCGTTGTAAATCTTATCGACATATCCCCTGAGCAGCTTGGCGTTCTCGTCGTAGTTGTCGTCGTTGTAGCTACCGTCCGGAAGCGGGTCGAGAAAGCTGCATCCGGCGGCCACGAGACCCGGAAGAAGAACGGCTATGATTTTCGTGAGTTTCATTGTAGTAAAGGATGGGTTGAAAGGATTATATCATATCGGCGGAAAGAGGCGTCGCGTCAGAAATTAAGCTTTATGCCGCCGGTGACCGAACGCAGCAGAGGATAGGAGCTGACGCCCGCGTCGATGCACTCCGGATCCACGTCCCTGATTCCCGAGAGCGTCAGGAGGTTCTGCCCCTTGACCGAAAACTTGATGCCCCTTATCCATGACGAGCGGCGCAGGCGGAGATTGTAGGACAGCTCGGCGCTCTGAATCTTGAACCATGAGCCGTTTCGGAGCCAGAAGTCCGACCCCACGAAGTTCTGGTCCGAATGCACATAGTCAAGGCGCGGATAGGCTCCGCCGATGTTGTCGCGGACGAAGGCGGAATAGTTGCCGTCGCCCCAGCCGTTCCAGAACCAGCTGTTGGTCATCGCCGTCTTGAGTCCCGCTCGTCCGGTCCCGACGACGTTCAGCTCAAGGTCCTTCCACCCGAAGGTGAGGTTCAGCGCATAGCTCAGGCGCGGGGCCGTGTTCCCGAGAATCACCTTGTCGTTGTCGTCAATGCGCCCGTCTCCGTTCACATCCTCATACATCAGGTCCCCGACCTTCACGGCGGTGGAGATTGCCGGGACGGAAGAGAGCTGCTCCTCGTCCTCATATTTCCCGATGCAGCGGTAGCCCCAGTACGCATCCACGGGAGTGCCGGTCTTCTTCTGGTACTCATAGAGCCAGTTGTCGTCCGTCATCCTTTCGTATATCGCCTTATACGTCGTCGCGCTGAACGAGGCTCCGACGCGGAAGTCTCCGAAATTCTGTGAATATCCGAGAGTGACGTCCATTCCCCGAAGGCTCTGCGCGGTGAAATTGTCCATCAGCGCGATACCGTCCAGACCATATACCCCCGGAATCGTGGAGGATATGTTCACTATCGAGTCATATATCTTCTTGTAATATGCGTTCGCCCGGAACGAAAAGAGCCCGAGGAAGTCGAAGTCCAGTCCGAGGTCGGCCTGAAAGACCTTCGGCCAGCCGAGACTGTGGTTCGCGAGGCGGTTTATCGTCGTCTTGTAGGAAATCCAGCGGTTGGTGCCGAACCACGAAGGCTGGTCGGAGATAGGGCCGTACCACATATCTCCGTTGTAGGAGTAGTTGGAGCGGTACTGATACGGCATGCCGAAGACGTCGAACTGTCCGGTAAGGCCCGTCTGGGCATGAATCTTCAGGCGGTCAATCCACCTGACGTCCCTGAGGAAAGCCTCGTTGGAGGCCACCCACGCGAGTCCGGCCGAAGGGAAGAAGGCGAAGCGGCGGCCCTTCTCGTAGCGGGACGAGCCGGCGTACTGGGCGACGAATTCGGCGACATATCTGCCTGCGTATGAATACTTTGCGTCTGCAACGACATACATCTGCCTCTGGTTCTGCGCCTCGCCCTTGCTTGAGGCGCTGTTCATCGAGAAGGTCGCCCCCGCGCTCACGCCGTGGTGTCCGAAGCTTCCCTCGTATGAAAGCCTCTCGTACATCGACAGCGACTGCCATGTGTAGTTGGAGAGGGTGGATTTGCCGGAAGCCTTGGCTCCCTTGTGGGACGACTGCTCCTGAATGCCCGCGTCGGGCGACCAGTACCAGGCGATGTAGTCGTCGTTCTTTCCTATGGTCGTCTGCGCGAAGTTGGAGGCGGCGAGCCATGTGCGGGACTTCAACCCCCTGAGCAGCCACGAGAAGTCAACGTCGAGCGCGACATCCATGAGGCCGGAGCGCATTCTGTTGGTTCTGAAGCCGCCCTCCTTCATGAGGGCATAGTAGTTCTGCGTCCAGGACTTGCTCACGCCGTAGGCCGTTCCCGCCCCGTCCGGAAGTTCGAGTTCAAGCGGATATGCCACGGCCGGAACTGTCCGGTAGTCGTACCACGCAGTCCTTCCGGAGCGCCGGAAATAGAGCATTGAGGAAAAATCTACCGAGACCTCCATCCATTTCCCGACCTTCACGCCGAGGCCCGCAGTGAAGTTGAAGCGGCTGTAATCCACGGCATTGGGGCTCTTTATCAGGTCGCCCGAATAAAGCCCGCTCAGGGAAAAGTTGTAGCGGACACCCGAGGTGCCTCCCGCGATGTTCATCCCGGCGCTTGAGACAGGAAGGAAATTCCTGTACATCAGGGACTTGTAATCCACGTTAGGGTATTCGGAGCTATAGGGGTCGCGGCTGGCGAAGTTCCTTATGGCGAGCTGGCTGTAGAGCTGCTCGTAGCCGCCCTCCTCCCTCGCCGCGTTGTTCAGCCGCGCATAGTCCTCACCGTTCACCCACTCCGAGACCCTGTCCGCGAAGCTGACCCCGCTCTCCGCATTCACGCTGATGCGCATCGGGGTGTTGTAGCTGCCCGAACGGGTCTTTATGAGAATGGCTCCGTCCGAGGCGAGCACGCCGTAGCGGGCGCGGTCGGCGACGTCGGTCAGGAAGGTCATGGACTCAATCTGGTTCGGGTCGAGCTGAAGCTGCCCGAAAGGGATGCAGGCGTCGTTCACGATGCACATCACATTGCCCCGTCCCCTCATCCTGACGCTGAACTGGTCCGAGTCCAGCGAGCGGTACTGGTAGTTCGGCAGGGCAAAGCCGGCCTTCTCCACGACTTCAAGTCCCGGAACCATGCCGGTGAGCCTGTTCATCAGGTCGCCCTGCATCCTGCCTTCAAGCGCCTCGCCGGAGACAGAAAGGAAACTTCCGGTGGATTCCTCCCACGGGACGCTCCCGTTCCACGGCATCACGACAACGCTGTCCCGCTTCCACAACAGGCAGTCACCCTTCTTTTCGTCAGAATCCCCCAGCGGCTCCGAGGCGGCGGCCGGAAGGCTCCGCATGAGGGCAAGGCACGGCAGAAGAGAGAGCGCCGCAATCATAATATCTCTTTTCATCATTTCCAGCTCCAGTTAACAAAGTTCTTCATCTTGAACGCCTCCGAATCGGGGAAAGGCAGATAGTACATATAGTCCTTCCACACGCACTGACGGTTGTTCGGCAGTGCCTTGCGGGTGTATATCCTCCCGTCGGGATGCTCCGCGCTGACGTCGGTCTTCTCGACATACATCCCGTAGAGCGTCGCGCCCATGGTCTGCGGGGCAATCTTCCAGCGGCGGATGTCGTGGTAGTAGTGATGTCCCTCGAAGGCCAGCTCCACGCAGCGCTCGTTGCGTATGCGCTCGCGCAGGCTCTCCCTGTCGGCGGTGTATTTCGACGCGACATCAGGCATCCCGATGCGCCTGCGCACGACATTCAGCGCCTCGACCGCCGTAAGACCCACCGTGCCGGCCTTGCCGGACGGGCCGTAGGCCTCGTTCACCGCCTCGGCATAGTTGAGATAGAGCTCGGCCAGACGGACGATAGGGTCCTCGTGCCAGTGGTTGCTCTGCTGCTTGAGCCCGAGCACGCCGTTCCAGTACTTGCGGCAGTAGTAGCCGGTGTTGGAATAGGCGTAGGTGTCGTTGTCCCTCGTGCCCCAGTCGATTCCGAAAGTGAGGTTCACCCCGTTCAGGCGGGTCGTGGGCCATGACTTGGAGGCAGGGTCGTAGTATATGCTGATTTTTCCGCCCTCGGCATTGCTGTTGGCCTGACCGTCATGGACAATCGTGAGCTCCAGACGCGGGTCGCGGTCGCTGTATGGGGACTGCTCGCTGTAGTGCCCGGCGGCAGCGGCGGCCCGGCGGTCGGCCTCTGTCAGCAGCGGCTCGCCGAACCTGGTCTCATAGCGGTCCACGAAGTTCTGCGTAGGGCAGACTCCGGAGGAGCCGGACGTTGCCGCCGACTGCGGATAGGCCATGATGCTGCTCAGGTTGGCGTGGTTGTCCTTGGTCTGGAGGGCATAGGCCCAGATGTTCTCGTTGGTCGTCCTCTGGCTCAGGAAATTGGTCGTGTAGGCCGCGGCTGGAGTGAGCGAGAACTCCGCGTCAAGGGCCTCCTGCAACGCGAGCGCACAGGCAGCGGCGGCGTCCTTCCAGTCCTCCTCTCCCCTTTCGTTGCTCAGCGGACTCGCGGCATAGAGCAGCGCCCTCGCGTAAAGACCGGCCGCGGCCGCACCGTTAATCTGGTCGAGGGTCGCGCTCGCGAGGTCGGCCGGGGAGTTCCGCCTCATGTAGCCGGCCTCCTTGAGCAGTTCATAGCCCTTGCGCAGGTCCTCGGCTGCCTTGACGAATGTCTCATGGGACGAGAGCCTCGGAAGGTCCCAGGACTCCTCGGCCTCAAGCGCATGGTCCATGTAGGGCATCCCGCCGAAGACGCGGCAGAGCGAGAAATAGCAGAAGCCGCGTATGGCGTAGGCCTGGCCGAGCAGGTCGCCGCGCTGCTTCGGGGTGGCGTCCGCGCAGAGGTCAATCTTGGCTATGGTCGTGTTGCAGCGGCGGATGGTCGCGAACATCGCCTTCGCCAGCGGCTTGTCGGCGCTCCCCGAGTCGAAGGTCACCGCCTTCAGGAAGTCCTGGGTCATGGTGCCCTGCTTGAAGTACTGCTGCGTCACCCCCATCCTTCCGGCGTCCGCCATGTCAGTGGTGTTGTACCACGAGAAGGAATATTTCTGGAGGAAGTCCGAATACATCGGGAACGCGTAGAGTATGTTCTCCTTGTTCGTCCCGTTCCCGGAGGCGTAGAGCCAGTCGAAATAGGAGCGGAAGTTGGAATAGGTGCCGAAGACCTCGCTGTCGTCGAGACCGAGCTCGGGATCGACGTCAAGGTAGCCGCAGCCCGCCGAGGCAAGCGCGAGCGCCGACGCCGCAAATATATGTCTTATCTTCTTCATGTGCATATCTGTCTGTCAGAATATCTATCTGTCAATCAAACGTTATATTTTTCTAAAACGACAGGTTCAGGTTGAGTTTCACAATCCTCATCGTCGGGTAGTAGTTCTCGGCGGTGGTGAGCCTCTGCGGGTCCTGCTCCATGAGACTCGTGAACGTCAGGAGGTTGTTGCATATCACTCCCACCGAAAGCGAGCGGACTCCGAGCGCCCTGCGGAGCCTCTTTCCGTCGAAGGTGTAGGAGAGGGACATCTCCTTGACCGTCAGGTAGTCCGACTTCTTCCATGTGTAGCCGTCAAGGGCAAGGTCATATCCCGGCCACGCGGAAGTTCCCCCGGCCCACGAGTACATCTCGTCCGAAAGCGAGAGCGCCGGGACGGAAGAGCTGCGGTTCGACGGGGTCCAGTAGTCGAGGTGGGAGGCGTGGACGACATAATCCCCCGAATAGAAAGGTATTATAGCGGCGCGCCTGTAGTTTATGTACTTGCCTATCGTTCCCGTGCAGAGCGTCCTGAAGGAGAGCCCCTTCCAGCTGAAGCCGAAGTTGAAGGAATATACTCCCGGCGCGTAGGTCGAGCCCCTGAGCGTATGGAGGTCATTCTGGGCTATGCTTCCGTCGGCGGTGTAGTCGAGGAACTTATATACTCCCGGAACGACGTTGGTCCATTCGGAGGTGTAGAGCGGGTAGCCGTGAATCTCGTCAATCGAGTTGAAGTAGCGGTCATCGACGAGAGTGCTGCCGGTCCTCGCGGAGTTCAGCGGAGTCCCCGCATATTTCTGATATTCCGGAGCATACGGAGCGTCGCCATAGCTCGTGATCCTGTTCTCGCTCAGTCCGAGCATCGCCCCGACATTGTAGGCGAAGCCCCCGTCCGTCCTGTCCTTCCAGTTAATCTCGACCTCGAAGCCGTGCTTTTTCAGAGCGCCCGTGTTCACGTCCTTGTACTTCACGCCGACGAACGGGGTCACCACCGGGGCCATCAGCATATCGCTGCGCTTCTCGTCGTACAGATCGACCTCAAGCCTGAGCCTGTCATTGAGCCAGCCCATCTCGATGCCGACGTCCTGCTTGTGCGCGGTTTCCCAGCGGGCGTCGAGGTTGGCTGCGGCGTCCTCCACGATGTAGCCGTAGCTGTTCTTCGTCCACGAGGAGTAGTAGAGCCAGTTGCTCGAAGAGCTGTCGCTTCCGACAAGGCCGTTGGAGTAGCGGAGCTTCATGAGGCTCCACCACGGCATTGCCTCTTTCCAGAACTTTTCCTTTGACATCACATAGCCGACGGCGACCGAAGGAAAGACTCCGTAGCGGTACTTGGGCGAGAACTGCTCGCTGCCTGTAATTCCGAGGTTGGCCTCGAAGAGGTAGCGTCCCCTGTAGTCGTAGGTCGCCCTCGCCACGAAGGACTGGTTGCGCTTGGGGAAGGACGCGCCGCTGTTGTACTGGCGCTGGTTGTAGAGCGCGAGCGCGGTGACGTTGTGGGCGTCGGCGAACTTGCGGCTGTAGTTCAGAGAGCCTTCGAGATAGGTGATGTAGGTCACGCCCGTCGCGGAATTGTCCTGAGTGACGGCGTACGGGTTCGGGCTATAGACGAAGTCCGACGCCGCGCCTACCGGAACCCAGATGTCGTCGGAACCCGCGTCGTACATGTTCCAATCGATGTTATACTGGGCCATATAGGCCTTGACTTTCTTCGAGATTCGGGAATATGCCGACGTCAGTCCGAACTTTCCCGTCAGCGACAGGCCCTTGGTGATGAAGTCGAGGTCCTGCCTGAGGATTATGTCCGTCATGAGCCTGTTGGTCATCGTCTGCTGATAGTCCGGATCGGCAAGCATACTGTACGGGTTCGAGTAGGCGTGTCCCTGGTTTCCTCCGAGGCGCATCCCCGTGAGTCCGGGATAGTTCACGTCGGGGAACTGCTCAAGCGCCCACTCGGGATAATAGGCCGGGTAGGAGATGGTCGGGGCCTGATAGATGGTGCTGAACACCGTCGAGGAGTTCCACGCGGTCGAAAGCCGCTTCTCCATGTTCGTCACTCCGCCGACCTTCAGGGAAAGGAGGGTCGAGCGGGTGATGTTCCAGTCCATGTTCATGCGGTAGGAAATCCTGTCGCTGCTGTAGTTCGTGCCGTCGGTAATTTCACGGATTATCGAGCCGTCGTGGACATAGCCAACGCCGAGATAGTACTTGATCTTCTCCGTGCCCCCGGACATCGTGAGGTCGGCGTCCGTGCTCAGGGCGAAGTCGCGCAGCAGTAGGCCGTACCAGTCAACGTCCGGATAGCGCAGCGGCTCAGACTGGTCGGCGTACTTGCGTATCACCTCGTCCGAGAATATGGAGCCGAAAGAGCCTGTGTTCTTCAGGGCGATGTTGGCCATACGCGCCACGGTCGCCGCGTCCACGTGCGATGGGATGAACAGCGGCGTGTTGAAGCCCTGGTTCACATTGACGGAAAATTTCGGAGCTCCCTTCGCGCCGGTCTTGGTCGTGACGAGAATCACCCCGTTCGCGCCCTTCGCGCCATAGACCGCCGTGGCTGAGGCGTCCTTCAGAACCGAAACGCTGGCAACATCCGAAGGGGAGATGGAGTTCATCGGGCGCTCTATGCCATCGACCATCACGAGAGGCTCGCTGCCGTTCCAGCTGGAGAGTCCGCGAATCATGAGCGTCGCGTCGCTCTCGCCCGGGGCTCCGCTCTGAGAATAGACCAGCAGTCCCGGAACCTTGCCGGCAAGCGCGTTGTTCAGCAGGCTCGTTCCGGTGCCGGCGATGTCCTCGGCCTTCACGTTGGTGATTGCCCCCACGACGCTCTCCCGACGCTGCACGCCGTAGCCCACGACGACGGTCTCCTCGATTTCGAGCCGCTCCTCCTCAAGACGGACCGCCATCGGGGAGCCGGAGGCGGCCGGCAGTTCAACCGTCCTGTAGCCCATGCAGGTGAAGACCAGCGCCGCCCCCGAAGGAGCTGAAACCGTGAACGCGCCGTCCATGTCAGTCATCACCCCGGACGACGGCCTGTCCTTGACCAGGACCACGACTCCCGGCAGCGGGGCTCCCGAAGCGTCCCGCACGGTTCCTCGCACGGTAACGGCCTCGTCCGTCCGCGGCTTTCCCCCGGCCGCCTCTCCGGCCGCCGCGAAGCTCCCGCCGCCGCTCTCCGCCCCCGAGGTCAGAGGCGAGAAGGCAAGCAGCACGCACGCCGCAAATTCAAGATATTGTTTCATATTCATTACCATTTGTATCTGTCGTCATCAATAATGTAACCTTCATTTCCGGCCTCGCCGCCGAAACCCCTGCGGTCCCCCTTGGCCTCCTGAGTGATTGTGCAGCGCGTCCTGTAAACCTTCCCTTGGGCATCCTTGCAGACAAGCCATATCACGGCAGTGCGGCGCGCCTCGACCGGATTGGGCGAAAGAGCGAAACGGACATTATCCTGCTCTACAGACAGCGCTCCAACCCAGTCTTCCGCACATTCGGCCGACAACTGCGAAAGCGGCACGTTGGCGCTGTAGGGAATCCCGAAATCTCCTCCTGCGGCCGGATAAATCATGTCCGGCGGGAACAGGTTCAGCACGGGCGAGCCCTTGGCCGACTCCTGATTCACCTCTATCTCCACGCGAAGCTCACTTCCCGAAAGGGACAGCACGAGTTTCGTGAAGCGGTAGAGAGCGTCGTTGGGTTCAAACTCCAGGACAAGCTCTCCGTCGCCGTCCCCGGACGCGACGGAGAGCCGCACCCAGTCGGCCTCCGCCTCAAGTTCCGCGGCCCATGCCCCGGAGGCATAGACCTCGACGGTCTGCCGTCCGCCCTCAGCGACCGCCGTGACGACGGTTCTGTCCGTGGAAAGCTTCTCCTCGGTCGCTTCCTTCCGGCAGGACACCAGGGCCGCGACAAGGACGGCCGATGCAAGAAAAATTTTGTGTATATTCATAATCATTATCTTATTGTGCTGAAACGGTATTCACAGCGATGCGTGTAGGTTTCGCCGGGCTCAAGGAAAGGATTCGGGAAGGACGGCTTGTTAGGGGCGTCGGGCCAGTTCTGGGTCTCGAAGGTGAACGAGCCGAAGCGGTCGAGAGGCTTTCCGTTCTTGCCCCGCTCCTCGCCGGTCCACCACTGCCCGCTGTAGAGCTGCAGCCCCGGCTGGTCCGTCCACACGGAAAGGAAGATTCCGTTGGATGGATTGTAAAGCGACGCGGCCTCGCGCATCCCCTCGCCGTTTATGCAGAAATTGTGGTCAAATCCGCCGTTGCTCCTGACTATCTGCGGGTCGCCGCTTTCGAGCGCGTCGCGTACAGGGTGCGGGCTGCGATAGTCGAACGCCGTCCCCTCCACGGGAATCGGGGTCTCAATCACATCCGGGCCGTCCGTTCCGAGAAAGGAGTCCGCGTTCACCCGCAGGACATAGTCTCCGCAGGTTCCGCTGCCCTCTCCCCCGAGGTTGAAGTAGGGATGGTTGGAGATGTTGACGGGACGGACGGCGTCAGTCGTCGCCAGATAGTCTATCCTCCACGTGCGGCCGGAGGTAAGCGTGTATGTCATCAGGATGTCCAGGTTCCCGGGGAATCCCTCCGCGCCGTCAGGATGGAGGCAGCGGAATGTCAGCGAGCTGTCAGTCTGCGCGACAAAGTCCCAGACCACCGAGTCCAGTCCCCTGAAGCCGCCGTGGAGCGTGCCGGTGCCGTTGTGGTTGGCGGAGAGCCTGTATGTCCTGCCGTCATGAGAGTACGACGCGCCGACTATGCGGTTGGCGACCGGCCCCACCACCGCGCCGAGAAACCTCTCGCGCCTGTAGTTCACATACTCGTCCAAAGTCCCGTGCCCGAGGACGACGTCCACCATGTCGCCGTTCCGGTCCGGAACAAGAAGCGACACGACCCGGCCTCCGTAGTTGGTCGCCTGAAGAATCATGTCCGGGCGGGAAATGGTGTAGAGCGCCGTCTCCTTGCCGTCAATGCTGCCGGCGAAGCCTTCCGGGCTGACAAGAACCGAGCCTTCCGAGCAGGAGACAAGAGCCTGCACGGAAAGGCAGAGGGCAATTCCCGGTAACAGGAATGAGGCAACCGAAGATAAAAGACCTTTGATTCGCATCATGACAGGAAATCTTGGTAATGCACGAAACTGATGCAAGTTATTTTTTTTAGATTTCTTAGCCCCCTTTACAGAGCGTAGTCGGACAGCGTGAACAGCTTGTCCTTTGAAGGCGTGGAAAGGAAGGTGCCGTTTCCGACAAGGTCAATTACCTCGGGAAGCAGCGTCTTCGAGCCGCCCGTGGGCTTGAGCACGAGAACCGACCAGCCGTCCTTCTTGACCGCTGACACGCCGCAGGAAGCGCCTGTGCTTGGCTCGTTCTTCTCCACAGTCCCGTCAGTTCCGATGACAAGGTCGGTGTAGCCGCCGTCGCCGTGCATGATGCGCAGGCTGTTCGCGGAGGCGGACGGAGCCACGGCCCCGATGACGGCTCCGGAGGCAGGGAGCGTCTGCGGCGAAGAGAAGACATATTCCGCATTCCTCCCGTCGAACTTCATCATCAGGGACAGGTCGTAAGGGTTCAGCTTCGCCCCGGAGCGGACGATGTTGTCATGGAAGGTTATCTTCGAGTCGTAGTCCTTGAGTATAAGGTCTTCAGGAATATCGAAAATCCTGAATCCGGACGGCTTGTAGTCGAGGTTGAAGATGCAGTTCGTGACCTTCGCCTCAAGCTTTCCGCTGCCGCTGCCCCACGAAATGAAGCTTCGGCCGAAATTCTCTATGTAGGAATGGCTTATGCACTTGTCAATCACAAGGTTCACGTCGATGTCGCCGTCAATGACGAAGTCGCGGTTGGTCGTGTCGAAATAGACCTGGCTGAACTGGTAGAATCCCTGACGGGCAATCTTCACGCCCACCGTCTCGGCGAAGTCGCCGGTCTGTCCGTCCCCTACTCTCCATGTGAGGATATGGAAGTTGTTGATGATATGTCCCGCCCCTTCGGTGTAGAGCCCGCAGCGGGTCCCATAGACGAAAGTGTCGGAAATCTTGCAGTCACCGCAGCGCTGTCCGATGTATATTCCGTAATTGTCGTCGTTGGACGAGAGGCCCTGGACGCTCACGTTGTCAAGCTTCGTGTCGCTGCTGCCCGTGCCCTTGAAGTCGCTGCTGCAGCTGATTTCGATGTGGCGACCCTTGCAGTAATAGACAGAGAGCTCCCTCAGCGCGACCAGCTGCTTGAGCCCGTTCACCCAGATGCCCCTCTTCGTGTGCGTAGCGTCAAAATGCCCTCCCTCGACATAAGAGAACTGCCTCAGCCCGGCATCCTTTGTCTTCATTTCCGTGAAGCCTATCATAAGAAGCGCCTCCAGAGGTTTGTCCGAAGTGATGTGGGCATTCTTGTCGAAGACGAGATTCACGTTCTTGGCGTAGTCGTAAGGCGTCTTAATCGGTTCAGTGAGGTTGTATGTTCCGGCCGGGAAATAGAGCGTGCTGCCGTAGGCGTCCTTGACGAGCCTGTTGAGTTCCTTGCCGATTTCGCTGCCGTCGTTGCTGATTCCGTATTCGGTCACGACGATGTAGCCGTTGTCGGAGGATGACTGCCCGCCGGGAGTCTCGGCCTTGGCGCAGGATGAGAATGCGGCAAGAAGGGCGAACGCGGCGGCGGAAGCCCGCAGGAATGATGTCGAAATGTTCAGTGTCATAATAAATTATGTATTTATGAAATTTTCAGTAAATCGGTGTGTACCGTATATATCGGAGTCTATGTAATTATGTGTATCTGATTCTATATTGATTTCGCGTGTATATTATGAAACCTTCAAAAAATAACCTGCATCATCTTTTTCGTTCTTTTCGGTCTATCTTTCTTTTCTCATCGGTCATGTACCTCCAGTACACTCCCTCTTCCAAAAGAAACCTATCCTCGAAAATAAAAGACAAATCTGAAGCAGTTTATTTTTTTTCATGTTTCTATATTATAAAAGCTTCGCTTTATTTTGGTGTGGTGTAGTGTGGTGCAATCTTTTGCAAAGATAGAATTTTCTTCCCGAATTTTCCAAAATTATTTGGATTTTTTGCAGACATCCCATTCGCATCCCAGAAAAAATGAAAAAATATCCCGAAACCTTTTTGTATTTTGAAAATATATAATACCTTTGCACCTAACTACACCACACCAAAGTTACTGAATACATAAAATCATAAACAAATATCAAAATCATGGTACAAGACACTATCTTAACCAATACCCCCCCCCACGGCATCAGGACATACTTTTCGCCGGAAATGAGGGTTATGGCAATCGCGGGAGAGACCGGCTTCGCCGCAAGCCCCGCACAGTACAATGAAGTCTCCAACGACAGCTACACAATCTCCGAGGAGGTATTTCAATGGTAACCTGCAAGAAAAAACACAAGAAAATGAACCGGATAATGAACAACACGATGAAAAAGACCCGCATTTCGCACTTCACCCTGTTTTTTGCCGCAGGACTCATGCTCGCTTCCTGCGCAAAGGACATCACGGAGACCCCGTCCGCACCGGACGACTCAGCTCCAGAATACACGACTATAACGCTCACTGCAACGCATCCGGTGATGACGGAGGCAGGCGCGGAGGCACAGGAAATCAGCGGTGCAGCAGCAGTTTCGACCGCTTCAACCGTTTCGACCAAGACAACCCTTGACGAGACGACAGGCAGCGTCCGCTGGGCCGCCGGGGACAAGCTGAAGCTCGTCTGCGAGGACGGCACAGACTTCAGCACCGAGGCGCTCACGGAGGCTGACCTCAAGGATGGCGGAAAGACCGCGACATTCAAGGCGACCGTTCCTGCCGGCAAGGCGCTCAAGTGGGCTGTATATCCGTCAGACACCGAGACCGCGCTGACTGACGGGACATTTTCAGTCACAGTTCCGCAGGCGCAGGACGGAAAGTTCGAGCACGCCTCGATTGAGGCCGGGGAAATCGGAGAGGACAACTCCATTGCCCTGAAGAATGTCTGCGCCCTGCTCAAGTTCACCGTGGCGGGGGCGAACGCAGATGCCGCAAAAGTGTTCATCGGCGGCAACGGAGCCCCGTTCAACGGCAAGGCAGCCATATCATCTGAGATTCTCTCGGCTTCCTACACGCTCGCGACCGATGTTCCGGACTATCAGCCCAATGTCGAGGTTTCCGTAAGCGGCCCGGGCACCTACTATGCCGCGGTACTCCCGGCAAAGACAACCGGCCTGACGATGCAGATTTACTCCGCCGACAACACGCTCCTCGCCGAGAACATCTCAAGCAATGTCCTCGACGCCCCGAGAAAGACAATCAAGAATCTCGGAGAGCTGCGCAGCACCAAGTTCGCGAACAAGCGCTTCGTCACGCCAGACGGGGCTGGCGACGGACAGGGACTCTCGTGGGAAAATGCATGGTCGTTCCAGACGCTGATCAGCAAACTTCAGGGAACAGCTCTGACTGACCACGTTATATTCATCAGCGAGGGAAACATAAAGCCGTCAGCCGGCATCATAACGTTAAAGGACAACACCAAATTCAAGATATTCGGAGGCTACCCGACAAATCTGACCGGGGTAGTCATAACAGACCGTGACATCAACAGGCACGCGACAGCCTTCGTCGGTAAGGACAGAAACGGAGAGAAAGACAATGCCCGCATCTTCGTTTACAACACATCAGCGACAGGGACGGAAACACTTTTCGACGGCATCGGATTCAACGACACATATCAATGGGTGGAAGACAAACAGTTTGATATGTACACGGGTACTTGTCTGCTGATTGGTGCAGCAAAAAAAGTTTATTGCGTAAACTGCAAGTTCAACAATAATTACAAGGTTGGAAACGCTATAATTCGCGTTGGTTCGACATCAAACGCAGCCTTTGAGAGGTGCGTATTTTCAAACAACACGGTCACGGGAGACGGGCTTATCAGAGTCTATCAAAACGGGAAACTCACACTCGAAGACTGCGATTTCACAGAGAACAACAAAGTATCGGGGGCCACCAGTTCGTCGCCATATAGAATATGTTACGCGGACAACACTGCCGACGTGACAGACGAAGGAGGAAATAAACTCGCAGACGACCAGAAACTGAAATAAAGGACATTATTCATTGCAAAATCCATCCGAATCTTCCAAACGATTCGGATGGATTTTGCATAACACCGCAATTCACACAAAATTTTGTAATTTTGCAGACGCTCGCGCACCACAGCAGAGCATAGTTAAGCATAGCCAACTACATATCCGCTTATGAAAGGCAACATACGCATCGACAAAAACTCGCTGATTCCCGTTTATCGACAGATTGTCAGCGCCATAGACTCCATGATTGAGACAGGGACGCTGAAGGAGGGGGATGTGCTTCCGTCCATGAACGAACTCGCCGAAAAGCTCGAAATCTCGAAGGAGACGACGAAAAAGGCCTATCTCGTGCTGCGGGACGAGGGAAAGGTGGAGTCGAAGCAGGGCAAGGGGTTCTATGTCCGGGCGGACGGAGGGGCGAGGAAGCTGAAGGTGCTGGCGATATTCGACAAGCTCAGCACATACAAGCAGATTCTTTTCAGCTCGATGCTGGAGACGCTCGACAACCACGCCGAAATCACGATACGCCTGCATGAGCAGAACGTCGATATGCTCGAATATTTCATCCATGAGAACCTCGACAACTTCGACTACTATGTCATCACTCCCCATTTCCCGCTCGACCAGGCCACGCAGAGGCGTGTGTGCGCCCTTCTCGGGAAGATTCCGAACCGCAAACTGCTGATGCTCGACAACTGGATGAGGGGGATTCACGGAAATTTCGGAGCCGTCTATCAGGACTGGGAGAACGACACGGCGAAGGGACTTGCGGAGGGGTTGGACACGCTCCGTAAATACGGCAGGCTCAATGTCATAACTCTCCCGTCGAGCCTCTATTCAAAGGCCATACTCACCGGGGTCGAGCGCTTCTGCCGCGAGAACGGCGTCAAGGTCAGATTCGCGGACAAGGTCAGCCGCGACATGGTGCAGAGCGGCGAGGTCTATCTGCTCCTGACCGGTCAGTACGACTTCGACCTAATAGAGCTCGTGCGCATCGCGAGGGAGAAGAAGCTTGAGGTGGGCAGGGACATAGGCCTGATTTCCTACAACGAGTCGCCCATCTGCGAGATTATCCTCAACGGCCTCACCACAGTCTCAACCGACTTCGCCCAGATGGGCCGCCTCGCCGGCGAGATGATTCTCGAACGCTCCCTCGCCAAGCGCCACTGCGACTTCCGCATGACCCGCCGGGCGTCGTTCTGAGCGGGCGCACTCAGAGTTATCGGAGTTACTGGATTATCAAGAACTGTCTAAGAAACCGTTTAAATTTTGAACATCATGAATATGATCAGGCTGAACAACGGCGTGCTGATGCCGGATTTTGGACTCGGGACGTTTCATTCGACGGACGAGAGGGAATGCGCCGAGGCTGTAAGAGCAGCGGTGGAGTGCGGCTACAGAATGATTGACACCGCAAAGATATACTGCAATGAGGAAATCATCGGCAGGGCGCTCGGAGAACTGTTCAGGGAGGGACTCAGGCGCGAGGACATCTTCGTGGTGACGAAGGTCTGGTTCGACGACTACGAGGACGCGGGAAGCGCCGTGATGCGCTCGCTTGAAAGGCTGGGGTTGGAACAGGCGGACCTCGTGCTGCTGCACTGGCCGTTCGGGAACTATTACAAGGCGTGGCGGGAGCTGGAGACGCTCTACGAGGAGAAAAAGCTTGCGAGGGCAATCGGCGTGTCGAACTTCAGCGCGGCGCAGATTGTCGATCTCGTGAAGTTCAACAGGATTGTCCCGGCGGTGAACCAGATAGAGACAAACCTCATAAGCCAGCAGCGGGAATGCCGGGAGTGGATGCGCCGCTACGGAATCGCGCACATGGGCTACGGTCCGTTCGTCCGCGACAAGATGCCGCAGCTCTATGAGGACGGCAGGCTGACGGAGATAGCCGCGAAATACGGGAAGTCACCCCGCCAGGTCACGCTCCGCTTTCTGCATCAGGAAGGAGTGATTCTCATCCCCAAGTCCGTGCACAGGGAGAGGATTGCCGAAAACATTGACATCTTCGACTTCTCCCTGACCGACGGCGAGATGGAGTGCCTCCGCGCTTTCGACAGGAACACCCCGATGACCGGCGCCGTGCAGGATCCTTCCCGCGTCGCAAAGATTCTCGGCGAGGTGCACTGAGAAAAACATTTCTTAAATTAGGTGTAGTATAGTGTGGTATTTTTGAAAAAGTTTTGTAATTTTGCAGAACTTAACCGTCTGCGGGCCGGCAATGACAATGACGAGATGCCGCGACGGAACGAAATACCACATCAGATGAAGGAAAACACTGCAAGAAAAGAGTCCGGATGGGTCAAATGGGAGGTTCTGCTCCTGTTGTGGATGGCCTATCTGCTCAACCAGGGAGACCGTCAGGTGTTCAACACCGTGCTCCCTTCAATACGCGAGGCTCTCAGCCTCACCGACACGTCAGTGGGACTCATAGCCACGCTGTTCAACCTGTTCTACGCTTTCATGGTACCGCTCGGAGGCTGGGCGGGCGACCGCTTCAGCCGCAAGTGGGTTGTGACCGTCTCCATTCTCTTCTGGAGCGCGGCGACGATGTTCACAGGAGTGGCAAACAGCGTCTTCATGCTCGTGCTCATGCGCAGCGTGGCGACAGGCGGAGGCGAGGCGTTCTTCGGTCCGGCCAACTACTCGCTGCTCGGACAATACCACACCGACACCCGCGCAAGGGCTATGTCGATTCATCAGACGGCATATTATATAGGAGTGATTCTGGCGGGATGGCTCGCCGGGCTGATTGCCGACAGGTTCGACGCGCTGCACCCGGGAGAGGGATGGAAGTATTCCTTCATCTTCTTCGGCGCGGCAGGCATCGTGTGGGGACTGCTCATGGCGTTCAGGCTCAAGGACAAGCCGCTGAGCGAAGAGGAGAAAAAGGCAAGGGAGGGGAACAAGCCGGGCATACTGGACGGCTTCCGGACCGTGTTCACTACCCCTACGGCGGCCTGCCTCACGTTCGGATTCTCCGGGCTTATCTTCGTGATTACCGGCTACATGACATGGATGCCGGCATATCTTCAGGACGAATGCGGGCTCAGCCAGGCGTCTGCGGGGTTCAACTCCATGTTCTGGACTTATGTCGCGGCGTTCGTCGGGGTTCTGCTCTCCGGGACACTTTCCGACCGTCTGGCCGCGAAGTCGCCAAAGCACAGGATGCTGCTCCAGGCCGCCGGGCTTCTTCTCGGGGCCGTGCCGCTCTTCGTCATAGGCCACGCCGGCACGCTGTGGGTGCTCTACCTCTGCTTCGCCGCGTGGGGGTTCTTCCGCGCAATGTTCGACGCCAATACCTACTCAGTGCTCTATGACGTGACCCCTCCGCGCCTGCACGCCTCATGCTCAAGCGCGATGATTACCACCGGGTTTGCCGTCGGGGCGCTCGCCCCGGTCGTTCTCGGGGCAATGAAGGACAGCCTCGGAAGCCTTCAGGCGACCTTCCCGGTTCTCGCGGCAATCTGGCTCGTGTGCGGGCTCGTGATGGCCGTCGTGGCATTCACCCGCTACCGGAAAGACTACGACAGGAACAGGGAAAGGGCATGACGGTCGCCCTATCAAAAAAAAGCTTACATCCCCAGCTAAAAAAACGCTTACAATAAATACGATAAAATGAACATTTCAGAAAAGATAAGGAAGCCTCGGGCAGGCCTGCTGCTCGTCGCCTCCCCGAGGTTCAAGAACCTTTCCGGCCCGAAAAAGGGCTCATACGGGCAGAAGAAGGCAGTCGTCGCCGAGCAGATTCTCTCGTCCCTCGACTTCCTCGACGTCACGTTTCCGGGGATAGTATATGAAAGGGAGGACGCGGAAAGGGCGATGGACACGTTCTATAACGCCAAGGTCGATTTCATAATAGCCGAATTTCTCTCGTGGAGCGAGGACTTCGCGTGGATACGATTCCTGCGCGACTGCCCCGACATTCCGATTCTGTTCACGAACGTGGCGAAGAAGCGGATGGCGTTCGAGACCACGCTGGACGAGGACGATTTCATTGAATACCTTTGCAGCGGCACCCTCGTGGGCTCCCTCGAAGCCTCGGGTTCAATCCGCCGCGTGCCGAGGAAGGGCGTGAAGGTCGTCATGGGCACGAGGGAGGAGATTACCGACGAGATACGCTCGTTCTCCCGCGTCGCCTACGCGAGGGCTGTGCTCCGAAAGTCGAACGTCGGGCTCATGGCTAACATGAACGAGGCGATGTGGTCCACCTACATCGATAACTACGACCTGTTCACGAAGATAGGTCCCGAAATACACTACCTTCCGTCGTCGGACTACAAGGAAACGCTTGATTCACTGACCGATGAAGAGGTGAATGAATATGCCGACAGCCTCACGACACGCTACCGCATGATGGACGACGTGGAGCAGGACAAGTTCATCGGCTGCGTCAGGGCCTCGCTCGCTCTGAAGAAGACGGCGCAGGAGAGGGACATAGACATCCTCGTCTATAACGACATAGACCCGTCGACATTCAAGGTCAGCGGATGCAGGGCAGGCTTCTACCACGACTGGTTCAACGAAAGCCTCTCCGTCCTCGTGCCGGAGGCCGACATGGGTGCCGGTCTCGCGACATACATCCTAAAGCTGATTTCAGGAGGGCATGTGAACTTCATAGAGCCGTTCCACATCGAGGACGACTTGGGAACATTCGCGGGAGGACACGCCGGCCCGAACGACCACACGGATCCGAAGTGGCAGGACAATGTGCTGATTGCAAGGGACGTGCGCTTTGCGAAGACGAACTACAAGTATGCCGGGGCTCCGTTCGGATGGTACCGTTTCAGCCCCGGGATGAAGACGGTGACGGGAATCTTCGAGGAAGACGGACGCTACAAGATGGTCTGCTTCATGGCGGAGTCGCTGCCGGGCAAACACATACTCGCCACATATTCCCACAGCATCTTCCGCCCGGAGGTCCCTGTCAAGGAACTCTTTGAGCGGCTGCTGAAAGTCGGAGTCACCCAGCACTACGCGATTACCGACGGGGACTGGCGCAGGGAACTCGGGGATTTCGCCGAAATCATGGAATTCGAGTTCCACGACATACGATAGGCATACGCCCGAAATTCCGTGTCCATAAAGACATAATCATTCAGGCATATATATCATTCAAGCATATATATCATCCTGACACATATCATTCAAAGCAAGATTTAACATATTTAAATACAGGAATATATGAGTTTCATGTACAATCCGTTTCCGTTCGACGACCCGAAGCCGGTGAACCGTCCGGAACTTTCAGAAAAGACAGTTTCATCAGTCGTCAGCGGCGGAACGCCGAACGTCGCCAAGAAGTTTGCGGCTGGAATCATCGAAAAGGCACACGGGAAGAACCAGGTCGTCGCGTTCGACGGATACACCACGGTCGATTGGACGGTTTTCCTCAACCTGCTTGCCCGGGAATGCGCGGCGGCGGGGATTGAGTTCGAGTCGGTCGATGCCAATGCGGAGTGCTTCAAGAGCGGTAAGGAAATAGACGGGATGATAGACCCGCTGCTCATCTGGGACAAGAAGATTGACCCGACGCTGCTCTACGGAAAGATATACAAGGGCGGATACGAGGGGATGCTCGACGAGGAGAGGACGCAGGCGTTCGAGAAGAAGGTGGCGGAGCTCGGGAAAGGTTCAGGGAAGGTCGTGGCGGTTTTCGGCTACGGCGTGCTGATTCCGCGTTTCAGGGCTCTCTATGACACGAAATGCTTCTTCGACGTGACTCCTAAGACCTCCATACTCAGGATTCGCCGGGGAGAATATGTCAACATCGGAAAGAAGCGCCCGGACATGATCAACCGCGTCATCCGCCGCTGCTACTACTGCGACTTCGAGATGGCAGTGTGCAGCCGCCGCGAGCTCCTGCGGAACAACATACCCGACTTCTGGTTCCTCAGTGACGACCAGCAGAACATCCAGATGCTCCCTTACGAGGCCTTCGCGGACATCTGCGCCCAGCTCGTGAAATACCCGTTCCGCGCAAAGCCGTGCTACATCGAGGGTGTCTGGGGTGGCTCCTACATGAAAAATCACCGCAACCTGCCGGAGAAGATGCGCAACGCGGCGTGGGTGTTCGATTTCATCCCGATGGAAGTCAGCGTCGTGGTGGAGGCCGGCTCTGAAAAACTCGACATCAACTTTTGTTCGTTCGTGTGCCGCGAGGGCGAGAACCTCATGAGCAGGGACGCGGTGGAGAAGTTCCACGGCTACTTCCCTATCCGCTTCAACTACGACGACAGCTACCACTCGACCGGCAACATGTCCATCCAGTGCCACTCCGGCTCGGCCTACAACCGCGAGCACTACGGGGAGTTCGGCCGTCAGGACGAAAGCTACTACGTCTGCGTGACGGGGCACGACGCGAAGACCTTCATCGGCTTCCGCGACGACGCTGACATCCCGCAGTTCTTCAGGGACATCGAGGCCGCCGACACTGAGCACAGACCGTGTGACTACATGAAATATGTGAACTACGAGGAGTCTAAGCCGGGTCTTCAGGTGATGCTGCCTGCCGGAACCATACACTCAAGCGGCCGCAACCAGGTAATTTTGGAAATCGGCTCGCTCACCATCGGCTCCTACACCTACAAGATGTACGACTACCTCCGCCTCGACTTCGACGGCAAGCAGCGCCCTATCCACACCCGCCTCGGCGAGGAGAACGTCGCGCAGCACCGCCGCGCATCCGTGATTCACGACCCACAGAGTCCGGACTACATAGTCCAGAAGCCTCGCGTGGCGGCTTCCGGAGAGGGATGGAAGGAGCTGATTCTCGGAGAGAACGAGCAGCTTTACTTCAGCCTCCGCCGTCTCGACTTCGAGACCGAATGCCCTCAGGACACCCGTGGGGAGCGTTTCCATGTGCTCGCGCTTGTCGATGGAGACCACGTGCGCGTGCGCAGTAAGCAACACCCGGAAAGGTTCTACGACATGGACTATCTTGACATCGTCTGCGTGCCGGCCGACATGGGTGAATATGTCATCGAGAACCTCGGCAAGGAACCGGTGATGGTGCACAAGACCATGCTGAGGGACGGCTATCAGGATGTCATCCTTTAACGCGAGGCCTATGAAAACCCTTCTTCTTGACGTCGGGGGCACCTTCATAAAGTGCTCCGACGGGCGGGAGATTCCAGTGAGTTCCGACGGCAGCCGCGAGGAGATTTCAGCGTCCTTCGCGGAGGCTGTCGGAGGCTTTTGCAGGGACGCGGAAGCCGGACGCGACGGTGCATCCGGTTCTGCGGACTCCGCAGCCTGCGACCCACAGTCCGGCTGCGGAATCGCCGTGGCCATCCCGGGCCCGTTCGACTACGAAAAAGGCATATTCCTGATGAGGCACAAGTTCTCCTCCGTCTATGGGGAGAGTTTCCGTGAGCTGGCCGGCGTGCCTGAGGGAGTCGAACTTTGCTTCATCCACGACGTGAACGTGATGCTCGCGGGAGAGATGTCCGACGGCAACGGCAGGGGATTTTCCCGTGCGGCCCTTGTGGCGCTCGGGACTGGGCTCGGGTTCGCGATGTCCATAGACGGACATATACTCAAGAAGGAGACAGGCTCGCCGCTCGTCAGCATATTCGGACTTCCCTACCGCGACGGCATTCTCGAAGACTACGCCTCAAAGCGGGGATTTCTAAGGACGTTCCGGGACCTCGGAGGACAGGGAGCGGACACGGTGAAGGAAATCGCCGAACTCGCGGCCGTCGGAGACGCAGCCGCCTTGGAGACATTCTGGAGCATAGGAGCCACGATCGCAGAAGCCATATCCCCGATTCTGAAGGAATATGAAATCGAATGTCTTCTCTTCGGAGGCCAGATTTCCCGTTCATTTTCTCTTATGGAGCCCTCCGTCCGCAAAGGCCTCTCCGACGTCGCGTGCCTAAGGTCCATATCTCCGGTTTCGGACTTCGACAACGCGACGTTCAACGGGCTTCGCGGGCTGTTCGCTCAGTAACATTTTGATGCCCGAAGGGCAAACTGTAATTTCGGAAATACCGTCAAGTATGAAAAAGAAAGCATTGATATTGGGCGTAATCGCCGTTGCGGCGGGGTGCGCGAAGAATGAGATAAACATCGTTCAGCACGATGGCTACACCGTCGTGACACAGACTCGCGGACCGGAACTGGGCTACAACGAGAGTTCCGGGGTGAGGATTCTGAACATCGACGGGTTCGCGTTCAAGGACCTGGACAAGGACGGGGAGCTCGACGTCTATGAGGACTGGCGCAGGAGCGTCGCTGAAAGGGCACGTGACCTGGCGTCTCAGATGCCCGTCGAGCGCATCTGCGGGCTGATGCTCTACTCAAGCGCGGTCGATGCGATGAGCGCGGAGCTGACGCCCCGGCAGGAAAAGTACCTCAGGGACGACTTCATCCGCCACATGCTCGTGAGGAACGTTGCCGATGCGGAGACCGGAGCCGCATGGTCGAACCGCGTGCAGGCCTTCTGTGAGGCGGAGCCGTTCGGCATCCCTTCCAACAACTCCACCGACCCGAGGAACTACACCAACGGGCAGGCGAACACCAACACCTACAAGCCGGAGCCTGACGGAGAGTTCGACCCGGACGGGACGAGCAAGATTTCTCTGTGGCCGCGCGAGGTGGGAATGGCGGCGACCTTCGACCTCGATGTGGTGCGCAGGCACGGCGAGGTCGTGTCGTCCGAATACCGCGCCCTCGGAATTACCACCGCCCTTTCCCCACAGGCGGACCTTTCCACCGACCCGCGCTGGAGACGGTTCTACGGAACTTTCAGCGAGAGTCCGGAACTCAACAGGGACATCGTGCGCGAGTACTGCGACGCATTCCAGACGACAGAAGGCTCCGCGGACGGCTGGGGCGGCGGCTCGGTCAACTGCATGGTCAAGCACTGGCCGGGCGGCGGCACGGGAGAGGCGGGGCGCGACGCGCATTTCGGCACGGGGAAATATGCCGTCTATCCGGGAGACAATTTCGCTCAGAATCTCATTCCTTTCATCGACGGCGCGTTCAGGCTTCGCGGCGGGACGAAGATGGCGGCTGCGGTGATGCCGTACTACACGATTTCCTACGGTCAGGATCCTTCAGGGGAGAATGTCGGGAACGGGTTCAGCCGCTACATCATTCAGGAACTGCTACGAGACAAATACCGCTACGAGGGAGTCGTCTGCACCGACTGGGGAATCGTCAACGACTGCAGTAAAGTCTATGAACACAGCGGCACGCCGTGGGGAATGGAGACTTGCTCGCAGGCAGAGAGGAGGCTGAAATGCTTCGAGGCCGGGGTGGATCAGCTCGGCGGGGCGGCGGACAACGCCATAAGCCTTGAGGCCTACAGGCTCTGGGAAGAGAAATACGGAAAGGATAGCGCACGGGAGCGCTTCGAGCAGTCGGCCGTGCGGCTTCTCACGAACATCTTCCGCGTCGGCAATTTCGAGAATCCGTATGCCAGCCCGCAGAGGGCGGCGGAGGTGGTCGGATGCCGGGAATATGTGGCCGCAGGCTACGACGCGCAGCTCAAGTCAGTCGTCATGCTGAAAAATCACGCGCACGCCCTGCCGCAGAGGGAAAGGGCAAAGGTCTGGCAGCCGGTGCGTCACGTCGCGGCCGGTCTGACTCATTGGCAGAAGCCCACCCTCCCCTACGACGAGCGTCCGTTCGGAGAAGAGCTGTTAGGCAAGTACTTCGACATCGCCGCCACGCCGGAAGAGGCTGACTTCGCCCTTGTAGCGATAAAGAGCCCGATCGGTCATTGGGGCTACATTCTTCCGAACGACGAGTACCCCGAAGGCCACTATCAGCCGATCAGCCTCCAGTACTCGCCCTACACCGCCGAGTCCGCCCGCGAAAGGAGTCTGGCAGGAGACGGTCCGTCCGACAACCGCTCCTACCGGGGCTTCACCGAGACCAGCTCAAACGAGGGCGACATGAGGCTCGTGCTTGCCACCAAGGCGGCGATGGGAGACAAGCCGGTGATTGTGGTCGTCGCCTGCGACCGGCCGTTCGTTCCGGCCGAAATTGAGCCTGCCGCCGACGCCCTGCTGCTTGCCTTCGGGGTGTCCAACAACGCCCTTCTTGACATAATCAGCGGCCGCTTCGAGCCTTACGGCCTCCTTCCGATGCAGCTTCCTTCCGGCATGAAGACCGTCGAGGAGCAGTGCGAGGACCTGCCTTTCGACATGGAATGCTACCGCGACTCCGACGGCAACTCCTACGACTTCGCCTTCGGCCTCAACTGGAGCGGGGTCATCTCCGACCGCCGCGTCAGAACCTACGGGCCGAAGCATAGAAATTAGCTTTATAATTTATTGCAGCTTAAGCTATTTTTCGTACTTTTGCCTCCGATTGTTATTTTTAGCGCCATGGCATCGTACAAGCTCATACCTTACGGGATTTCAGACTTCGCGCAGGTACGTGAGGAAAATCTCTACTATTCAGACAAGACTATGTTCCTTCCAAAGATGGAAGCGGCCGGACATTTTCTCTTCCTCATCAGACCGCGTCGCTTCGGGAAGAGCCTGTTCCTGTCGATGATGAGGTACTACTACGACATTCTGGAAAAGGATAATTTTGTCAACCTGTTTTCCGGGCTCTGGATTGAAAAGAATCCGACTCCGCTTATGGGAGAGTTCCAGGTGCTGTATCTGGACTTTTCGAGGGTCGGCGGGGACATCGAGACGCTGTCGCAGAGCTTCGATGTCTATTGCAGTGCCGTGGCGGAGGACTTCGCGAGAAGGTATGAGGCGTTCTATCCGCCGGAGTATCTGTCCGAGGTGCTCAAGCAGAAGACTTTCGTCGGCAAGCTGAACGTCATCGACCTCTACGCCAAGAGGATGAAGCGGAAGCTCTATCTCATCGTCGATGAATATGACAACTTCACGAATGTTGTGCTGAACGTCAAGGGCGAACAAGTCTATCATGCCATGACCCATGCCGAGGGGTTCTACAGGAGCGTGTTCAAGCAGTACAAGGGGATGTTCGACCGCATCCTCATGATGGGAGTCAGCCCCGTCACCATGGACGACGTGACGAGCGGCTACAACATCGCCACCTCGCTTACCCTCGACCCCGAATTCAACATGATGCTCGGCTTCAGCGAGACCGAGGTCAGGGAGATGATTCGGTACTATCAGGGCGTCGGGGCGCTGAAGGCCGACGAGGACGCGCTGATTGACGAGATGAAGCCCTGGTATGACGGGTACTGCTTTTCTGTGGAAGCCCTTGACTCCGACCCGAAGATGTACAACACGGACATGGTCAGCTACTATCTCCGCCACTACATCAACAAAGGCTATGCGCCTAAGGAAATGCTCGACCGAAACACCGCCACCGACTACAACAAGCTTGACAAACTGATTCGCCTCGACAAGCTCGACGGAGACCGCAAGAGCGTGCTGCTGGAGGTGGCGCAGAACGGATTCACCCTCGGCGATGTGCAGCCGTCGTTCCCGGCGCACAGGCTGATTGAACCGGATATGTTCAAGAGCCTGCTCTACTACTACGGACTGCTCACCATCAGCGGAACACGCGGGGTGAACACAATCCTGAGCATACCGAACAACAATGTGCGCAGGCAGTTCTACGAGTACCTTGTGATTGAATACAACAAGATTCTCCAGGTCAATATGTCAAAGCTGTCCGAGTCCTTCGACTCCGCGGCCCTCGACGGGGACTGGCGTCCGATGATGGAATACATCTGCCGGCAGTACCATGACACGACCTCTGTCCGCAGTCTCATCGAGGGCGAGAGGAACATCCAGGGCTTCATGACGGCCTATTTCAGCCTCAACCCCTACTACCTCACCAATCCGGAGGTGGAGCTCAGCCACGGCTACTGTGACTTCTTCCTCATGCCGGACTTCCACCGCTGCGAGGCGACCGCACACGCCTACATCGTCGAGCTGAAGTACCTCAAGTCCGACGCGACGGAGGAGGCCGCGGCGAAGCAGTGGGACGAGGCAGTGGAACAGATACGTGGCTACGGCGAGGGAAAGGCTGTCAGGGCTCTCGCCGGAAAGGCCGCGCTGCATCTGATTGTAGTGCAGATCAAGGGATACAGCCTCTACCGAATGGATGAGGTGTAGTCTTCGATGGACTTAGCGGACTGTCCAGAGACTGTTTCTGACATAGCCTCAGGCCACGCGGGCGCATTC
The DNA here is from genome assembly GCA_934725015.1 of uncultured Bacteroidales bacterium. Classification (GTDB taxonomy): domain Bacteria; phylum Bacteroidota; class Bacteroidia; order Bacteroidales; family UBA932; genus Cryptobacteroides. The sequence goes on from CAKVAS010000013.1 coordinate 53,596, forward strand.
AGGACAATGTCGGTTACAAATCCTGAAGGCTTCGGCGGTAGTCGGACAGGGACATGGATGTCCGGCGGCGGAAGAAGCGGCCGAGGTAGGACTGGTCCGGGAAGCTGAGACGGTCGGCTATTTCCTGAAGAGACATCTCGGAAAAGGTCAGAAGAATCTTGATTTCCTGAACAGTCACATAGTCGATGAGTTCCTTCGGCGAGTCTCCGGAGACGGCATGGGTGATGCCCGCAAGGTAGCGAGGGGTGATGCAGAGGCGGTCAGCATACCAGGCGACGTCACGGCGATGCCGGCATTCAGTGTTCACGAGGTTCATGAATCGTCCGTAGAGTTCCTCCCTGCGGATGTTCGGGCCGGATTTCCGCTCATCGGAATGACGCTGCACCTTGTCATAGACATCGAGGCTGAATCCGCGCAGGAGGTTCATCGCGATGAGGCTGCGGTAGCCGTTGTGGCGGTCGGACTGGATGTCGCTCAGAATGGTGAAGTAGGCCAGGGTCTTGTCCGCACTGCCGCTGTGGCGGTAAATCGGGTTTTCATAGACACGGTTGAAAAATATGGAGTCGAAGCGCATGAATGCCTGATTGGAAATCGCCCGTGAGAAAATGAACATACGAACGACGAAATCAGGACTTGTGCGCCTGATGCAGAAGACGAGGTCACAGAGCAGGAAAGCCTCGCTTCCGGCAGAAATGTCATAATCTTTCATGTCTATGCTGAATACGGCGGTACCCTTCATGCAGAGAGCTATCATGGTGCAGTTCAAGCGGATGGGCTCCGATGTCAGTTCTTCAGATGTCAACTCGCGCACCCAAAAGCCGTCGCCGTCCGTCAGCGAGTCTTCGATATATTCCTTCAACTTCTTCATATCCTCTTTTTCTCATATTTAGAAACTTTCAAAAAAAATAACCTGCATCATCTTTTTCATTCTTTTCGTTTCTTAGTGGGGACAAAGTTAGAGTTTTTGTTCCGATTTTGAACAATTCACACGAAATTTTGAAATTCGGGGACATCGTTTTTTGCACTACCTTTGCACCCGCTTTCTGAAATCCGGCGAAGATGCCGGCATCGGGTAAGAACTTGAAACAGCGTAAATTATAGATAAGATGAAAAGTAGTAGTGTATTTATTGCGGCGGCGTTGGGCTGCCTTTTGTCAGTTGCAGGCTGCGGAAACGGAGGAACGGGCAACGGTGCGCAGGAAAATGAGTTTCCGACCATGAAGGTGACGACGGCCGACGTCGTTCTCTCGGAGCATTATCCGGCGACGATTCAGGGGCGGCAGGACATCGAGATCCGTCCGCAGGTTTCAGGAACAATCTCAAAGGTAAATGTCAGGGAAGGTCAGAAGGTCCGCAAGGGACAGTCTCTCTTCATAATAGACCAGGTGCCGTTCAAGGCCGCTCTCCAGATGGCCCGGGCGAATGTGGAGTCCGCGAATGCGGGTGTCGCCACGGCGCAGCTCCTCTATGACAGCCGTCAGGAGCTATATAACAAAAAGGTCATTTCCGAATTTGACCTGCTCACGGCAAAGAACCAGCTGCTCACGGCAAAGGCGGGGCTCGCGCAGGCACAGGCCCAGCTCGTGAACGCGGAGAATGAGATGAAATACACCCAGGTCCTCAGCCCGGCCGACGGAGTGGTGGGCACGCTTCCGCTGAGGGAGGGCGCGCTCGTTTCCCCGAGCATCGCGGTTCCGCTCACGACGGTGTCCGACAATTCGCAGATGTATGTATATTACTCTCTGTCAGAGACAAAGCTTCTCGAGCTCACGGCGCGGCACGGCAGCATGGACGAGGCTCTCGCCGGTCTTCCGGAAGTAAGCCTCGAACTCGCGGACGGCAGCATCTATCCGCAGACCGGAAAGATTGAGTCCATAAGCGGCGTCATCGACCCCAACACCGCGAGCGTTTCCGTGAGGGCTGTATTTCCCAACAAGGGCGGCATTCTCCACAGCGGGGCTTCCGGAAGGGTCGTGCTCGCCACGACGCTCAAGGACGCGGTCGTCATCCCGTGCAGTGTCACCTACGAGCTTCAGGACCTTGTCTGCGCATGGAAGGTCGAGGACGGCAAGGCTGTCATGGCGAAGCTTTCGGTGCGGCTCACCGACGACGGGAAGTCCTATGTCGTCAAGTCCGGGCTCAGCGAAGGTGATACAATTGTAAGTGAGGGTGTTGGCCTTATCCATGACGGCCAAACCGTACGGGCACAATAATACGGGCACAATAAAAAGCGGATTGCCGCGTTGGACTTCGATAATCCAAATCCTCACAACCGTGAGGTTGCTGCGGTTTGAATTTCTCGTCCGCCTTGCACTCCATCTTTTTATTGCGCCCTAATTCAAGTTGTTTAAACAACTGAAAAAAATATAGAATAAGTTGTTTAAACAGCTGAAAAAATATAGAGAAAAGAACACAATAGTTTTGAATAATATAACAAAATGAATATCAAGACATTTATTGAGCGGCCGGTGCTTTCGTCGGTCATTTCAATCGTCATAGTCCTCGCGGGCCTCATAGCCGTGAAGACACTTCCCGTCGAGCAGTTCCCGGACATCGCGCCGCCTACCATCATGGTGATGACGTCCTACCCGGGAGCGAGCGCGGAGACTGTGCAGAAAGCAGTCATATCCCCGATCGAGGAGGCCATCAACGGCGTGGAGAACATGGACTATATGTCATCGACCGCGACCAACTCCGGAAGCGTCGAGATTATGGTCTATTTCCGTCAGGGAACCGACCCGGATATGGCGGCTGTGAACGTCCAGAACAGGATTTCACAGGCAACCGGCTCGCTTCCGGCGGAGGTAAACCAGATTGGAGTCACGACCGTGAAGCGGCAGAACAGCATGATTAAGGTCATCGACCTGCACGCCACGCCGGAGAGCGGCTATGACACGAAGTTTCTCGCCAACTACGCCGACCTCAACATCGAGCCTCAGCTCAAGCGAATAAAGGGAGTGGGAAGCGTCGTGCTCCTGTCCGACAAATACGCGATGCGAATATGGTTCAATCCGGCGGCGATGGCTCATTACCATCTGATTCCGAGCGACATAACGGGAGTGCTTGCGGAGCAGAACATCGAATCCGCCACCGGTTCCTTCGGTGAGAGCTCAGGTTCGTCGTTCGAGTACATAATGAAATATGCCGGAAGAAAGCAGACACCGGAAGAGTTCGGAGATCTTGTCATCAGCGCTCTTCCGAACGGGGAGGTCCTCAGGCTCAGGGACGTCGCGCACATAGAGCTCGGAATCGAGTCATACGGCTACAAATCCACCACCGACGGGCATCCGGGAGTGGAAATGATGGTGTTCCAGACAGCGGGCTCCAATGCGACGCAGGTCGTGAACGACATAGATGCGCTGATTGACGAGGCGCGTGAGACCATGCCCGAGGGACTTATGATTGACTCCATGCTGAGCATCAACGACTTCCTCTACGCATCCATCAAGGAGGTCATCAAGTCGCTGATTCTCGCCATCCTGCTCGTCGTCCTCGTCGTCTATTTCTTCCTCCAGGACTTCCGGGCGACGCTCATCCCGACGGTCTCGATTTTCGTCTCGGTCATCGGAACCTTCGCGTTCATGGCTGTGGCCGGGTTCACGATAAACCTGCTGACCCTCTTCGCGCTCGTGCTCGCCATCGGTACGGTGGTGGATAACGCGATTGTCGTCGTGGAGGCGGTGCAGGCGAAGCTCGAAATGGGCTACACATCGTCGATGCAGGCCACTCGGGACGCGATGGGCGGCATCACGGCGGCAATTCTCACCTCCACACTCGTCTTCATGGCGGTGTTCATCCCGGTCTCGATGATGGGCGGAACATCCGGAGTGTTCTACACCCAGTTCGGAATCACGATGGCCGTTGCGGTCGGCATCTCGGCGGTCAACGCCCTCACCCTCGCCCCGGCCCTCTGCGCCATATTGCTCAAGCCTTATGTCAATGAAAACGGAGAGGAGGTCGATTCGTTCTCAGCAAGGTTCAGGAAAAAGTTCACGACGGGCTTCGACAAGGTTGTCGATAGATACAAGGAAGGAGTCAAGTTCTTCATCAAGCGCAGCTGGCTTGTGTGGACGATTGTCGCTGCCTGCGTGGCACTTCTCGTCTGGCTCATGTCAACGACGAAGACCGGTCTCGTACCGAACGAGGACATGGGCAACATTATGGTCGAGCTTCAGATGGCCCCGGGCACGTCGCTCCAAAGCACGAACGATGTCCTGATGAAGGCATACGACAGAATAAAGGATATTCCGGAAATCGAAATCACATCGACGGTTTCGGGATATGGGCTCATTTCAGGCTCAGGCTCGTCTTATGCGAGTCTTACGATAAAGCTGAAGGACTGGTCGGAGCGAAAGGGGAAGGAACACGACGTGAACGCTGTGATAGGCAAGATGATGGGGCGTCTGTCGGACATCAAGGAGGCTACGATTATCCCGATGGCTCCGCCTATGATCAACGGCTACGGAATGACCAACGGATTCGAGATGTTCCTTCAGGACAAGACCGGCGGTGACGTGAACACATTCTTCGGAATATCACAGGATTTCCTTTCGGAACTTCGCAAGAGGCCGGAAATCGCCGAGGCATACAGTTCGTTCAACCCGAACTACCCGCAGTATCTCGTGGACGTCGAACCGGCGAAGTGCAAGATTGCCGGAGTCTCCCCCGCCACCGTGCTCTCGACAGTCGCAGGATATTACGGAGGCCAGTATGTCTCCAACATCAACCGCTTCTCGCGTGTCTATCGTGTGATGATTCAGGCCGACCCGAAATACAGGATGACCCCTCAGACCCTCGACGCGACCATGGTGCGCGTGAACAGCGGCGAGATGGCGCCCCTGAGCCAGTTCGTGAAGATTACCAAGGTCTATGGGCCGCAGACGCTCACGAGGTTCAATATGTACAACGCCATCGCGGTGAACGGCTCGGCTGCTGACGGGTATTCTTCGGGGGACGCGATTCGCGCCGTGAAGGAGGTCGCCTCGCAGACGCTTCCGAGAAACTACGGCTACGAGTTCTCCGGACTTGCCCGCGAGGAGGAGCGCAGCTCAAGCAACTCGCTCTATGTCTATCTCATCTGCATCGTGCTCATCTACCTGATTCTCTGCGCGTTCTACGAAAGTTTCCTCATCCCGCTCGCCGTCATAGTCTCGGTACCTTGCGGTATCATGGGAAGCTTCCTCTTCGCCAAGCTGTTCGGCCTTGAGAACAACATCTACCTCCAGACGGGAGTCATCATGCTCATCGGCCTGCTCGCCAAGACCGCCATCCTCATCACCGAGTACGCATCCTCAAGGCGCAAGGCCGGAATGAGCGTGAAGCAGGCCGCCGTCGGAGCCGCGAAGGTCCGTCTCCGCCCTATCCTGATGACCGCCCTGACGATGGTCTTCGGAATGATTCCGATGATGTTCGCGAGCGGCGTCGGCGCGAACGGCAACTCCGCTCTCGGAACGGGCGCGGTCGGAGGAATGCTCATGGGTACGCTGATTCTCCTCTTCCTCGTGCCGTCGCTTTTCGTGACCTTCGAGAATCTTGAGGAACGGTTCAAGCCCATAAAGTTCGAGAAATCAGAAGATTCGTCCATATCCGAGGAGATAGAGGGCGTCCGCGAGATGAAGCGTCTCAAGGGCGAGGCCGACAACACGGAGAGGCTTTAGGGCATTTTGTCATTTCAACCGGATCACCAAGTCACACCTTGTCATTTCGACCGGATTACCAAGTCACACTTTGTCATTTCGACCGGATTTCTCCTTGTCATTTCGACCGAGCGAAGCGAGTGGAGAAATCTTAAGTCCGGACCAATCATTGACATAAGATCAAAGATGTCTCACTTCGTTCGACATGACAAGAATTGTTCGGCATGACAAGAATTGTTCGGCATGACAAAAACAATTTCGGCATGACAAGAAAAAGACAAAACAATAAGGAATATATGAAAAAAGCAATATTATATGTCGCCGCGCTGATGATGACCGTCAGCTGCGGAATATACAAGAAATACGAACGTCCGGAAACCGTCACTGCCGACTCGGCGCTCTTCGGAGCCGTCGTCACCGACACCAGCTCCCTAGCCGACTTAGGCTGGCGCGAGCTCTTCACCGACCCGCTGCTGCAGGAGCTGATTCAGACGGCCCTCGACAACAACACGGACATGAAGAAGGCCCGGCTGAGCGTCGAGCAGGCCTACGAGGGACTCCGCATGGCCCGTCTCGCCTACATCCCAACAGTCGGCCTTGCCCCGCAGGGCTCTGTCGGAAACTTCAACAGCAGCTTCCTCGACGGCGGAGTCAACACCGGAGCGGCATGGAACTGGACGGTTCCGTTCACCGCGAGCTGGGAGCTTGACATCTTCGGCAAGCTGACCAACCGCAAGCGTCAGGCGAAGGTGAACTACGACATGGCCGGCGACTACGCGCTCGCCGTCCGCACCGGTCTCATCGCCGGGGTCGCAACCCAGTACTACACCCTCCTGATGCTTGACGAGCAGCTCTCCTTCACCCGCGAGACCGTGGAGAAATATGCAAGCAGCGTGGAAGTGCTCAAGGCCATGATGTCTGCCGGAATGGCGAATCAGGTGGCAGTCTCGCAGATGGAAGGGGCATGGTGCGCCGCATCCGCCTCCGCCGAAAGCCTCGCGCAGTCAATCACCGAGCTTGAGAACAGCCTCTGCGCCCTCCTCGTCCAGCCCCCGCACGCCATAGTGCGCGGCAAGTTCACCGACTCGAACTTTCCTTCCGAGCTCAAGACCGGAGTTCCGGCCCGGCTGCTCGAACGCCGCCCGGACATACGCTCCGCCGAGAACGCCCTCGCGTCGGCCTATTACGGAGTCAATGTCGCCAAGGCCTCGCTCCTCCCATCCATCAGCCTTTCCGGACAGGCCGGATGGACGAACAACCTCAGCGGCACAATCATGAACCCGACAGGTCTCGTCCTCGGCGCCGCCGCATCTCTCTTCCAGCCGCTCTTTCAGGGAGGAGCCCTGCGCGGTCAGCTTCGCATCTCCAGGTCGCAGATGGAGCAGGCCCGCCTGACCCTCGTCCAGACCATCCTCGATGCCGGGGCCGAGGTCAACACCGCCCTTTCTCTCTACCAGACGGCTCTGAACAAGGAGCAGTGGCGCGACCGCCAGATTGAGTCGCTGTCCTCGGCCCTGGAGAACACCGAGATGCTCATGCGCTACACTTCGACCACCTATCTGGAAGTGCTGACCGCACAGCAGTCGCTGCTCGGCGCCGAGACCGGCCGGGCGGCGGACAGGTTGGAGAAGGCGACGGCGGTAATTAATCTCTACCGCGCCCTCGGCGGAGGAGGGGATGAATAAATGGCGGTCTGCCGCGTTGCAAAAGCCCTCGAAATCCTCACAACCGCCAAGGTTGCTCCGGTTTCGAGGGCTTTGTGCGCCTTGCATCCCATCCTTTTCCTCATCCCCCTGCTCAGCGGCGAATCAAGTAAATCGAGACAAGTTCAGGATAGAATCCGTTGAACAACAGTTCGTCAAGAGACAGGTTTTCCACAATGTCATGCACTTCAGAACAGTACATCGGCAACAGTTCAAACACTGCCGTGCGCCCGGTCAGAGACTGCGTGACTTTCTTCAGCATCGCAAACTGAGGTTATTCTTTGACGGTTTCCAAGTAGTCTAATAACGGAAGCAAATATTTTTTATCTGTCCAATCGCAGCTTTTTCCTACCGCGCACATAAGCGCTTTCATCCACGGCTCGTATGTATCAGGATCCTTTTCTGCTATCGACCTTTGAAGCATTTTGCACATAGTCCTGTCCATAAAGCTCATCTTACTCATATCCCAGGCGCCTCTTCCGTAAAAAAGCGGAATCCCCTTTAAGTTTCCTGTCAGATTGCGCGCTTTTATTTCTTCAAACGCACTCTCGTCATAAGGAGAGGCTCCAACACAAAATATCGCTACTTTCTTATTTTTCAGACTCTCTATATTCTTCTTCAAGAAAGGCAATCCCGCTATTCCGGAGGCATATATACTGCTGCATAATATGATTGTGTCGTACTGTAATATATCATTCAGCACGGCATCGCTTGTCTTTATGCATGGAAAGCCGGTCATGCTCTGGAGCCACTGGGCATATTTCTGAGCAGCGCCATATTTAGATTTGTAAATGATAATTCCCTTTTTCATGTCTGATCCCTTTCTGCGAATATTAGTTGCCCTGCGTTTTGTAGTCTTATTTTCGACGTCAGCCGATAATAACGACCACCCGGAGACCGTGGCATAAGCATGCCGGTGAGAGTGGTCGTAAAACGCGGTAAAGGTAATATATAATTGCGGATATAGCAACAGCTGAAAAGCGGTAAATTTTGAACTTGAGATCGCTGAAATTTGTGGTAGCAGCCCACCCTGCGGTCTTTTACTTGCCGGTCCACCAGCGCTCTATTTCCTCGAGTGACTTGCCGGTTGTCTCGGGAACGAGCTTCCACATGATCAGGAGGTACGGGATGCACATCAGGGCGAAGAGGAAGAATGTGCCGGCAGGGGCGAACGGCGGAACGTTGGCGAGAAGCCACGGGGTGAGCTGTCCGATGAGGTAGGTGCCGACCCAGAGGGCGAGCCCCGCTATGGACATCGCCGTGCCACGGACATTGTTCGGATACATCTCCGACAGGAGGACGAACACCACGGCACTGATGGAAATAGCGCAGCAGAAGACATAGAAGAGGAAGAACACGAGCATGAAGATGCTTCCGAGCCGCTCCGGGAATATGAAGTAGAAGCCTATCATAATCAGAGACAGTATCATGCCGGAGACTCCCCAATAGACGAGCTTCTTCCGTCCCACCTTGTCGATGATGAGGAGGGCGATGACAGTCGTGAGCATATTCACCACGCCGACCAGAACCTGCGAGAAGAGCGCGTCGCCGGAAGCGAGTCCGGCCTCCTTGAAGATTTCCGGGCCATAGTAGAGCACGGCGTTCACGCCCATGAACTGACCGAGAATCGCGATTGCGGAGCCTATGAGGACGGCCTTCATGATGCCCGGGGAAAGCAGGGCCTTCCACTCCGACTTGACCTCTCCGCTGATGGACTTCTCCGTGACGGTCTTCTGGCGCTCGGCCTCGTCCGCCGTCAGATAGATGCGCTGAAGCACGGCCGTGGCCTCCGCACCCCGTCCCCTGACGATAAGCCAGCGGGGACTCTCCGGGATGAGAAATATGATGAAGAAGAACAGCAGGGCCGGGATGGTCTCGGAGCCGAGCATTCCGCGCCAGTACTCATCGACCATCAGCCTGTTCATGAACTCGGACGAGAACCTCCGCGACGGGTCGGCCGCCGCGCCCTCCGCTATGCCGAGAATCCAGAAATTGATGAGATAGGCGAAGAGGAAGCCCACGGTGATGGCGAGCTGGTAGAGCGAAACGAGAGTTCCGCGCTTCTCGGCCATCGCTACCTCGGAGATGTAAATCGGCGAGACGATGGACACGACTCCGATGCCCACGCCGCCTATTATCCTATAGACGACAAGCCCAGTGAGACTGTTGCAGACCGCACAGCCAATCGCCGACAGACTGAACATGAACGCAGAGAAGAGCATGGCCTTCTTGCGCCCGAAACGGTCGCTGAGCACGCCGGCGGAGGCCACTCCGATGATGGAGCCGATGAGCGCACAGCCGACATACCATCCGAGCTGCATCGTGTCGAGGCCGAACTGTTCCGCGACCTTGGTCGTCGTGCCGGAAATCACGGCCGTGTCATACCCGAACAGAATCCCTCCGATTGCCGCGACAACCGAAAGGAATATCACATATCCAACATTTTCTTTTTTCATATTTTTCGTTTTATTCTCTTTTCATATACAATTTCCTGTCATCTCGAACGCTTCCCTGTCATTCGAATACATCCCTGTCATTTCGAACGCTTCCCTGTCATTTCGAACGCTTCCCTGTCATTTCGAACGCTTCCCTGTCATTTCGAACGCTTCCCTGTCATTTCGAACGCAGTGAGAAATCTTTGTGCAACCACTCACAAGCGGCTCAGGCCAAATAAAGATTCCTCGACTCCACTTCGTTCCGCTCGGAATGACATAAGAAAGACTCGTCCGAAGCCCCGATAGCACAAAGACTTGGGGAAAGGGGATGAAGAAAAAGATGGGATGCAAGGCGCACTGGGGATTTCAACACCGGAGCAACCTTATGGTTGTGAGGATTTGAAATTCACATGCAACGAAGCAGACCGCTTTTTATTCGCCCCGTAACTCAAAGTATTCGCAATAGCGGTCATACAGATGCCCCGCCTGGAGATACGCCGACTGCGGAGACATGAAGTGCGAGAACTCGAAGGTTATGGCCTTGTCGTAGCCGCAGCGGGCCGCCGCCTCCAGTTTCATGCGCAGCTTGTCGAACTTAATCGGGAGGAAATGAATCGGCATATCGCGGTCGAAGGTCTCCGCGTTGGTCCAGCACTGCATACCGTACTTGTCCGCGAGCTTCTTGTTCACGGAAAAGAAAGCGTCAAGCTCGTCGTAGTCGATGTGCCCGTCCTGAAACGCCACGGCATCAACGACGTCGTGTATGCCGTCAAAAATCTCGTTCCACTCGCGCTCGTGCTCCTCGACGGAAACCGCATCCTCGCGGGTCTTGAGATTCGTGCCCATCACGGCCTTCTTTCCGTCAATCCAAGGCGAGATGAACGTCGGAAGCCCTCCGGAAACATCCTTGCACTGCTTGCCCATAGCATGGAAGGCATCGACCGCGCCCTTGGTCTTGCGGCTGATTTCAGTGCTGATGTACCAGCCTCCGAAGCTGTCGTACTTCTCGCCGTACATCTTCCAGACCTCGTCTATGACATATTTGTTCATCTCGATTTCCGAAGACATATCCCCCGTGTCCCAGTACTTTCCGGAATCATAAAGTCCGAACCAGAACTTCATCCCGTATTTCTGCGCAAGACGCAGGAACATATCGATAAGGTCCACCGAAGGCATATAGCACCCCTTTTTCAGGAGATACGGCGACGGATAGGTTATGAACTTGCGGTAGCCGGAGCGAATGCAGATTACCGTGTCTATGCCAATCGACTTCATATAGCGGAAATCCCTGTCCCATTCCTTCTCGCCCCAGTTCTGATGCGGGATGTCGTGGGAAATCTCGTCAAGGAAAGTTCCGGTGATGCGGAGTCCCTGAGCCTTGGGAACTATGAGCCCGGAGCCGGAAGCCCCGGCGCACACGTCATTTTCATCGGTCCGTCCGCACGCTGTCGGCAAGACCGACGAGACGGCCGCCGCCGAAGCCGCCGCCGCCACAGTTTTCAAAAAACCTCGTCTATCTGTCATATAACTATTTTTCTTAGTATCACTTAACCATCACTTTAACAATAAGCTTAAAGAAAGGGGATGAAGAAAAGGATAAGATGCAAGGCGCGCCGGGGATTTCAATACCGGAGCAACCTCCCGGTTGTGAGGATTTGAAATTCACACGCAACGAAGCAGATTGCCTTTTATTCGCCCCGCCTTATTCGCCCATAGTCGCACACTCAGTTGCCAATGTCCACAGTTGGTAAAGTCCGCGCGGCACATGGAAGCAGCCCTTCCACTTGCCACCCTTCAGAGGCAGAAGCACCTCTCCCCGGCGGTTCAGATAGCCGAACCACTCCGGGAACTCCTTGTCCTTGAAATGGCTCCAGAGATAGTCGTCGAGCTTCAGGAACCACTCCAGACACTGTTCGTTGCCCGTCAGGCGGTAGCCCTTGAGCATCGCAATAGCCGACTCGATGTGCACCCACCAGAGCTTCTGGTCCCATTCGAGCTTCTGCTGCGGAGCGCCCTTGGCGTCGAGGAAGTAGAAGATGCCGCCGTACTGCTTGTCCCATCCGCGCTCGATGACGCGCAGGGAAATCTCCACGCACTTGTCAATCAGCGCCCTGTCATTGCGACGGATTCCGAGGTTCATCATGAACCACAGCGCCTCAAGGTCGTGCCCGGGGTTGATTTCCCGTCCCTCGAAGCAGTCGAGCGGCTTTCCGTCAACGGAGGAGACATTTTCAAGCATACAGCCCAGTTCCGGCTGGTAGAACACGTCCAGAATCTCATGGAGGCAGGTGTCGATGGTCTGCTCCAGGAAATCCTTGTCCTCGAGTATGTCCTCGACCTCAAGCGCCATGTTGCAGATAATCATCGGCAGGGCGAAGTCCTTCATCGGGCGCGTCCCCGGATATGCCTTGCACCACTGCCCCTTAGGGTTCGTGCGGCGCTCAAGTATGCGCGAGAAGAGCCTGCGGGCAATCTGAGCGTATTCCTCGCTGCCTGTTGCCTTGGCGAGCTGCGCGAAGGCCATGCAGGCGAAGGTGTTGGAGAAGATGTTGTAAGGCTGCACGAGCGGCTGTCCCTCACGGTTGAGCGAGAAATAGAAGTCCCAGTTGCCGTCGTGTCCGTACTTCTTCAGGAACTCCGCCCCCTGAACGGCGCAGTCGAGCCACTGCTGATTCTTCTCCACATTGTTATAGAGCATCGCGAACATCCACACCTCCCTGCCCTGGAGCCAGATGAACTTGTCCGTGTCATAGACGCTTCCGTCGCGGTCAAGGCAGCTGAAATAGCCTCCGAACTCATGGTCCTGAGAGTGCTCAAGCCAGAACGGAAGACAATTCTCGCGAAGTTCCTTCTCATAGCGCAGGGCTATCTGTCTGAAATCAACATTTCCGAAATCAACCTTTGTCATATCTTTATCGTTTATATTTTGCAGTATCATATGTTCCGTCGCATCATATCCCGCACCCGCATTTCCGTCGTCACACGATTCGATGTCGCGTATAGATTACAAAAATACAAAATTTTATTAACTATCACTAATTTATTAAAAATTTTTCAATCCACGATATTTTATATAAATATCATGTGGAAACATCTGACGAAATGACAAAAAACACTATATTTGTCATCGGGATATTCGGAATCCGGATGTATATCGCCCCAAGAAAGGCAACTATAACAAAAAAGGACGCGACAATGAAGACATTTCTCAATAACATAGAAGGCAAGAGCGGGGTCATGAAGCAGAAGATTCTTGGACTCTGCATCAATGACGGGGATTTCAGCATAGCGGAGCTCAGCAAGGAACTGAACACGAGCATTCCGACGGTCACGCGGCTCATCGGGGAGCTTATTGAGGACGGGTTCCTTGAGGACCTTGGAAAGACAGGAACCTCAGGCGGGAGGCGGCCGAGCATATTCGGGCTGAGCCAGTCGGCGGGGTATTTCGTCGGAGCCGATGTACGGCGGCATCATGTCAGCGTGGCGGTGACGAACTTCAAGGGAAAGATCGTCGATTACCACGAGGACATACCTTTCGTCCTCGAAGGGACGGAGGAGTCGCTGCGCAGTCTCGCCAAGATGATACTGGAGCACGTGGCCTCGCTCGGAATAGCCCAGGACAAGGTGCTGGCCTACGGAATCAACCTGACGGGGCGAGTGAACCACGAGACCGGCTACAGTTTCTCCTACTTTCTCGGCGAGGACAAGCCGCTGTCTCAGGTGCTTGAGAATGTGCTCGGGGCACCGGTGTTCATCGAGAACGACTCGCGTGCCATGGCCTACGGAGAATACATCTGCGGAGAGGCGAACAACGAGAAGAACATGCTTTTCATCAACCTGAGCTGGGGGCTCGGCATGGGTATGATCATCGACGGGAAACTCTCCTACGGCAAGTCCGGATTCTCGGGCGAGATAGGGCATTTCCCGATGATGGACAACGGACAGATCTGCCAGTGCGGGAAAATCGGCTGTCTCGAAACCGGGGCGTCAGGCTCGGCCCTTCACAGGATTTTCGTGGAGAAGATGAAGGAGGGCAAGGTGTCGTCACTCTCGGCAAAGTTCCCGAATCCCGAGGACATAGACATCGAGGACATTCTGGAGGCGCTGATGGAGGAGGATATGCTCGCCATCGAGTGCGTGGAGGAAATAGGAGGCGTGCTCGGACGCGCCATCGCCGGGCTCATAAACATCTTCAACCCGGAGCTTGTCGTCATCGGAGGCCGCCTCGCCATCGCCAAGGACTACCTGATGCTCCCGATAAAGAGCGCCATCAACAAGCACTCGCTCATTATCGTCAGCAAGGACACGGCAATCAAGTTCTCGAAGCTCGGCAAGAAGGGCGGTCCGGTGGGAGCCTGCATGCTCTCCCGCAGCCGGCTTCTGGGACTGCTGTAGCACGTTCCGAGGGTGACCCACAAGTGTTTGCCCCTATTAACTCAGTAAACCGGCGATAGTCTGCAAGTCCAAACCGGTGCACTCGGCGACAATCTCGCTCGGTATTCCTTTACGGAGCATATTCACGGCGGTTTTTGTCAGTGCCTCTGTTTGTCCCTCAATCTTACCTGCTTCCCGTCCCTTCCTAAGGGCAGCCTTCAGCATTCCCTTGGTTCTAAAGTCTTCCATCATAATCCTGACATATAAATGTTTCTGTTCCCTGTTGAACCCGGCGATCCTCGCGGCCCTGAACAGCCTCAACATAACCTTGTCCCTAACCCATTCGGGAATCTCGGTCATCTGACCCATATGCCTGAACATATAGCACCAGCGGTCAAGGTCAGTAACGCACTGTTCCGGCATCTTGTCGAAGTAGCCCAATGCCGCGAATATAACACAAATTGTTGAAGGAGCAACCTCGTGGGTGAACTTTTCCATCATAGTGTAGAACGAATAGAGCCGCTGCGCATATGAAATCCCGTCCTCGGTCTCCGGCTTCCCGTCGAGAAGGACGATTACATAGACCGGCTTGAGATCGCCGCTTTCCCCTCCGCGCCTCACGTTTTCATAGTAAATCCTGCTCGCATAACCCATGAACCTCTTGAACAGGTCATCCTCACTGCACCTCTGCACCTCAATGTCGAACGACGCACCATCTTCATCGACTGCACACAAATCCACGATTGATGTCTTTCCGCCGATACTGTTCGGTACATATTCCGTAGGCTTGAGCCTTATGCCCGTGACTCTCCTCTCTCCCTGAAGCATTACATTGATGAGTTCCACGAGCAGGCCCTCATTGTCCTTGCTCGTAAAAATCGTCTTCAGACCTGCATCGGACATCAGATCGGCGAACACACGGCCGCCGAATATCTCCCGCTCGACTTCACTGAAATCAGAACAACTGTCGATTGTTTCCGAATCGTTACATATATTTTCTTCCATAAAATGATGTTTTATTAAATCAATACAGCGGTCACCAAACTCGATAGCCGCCACAATGTTCGGAAGAAAATCCGGAAACATCGTCAAACATATAAAAAGAAAAACGAAATTTTTCTCTTTTTTGAAATTGATAATTTTATTTTGAAGTTTGACTCTTCTTGAGAATATATATTCTGTGCCCCCTGCGCTTAGACAAAAATCAATCATGTCTTCAGACAAGTCCAAAGAATGCAGAATGCTATAGTATTCGGAGTTTTTGCGGCATTTCGTTCGGAGTTTTTGTGATACTTTCGCAAAAAGTGCGCCCCAAAAGAGCGCACTTTTTAGATATAATCCCGCCGCAATGTTCGGAAGAATAAGGAAATTTCGAAGATTCTCACTTCAAGGCGGAAACTTCATCGACGATGTGAAGCAGGAGCCGGTATGAATCCATCATCTCCTCAAGGCAGGCATATTCATGAGTTGAATGCATCAGATGCTGTCCGCTGAATATGCACATTCCTCCGACAAGATTTCTTGCAGCGAACATCGCCGCGGTGGTTCCGGCCCGTTCGGCCTTGAACACCAGATTCTGCCCGCATCTGGCGGCCGCCCTTTCAATCACGCGATGAGACTGAGGATGCATGGTGTGCGCCACGTTGTCGTATTGTGTCTCATCCACGATGACCTCGACCCCGACATAGGGAAAATCTTTCTTTACCCTGTCAAGGGCACCGCAGATGAACTCGTCATACATCTTCTCCTGCTCTTTTTCAAAGAAACGGATTCTGCTTTCGACAACATAGTCCGGCAGTTTGTTCCCTTTCTCATCTTCAAGCTGCGCAAGCAGGAACGGATGAACATATCCGTCAAGCCCATCGGAATGCTCGGGACGGAAACGGAGCGGAGTAGCGGCAAGGTAGGTCGCGGCGGCGGCCAGCGCATCGCCGTAGTGCATCGCCTTCGCCTCTGACGGATGGGCCTCATGTCCCGTGAACTTTACCCGGACTCTCCTTGCCGTGAAATTTGACGCGGAAACCTCATCTCCGCCCTCGCCATCGACATCGAAGAGGATATCCGGATGGAAATACTCCGGGTCTATTTTCCATGCCGCGCCGCCGATGTCTTCGTTAGGAGCCCAGACAAACTGCACCCGTCCATGCCTGACACCCTCACGGGTAATTGTCCGGAGAAGACTCATCGTGATTGCAAGTCCGCATTTATCATCACCGCCGAGCAGGGTGGTTCCGTCGGAATGGATGATTGTCTTTCCAATCAGTCCGGGCAGTTCCGACCCCGGGTCTTCCGGAGAAATGACATCTCCGTTCGCAAGGAGGACATCGCCGCCGTCATATTTGATGACAGTCGGCCTTATTCCTTTGCCCGGAGCCTCCGGCGTGTAGTCAAGATGAGAACTGATGCCGAGAACAGGAACATCATCGCCGACGTTTGACGGAACATCGACATAGACATAGCCCCATTCCGTCACGGTCACTTCCGCTCCGCACTTCCGTGCATCAGCAGCAAGCATTTCCGCCATCTGCCTCTGCCCGTCCGTCATCGGATAAACGCCGTCGGGGGCTTCCTCGGAACCGCTTTCAATGGAAAGATACCTGAGGAACAGCTGCAGCATATCACTGTCGGAGACTTCATCATACTGCAATTTCGGAGCAAGGTCGGACAAATCTACCGCAGAGACGGCAACTTCTCTCTGTCTTCCGCATCCGGCGAGAACAAGGCACGCCAGAACAAATAAGGTCATACGTTTCATAGTTCATTTGTTTTATGTGTATCTGTTTCTTAATTCTTTACGCAATCCCGCCAGTAGTCCTTCGCGGATTCCCCTTTGCTTTCAATGTTGCTCATTCCGGCTCCGGCAATGAGCCTGAACAGGCTGTATTTGTTCGTGCAGGTCAGATTCCTGAGGCGGTGCAGCTTTCCGTCGTCCTTCTTCCACTCGGTCTTTCTCGTGGAGAAAGTTCCCGCCATGTTCAGCAGCCATTCTCCGGTCCTGTTGTTTACGCAAAGCGGAAAAAACAGGAAACTGAGCTTGAAATATGACGGAGCGGACGCATCCTCCAGCCTCTGAAAGACTTTTCCCCATTCGGATGCTTCCCTCGATTCTCCACGATAGTGCCTAAAAAACTCCGCCACCGCCTCGGCATAGTCATTCATAAATTCATTTCGTCCCGGAATCGCCTCAATGTCAGCGTCTTTGGCTTCCCTGTCCACAATCCTGTCCGCCTCACAGATTATCCTGCCTATTCTGTCAAGTGCCTTCAGTTTTTCTCCTTCATTCATGAATGCGGCGACATTAGCCCTGAGTTCCCTCAGGCCGGAAGACATGGAAATCAGTTCTTCCGAGAGCAGGCCGACATAACTGCCGCGATACCCATGACCGCTCACCCATTTCCGGAACTCACTTGCGGTCTCGTCAAATTTCTGTCTTTCAGCCAGTTCTTCCGCCCTGCGCGAGTTTTCCCTGATTCGAGAAATGATATGTGACACAAGATTTGCAACCTTATAGACGAGGAACAGCAGCAGGAGCGCTCCGAGAACGGCAATCAGTCTCCCGTACCAGAACGTCTCGGCATCAAGCTTCCGCAGCCAGAACAGCTTTGGACGCGTCACAGCCATGGCATTTCCGCCGTTACCTACGCTCAGGCCGTTGCTTCCGCAAAACACTGGCGTGTCTGATGATTCGAGGAGAAGTGCGTCCTTGACAAAATATGGCAGATCCATCGCGGGCCCCATTTCCCAAAGACAGTTGTCGCCAAGGGTGTAGCTGAATACGCCGCGGCAGAAAATATTGTCGTCGCTGAACATACAGAACATATCGGAAGACACGGGGAGTATTCGGTTGAAACGCGAGGGATTCCTTCCGAAACAGCCCACCGGCCACTGGCTGCGGGTCACACGCGGGTCTCTCAAAGAGAATCTGTACAATGAATCGCGGGTGAGAACGAACGCTGTCGTTCCTACAGACTCGACTGCCAGAACCCTTGACGGACACAAAGTGTCAACAAGGCAGTCAAAATGATGTGCAGGATTGCCGACATTCATAAAATACACGCCGCTGTGCAGGGTTCCCATTACCAAAGTGTCCCCTCCGACCATTGCCATCTTCGTCGGATAATAGTCCCGTATTCCCTCACGGGCATGAATTCCGCTTTCGAATACATACTCTCTGCTGTCAGACGAACGCGTACAGTCATAACGGCGTATCATGTCCGGCCGCCCCTGATATATATGTTTCCCCGTCCAAAGGCTGCAGGTTACTTTTCCTGCGCTGTCCGGATGATGCGTCGGGATTTCGGTGATTTTCCTTTTCCCGACGAGACGGTATATCGAACCGGATGAATACACATACACCGTGTCTCCGCTTGCTCCCAACAACCGCGCGGAACGGCCTGCCATAACGGTGCGGACATATCTCGGAGTATCGAAATTCGTGACCTCGCCCTCTTGCCTCAAACTGACCGCATATAAATCATTGCACGCAGACAAGGCATATATGCCGCGGCCACCGTCTTCACAGATTGAGACGACATCCTCCGACCTGTTGTAGGGAGCGAGAGGGATTCTGTAAAGAAAACTGCCGCCGGGAGCGACATAGAGAAAACCATCCTTCACAAGACAGACGGCACGTCTTGATTCATTCATTTCAGCACGATTATTCTCCGGAAACTCGATTGCGGTCATAGTCTTTCCCGAAACGTCCGCGCACTCTACAGCCCTTTCGGATATCGCATAGACATAATCTCCGACCGCGACAAAATTTCTCGGACTTCTCTTGAAATGAATAGTTGTCCCCTTCGTGTCTCCATAACCCTTTACAAGCCTATAATCTGCGGTAAGCCTGTACCCGTCTCCCATGCACAGGGTCTGTTCCGTGCAGAGCGTATCGACACTCTCTCCGTCGAATCTGAATACGCCGGGCATTCCGGCGAAGAAAACATCGCCATTATTCTCCGAAACGACACTGTAGAATCGCTGAGGCTCCGCCCTGCCCAGAGCCATGACAGCGGTTTCCTCCTTCTTCGGTCTGTCGGCATCCCACCTGTAGAAGCCGTTTGATGTCGCGCTGAAGAGTTCCTTTCCGTCCATGCCCAGAAGCATCCGATAGGGGCTGTATTCACTGCCTTTCATCTTTATTCTGAAAATCTCCGGCGAGGCCTTGCCGTCGCCGCAATCAATCCGCCAGATGCCGCCGTCCCGAACTCCGCAGTACAGGAATCTGTCCTTCACAACCATATCATAGACGGTTCCGCAATCGAGGTCAAGCAAATTGTCCGACTGACCTGTCCTTGTGTTGAAATACGCTATGCTACCGTTGCCCATAGCCACCAGAAGAGAATCTCCGGCATCCTTTATTGCAGTTATCGGAGAGCAGAACTGAAAGCGTTCGCCTCCAGCCTCGTCAAATGAAAGACTGCGATTTCCCGAACAGGCGCAAACTGCCAGAATTGACGACACCAGCACCACGCCAGATTTGAGGGATAAGGATATATTCATAAGAAAGCCTGTTAAAATTCGTTACAAATTTAGGAATTATTCTCTGTCTTCCTGCATAATTTTTTCCTGATAAACTTTATGAACTTCTCAATGAGAAACTCAGACTCCGGTTCATGAAGAAACAAGTTCGTCGGAAACCAGGAAGGGCGGTCATCCAGCAGTGCCTGCTCAAGCTCAAGGAGTTCCATGATGTCATACTCTTCTTTGATGTCATGCTCTTCTTTCATTCTGATAAAATTCATTAAGCGTTAAACATATTTGACTTTGCACGCAAATATGAGTATATATTCCAATGATTCCTACATTCCGGCAGATTTGTACAAATAACATTTCGGACGAGCCGACACCCCACAGACATCGCTCCGAGATTGTCAAGTTTACATAAATCCCCTGCTGATGAATATTTCAACAGACTTAAACCATATTTTTCCAAAAGTTCACGAACAAGACACAAAAAAAGTGCGCCCCGACAGAGCGCACTTTTCAGAAACAATTCCAGCAAGCAAATCTGGAAGTAAACCACCACAAGCAAACCTGAAAGCAGATGCCGGGAGCAAACCCGAAAGTAAAACCCGGGAGTAAACCCGAGAGTAAACCCGAGAGTAAAAGGATAAAGAAAAAGATGGGATGCAAGGCGCACGGTGAAGCCAAATACCGCAGCAACCTTATGGTTGTGAGGATTTTGGCAAATCGCGCAACGAAGCAGACCGCTTTTTCTTCGCCTTTTACACCAATCCGGAGAAGCCCATAAAGGCCATCGCCATGATGCTGGCCGTGATGAGCGCAATCGGAATGCCCCGGAAGGACTTAGGGACATCGTTCAGCGCGAGGTTCTCGCGGATGCCGGCGAAGAGAATCATCGCGAGACCGTAGCCGAGAGACGTCGAGAACGCATAGACGAGCGACTCGGCGAGGTTCAGCATATGAGGCTCGCCGCCGAAAGTGAACTCCTTGGTGACCACGATGAGGGCGACGCCGAGGACGGCGCAGTTGGTCGTGATGAGCGGGAGGAAAATTCCGAGAGCCGAATAGAGCGCCGGGCTCACCTTCTTGAGGACAATCTCGACCATCTGCACGAGAGCCGCAATCACGAGAATGAACGCGATGGTCTGAAGGAACTCGATGTGGAGCGGCGCAAGCACATAGACCTGAAGAAGATAGGTGACGAGCGTCGAAAGGGTTATCACGAAGCAGACCGCGCCGGACATTCCCACTGCCGTCGAGAGCTTGTTGGAGACTCCGAGGAACGGACAGATTCCGAGGAACTGCGAAAGGAGGATATTATTTACGAATATCGCAGAAATGATGATTATTAAATATTCCATAATTCCGTTCTCCCCTATTTTTTAGCTGTGATTTTTCTGAAAAGCACGATGAGGTAGCCGAGCACCATGAAGGCTCCCGGAGCGAGGACGAAGACGAGGATGCCGTCGCCGGGAATGAACTTCCAGCCGAATGCGGAACCGTTTCCGAGAATCTCGCGGATGAGTCCGAGGATGGTGAGGGCGACGGTGAATCCGAGCCCGATGCCTATTCCGTCACAGGCGGACTCGGCCACGGTGTGCTTGTTGGCGAAGGCCTCGGCACGTCCGAGAACGATGCAGTTCACCACGATGAGCGGGATGAACAGCCCGAGGGTCTCATAGATGGCCGGGACATAGGCCTGCATCAGGAACTGGAGCAGGGTCACGAACGTCGCGATGATGACGATGTATGACGGGATGCGCACCTTGTCCGGAATGAAGCGGGCAACGGCGGAAATCGCCATGTTGGAAAGTATGAGCACGAACATCGTGGCGAGCCCCATGCTCATTCCGTTGATTGCAGAGGTGGTCGTCGCCAGCGTCGGACACATTCCGAGAAGGAGCACGAACGTAGGGTTCTCCTTGACGAGACCGTTAAGTATATATTTCAGCTTACTCATTGTCTTTTCCTCCTTCATTGTTGTTTTCCACTTCTCCCGTCAGGACCTTGGAGATCGAGACCGCAAGGGCCACGGCGTCGGTGTAGGCACGCGAGGTGATTGTGGCTGCGGTAATCGCGTCGATGTCGCCGCCGTCCTTCTTCACGGAAAGCTTCTTTGCGGACGGGTCGAGGTTTCTGAACTGGTCCGCGAAGGCCGGCTCGGTGCACTTCGCCCCGAGTCCGGGGGTCTCGCTGTGGGAAAGGGTCTTGGTGTTATAGACCGTGCCGTCCGGAAGAACGCCCACCATGAGGCTTACCGGGCCGCCGAATCCGCCGACAGCAGACTTGATTGCATAGCCGAGAACGGCCCCGGTGCTGTCCGCCACCTCATAGTATGAGTATGTCTTGCCGTCGAGGGCCACGCTTTTCTCTTCCGAAAGCGTCGCGAATGCAGGAAGCACCTCGGAAATCGCTCCGCTGAGCTTGTCGGCGTTCGCCTGCTCGATAGGAGCCTTGGTGAGCGCATAGACGCCTGCCAGGAGCGCGGAGCATATAACGCAGATGAGCGTCAGGCAGACCACCATATTCTTGAATGTAGATTTCATTGCCATGGCCTATTTCCTCCCGTATTTTCTCTGATGGAACGCCTTGTTGATGAGGGGAACCGTCATGTTCATGATGAGGATGGCGAAGGAAACGCCCTCCGGATATGCCCCGTAGTAGCGGATGAGCATGGTCAGAAGGCCGATGCCTACGCCATAGACGACTCCGCCCCAGTTGCTCATAGGCGAAGTCACATAGTCGGTCGCCATGAAGATGGAGCCGAGGAGAAGACCGCCGGTGAGAAGGTTGAAGACGATGAAATGTCCCACGCCCATCGCAGGAGCCGTAACGAGTCCGAGCACCAGCGCGAAGACAGCCACGGTGCCGAGAATGGAAAGGGTAATCCACGGCTTGATGACCTTGCGGCAGAGGAGATAGACAAAGCCGGCAAGGAGCGCGATTGCGGAGAGCTCTCCCGTTGAACCGCCGCAGGTGTTTATCAGAAGCGTCTTCCAGTCGAGCGTGCCGAGGGCTGAGATGCCCTGCTCGTTGAGAACACCGAGGAGCGTAGGGCCTGAAACGGCGTCAACGCTTCCGAAGACTCCGGTAGGGGTGTATGCCCAGTCGGTCATATAGACCGGGAACGAGAGGAGCAGGAACACGCGCGCGGCGATTGCCGGGTTGAAGATGTTCTGTCCGAGTCCTCCGAACGTCATCTTCACGACGCCGATTGCAATCACGGCGCCGATGACGAGCACCCACCAAGGGCATGACACCGGAACGTTGAGAGCGAGGAGAATACCCGTCACGACGGCTGAAAGGTCGGTTATCGAAAGGGGCTTCTTCAGCAGGAACCTGTTGATGAGATACTCGATGCCGACACAGGAAACGACGCTGACCGCGAGCAGGAGAAGCTCCTTCCAGCCGTAGAGAAGGCAGGAGAGAATCACCGCCGGCATCAGCGCAATGATCACGTCCAGCATGAGCCTTCTGGTGGAAAGCTCGCTGTGGATGTGGGGTGATGGCGAAACTATCTTGTTCATATTTCTTGAGTTTCTTATTATTTTTTTGCGGCGGCTGCAGCAGCGGCGCGTCCGCGGATAATCTTTATTACATCGCCCTTGGCAAGACGGATTATGTCCAGAAGAGGTATGTTCGCCGGACAGGTGTAGAGGCAGCACCCGCACTCGATGCAGTCCTGAACGGCGTTAGCCTCCAGCTCGTCCGTCATTCCGTGCCTTGCAAGCCTGTTGAGAAGGAACGGTTCGAGCCCCATAGGGCAGGCGTCAGCGCACTTTCCGCAGCGGATGCAGTTGGATTCAGGCTTTCTTGCCGTCTGCTCTTCGGTAAGATATAGCAGCGAAGAAGAACCCTTCACCGTGCAGGCGTCGAGGTTGGCGATGGCCTTTCCCATCATCGGGCCGCCGGAAACAATCTTCGCGGCCTGCTCCGGGACCCCTCCGGCATATTCGGCGATGTAGGAGAGCGGCATACCGATGCGGAAGAGATAGTTGTGCTGACGCTCCTTGCCGAGGCAGTCGCCGGTGATGGTCATCGTGTTGGTAATCAGAGGCATATTCTTCTGAACGGCCTCATAGACGGCAAGCGATGTGGCAACGTTCTGAACCACCGCGCCGACATCTATCGGAAGACCCATTGACTTAACCTCGCGTCCCATCACGGCCGCGATGAGCTGCTTCTCACCGCCCTGCGGGTATTTCTTCTTGAGAACCTGAACCCTGATTCCCTGATAGTCGGCGGAAGAGGCTGCAAGTTCAGCGACAGCCGCTGTCATTGCAGCAATCGCCTCCGGCTTGTTCTCCTCTATGCCGATGACTGCCGGGCAACCTCCGAGCACCTTCTTCATGAGGGCCGCGCCGATTACAATCTCGCGGCTGCGCTCAATCATGATGCGGTTGTCCGAGGTGAGGTAAGGCTCGCACTCCGCTCCGTTGAGAATCAGGCAGTCGGCCTTCTTTCCCGGAGGCGGGCAGAGTTTCACATGAGTCGGGAAAGTCGCTCCGCCGAGTCCGACAACGCCGTTGGACTTGATGCGGTCGATGATGAACGCATTGTCAGCCGGGATTGCCGTGACAATGTCCTTGGTGGTGTCGATTCCGTCTGCCCAGACTTCTTCTTCAGCCACAGTTATCTCGATGTGTGTCATCCAGTTGCCGGCGAGGTCCTGACGAGGCGCGATGGCCTTGACGGTTCCGGTCACCGGAGAATGCACGAAAGCGGAAATGAATCCGCCCGGTTCGGCTATCACCTGTCCTGTCTTCACCTCGGCTCCGACCTCGACCACCGGCTTTGCCGGAGCGCCGAGATGCTGCGCCATGGAGACATAGACAGTCTTCGGAAGAGGGAGTACCTCAATCCGGCAGGATGCCGAAATCTTGCTGTCGTTCGGGTGTGTTCCACCTATCTTGAATGTCTTCTTTTTCATCACTTTTCCTCCTCCTTAACGGTTTTGTTCTCTGCCGGAGCCGTCTCAGCAGGCTTTGCGACAGGCTCGGCCACCGGTTTCGCAGCCGGAGCCGCAGCTGTGGCGGCGGCCGGAGCGGCAGGCTTCGGAGCGGGCTTTACGGCCGGCTTAGGGAAATTGACGTCATGGATGGCACCTGTAGGGCACTCGACGACACATTTGCGGCACAGCCTGCACTTGCTGAAGTCTATGTATGCCAGGTTGTTTTCAACCGTAATCGCACCGTGAGGGCAGACCTTGAAGCACTTTCCGCATCCGATGCAGGCAGCCTTGCAGGCCTTGCGCGCCACCGCGCCCTTGTCCTTATTGATGCATGAGACGAACACGCGCATATTGCGCGGTCCCTTGGCCCGAAGCTCGATGACGTTCTTCGGGCAGGCCTTCACGCACGCGCCGCAGGCCGTGCACTTGTCCTGGTCCACCTCCGGCAGTCCGGTTTCCGGATTCATGTGAATGGCGTCGAACTGGCAGGCGGCGACGCAGTCGCCGCAGCCGAGGCAGCCGTAGGAGCAGCCCGTGTCGCCGCTGTAGAGGGAAGCCTTCACGCGGCACGACTGAACTCCGTCGTAGGTCGAAGTCCTCGGGCGGTTCCCGCATGAGCCGTTGCAGCGGACGACGGCCACCATCGGAGCCTTTTCCGCCACGGTCATTCCGAGAATGGCGGCGACCTTCTTCATGGTCTCGTTTCCGCCGACAGGACAGTAGTTGTTGTCGAGGTTCTCGGCCTCGACACAGGATGTTGCGAACGCCCGGCAGCCTGCAAATCCGCAGCCGCCGCAGTTCGCGCCCGGCATCACGGCCTCAACCTCGTCTATCCTCGGGTCTTCCTCCACCTTGAACTTCTTCGCCACAAGGTAGATTGAGACCGAAAGCAGCAGACCGAGGGCGGTGATGACGGCAATGGTCCAAATAATCGCGTTTACCATAAATTATATATATAACCTAAGTATATGACAAAAATTTGAAAATATCAATTCGATAACGGTTTGTGTGGTTCAGAAGGCACTGTGCGATGTA
>CAKVAS010000014.1 GCA_934725015.1 uncultured Bacteroidales bacterium
CTGCTGAATCAATTATGCCGATTTCTGCTGAAACTAAAACTTCCGATTTCCGCTGATGCAAAGTTACTGCTTACACAGTTCTCGTCAAGCCCCTCCAGACTCGCTCCACGAAGGCAAAAGTCATGATTGCCGGCGATGAAGACCTTGTGCCTGTACGGAAGATCGCAGAACCATTCCATAAAGTCAAGCGCCTCCGCCTCTGTCCCCGCCATCGTGAAGTCTCCGGAATGAACTATCACATCGCCCTCCGGCAGACTCGTCAGCCGCCGGTGCATGTTGTGTGTGTCCGAAATGTGTACTATTCTCATATTTCCTGACCTTTGAACATCGTCCTGACTTTCCCGAGAGCCTCTTTCATAAGTATATATCCCGAGATTTCTCCATAACTTTGTTTTTTGCAAAGATAGGCCACCTCGTTGCCATTTTATGGCAGTTGTGGATTTGCCTTTATGAATATAACTGAACGGAGCCCCTAACGGAACGCCTTCAGCCCAATATACTACAGAATGGCACGGAAGCAGCATTCACCAGAAAAACTATCTCCGTAACCATGGGGGGAGGCAACTCAGTCTCGAACCAAACACAATCAGATAACTCGCTACTTGCTTTGAAAGCGTTTTGTAAAAAGGATGCCGCTTAGCAAGAACATTACATCTCCATCACGTGTCACACGTCGAGGTCCGAATGGTTCTGCCAGATATAATAAAGCTTATACCTCAGTTTGATAACTATAAGTTATTCAAGACAAAATCAATAAGATTCTCTTTCCTTTTTAATATCTGCTTCCGATCCCATTTTTCATCAACTTCCGTCAGCCGACGAATCTCAAGCTGCTGTTGCAAATATGTATAATCTTCACGTTTTGTTTTAAAACAACTATTACTAGCAGAACAATTATGCGATTTTGAAAGGAGAAGATAGTTCCCTAAACAATCCACATACTGATTAACGAATTCATCATCATAGATATCATAACCATCATTTTCGGGATGATCGCTTGTTGGGGTCTGAGGGGCAATGTGTTCAAGCTCCGGGTGCTCAATTTGTTCGTATCTAACTGGTCTATATCCAGACTTTGCATTTTTATTACCACCTCCAGATAATAAGAAGTTCTCATATTGCCACAATATGAATCTCCCAATCGTATGATTTAATGCACCAAGCAATGCGGTTCTCAACTGTTCATCGTTCCAATACGCCCACCACCAGGATGAACCTGATGCCTTTTTAAGGTATTCAAAATTATCTATTATATGCTGTATATTTTTATTTTCATTTGTGAATTGCTTATAATCATGTTCAAGTCTAGATTCTAAATAAGCTCTTGTGCCTATTATGGAATCGCGTAATGCCACTCCAAGAAAAGACTTACAAAGCCTTGCTATATCTTCAAGCCCCAAACCAAATGAGTAAGACTTAACAATATATGGCAGTAGAACAGTATAATTCCCAAGTACACGAATAGCATGGATATCTATACTGCACAATTCATCTCTCTTAAAGAACGCAGTTAGTGATTTCGAAGCAAATTCAAGTTTATGAGCAAAATCTACAATAAATGAACATCCATCCTGATTTTTACCAGCTAACCGGCCGTCAATCTTTTCTTTGGCGTCAACCCAATAAAGTGTATTAAAACGAACTTTTAATGCCACCTGTAAAAGAGAATCCTCATCAATATATCCTTCAAGCTTTGAAAGGTTTTTATATATTTCCGAAAACCTATTCTGTAAATCATCCAAGATGTTAGATTTATCCTTGCCACCATATAGAAGGACAAAGTACATAAAGTGAGCTTTAAGCACTTCTAATTTTGAAGGATGTTTGCCACGGTCATTCTGGAATATAAAACGCTGAACAGCTTCTGCCTCTCCATTGACTACATGTGTAGTACACTCAGCGCCAAGTATAGTGCTAATGATAGTTTTGAGTTCATCTTCTCTTTTTGATTTAATGACTTCCTCAAAATAATCGTATGCCGCAACTATCCGTTTCGAAGAAACGGTCTCAAGTCCACCCTTGTCTAACGGCTCATGATTGATAACATAGTCTCTAAATATCTCATTGTCATATCCTACCGTAGAGAATGGGTATATAGAACCATCTTTAATAATTCTTTTTTTCTTTGTTCTTCCTCATCAAGCCCTCTAGTTTTCTCAAAATGAGTAAAAACTGCTGACAGAAATATTATAATCGTCGTAAGTCGCTGTTGACCATCGACTATAGCATATTTATCATCACCCTGAGCTTCATATATAAAGTGTCCGAAATAATAAGGTGCGTCAGTTCCACTATTGATGTGTTCTTCCAAATCTCTAACAAACACATCTGTTTGGGTCTTCTTGTCGGATCCTTTTTCTGGAGTATCCCAAGAATATGCTCGCTGATAATCAGGGACAACGATTGTTCCTTCTTTAAGCATTTTCAGAATTGTCGTACTTTGTTGCATCAAGTCAGTATTTATTTGTTGTTGATTTAAGGTTGCCCACAATACGCCCAATAGAATCTTGGCATAATTGTCTAATTTATAATATATTTACACTTCCGTGTTCTCAAGTATGTCTTGCAAAGGTACATAATCATTTTTGAATATAAAGGGCTGCCGCTTATTATTTTTCAATCCATCTGAGATTCTAACTTCATTGTCAACCCGTGCAGAATCAATCACTCCATGAAAGCAGCTTCGTGCTAAGGTATAACTCCAAAATCTGTTTTTACTGTTCATCCTTGCTCGTGACGACAAACGCCCTGATGCTGCCGTCCGTCATTCGGCTATCGGAACATACCTCTATTACAGAACGCATCGGTATCAGACTGTCGAATGACACACTGCGAAGCAGTTCAGATAACGTCATGGCAGATTTGCTTTAAATCATCGGCAAAGATGAAGAGCTTCGCTGCAATTTCTTGGCAGTGTCGCCGTGTATTCTTTGCGGAAATTTTGAAGATTTCCAAGGTGGGGGATGCAAAAAAGATGTGGGCAAAAGAAAAGCCCCAGAAGAGGTTCTGAATCGATTGGAGCTGCCTCCGGGGCAGTAAGGGAATTAAAACTTTAGATTTTAAGACCTGTCAAGATTGTGTGAACCAAGTAATCCGGGGTGTTTTCCGATGCAAAGATAATCAAAAATCAAGAATCCGGGAATAGGCCTTGCCAACGGTGCTTTCAAGCCGTTGCATTTTATTCGGGTCGGAGGCTCCGTCAGGAGTCACGTAGGTGCTCTTGTTCAGCTCAATCATCATCGACGGATATGGGAAGGGCATCTCCGGCGAGATTGAATTTGAATACGGGGTATTCAGGCCGACTTTGTAACCGGCGCGGCGGAAGATGTCAGTGACACTCGCAATCAAGGTCTCGTCAGGACGGCTCCAGTCATCGTTCAGGCCGATGCAGACTTCCACATCCGAGAGGTCGGGCGGAAATGAGTGGCAGTCGATGAGAAAGGCATCCGGAGCAAGAGCGGAGCGCAGGCGTTCAATGTGCGTGTCATAATAATCCGCGATGACGGACTCTTTCTCCCCTTCGGAAATGCTTCGTGAAAACCAGTCAAATCTTGTATAGACAATTCCCTGCCCGACACTCCCAATAGCGTCACCCTTCAGACGTTCCACATCGCAGAAGAAGCGGGACCAGGGAAAGATGACAGGAACAATACTCTGACTTCCCCTCCCTGCCCGGACAAAGATTTCGTCCGTAAGCCAGTCCGTCCATCTTGAGATGCAGCAGTCAAGGCCCTCGTCCCAGCGGTCTTTACCATAGGGGAAAACATCAGAAGAGTGCGGTATGTTAAGAACGATTGAACTGATATTCACGGCTATTCCTCAACTGCCGGTGCCTGATGCTGCTTCCGGGCTTCATCGAACTTGGCCTTCATCGTCGGGTTGTCCCGCGTCAGTCTCTTGATTGTAAGTGCATCCGCCTTGTCATTGGCAAGCCTCAGATTGTTCTCGGAGCCCAGGAGCGCATCCTTGATTTTCTGTAGATGATCGATTGATTTGTCAATCTCATCAATGGCCTTCCGGAATTTCTCGCTTGCAAGGCGGTAGTTGTTGCCGAACCTTTCCTTAAATTCAAGAAGCTGGCTCTCGAAATTGGTCACATCAACGCTCTGGCTTTTCGCGACTTCAAGCTCCCGCTGCAAATCGACGCTCTTCCTGGAGGTCTGGACAAGGAGGGTTATGAGCGGGATGAAAAACTGAGGCCTTATGACATACATCTTAGGATAGCGGTGCGACATATCGACTATTCCGTTGTTGTACAGCTCATTGTCCGGCTCCAGCAACGACACCAGCACCGCGAACTCGCATCCCTTGGCCGTCCTGTCCGCGTCGAGCTTCTTGAGGAAGTCCTCGTTCCTGTGCTTGGACGCGGTCTCGTCCATCTCGTTCTTCATCTCGAACATGATCGAGATGTACTCGAAGCCGTCGATGTAGTCACGGAATATGAAGTCGCCCTTGCTTCCGCCCGAGGCATCGTTGTCCTTCTCGAAGTATGCGGACGGGAGCACGGAACGGAGCATGGAGTTGAACTGGATGCTGCAATGCTGCTCCAGCGACTCCCCGACCATCTTCGTCGAGAGGCGGAGCTTCATGTCCTTGTAGTAGTCAATCCGCTCCTGCGCGGCCTTGAGTTGAGCCTCATAGCCCTCCTTTATGCCTTTTTCCTTAAGCATGGCCTTGCTCTGGTCAAGTTCAAGCTCCGCCTTAAGCTGCGTGATGACCTTATCCTTCGCGGAAAGCTCATCCTTCGCCACCTGCTGAGCCTTCATCACCTCAAGCCGCAGATTCGCATCTCCCTGTGCTAACTTGGACTGAAGCTCCACTATCTTCCTGTCCTTTTCCGCGACCGCAGAATTGACCTCAAGCTTCCGCTTGTCTTCAAGAGCCTGAATCTGCTGCTTAAGACGTTCTATCTCAACGGTTTTCTCCGTATCCCTCACTTTCTGCAAGGCTTCCTGCTGCGCCTTGAGTTCAGCCGCCCTCTGCTGAAGTTCCTTGTTGAACTCGGCGGTCTTTACCTGACTGAGAATAGATGCGTAGTCCGCCTCATCCACCGTGAAAGTGCTGCCGCACTTGGGACATTTAAGTTCTCTCATTCTTATTCGCTTTTTTGAATTGACGATGCAAAGTTAGTTCATCTGTGCGCCAAATTTTGGCAGAGCCCTCAAAAACTCGGAAAATCTTCTGCGGAATTTTTTCAAGCCGCGAATCTGGCGCGCGGTCCACGGATTTGCAGTTATGCCCAAATGGCTGGAAAGCAGATTATATGCGCGGCTCCCCTTTGTCGGAACGGCAATCGTCATGCTCCGGAATCTCTTCAGATGTCTTTCTCTCAGTTTCCCATTCGCCCCGAAATGAATCTGAAGCATATCCCGCCGCATCTTGTCGGCCTTTTTCCCAACGGAAGACCTCCTCA
The DNA here is from genome assembly GCA_934725015.1 of uncultured Bacteroidales bacterium. Classification (GTDB taxonomy): domain Bacteria; phylum Bacteroidota; class Bacteroidia; order Bacteroidales; family UBA932; genus Cryptobacteroides. Next base: position 5,414 of record CAKVAS010000014.1, read on the forward strand.
TCCGCACGTCGCCCGAGCGTCGCAGCTCAAACCCGAGAAAGCCTATCCATTCCGCGGAATTGCCGGACGAGTGCCCCCACAGGAACGGCTCCTTGGACTTTGCCTTCCAGTACTGAGGCGACTTTCCCTTCTTCGACAATTCACGGACATTCTTAAAGTCGTGGAATTCAAGCCTGTGGGCATGAAGAGCCCCGGCGTATAGCCCCGTAAGCCTGAGGCATTCGGCCATTTTCGTATGCATCAGAACCATGTCATCGCAATAGCGCACAAAGAGACGGTCCGGGTCAGGCGTTTCGAGCAGTCCCTCATCTACGCTCTGAAGCACGATGTTGGCAAGCACGGGTGACAGAGCCGCTCCCTGCGGTATGCCGAGGTCACGGAAATCATCGAAATCACTGTTAATTGCGGCCTTCTCCAACGAGATCCATTCAAACGAATATTTCATCCCGACATCGTAATGTCCCGCAAGCGCAGTTCTCCAAAACTCACTTTCCTCCCCGGCTTTCTTATTGGAGCTGAACACATTATGGTAGAATGAATATGAATTCAGAAATGACACAAGAATCTTCCTTGCATTCCCGGCATCGAATTCCGGATGCTCAGCCGCGACCTTACGCACCATTTTGTCGAAACAGTCGAGTATGATGCCGTGGTTCAGGATGTCGAAGAATTTTCTGATGTCACATTCGGAAACATATATATTCTTATCTTTATGAGCCGAAAGATATTCCGTTATCGTCGGAACCGCATCCCTGTTGGTCGTCACCACTCCCTGCCGGCCATGGTACTCGCGCGGACGGCGATAGGCAAGCATCTCGGTGTGAAAATAAGGGTCGAAGCATCGGGACAGATATTCGGCTTCGAGGGCGAGGACGATTTTTGTCGTGAAGTCCGAATAGGCACTCAGGGGTCTATAGACAATTTTCCCGGGAGCGCTGTCATCCTTGAGCTGCGGAATTATGCGGGGTGTCTCGAAAACAAAGTCCCCGCTTCTGGCGATGCTCTGAATTTTCCCGACAAATGCCCGAAGCCTCAATATGCTCGCTTCGGGCAAAACACTCCCGCCGGACGGCATCTCTTCATCAGACGACATTTCGCCGGACGACAGCTCATCGAGACGGTGAAGCAGATAGTTTCTCAACGCGGAGCAATGCCCCCTGTGCCCGCCGGACTTGAACCTGAAACCGGCGGGAATCATGCCGAGAAGCTCCGCATCCATCACAGGAACACGCCTCTCGCCGTCCTCGGCCTTACGTGCCTTATCATAGTGCTTTACAGCAGCCCGCGCGACGAGGGTAACGATTTCCTCCCTTGTCGCGAAAGCATCCAGTGAATTGCAGAAATCAGCCTCCATATTCATAATTTACAGCGCCTCATTTTCACATTCTTTGAAATATGTCCTGTACATCTTCCCGACTTCCTCAGCCACTGCCGCACGAAGCGGTTCAGGTTCAAGTACCTCGATTTCAGAGGCTTTCGAGGCAAGATACCGGACAAAATCCGCTGTCCGGGAAATGAAGTACTCGAATACGACATGCTCTGCCGTGCTCTCCTGCTCCACTCGCCGCTGGGACCGGTGGAGCGGCAGGGTCTCCAAATAGGAGGCCTGAACCGGCGTCACCCTCAGCCTGACAGTCGTCGGCTTTTCGTCCGTATGGTATATGCCGTAGCAGTTCGCATAAAACGACTCCGGCGAAAACTTCTTGGGATAAGCGAACTTTTCATCAGTGAACGAAAGAGAAGTGATGCGGTCGAGGGCATAGGTACGAATCTCGTCGGGATGTTTGCTGGACACGCCGATGACATACCAGCGCTGCTCATACACCTTGAGAAAATACGGCTTCAGAGTAAATTCCTGCGCCGCAGCCCTCCCGAAATTGCGGTAGGTCACAGAAAGCACAATCCCGTCGCGCATGGCGTTTATGATTGCGGAAAGGTGCTCGCGCCCTCCAGGAATCCGCTCGAACTGAATCCTGTCGCGCAGATCCCGCGATTCGTTCAGCATATTATCGACGGCGATAGTTGAAAGCATCCAGTCCGTCACGCCCCCGTCGGAGACCTCGTCCTCGTTGTCGATATAGTACTCATTGCCCGGCTTTCTGCATTTTATGCAGATGTTGAACTGTCCCTCAATTTCATCCTTGTGACGATGAAACGTCCTGTCCGAAAGGGGCTTGTGCATATCGTTGAGCGGCGAGCGTTCCCAAGCATCCTGGATGTCCTCCAAAGTGATGCCGCCGGACCGTCTGATGAGATCCGCAAGCCACCTGTACCTTTCAAAGACTTTTGCCATAGTTCTATTATCCGGTTATTGTTACGTAGTTACAATCTGCAAAGGTAACGAAATTATCCGCTAAACCTACATATCATATCATCCTATTGCAAAGCAGACGTGCCGCAGCCTCATCTATCGAGAATATCTCACTATCGTCAGGTCTTTGCGGGCGAGCCGCATCCTCCGGCATTTCGCAGCAGCTCAATAATGCCATAAAGTGCCGGCAGTGCACATCTTTGGTCTCCCCTTTCGCATTGACAGCCGAACAAGTATTCGTCCCGGTCATAGGATTGCCTGCCAGATACCAAACAGCCCATCGAGTTCCGTCATCGTCACAAAATGAAGCCTCCGGCATCGCGTCCAGCCATCGGAGATACGAGCCGAGGGATGAAAATTGTTTCATTCCCCCGAATCCGTCCGGAAGATGAACATAAAACAGCCGCCCATCAGAATAGATCCGTTCTTTATTCTCGATAAAAAGGAATATCTTGTGCGCCAAGGCCGCTGTCATTTTCTTGCACTCGATATTCTTTAGCCTCTCATAAAATTCGGGGATGTATCCGGTCAGTAATCCATGCTCTGCAATGGTAAAGCAAAGGTCTGAATCATTGTCAACAATCCAATGAATCCGTTCGCAGAAATCATGGTATGGACGAGTCTCATCCAAATGTATCTTCTTTTTTAGGGGTGTCAGCGTCTGCTGATATTCTACATTGGATATATCACCCTGCCTCAGCCTCGCCTTCAGCCCGCGCCTCTTTTCCCTAAGCCGCCTCGCCTCGGTCTCCTTCTCTTCGCGAATCCGAAGATACTCCTCGTAGAGCGGAACAATGGAGTCTTTTTTCAAAAGAAAAAACGCCCACATGGTCCGCTCCCAAGATGCATTCAGCCGGGATTCAAGGTTCTTGATGCAATTATCCCTGATTTCCACCGCCTTCTCAAGACAGAAAATCCGTGCATTGAGCCTATCCTCCACAATCCTGAGGCCGTCCTTCAACAAATTGACAGTCTTTTCGAGGCTGTAGGCATTGTTACGCGGAACGTCCGCATACTGTCTGTTTATTTCAATGAACTTGTGCCACAGCGGACCGAAGGAAGGAGCGCTGTACATCTTGACCTGCCCTGCCCCGTTTACTATGGCGCAACTGTTCCGGCCGCTGAGCGGACTTCCGGCGATGCTCCAAACCAGCCATGCGGTTCCGTTCTCGCCGAGCACACTCGCCTCCGGACACTCATCCCACCACCGGAGATACACACCGAGGCACGGATTTCTGAATCCACCCGATCCAACATACGCAAGGCCGTTTATTACCGGCACCGGCGTCAGGAACATCCGTTCGTCAGCATAAATCTTTTCCTTGTTGGCAACGAACGTAAAAACATTCTCCAAAAACAGTTTCTCCTGTTCAGTCATTTCCATAGCGGATAATTTTTTGATGTTAAACAACCGCATCATCTTACCACCGCGGCATCCCTGCTCGGTTGGTGCCTCCTCAAGGAAGGACTCCTGATGCTTTCGGGTGCAAAGATAGAGTGCCGAAGTGCCAAATAACGGCAGAGTCAGATTTTTTCACTTTGTCATAATTTGGCACTCCAATGACATAATTTTGCAGCCGAAAACGAGAAATGCCCGGCAGGCATTGCATCGATTCGTGAAATCAACGGATTAGACTCGACATGATGGAATACGACATCGACCTGAAGATAATGCACATGAATGCAAGAGGAGAGGAATATGACCAGAAGGAAGCATAAGGCCGGCAAGTTCGTCTGGCTGCTCGACGACGAGAGCATGACCGCCTGGATTGACGAGGGCACGACAGGCGGGGCAAAGGTATATACGCTGCCGGAGAAAATCGTAGCGGAGGGTAAGGAATATGTCGTTGAGAGCGTTGAAATCGGGGCGTTCTACTCCGAACCCGCGCTTGAGGAACTGTTCATCCCAGACTGCTACACCTACATCGACGAGGACAGTTTCAAGGACTGCGGCAAGCTCCGGACCGTCCACATCGGCTTCGGACTGAGCAATTTCTTCCCGTGGTCATTCTCCTGCTGCCCGGTCGAAAGAATCATCGTCAGCCCGGAGAATCCGAACATACGGGTCTCAGATGACGGCACGATGATGCTCTCCCGTGACGGCAGCAAACTGCTGAGCACATTTTGCCCGACAGAGCACGTCACGGTGCCGGATGGCGTGAGGGAAATCGGAGCCTGCGGTCTGTCGTGCAACAGCATAACACGGAGCATCACGCTCCCCCATTCGCTTGAGAAAATCGGTTCGAACGGAATTTATGAACTCGGCGCGCTGAAAGAACTTTTCGTTCCTGAAGGCGTCAGGGAGATAGGCACTCAGGGAATATCATGGAACCCGAACCTCGAACTCGTTGACCTGCCATCAACACTACACTCCCTCAATTGGGAACTGTTTGCCGAAGACGAATCTCTGCGCACGCTGATTCTCCGCTCCCACAGTGTCGTTGATACAAATCTCTCAGATGTAAAATACCTTGCAGTCGAGAATTGCCGGATTGTCGTCCCTCACGACCTCGTGGAAGACTATCGCCGGCATCCCACCTGGAGCACTTTCAAGTCCGTCGAAGCGACATAACTCATTCGTCAACGGATGATGTAACTTTGCAAAAATTTAGTCAAAATATGCCATGAACATGAAACAAAAATCAAATGAGAACAAAGTCGTCGTGGAGAACGGTAAGATTGATACCATATTAAGCGAAGAGGCCTTGCGCAATGGGTATATGCCAATTGAAGAAGCCAGACGATTAAGTCATGAACAGATAAATAAGATGGGTGAAATTTTAGGATTATTATGAAACGGACAATCTAAAATCCAGAAATTAAAATCTTATATGGAAAGTATTAACTGAGAGTATGGATATGAAACATATGGGAGATATGCTTATCAGCGAAGAGACAAGTCCTGATAAGAATTATGCAAAATTTGAAAACGGCGAAGTTGTTGTGGTGTTGAATGAATACACCAAACGGCATGGATATATGCCAATCAGCGAAGCTAAGGAGTTTGCGCACTCATTAATTAGAGCTACATATAAAAGAGAACAAATGTTATTAGAACATGGAAAAGGAATCGGCATCAAACAAAAGCAGAGTCGTCGTGGAGAACGGTGAGATTAAGACAATTCTGAGCGAAGATGTTTTACGTGACGGTTATATGTCCGTAGAGGAGGCCTGCCGCCTAACCCATGAAGAGATAGATAAATTGTGCGATATGTTAGGAATGCAGTGAATCGAAGAGTCCCAAATCATGCTTTGTGACCTTGCTTTGTGACACTATCCTTTTGGAAAATAAGGCGAAGTTGTATATATTTGCCACTACATTAAACATATGACAAACAAAGATTTTTGGCATTCAGTTCAAGAAATCATCGAAAATGATTTTTCAGATGAAGGCCGCGCAAAACTAGACGAATATGCAGAATGGTTCATTGAAGGAAGGCTTATTTATAAACGATTTTCACAGGCAGAGCAGCATGGATGCCTTGAGGGAGGCACGACTCATGTCATTGCATCCATACTCGCGGGAGCAGAAATTGGCTCAGATAAATGCACTGCACCAATCGGCAGTTTCAAAAGAGAACAGCAATGCGGAAAGGAGCAGGAAAAAAGATTGAAAGCATGGGCATCAAAATCCGGATTCTGGTTTAAAGACACGGACAAATCCATCTCCCAAGCACTGGGAGATGAGATAGCCCGAGGCGGGGAGGCTCATGTATTTGATAACGGACAGACCCTTATCAAAGTCATAGGATTGGACTATTTCGTACAGCCTGTTCTGGCATCGGACAGGATAAGTTTACACAACACATATTTTCCTCAAAGACGAATGCAAGTCATTGGGTTCGGGGAAAATTCCGAACATGAGTTTGTTATAATAGTAGAACAGCCTTTCATCAAAGGCTCTCGTATGACAGAATCTGAAATATTCGAATATGCTAGCAAATTGGGATACAAACTTATTGACCCCAATAATTGGACATACGCGACAAGAAGAATATATCTGAGCGATCTGCATGACGAGAATGTCATTAAATCTGAAAACGGGAATATATTTGTCATTGACTGTGATATAAGAATAAATACACCATCCTTGAGAGCCGGAGGGACACAAACGCCTCTCAACACTATGGAAATCAAATATTAAATCCGGAATTAGAACCCACCCGAAAAAATGGAAATGTAACGAGAGGTTGACGGCCAGGTAGAATACCCCCACAATGCCGAAAATTAAGCGAGGATAGATATGAAACATATTGGAGGGAAATAGTTGTTTTTTCGTAATTTTGTGATTGCACTGATTTCGAAATAAGATTCCTTATGGAACATTTGACTTACGAAGAAGGAACAAAAGCAATATGGAGAATTGCGAACTCCCTGCGCGGCGAGATGGCTCCGGTCGATTTGTACGGATTGCTGCTTTATGCCCTTGCACTGCACAACAATGAAGATTTCAGAAAATGTGCGGATCTGATTTGCCCGTCGGATTTTTCCTCGGATACATTCAGCGACATAGTACGCAGTCTTCCGGAAAACAGCATCAACACTCGGGCGCTCAAGGCACTTCTTCCAATATTCTGCAATGAGTCATCCTTGTCAAAGGAATCACACGCCTTAAACAGAATTTTTTCCGGACTCCGCAAATTGCCGGATGAATGGTACAAAGAATTTTACTCCAGACTTTTTGACGAGCTGACAGTGCAGATTTCGGCCGAAGCCGGATATATCGCAGGGTTCATGCAGCCTGTGGAAATTACGAAACTTGTCGCAAAACTTTCCGGATACGACGGACGCGGAAGCGTATATAACCCCTATGCCGGCAGCGCCTCCTACGCGATTGAACTCGGGGCGAAATCCGCCTACTACGGAGAGGAACTTAACGAACTGGCGCACGCATTCGGCGTGATGAGGCTTATTGCACATGGACTTAACCCTGAAATGCTCACGATCAAAGACTCCTTTGAAAACTGGAGAGGGAAATCGGACATTTCTGACGAGGGTGAGCAGTTTGACTATATCATAGCCACGCCTCCGTTCGGGACTGCGATCAACAGAGGAACCGAAAAAGCCGGAGCACCGCATTCCTCCAGAAGAATCGACGAGGACTTTCTGCACCGTGGTGCGCTAAGCCTCAATGACAGCGGCACTCTTGTGGGCATTTTTCCTACCGACATCACATTCAGAGCCGGCATTATAAGCTCGCTCCGAAAGAGGCTCGTCGAATCCGGGATAGTCTCAAAAGTCATTCTCCTTCCCGGAAGAATCTGGCGCACGACCATGGCGCAGACGGTGATAATATGCCTGCAAAAGGGCAAGCCGACGGACCGAATCATGTTTGTGGATGCCCGGGCATTCTCGAAAAAGGAGCAGCGGGGCTCGGCACTTCTTGCTGAGGAACTTCTGACAGCCATCGAGGCCGAAGACACCGGCTGCGTCAAGACCGTGTCGCCGGAGGATATCGCAAGAAATGGATATTCTCTGTTTCCTCTGCTCTATCTCAAGGGGAATGAGGAAGTCCCGGCTGGATATGTCCGGTTGAAAGCCAAGGACATCGTGAAAAGGGCACCTGTCCGCAAGGAGAAAGATCGAGAAACCATAGGCCGTGTGCTGGAACTTCCGGATCTTTCCGGAAATGAATACGGAACATCCGTGAATCCCGTCAGCCTGAAGATGACGGCCATCGGCAAGGCAGAAAACAAGATGACACTGCCGTTTATCGCACTTTCCAGAATCGGCAAACTTCGCCCTACGATGGTCGATGCATCCGAAAGCGTCCCCGTCTATTTTTCATCGTCAATCGCCGCTGTCATAGCCACGACTCAAGATGTCTTTATTCCGCTCTTCCTGAAGGAGTGGGAGCGAAAAGCGGCTGGAATGGAACTGAACAGCACTGGCATCATCCATCTCGGCATCGCGTTCGAAGCCGCCGTTGACCTCCCCGCCAAAAAGGATGAGCAGAAGGCGCTCTTTGAAAAACTGGTCACGGAAGAAAAAATGGCAAAAGTTCGGGAACTTGGTCTGGAAGAGCTGATTGCATCACAGAAGAAAGACTTCATCCACATCCTGCGTCATCGCAAACACGACCTGAACAATAACCTCTGCGCCGTCCGGAACAATGTCTCCGCGCTGAAAAAATGCATTCTCCGTACCGCTCTCGCCGATGGAACAGGACTTCGGGACATAAAACTTGCCGAACATATTGACACGACTTTGGGAGAACAGGTGACGACCCTTTTCAGTCTGCTTGACAGCATAAGCGACAAGGTCAATCACATCGCGGATGAGGAGTCTTTCGGCCCTGAGGAGAAAGTGAATCTGACAGAAAGACTGAGGAAAATCCGTTCTTACGGGAACTATCAAGTCGCATTGGAAATCGACAAAGAATCCATCTCCGGAGAAAACGGAGCCGTGCCCGACGTATTCGTCGGAATCAACGATGCCGACTTGGACAGGGTCATAGAGAACATCGTCGGGAATGCCGTGACTCATGGTTTCACCGACCGACAAAGACAATACATTCTCAAAATCTGCCTGAGCTATGACTATACGGACGACAGATATGTCGTAGGGTTCAAGAACAACGGCCGCCCGATGCCCAACGGGATGGACACTTTAAGGTACGGGATTGACGGAGAGAAGGGAACGGATTCTGCCGGAAGCGGCAAGGGAGGAGCCATCGTCAAGAATATCGTTGAACATTTCGGAGGGTGCTATGAGGTCATAAATAGACCAGACGACATCTTCCCTGTAGAAATATTGATAAAACTTCCGAAATATGGCGACAGATAACTTCAAATATCACGTCATCTGGATTGACGACAAGTACAGTGAACTGAACGATTTCATCACGAACGCCAATATGGAAGGCATCGCCGTGAAACCGTTCAAATTCGGGAAAGATGGGCTGGATGCCTTTTCCGGAAACCTTTTTTATTGGGACGGGGTGATACTGGATGTGAAGTGCTGCTATGAAGAAGGGGATATGGACAGGGCGGACGGCTACTTCAAAATCAGGGAGAAGCTGATGCCCCTCATCCACAAGAACCGCCCCGAACTGCCGGTGTATGTCTATTCCGGACAGCCGGACATTATCTCCAATCCGATGTTTGAGGCATCCCTGGCCGGGCAGAAAATGTATGTCAAAGGAAGTCAGGACGAAGAGTTGTTGTCAGACATAGTCTCCAGTGCAGAGAGGCTTCCGGAAACGAGGATACGTCTAAAATATCTACAAGGCATTCCTCGCCTCGGGATTGACCGGGAACTGATAGAGATGCTGAAGATTGTGGAAGAGAATGACGTCACGAACACGGATTTCTTCAACAAGGCGAGGCGCACGCTGGAACAGATCATGTATTACTGCAATGAGGCAAGGGGGCTTGTTCCGGAGTTTAACGGCACGAATATCAGCGAATGCAGCCGTATGCTAGGAAGAAGCGAAATGCGGCAGACTGTCCCGATCTATGTCCAGAGGAGCTTTCATTCCGTCGCGGAAGTCACGAACGACGGCTCGCACAACGGTGCGGTATGCGATGCCGTCAGCAGCGGAAAGGCTCCGTTCCTCATCAGAAGCACAATGTTCGAGCTGCTGAACATCCTTCACTGGTGCGGCACATTACATACAGAGAACACAGAACAACGAACACGATTATAAATGTTACATTTTTAGGTGGAATCAAAGGCTCAAGCCTTCGATGATGCACATTTAGCAGAACTTGTCTATATCGAAAAGCATATCAGACACTGCAGTTGTAACAAATTTTGTGGCAGCATCTTTCTCTTCCTTTGTTTTTATCTCATATTTATTGTCTGTTTCCAAAAGATCCATTTGATATAACACAAAGTATTCTGTTTTATCTTCTGTCATACCGATTATTCCCTCTCTTGATTCTTTCAGATATCTTAATTGGTTAATTACGTCTGCGTCAAGGACAGGGAATGTCAGAAGTTTAAAGTTCACTCCATTCCAGAGAAAATTGGCCTCTCCAATGTGCATATCGCAATCATCGAAAATGCAAGGGAGAATTACAGAGCCACTTCTTGAGAAATAGCCAATTTTTCCATCGCTAACGCTTCTCGCTACAAAATCACCCCCATAAAACAGCCCACTATGAGTATAGATTTCACCCTCGGCAATTAGCATTTCTCCGTATTTGGATACTATGGCGGTACTTGTTGTACCAATTCTGATCATCAGCAAATCATGGTTGCTCGCTGCCCAAGACACATCACTACAAGAAACGCCATACATCTGTGAAATTACGATGCCTCGGCAACTCATCTGAACGGTGTAATCAGTCATTTCGTCCAGTTTATAAAGGAACGCACCGGCATCTCTACTTGAATCAATCATCTTCTCGATGTCACCCTGTACCGCCTCAAGTTTTGCTAATCTCACATAGCGCGAATTTCGCAACTTCTTAAAGAAATCTCCCTTACTGAGGATTGTGTTTTTTACGCTTAACATAATTCAATATTTGTTGAGTTATTTTATAACTATTGTAATCCATATATTCCGGACGATACCAGTTCAGTGTTCCTGCGATACTCGTACACTTTTGTGGAATAAAGACAGATTATCGGCTACAAAGTTATTTTTTTTCTTAGAATTTCCAACGGTCATGAACAAAAAACAGACAAATAATCAGTGAACCGCAAGACTCCTTCAGGCCGTAAGTCCAATAAACATGGATTGCGAAGAAAACCCACACACCGCCATAATTTGGCGCACGAATGGCGCATCTTTGCAAAATATTTTTCGAAGATACGCCATGAACATGAAACTATGAGCAGAAGCAAGTTACGGGACAAATTCATGAAGAGCATCATCAAAGGACATTCGTTCTTCGCGTCAAAGATGGATCTTCCGGTAAGGAATCCGCACAGGCAGGACGAGATGCCGAAGAATTCCCCGTCCAGAATAGTCTCGTCCCACTGCCGGGCAAACATAGACTGGCTCCAGAACGCCCCGACCTTCGGAGGTCACAGCCGGCCGCGAGGAGGGCATCGCCGAGTCAGCGGTCTTGTCAGAGCCAGCCTGAAAAGGGAAGAGAGGCGCGAGATTGAAAGTCAGTTGGGAGACCATTCGGATGCTGAGATTACTTTTATCGAGAAGGACAGTGGCACTCAAGATGACACTCAAGAAAAAGACTTAGATAACGAATAGACCGTATAAAAAAGGGCTGAATATAAGAAAAGAAGCAGGTATTATAAACATGAAAAAGAAACGGGCATCAATCAAAAGTAGAGTCGTGGTTGAGAACGGTGAGGTAAAGACCATTTTCAGCGAAGAGGCTTTACGCACAGGCAGTATGCCAATTGAAGAAGCCAGGCAATTAAGTCATGAACAACTGAACAAGTTGGCCGAAATATTGGGGATACACTGATAAATACCAATGGCTCAAATGATAATCCGGCCCAAGCATTGTAGGCGGGACTGTTTATGGACGAGGACCAGAACTTGGCATCATGATAACAAATCAACCAACTGGAAAACAGGATCTTTGGGAAGCCGTTTCTCCATCTCAGAAGGAGACATTCCGATTATTTTCTGCGCAAACATAGTATTTCAGGGTGCTTTGCGCAAAAAATATCTTAATTTTCTGCGCAAAATACAGTTTTAAAATACAGTTGCGCAGAAAATAGCAGAAAATCAACAGTCTGACATAATTTGGCAGTCACAATTCATACCTTTGCATCATATTGGCCATGATATGTCACTGCCAATGATCCATGGATAAGACTGGTGAAAAAGAGACAAAACATTGAGAGAACTATGGAAATTTATTTCAGCCCACTTTATGACTCGTCCGTATTCCTGACAGCGGAAGACTGCGGATTAGGCAGAGTATTCGTCGGTGCTGACGCTCTGCTCGCTGAACTTGAACTTCGCTACGGGCTCACCGCCATTGAAGAAGAACATTCACAGAGAGTCATTTCCTACGTGGAGGCCATGAGAGAAGCCTCGATGGAAGGCACACAGAAAGACTCGGAATACATCAGGCCTTTCTACCTGGACTCATTCAATCAGGACGACTACGGCACGGCGGAGCTTATGCTCGGATGGAGAGATGCGCTTGTCAGAGCCGGTTGGGATGGGAAAGCAGATGTGGCCAGCGAAAAAGTCAGGTGGCTTTCGATTATCGAGGAGCGTTTTGACAATCCCGGGAGGGCGGACAGATGGAGGGAAATTCTCGAAGAGTCTGCCAATCGCCCGATTCTCGCTTCGTCGGACTGCATAAAGGTATGTTGCCCGAAGGGGGCTCTTGATGCGGCGCTCGCCCGACTGCTGGACAACATAGCGAAGAATTCCGGGACGGCGGCTGTGAAATACATGGCTGAGGAGGAACTGCGGATGCCGGAGACGGAAATTATGGAGTTCCGGGACGAGTACAAGGCGCACGAATGGATTGCATCTCAGAATCTGACATCGGCAGATGTGGTCGCAGAGACGGATCCGGCCCTTATCGGTGACTTTCTCAACAGTTTCGGCAAGCCGAAGACCGGCGTCACAGACAAGGGGATAGGAGCGATCATGCGCCTCCTTCCTCTGGGCGTCGCCCTTTTCAGATACCCGGCCGACATCTCGGCGCTCCAGTCGTTCCTGCAGTCTCCGAGGAATCCCATCGGAAAGCTTTGGTTGGAACGGCAAGACAAGAACGGCAAGAATTATTATGTGAAAGCAAGCACCGCCCTTCTGGAGCACATCTGCAGCAACGGAGGTCTTGGTGATGAGTGGGACAAGATTATCAGCGAGGCAAAGTTCACCCGCAACGGGGAAAGCATAAGCACAAGGGAATATAACAAGTCCGTGGCCTTCTTAAACCTCTGGGACAAGTCCAAGAGGCTCCCTGCGGGGATGGCCGATGTGGAAGAGGTGAAAAAGTTTGTCGATGGGCTTGGCAGGTGGGCCAAGGCCGGGATTGTGCCCGGCAGCGAACTCAACTGCCAGTTTCAGGCGCTCTACGGCAGCTGCGAGGCAATGAAAAGACTCCTTGACGGGGTTTCCGCAAGCGCCGTAGAGGTCGAGAGGCTCTGCCGCTGGGCGTCACATCTGACTGTTCCCGTAGATATCAGCGACGACTATGCCCGCCTCGGAAGCATCAACATTGTTCCGGATCCGGCGGATATTCATTCAAAGGCAAATCATCTCCTGTGGTTCGCCTCGGCGACTGCGAACGAGTTGCCTTATGAGTATGAGTTCCTCACCAAAAGTGAAATCGGGGCGCTTACAAAGGCCGGTCTGCTCATCACAGACAGGGAATCCGCGGCAAAGAACCTCAATACGCTCAAACTGCTCGGCCTTTCAAGGTGCTCGAAGGCAAGCATCATCACCTGCAGAAAAATCAGCGGCGTGGAGACGACTCCTTCAGCGGCGCTTGCGGAAATCAGCAAGAATCTGACGGCAAAGGAAGGAACGGAGGTTGTCAAGACGGATGTCGGGGCGGTCAGCACCAATTTCGGAAAGGCCATTTCCCACAAATTCGACAGCCGCGTCATCAAGGGATTCAAACGCGATACGGAAAGCTATAGCAGCATAAGCACACTCATTCAGAGCCCGGTGGACTATATTCTCGACTATGTCAAGGGATACACGCAGTACGGCAGCGACGAGATTGCCGATGTCCCGACCACCGAAGGAACGGTTGCCCACGCATACATTGAACGGCTCGGAGCAGACTGCGGGAGCGACCCGCAAAAGATGCTCAGGCAGCACAGAGCCGGATTTGACGCGCGACTGGAGAAAGTGATTTCCGAGAAGGGGCTTATTCTCTTTCTCAGGGAGAACACTCTTGAACTGAAGAGCTTCAAGGTCTCGCTCAGAGACAGCATAGAGGTACTTCTGGGCATCATTATTTCAAACGGCCTTTCAATCGAAGGATTCGAGAAGAAGATCGTCGCCGAAGACCTTATCGGAGACACCGAGATTGGCACGAACGCGGCAGTCTATGCCGCCATAGACTGCCTTCTCAGGGATCCGTCTGACGGGAAATATCTCATCTTTGACTTCAAGTACAATTCCGGGATGACGTACGAAAAGAAGATTAAGGAAAACAGGGAGCTTCAGCTGGCCGTATATAAAAGGGTCGTGGAAAAGACGCTCGGAGAGGTCAAGTTCACCGGCTACTATGCCATCCCTCGCAAGACGCTCTTTACGGCGGACAAGACTCTCAGGCAGAACGATGCCGTCGAAGTCGTTATAAAAGATTCAGATCAGAATCTGTTCAGGATGGCTTCCAAAGGATATGACTTCAGGTGGGAGCAGCTCCGCGACGGCATTCTCGAAGAGGCCGAGGGACTTGAGCTTGCGGACATCGACTACTATAATAATCAGGACAGGCTCGGCCTTTACCCGCTTGAGGAAGATTACAATAACCCGAATCTCAAGGGAACGGCCTACGGGAACAAGAATATCACATTGAAGGGAGGTCTGAAATGAAAAACATAAAGTACATCAACGCCGGAGCCGGCTCCGGAAAGACATATTTCCTCACCAACACATTCGCGGAACACGTGAAGAACGGGGACTGTACGCCTTCGGAGGTGATTATGACCACATTCTCCGAGAAGGCGGCAGCCGACATCAGGCGGAATGCCCGCACCCGTTTTCTTGAAAAAGGGCTTCAGGCCGCAGCCGCCCGGCTGGACACGGCCAGCATAGGAACAGTGCACTCGATTGCCTACAAGTACATCAAGAAATACTGGTATCTGCTCGGCATCGGCGCGAAGTGCGAGGTAATGACCGACGATAACAAGGGAGCCTACATATCATCCACACTCGGGAATGTGACAGAAGTGGGTGACATCAAAGCATTCCACAATTTTACAAGGACCGTGGATCTCAAATACATGGCGTCCAACAGGAACGACTATGATTTCTGGAAAACGGCTGCGGCTGACATCATCTCGAAAGCTGACAGTCTGGGCATCTCAAGTCTTGATGAAAGCCACCTGAAGTCTCTCGAACTGATAGACCGGGTCTGCAAGTCGCACGGGCACTACGGCATCATCAGGGACTGTGCCGACCGTATCTTCAATATAGCGAAGAGATGGAGAGCGGATTTTGTCAAGTACAAGGCAGACAACTCGCTCATCGACTACAACGACATGGAGATTCTTTTTCTCAAGATGCTCAAGGAGCCGGAGTTTGAGTCTGTTCGCAGAGACATTTCCGAAAGCGTAAAATATGTATTCGTTGACGAGTTTCAGGACTCCAATCCGAAGCAGCTGGAGATTTTCGACCGTTTGAGCGACCTCGTGGTCCAGAGTTATTGGGTCGGTGACCCGAAACAGGCCATCTATGGCTTCAGGGCCTGCGACACCGACCTTGTGCAGGCTCTGGCCGACAAAATCAGAGGGCTGGCAGAAAAGAGGGCTGAAGGCTTCGGAACGGACAGGCTGAACGACTCCAGACGTTCGCTGAAACCTCTTGTGGAGTTCAGCAATAAGGTTTTCGTGAAGGTTTTCCGGGAGATGGATTCCAAAGATGTATTACTGAATCCATATCGCAAGGATGTTCTGCCGGACTGCATTTCTAACATCCAGCATTGGGACGGTCCCCTCAAGCCCGGGATGACCAAGAAAAACGGCGAACTTGGTGCGCCAAAGGCACCTACAAAAGATGAAACCATCACCGCGCTTGCTTCCGAAATAAGAAAGATTATTGACGGGAACTCTTCCATCAAAAATATTTTCGACAAGGATACGGGTAAGCTGCGCGTTGTCCGTCCGTCGGACATAGCTGTTCTGTGCCGTACAAACGGTGACATTGACAAAGTTGCGAAAGAATTAAAAAAATATGACATTCCCGTTTCGCTCCAGAGCGTTGCAGACGCATCGAGAATGGAAATCCGTCTTGTCCTGCTGATGCTCAGCCACATTCTGGGAAAAGCGAAACTCCTCACGGCCGAACTTGCGAAGGTTTGCTGCAGTCTGTCACTCGCCGACATTGTAAATAGAGACTATGCCGACATCGAGAAGCTGACCGCATTTCTGGACAGTTACCGCACTGCTTTTTCAAACAGGAGCGTGTCCAGCACAGTTCGCGGCATCATCATCCGTATGGGACTGCTCGACAGCTGCGCACGTTGGGGAGACGCAGACAGCAGACGGAATAATCTCATGGCACTCATCCAAAACGCTAAAGACTACGAGAGCAACTGCCTCGCGCTCGGACGCAGTGCCACCGTCGAAGGGTTCATAGCGGAGATTGAGAACGGGAATATCGCCGTCAACGGATATTCGGAAGGTGTTAATGTCGTGACATATCACGGTTCGAAGGGTCTTCAATGGCCTTTGGTGTTTATGTTCTCACTCGCCAGCGACCTCCTCTCGGACAAGCAGATTTCCAAGTCTTACCTTTGGGATGTCCGTCACGTCAGAAAAGGAATACCGAGCGCAGACAATCTCTACCAGGGTTACTACCTCACCTATGTTCCGAAACTGACAAGCCAGTATAACAGCGGGCTGCCGGAAGATATGAGATGCGCCATTAACGGAATTACCGGAATCGGGAATTATAACTACTACAAAGAATCCGTCATCAAAGAAGGGCGGCGCCTGCTGTATGTGGCCGTGACCCGCGCCCGTGACATATTCGTGGAAGTCGGGCAGCACAAAGTGGAAAATCTGCAGCTCACGGATGCCTTAAAGGATTTATATTCGGGCGAATGGGAAAGCAGGACCGAAGCGGGGTGGGAAAACGGCACATACCATGAAATATGGGGACCGGGGACGCCACTCTTCTACTATCGGGAGATGATGATTGGCCCTGCTCCGGAAACCGGCACCGCTAAGACCTACAGCTATAGGCAGATGGCTGAACCGGACGAGACAAAGGCAGCGAAGAAGATTTCTCCGAGTTCCCTTTCCGATGAGGCTCTTGTGGGCAAGGCGCACGCCGAATGCATCAGCAATGGCGGAGAGTTTCGTCAAGTCATCAGCAGCTCCGCAAACGGAGATGACGACAAAGTGGGCAGCTGCATCCACAACATCTTCGCCGCCTATGACCCAAGCAAATCCAGGGACAGCATGATTGCACTTGCCGAAAGGACTATTAAAAGGCACAACCTTCAGAATGTTCTGAAAAAGCCGGAGACAGTCATCCACTCCTCGGAGAGCCTGTATAAGTTCCTTGAGGAGCGGTTCGGCAAGGCCGTCAGAATCGAGCACGAGTTCCCGTTCAGCGAAATCATTGACGGTCAGACGATTGTCGGATCCATAGACCTCGTCTGGTTTACGTCAGAGAACGAATGCGTGCTGGTCGATTTCAAAAACCTTCCCGGAGCCACCAGACTGGTTCTGAAACCGGATGACAAGCGTTTCCTCGGCCGCTACGCCCCGCAGCTCAACGCATACAGAAGCGCACTTGAGAGAGGCGGCGTCACAGTCCGGGAAAGCATCATCTACCTCGCGATGCAGGCCGAAGCCATAAGGCTCACCTACTGACAAGATAATTGTTGCCTTACGCCAACGAGGTTGACAGATATGTGTCCCTCATCAATGAGATTCACGGCTTCCATAAAAACGAGCTGTCAGATTACATATCAGGTCATGCCGACAATCTTGCCGCCGAGACCTACTCCAAGTTCTGCGAAGAAGCAAAAAATCTTCAGCAGGAAATCCTGACGGAGTTTGATCGGCAGAAAGACTCGTTCATCCAAATTTGTTATGACATTAAAGCCGGCAAACACAAATCGTGGCAGCCGATATATCTGGACAACAACTGCTCGTTCTACGATTAAATTTGAGAATATAACGCCTGACTGTTCAATTATTATGCGTAAATTTGTCTTCACTGTCTGTTGCAGACAATAATTACACATTGAACGATGATGCACGAAAACAATACCGTCCCGAACTGGCTGAAAATCAATGACGAGAACCTCAACGACCTGCTCGACTACCTCTGCGCCGACGCGAAGCGCAAAACCACGGATCCTTTTTACGCGGTGACAAAGGAACTGTTGCGCAGCCGTGTCTCATCCATGATTCACGAGATTGCCTCAGATATGAACGCGAGGAAGGAAGAGGATGAACTGACATTCAGAATCCGCATGACCGGGACCTGGCTGCTGTGCTGCCCCGAGTCTTCGGAAGAGAGGATTCAGGTGTTCTTCATCATGCTGAACTGCCTTTCACGGATTGTTCCCGAAGACTTGTCACAGAAGCTCTTCAGTTTGTCCGTCCGTGCCGTCTGCAGCGGAGAGGTGGCGAGCCTCGGCTTTTCCTGGAACGACCTTGTAAATGTCCAGAAAGAGGTGCTTGGCCATAAGATTGTCAACGGAGCGCTGTTAAGGAATGCCCCCAAACGAGACTTGTGGTACGAAGGAAAAGGCAGTCTGCACGTCACGTCCGAAGATATCAGCATAATCCCCATGGCACGCAAAGCGTTCATTTCCGCCAGACCGAAGATGACTGAATCCATGAAAATACTTGACAGCCGTCTATGCGTCTTCACGGACAAGGGGGAACGTCTCAAACAATCCGACGACTCGAACGTGTCTGCAATAGAAATGTTTACGACAACCTTCAGAAAGGAGCAGCACCGTGTGGCATCAGAACCGGTCAGAAAAAAGAAGTACAGCGTCGGGGATGAGGTTATTGTCCGTGTCAAGGCAAATGCCGGAAGTTCACTGACTCTGGAGACGGCGGATCCCAATTACGAGACGATTGTCGGCAAACTGAATCTTTCCGACGGCCTGTTTTATTACAATGGGGCCGATTTTGCCCATGCTCTGCAAACCGGAGACTGCTTCAGAGCGGTCGTCACTGAAAACCGGGGCGTAATGGCGTTCTCTGTTCATGACATATTCCTTGAAAAGCTTCTGGAACAAGTGGAGCAAGAAAGATATTATGCCGCTAAGTATTTTTACAACAACGCAAAAAATGGCTCAGTATGGCTGACCGAGACAGGAGTGCCCGTGTATGTTGAAGATTCAGGGCTCTACTCCATTGGGGACCACGCGTTCATAACAATAGACCAGATAACAAGCAACGGATACATCAAAGGAAGCATTAGAGATGAACAGGATGGCATTGAAGACGCGGAACTGGATGACAGCAAGGACTGGTTTATAAGAGAATGCATTCTGGAAGATTATGACGTTCCGGAACTTAACGTGATTGAAACCATAAGCGCCGACTTCGTGAGGATTTTCGAGCGAGCGCTGTATGATTATCAGAAGGGGCTTTCCATCGCTTCGGACATATATAAGATTCTGTGTTTCTGCCAGATGCTTGCCGAGCTGACAGAAGACGAGCATGAACTCGACTTCCTGAATCTCAAGGCAGACTATCTGGAGCAGCTGGTACTTTTCACAAGAGGGAGATATACCGAGATGAAGCAGCTTGTGCCATCCTCAAACATTGCGGAAATCCCGTCTGTCGTCCGCTCCGTCAACCTCGTGAATATTCTGATGCAAATCGGGAAAGACGGCGACTCCGAACTGCTCTCGAATCTGATAGAATCGTCCGATGACTCTCTGACTGTCAAGACCGCCATGATTATGCAGTCGTACAATCGAATCAAAGGCATTGTCCCGGAATCGTCCCTCAACGACCTGAAGGTCGAGATAATCCGCGAACTGTCACTCGACGGCGAAATCCAGGCATCCCTGGACGACAACGACGAAGAGTTCATCGGCGTGGAGGATAAAGTCAAGGAATTCAAGACCTCCTTCATATATCCCGCAGAAAAAGGAGTGCGAACCATTCCCAATCTCAAGAAACAGAGCAAGGTGGTGTTCCGTGCGGTCTGCGCCTTTCTGAACTCGAAAGTCGGAGGCACGCTCTATCTCGGCGTTTCCGATGCGGGATATGTTGTCGGGCTGGACAGTGACCTGAACCTCTACGAAAATTCGCTCGACAGGTATATACGCCTCATTCAGGATGAAGCGAAGCTGGTTTTCGACAAGAGCATTCTGGATTTCCTGGATTTTGAGATAATGTTTGACGGCCGTGTGGTGGCAGTGAAAGTCAGGCCATTCGATGACGGCGTCGTCTGCATGGACGGCACACCATACATCAGGCGCTACGGCGAATCCGAACCGATGCGTGAAGATGAACGGGCGCGGGTCACAGCGGCAAAAATCGCTTCCGGATTGAAGCTGGGAACTAAAGTCGGCGTTCTGGAGCAGGCCATAAGTTCGAAAAGACGCGTAATCCTCCGCCGTTTCTCATCTTCGGAGAAAACGGCAGACAGAAGAGTCGAGCCGTTCAAGTTGGTCCAGAACAAGAAATATGTATGGTGCTACGACTTGGAGGACCACTGCTGCAAGCAGTTCGGCCTGTCCAAGATGGCATCCGCCGAAATCCTGCAGGATCAATGGACTCATGAAAGCGAGCACAAGGAGAAGCAGACCGACATTTTCAACTGGAGCGGTGACAAGCCCGTTCACATCCTGCTCGAAATGAACCTGACAGCGAAGAATATCATCGTGGAAGAGTTCCCTCTCAGCGAGAAACTGCTCCAGAAAGCCGACCGCGAGGGCCACAAATGGCATCTGGAAACAGACGTCCTCAGTCTCATCGCCCCCGGACGTTTCTGCATAGGCCTCGCGAATCATGTCACCATCCTTCAGGGAGACGAACTGAAAGCCTATATAAGAGACTTCGTCAAAACGAACTTCGCTGACTTATAACCCAGCCGCCTCATAACGGCATGGAGATAAAATCACTACAGTATCTCGCGGCGCATACGGGACTTAGGGATGCCGAGCTGGTCGCGGTACTTGGCGATGGTGCGGCGGGCGACGTTGTAGCCCTTGGCGTTCATCATATCCACAATCTCGTCGTCGGTGAGCGGCTTCTGCTTGTCCTCGCCGTCGATGATTTCCTGAAGAATCTTCTTGAGCTCGCGGGTGGAGATGTCCTCTCCGGCCTGGTTCTTTATGCTCTCGGAGAAAAAGTACTTGAGGGGGAATATGCCGAAGTGCGTCTCTATGTACTTGCTGTTGGCCACGCGCGAAACCGTCGAGATGTCATATCCGGTCTTGTCGGCTATATCCTTGAGAATCATCGGCTTTATCTTCGTCTCGTCGCCGTCGAGGAAATACTCCCGCTGATAGTCGAGTATCGCCTGCATCGTCGTCATCAGGGTGGTGTGGCGCTGCTTCAGCGCATCGACGAACCACTTTGCCGCCTCCTGCTTCTTCTTCACGAACGACTCGGCCTCCTTCTTCGACCTCTCCGACGAGCCCGAGGCTTCCGCCATGATGTTGTCGGCGTATTTCTTGTTGACCTTCAGCTCCGGAACGGTGAAGCGGGGCATCGTGAGCACGAACTCGCCGTCAACGACATCCAGGATGAAGTCCGGAACCACCTGCTGCGTGCGGTCGCTGTAGGCGTCCGAAACCTGGCCGCCCGGAGTAGGGTTCAGCTTGAGTATGCGCCCCATAGCCGTCTTGAGTCTCTCCGGAGTCATCCCCGTCTGGGACATTATGCGGTTGAAATCCTTTTTCGTGAACTCGGAAAAATGATCCCTTATTATCTTCTTCGCGTCCTCGACCACCGGACTGTCCTTCAGAGCGTTGAGCTGAATCAGCAGGCACTCGCGCAAGTCCCTCGCGCCCACGCCGGCGGGTTCGAATGACTGGATTATCTTCAGAAGGCTCTCCACCTCCTTCTCGTCGGTCTCAATCCCGGCGCGGAACGCCATCTCATCCACCAGCTTGTCAATGTCACGGCGAAGGTAGCCGTCGTCGTCAAGGCTGTATATTATGTAGTTCGCTATGTCCCTCTGATGCTGCGAAAGGTCGCGGAAGTCGAGCTGGGCGGCAAGGCTCTGCGGGAAGGACTCCTGAACGGAGAAAGTCTCCCGCTTGGGACGGTCGTCGTACTTGCTGTAATTGTCTGAGCGGAGACGGTAGGCCGGAATCGGGTCGTCCTCCTTGTAGTCCGTGAGCGAAACCTCCCGCGTGTTTTCCTTGTCCTCCTTGCTGTCATCCTCCTCAAGAAGGGGATTCTCCTCCATCTCCTGACGCACACGCTGCTCCAGACTCTGAATCGGAAGCTCTATCAGCTTCGCCGTCATGATCTGCTGCGGCGACAGCTTCTGTATCTGTTTCTGCTCTAATGCCTGCCTTAACATAACTCAATCAATTTGTGAGGATATGGTCTGCGGTCCCACAGGTCTGAGAACCTTCACCGTGTCAACCACATAGGTGCAGTTCGCATCGGCTGAGGGCCAATTGATTTTCTCCTTCACCAGAAGCGCCCTCGGAAACTCGTTGCGGAGTCTCACAAGCAGCGCCATGGCCTCTGAACGAGTACGGAAATCGCCCACAGTCACCTTGAAATACGGGTTCGCGTAGGTCCGGTATGCAGGAATCCCGTGATACATCGACTCGAAGCGCCGAAGGACAGTCTCAGAATCGTTTCTGGAATTCTGTCCGTTGTCAAAGAATATGCGGACGCGGAAACCGGAAATCGCCCTGGCGTGATTCGCCGCCACCTGAGCGTCAAGGGCCGACTTTATCTTCCCTGACTGTGAGACCCTGACATCCGCCGCGTCGCCCCTTGAGGTCGATGGCATCACGCTCCAGACGGATTTCCCGACAAGTGTCGTGTCCGCAGCCGCCGCAGGCCTATAGACCAGCGAATCAACGAGCTCATAGCCGTCCGGAACGACGACATTATCCTGAGCCCCGGCCACAAAAGCGCAGAGCGCCGCAAGAAATATGACACATACTGCCCTTTTCATCATTTCATCATGTTTAAGAGTTCCCTCAGCGACATCGTCCTGCTCACGTCCCTCTTGATTCCAAGCCCCTTCCCGGTCGCCGAAACCAGCACCGTGAAGTCGTCCGCCGAACCGCCCAGCGCCCCCACGACCTGCAGCAGCGCCGAAGCCGAGGCAAGCGCCGCATGACCCGTCAGAAGATATATCTTGTCCTCGTGCCCCTCAATCGTGAACGGGTCGAGAACGAAGCTTCCGAGTTCCGAATCCCTGTAGAACAGCCTCGCGGTCACATCCGTAAGCTCCAGCTTTATCGTGGGATTATGAACTCCGACATAGAACGACGCGTCCAGCGCCTTGAGACCCTTAGGGCTTATCTTCTCGACCGCGAACGAAGTCACCTCAATCTCCTTCAGCTTATCGACAGCCGCCTTCTTCACGGCGGAACAGCCCGTCAGCGCCATCACAGCACAGACCAGCACAGCCGCCCAAATATGTCGTCCGAATCCTTTCATGACCGCAAAGATAATCAAAATTTATAAATCGCGCATCAGACGCGGCATACCGGTCAGACAAAACTATGAATCCATTATCATCTTATGATAATCATAAAATGATAATTCTTTATTAGAATATGCTTATCTCAGCAAGAAGAAGGTTTCTAAAAATCAGAAACCGACGGGAGCCGTCAGAAATTCAGGGTCATGCCGACGCCGTGAGGGCAGGAACCGAAGTTCATGGTCATCTGCGGGCCTCGGGAAGCAGAGTTGCAGCGGCCGACGATGTCGTTCATGCGGGACTTGCCGACCGGGACGCAGACCGCTCCGGCTATGAGGGTGGAGAATCCGACTGCGGCCAGTGTCGCTCCGCAGACGAAGAGAACAGCACCGTTGTTTATTATTTTCTGGTTCTCGGGAGTCAAGCTCGGGTCTCCGCCGAAGCCTACACTGAGAGCCGCTCCAAGTCCGCCGGCAAGACCTCCTCCGACTATCAGAGCCGTTCCGACTACGCATCCGGCCATACCCACCGGAATAGTGACGGCCGAACTTATGAGAAGCCCCATGCCCACACCGTAAATCTTTGCGCTGTTGTCCCATCTTTGGGCATAGGGCAGGCCGCAGTGCTCGGACACATAATTGAAAGTCTCATCTGATGAGAGGCGTTTGCCATCGATACGGAGAACCTTGCCGGCCCTTGAGACTGTCACGGAGGATTCGGCGACAACGTCACCAGTTGCAGTTATGGTCTGTGCAGCCGCCGCGTCAGACATGAAGCCGGCTGAAACCGCGATGGCCGCGATTGCGATGATAAGATGTCTTTTCATTATGGTCTTAATTAAAAATTCTACAATCAGATGCCTTTTGCTTACATTTTGTTGCATCCGGGCAGATGAACGCCACACGTGAAAATTCATCTCCCGGCTGCAAATGAATGACAGATATGCCTCAGACTATCCGGCAGATAAGCGTTGCCGAGGTGCAATCGACAACCTTAACATTCACATAGTCTCCTGCCTTCAAAGGAGCGAGTTCCTGAGACTTGCGCTCAGCCGCCATTGAGGGGAAGACGCACATCTTGTTGTTGCCCGCGCGTCCGCAGAGGTCGTCAGGATTGCGTTTGGACGGACCCTCGATGAGCACCCTGAATGTCCTGCCGATGTCCTTCTGATTGCTCTTTAGGCTCATCTTAGTCTGGAGCGCGATGATTTCGTTCAGTCTTGCGGTCTTAACCTCAGGCGGAACGTCGTCCGGATAGTGCCTTGAGGCGAGCGTTCCCGGGCGCTCGGAGTACTGGAACATGAACGCGGAATCGAAGCACACCTGCTCGAACAGCGAAAGCGTGTCCCGGTGGTCCTGCTCGGTCTCGCTGCAGAATCCGGCAATCACGTCGGTGGAGAGCCCGCAGTCCGGCATAATCTCGCGAATCTTCGCGACCCTCTCCAAGTACCATTCCCTGTCATATTTTCTCCTCATCTTCTCCAACAGACGGCTTGAACCGCTCTGAACCGGAAGATGGATGTGACGGCAGATGTTCTCGTGGGCGGCAATCGTGCTTATGACCTCGTCACTGATGTCCTTAGGATGCGACGTCGAGAAACGAACCCTGAGTTCCGGGCTTATGGCAGCGACCATCTCAAGAAGCTTCGCGAAGTTCACTACCTCGCCTTTTGCATTACTATCAGAACCGTCGGCGGCATCCCCGTCCGAAATGCCCTCGGCCGCGCCGTCGCGGCATTCTTTCCACAGATACGAATCCACGTTCTGCCCCAGCAGGTTCACCTCCCTGTAGCCGTTCTCGAACAGCTCGCGCGCCTCGCGCACAATCGAATGCGGGTCGCGGCTGCGCTCGGCTCCCCGCGTGTAGGGCACCACGCAGTAGGAGCACACATTGTTGCAGCCCCTCATGATGGAAATGTAGGCCGACACCCCGTTCCTGTCAAGGCGAACCGGGGATATGTCCGCGTATGTCTCCTCACGGGAGAGCAGCACGTTAATCTGCGGCGAGTCCGGACGGATGTCCCGCAGCAGCGCCGGCAGGCTCCTGTAGGCATCCGGCCCCGCGACCAGATCCACCTTCTCCAGCAGCTTGTCCTTCAGCCTCTCGGCCATGCATCCGACAATCCCGATGACAACCTGCGGATTCCTCTTCTTCTGCAGCCTGAACTGCTCGATGCGCCCCCATATCCTCTGCTCCGCGTTGTCCCGGATTGAACAGGTGTTCGCCAGAATCACGCCCGCCCTGTCCATATCATCCGTCAGCGCATACCCGTTCTCCTGCAAAATCGAGAGTATCACCTCGCTGTCATTCACGTTCATCTGACACCCATAGGTCTCGATATAGACCTTGGGCCGCTCCTCATCAACTATCGGTTTGAGATTATTCATCGTCTTTTTCTGTTTTTCAATTATCGGTAAAGCCATGTCTTTGTCATTTGTCTGCAAATGTAACTAAAACAAACTAAAATACACTGCTTATGTAATCAAGAATCTCTCCCTTCAGGACAAGACTCCCCTGTGGAGCTGATTTCAGTCCATTCTCCTTCAACTTGGTTAAAGACAGCTTATCCTGCCTGTCAGTCAATGCAACCAGACGGAATCGAGAGTAGAATTTTGCATTTACTTGTACATGAGATACATAGTATGATGCCTCTTCTTCAAGTTCCGGATAAGTCCTGTTGTTTATTGACTCCACCTCAAAAACTCCGATTATCGCGCTTGTCGGCGCGGCTCCATATATGTAGACAATGTCTCCGACCTGATAATTGACGTTTTGCCTCCAATAAACAAAATCATGAGTCTTCAGCCAATCGTTAAGGCGGAACTGATTTTCATTCGATGGAACCAGCCAGCAATGAGATGGATTTTCTACCCGGCCTGCCGTTTCGTGACCCATAGATTCTTTTGGAGAAACCAAACCGAACAACAAGTCATCCTCATCTATCCGGTAAAGGGCGAACAATTTTTTCAGCATTGCCATTTTGCTGCTTGTACTGCTGTTCTGCGGACAGAAATACAGATGGTCGGCCATTTTTCTGGCCTTAGAGGATGTCATACTGGTTTCAAACCAAGGATTTTTTGAATGCGAGGCCTCATGATATAAAACCAGCGGATTTATCGAGCAGAGAATTTCAACAACCTTAAACATCATGTCAGCCCAGTCATTGACATCCGCCCTTGTTCCACGAAATTCAAAAAAAGATATTTTTCGTCCCGTTGAAATGTCATTGTCCTCTGACAATGACACCGTCTCTTCCTCTTTCCGTTCCGGCACAAAATCAGTCACAGGATATTTCCAAATCTTCAACGCCATTTCCGATATCCTTTCTTTCCGCGCCTCCAACTCGGCTTCTGTCCACGTATCGAATGCCGCGATATACTGATTCAGCCTTAATCCGCTTTGTGCGAATCCGTTTTCGATTTTCTTCTTCTCCGCAAACGTCCTGTTACTATAGGTGGAATTATAGCCGGTCAATGTCAAATTGGCGATAGTATGCAGCCATTTTTCCTGGATTTCATCCGCATTTTCCCCAAGTTCCTGACGCCATGCCGCATTCAGGGTCTGAGGCATGATATGCTCGATGGAGAGCGTACCGTCCTCGATGTTGCCGACGACATCATTCCGTTCCCGACTGCTTCCGTTTTCCAGACGTTCAAAAATATACTCCTTGAATTTGCTTTTTAGCGAATAGATATTCCTTGTCGTGAAGTCTTGTATAAATTCATCGTCCCTCGGAAATACGATAGACTGCTTCCTGTTCTGAAGAATATAGACCATTGCAGACGAATACGAGTCATCATCTCTTTTAGTTTTGACAACATTCTTATGAAGGGATGCAAATATCTTGTTCAGGACATTGGACGGAAATCCACAGATAAACCTTCTGAATATGAATGTTTCAATGACACCGAGCACCCGCTCAACTTCATTGGCATCCAGTCCCGTCTCTTTCGCATAGTTGAGGAATGCCATCAGGAAAGGATGTGCGACTGTAATGTCGAGGAGATTGAGCCTTCTTGTTATTGTGTCTGCCAATGCGGTACCGACATCGGCGACAATGATGCTGTGGTATGCCCGGGCATATTTCAGCATATCAGCCAGAATTGTCTCTATATTCGTCACGCCGTCCGCATATTTCTTAAAGGCGGTATAAATGCTGCTGATGTTGGGAATCACTCCCGTTTCGACAGTGAGGTAGTTTCTGATAAATCCGTCAAGCTCCGAGCCGCATAGCTTCTCGATCTTATTCCAATATGTATCATAGAACTTTTCCTGAACTTCCGGCATCAGTCCCATGAGAATGAAATTACGGATTTTGTCCGCTTCCGAAAGGTTCAGACCTGTCGAATTGAGGCTTTCAAAAATCAGCTGAGGGTCATCTCCGTGTTCCAGTTCCAATTCAATATCAATTATCACGAGACTATCGATTGCCGTGAATAATTGGTCTGCGGTCAGTATGCATTCGCCTACAATGCGGTTGTAGAAATATCTGTAATTCACCGTTACCGTGGAGTCTGTGACATAATCATCCTCATCATTGAATATGAGGCGGTCAAAAGCTTTGCAATCATCCCTGAACGGCTTTAGCCGAACCTTCCTTTCGTCACGGCGGTATTTGTCGATGATATATGTTTCTTCTATAATCTCTCGAAGATTCGGGTCATTCGATTCAATTTCCCCTTTCTTCAGGGCATTCACCATTGCTATCAGAATCAGCGACACCGTTGTTATGCGCTGCTGCCTGTCAATAAGAATGACCTCGTCCCGACCATGTGCACAAGAAACGATGCTGCCGAAGAAATGTGACTGTTTCTCATTTAATATGACATTAACAAGGTCATCGAACAACTGTCTGCAATTATCCAGTTTCCAATCGTAGTTCCTTTGATATACTGGTATGATAAACCTTTTTCTTGAACCTTCGAGAAATTCCAACAAATGTGCGGCAGTTCCTTTCATAAACAAAGAATTTGGATATAAACAGACTTTCTGAACATTACAGCCTCTCAAGCCAGCGGGAGAGGAACACGTTATAGACACTGTATTCGGAACCTTCCATTGTCTTTTCCTCGTAGATGAGATCCTTTTCAATAAGTGATGTCAAGAACCTCTTTGAAGCGGCCGGGGTACCGATTCTGTACTTGTTGAGAAACACTCCTGACATAGGCTGCCTCAGCACGCCTTCCTTCGCGACGCATTCAAGATACCGCCACTGTCCCTTGGTCAGCATGGCCCTGATTGTGTAGAACTTGTCGGTCTCTGATTTAAAAATGCGGTCTATCGCAGCGTAGGCATCCTGCATCGCCACGACATCTCCGGAGTCCATATAGATGAAATTGCACAGTGTCTGGGTGTAAAATGTGTGACAGCGGCTCCATTCGATGATGAAGGAAACGATTTCTTCCGAAATCTTCTTCCCGCCCTTCCCGAACATTCGGATTATGAACTCGGAATAAACGGAACTGTCTATTTTGGAGAGAGGGACATTGATGACGCTCTGGTAGAAAGGGGACCTCTCTCCGCTGAACATATCTGTCATCAGGCGCCTGTCACTCCCGCTGAAGATGAATCGGACATTCCGGAGGTTCTGAATCTTCGAACGCAGCACGGCTTCCATATACACGCCCTCATAACTGCGAATCTGTTGAAATTCGTCAATGGCAACGACGACCTTGCTCCCGAGATTATCCAGATAGTCGAAAATAGAGTCGAGCGTATTAAATTTTTCGCTCTCAGTCTGATAGGTTATCGACACCTGAGGCTGTCCGCTTATGGGATCGTAGCTCAACAAAGGACGGATTCCGCCAAGTACGGAGAAAAATTTCCTTAGCCCCGGCTCTTTACCCTGCGCCACGACCGCCGAGGCAAGCGCGGAAATGAAATCATCGACAGAAGACGTCGCATATATATCGGAGTATATGGTGACATATCCATGCCCCTTCCCGTTCAGTTCGTCGAATGTCCGTAATATGAGTCCGGTTTTTCCGAGCCTGCGCATGGAAATAAGCGACACATTTGCCCCGTTTTCCAGATATGAGATTATATCCCGCAGTTCCTTCTCCCTGTCACAGAACAGTTCTTTGGATACATAAGGCTGCAGGACAAACGGATTCGATGTAATTTTCTCTTTCATGCCGCAAAGATACTATCTTTTTTGTATTATACAAAATGTATAATACATATTGTATAGCGAGCGGCAAATTGATGAAACCCGTCCCGGACAGCTAATGTTCCGTCATGTCGCCGCCGGGAATCTCGCCGCCATTGGTCCAGTCGCTGACCGTGACTCCGGAGAGGTCCAGCTTGTCCTTGCCGAGGGTGAGCCTGTAGGTGTAGTGCCTGCCGGCCTCGAAAGCGGGACGGCCGGTGACTGTAAGCGTCTTGACCTCGGATCCGGACGGAAGGGAAGAATCAATCACGCCGACCGAAATCTTCAGAAATTCGGCGGACGCGTCACCGTCACACGGCACCACGATGGCGCTATACACACCGCGGCCATCCTGATAGGCTGTGTCATACGGCCCGGGCAGGACATTCACGGGATCTCCGCCCGCGATGCCGTCAGTGCCGATTGTGCTCTTTCCGGACTGAATCTGCTCGACCCTGATTACATAAATCTTCTTTCCGGCGAACTCGCTGTTAACCCTTTGGGCATCAACGTCCACCGAGACAAGCGCAGTCCTGCGCTGCATTGCCAGCCTGAGCCGGCTGTCGTCAGGAATCCGGTCCTTTGAGTCGCAGACATACTCCCCTGTCATGTAGTCCGCTTTTTGGAAATCCTTTGCTGTGGCCGTCGAACCACCCGACCGGCGCTGGTCAGTCGGAAGGACAAAACCGTCCTTCGCAGATGCCGGATAGCAGGCCTTGTAGGTCACGGGAGCCTTCCACACAAGATAGTCCGAGGCAGGAACAGGATTCCAGTCTTCCCAGTCAAACCTGTATGTCACAGTCTTTTTCACCTTTCCGTCCAAAAGGGACAGCTCCGAAACGGCTATCTCATCGCCCGGGTAACTGCTGCCCTCAGGGCCGGTGAACTTCGCCTGCTCCTCGGCATTACCGTCAGGAATGGTCTTGGTACGCGGCCCGATTGAGGCCATGACAATCACAGCCTCCCCGTCCTGACCGTCCATCGCGCCGGATTCGTCCTCAACCCAATCGGTGACCGTAGGCTCTCCGTCCAGTTCAACCTCGTTCTTGCCGACGCGTACCTTCATCGTGTAGATGCGCCCGCCGGTGAGAAAATCTCTGTTCATCGACATTCTGGCCAAAAAAGTGTAGGTTCTCCCGTTGGAAAGCCTGATTTTCAGAAATTCTTGGCCCCTGACCGCCCTCGGCCAGCAGACGGCTTCAAAGACAGTCTCATTCTCGGTGGAGCAGTCGTGCATCTTGATGTCCGTCATAGCTGTGCCCGAATATGTGACGGTTCCAGCCTTCAGGTTCATGCTTACATTCTTACAACTGCCTTCAAAAATTGTCACGGACTCCACCGTAACACCCTCTCCGTCAAACTGGTTTCCGAACGTCAGCACGACCTTAAACTTGACGAGCGCATGACGGAAGGCAAGATTGAGACGGCCTCCGTCCAAATCCGCTGCCGGGTCAAATCCCTTCACGCTGCACATCGCCGCATCCGCGTCACCGGTTCCCTCCGTCTGGTCGGACGGAATTTGAAAAATGACGGAGGAGGCATCGTCCTGTCCGTCCTGATAAGGGGCGTAGGCATATATGTCCATAGGAGTTTTCGAATCCTTCCACAAAATCTGCGAGCCGTCCGCGACGGACCACACGCCGGCGTCATTTTTCCACTGTATGTTGCTTTGGGTGTATTTGTCCCCCGCGCCGTAGTCAAGGAACAGCCCCAAGGTCTTGCCGCCAAACTCGGCGACACCGTCGGATGAATTTCCGGAGGCACCTACGGAAGCGTTGAACCGCACCACCCTGTCCGAAGGGAAGGTATCCGCGTCATCAGCGGAATGCTTGCCGCACGAAACAGCCGACAACAGCATGGCGGCGGAAAGCAGGAATATCACTGATTTGTATTTCGTATTCTTCATTTCTGGTCTCAATTTCAAATTATTTCAAGTTCAAGCGGTCATGATTTCAACCACGTCAGAGCAGATTCGCCGAAGCGGTCCGGCATCAGTCAGTTTCCAAGTCCGTCACGCCGCCGTCCGTCCAAGGGGTTGCGACAATGTCCTCGGAGTCCGTCACCACCTCATCATTTCCCACCGTGAGGTTAAGCCTGTAATTCTGTCCCGGAGCCGTAAGATTCCTTTCTGACGGCATGGTGTATTGGTAGCTCTTGCCGCCGAGCTTGAACTTTATGGTGAACTGCACAGTCTGCGGGACAAAGACGCACTCATAGACGGCGACGCAGCTTTTGTTCCTGTCCCCGGAGTCGTAAGTCCAGGATGTCTGGTAAGGAGTTATGTCGGAAGCGGTGGCGTTCGCATCGTAACGGACAGCCGCCAGCAGGATAAAGTCACCCCTGCTCCATGACGTATTGCCGTCCCTATATAGAGATGAGCCGTCCCAGTAGGAAGCGCCGTCCCAACCGTAGGCATACTGACGCACACTGCCTCCTACTGTAAGCTCCGTGACGGGATTCTCTTCCGGAACGCCGTCATGGTTGAACTCCGTCCCGAGCGTGAGTCTGACGATGAAGCGGCTCAGCGCGTGCTGGAAACGTAGGGCAATCTTGTTATCGACCGGCTTATATGGGAGCGCGACCACATTGTTATGACAGCAGTCAAGCGCATAGGAAGTAATCAGATCCGACGACCTGTCATCCTGCGTCTGGACGGCAGCCACCTCGGAACTGAACAAAGTGAAGCCGTCCCCTGCTTTACGGTACTCAAGATTTCTCAAAATGTCGAAGTCAACAGTCTGCGACGGAGCCACTGCAAAGAACGAGACAGACGGTTCCTGTTGGTCAAAGAGCAGCTGCTGCTCCGGACTCCACTTCCCGGAAGAGGCGTCGTAGCTCACACCGACACTGTTGTAATTGTAGCGGTTGATTGATGCCTGGACAATAGACAGGTCAAATGATTCAGTCTTGAGGTTCTCGGTCGTATAGCATCCTCTGGTAATGTCGCCGACGCGGACATCGAGTTCTATCGGAGCGCCGGCGAAATAATCCGCATCCCCGTGGGGCTCGGCCGCCTTGTTGCAGCCGCCCAAAGCCGTCACAAGCGACGCGAGGGCAACAAGAAAAAGTTTTCTGTTCATTCTTAAGGCAGATTACTGTTGTTCATACATACTGTAAGGAAACATTCTGATTACCTCTCGTGTTTCCAATCGCGCAAAGGTAACCATTTCCGCCAAAATTCCCAAATCTGAGAAGATGATCTTGTTTCCAATACTCAATTCTCAGAGGGTTATTCGGAGACTTTTTAGTCGCCCTCATTGTCACTTACAACAGCAACAGGACCGCAAATACATATAATAAATACCCCTGAAGGATGAGGCTGCCCCTCGACCCCGTTTCAAGGGCGAGGGCTGCGGGATCCTCCTTAAGAGCCGACTCAAGCTCTTCGAGAGACGGGCGGAGAGCGTAGGACCATTTGCGGACAATCTGGCCGTCGGAAATCCACGTCACGCCGCCGTTGGAGCGGTTGAGCGTGGCGATGGTCTTGAAGTCCGAGCGGTAAGTCATGCCCTCAAGCCACTGCGGAAGAAGCGTCCCCGAGTCTTCATGAACATCGGCACCCGGGTCGGACGATGTGACGGAAGCCGCGGCAAGAACATCCTTTGACGGGACAATCACAATAGGCCTGAGCCCGAGCAGCTCCGCATAGGAGACAATCTGTTCGAGACCGTCAATACGCTTCGCGCTCAATTTTTTGTAGGCAGAAATGACAAGCACGTTCCCCTGCGACGCGACGGTGTCGCAGTACTCCCCTGCGGCATCGGTAAGCGAGAGCACGGCTCCGGCGGCGAAGTCGGCCTGGCGTATCCGAGAATCGACGAAAGTCCAGCTGCTGTCGGGAAGGGCGTCCAGAGCGAATGCCTGCGTCATGCCGTCCTTCTCGTATATGAACTCCGGCTCGGTGAAGTCACGATATTCCTCGTCGGCGGCCGCCTGAAGCATGGCACCCGGCCTAAACGCCGTGTAGTCCTTCAGGGGAAGCGCTATCAGGGAATACACAAGAAGAGCGACAAGCGAAAGGGCTGACAGCGCGAAGGAGACATACTTGACCTTCACCGGCCGGTCAAGCTCGCGCATCGGGATGAAAGCGCCGCAGCACAGGGCGCAGAGAATGAGATTCTTGACAAATGTCTGAAGATGAGTCAGATGCAGGGCCTCGCCGAAACATCCGCAGTCCATCGTCGGGTTGAAAATCAGCAGGACGAGTGTCAGCAGCGTGAAGAAGGTCGTCAGAGTCACGACTGAAATGCCCACAGCCTTGCGCCACACGCCGCTCATCAGCGCGGCTCCGAGAACGGCCTCGGTCAAGGCAAAGGCCACGCCGAAGAACTTCGCGGAGAAGTCCATGAAACCGACGTGCAGGAAGCTGAAATACGATTTCATCACGAACTCCGCCCCCACCGGATCCATAAGTTTCAATATTCCCGAAATCAGGAACACGGAGCCGAGCACGAACGCGCAGAAACGGCGGAATACATTATAACCTTTCTTCATTGCCGGAAATCATTAAAGCACATCAACGAACCGCACGGGGCTCACAACCCGAGGGCGGCATCCACCGCTTTCCGTATCTTCCCGAAAATCTCATCCGGCGGCAGCATCGCCCCGTCGGAGTCCGAGCAGTCAACCCGCATGAAATGCGAATCCAGTTCACACTGTCTCAGGTAGATGCGACGCACGGTCTTCTGAAACTCGATGTCCGCCTCGTGGATGTCGTGACCGCCTTCAAGGTAGTCCCTGTCCCCGCCTCGGCGCGCCGAGGAGAGCTTCTTCTCGACAAAGCCGATGGGCACGTCAAGGAAAATGTTAAGGTCCGGGCGCGGAAGCTCAAAATTTCCGTACTCGGTGTTGCATATCCATTCCCGAAGGTCCTCGGCCTCGTCGGAGTCGCGGAGTTTGGCGCACTGGTAGGCGATGTTGGAATAGACATAGCGGTCGAGCAGGACATTGCCTCCCTCGCGCAGGATGCGCCTGAGCTCCGGAGCCGCACCGTGTCTGTCCTCGGCGAAGAGCAGCGCCACCAGCTGCGGATGCACCTGCTCGTTCGTCCCGAAGTCCCCGCGCAGGAAGCGTGAAATCAGTTCCCCATAGACCGGGGAGTCATAGCGCGGGAAATGTATGTATTCCAGTCTCTGCGGCAGCGCCTCGAGATATTGCCGCAACTTTCTGACCTGCGTCGATTTGCCCGACCCGTCGAGACCTTCGATAACTATAAGCATATTCCTTTTTCTCCGTTCAAATGAAACTTAGAAATCTTCGAAAAATAACTTGCATCATCTTGTGTCTTCTTTTTGGTCTATATTCCTTTTCTCATCGGTCATGTACCTCCAGTACACTCCCTCTTCCAAAAGAAATCTATACTCAAAAATAATCCTCAATCTGAAGCAATTTATTTTTCTCAAATTTCTTATTCCGCAAAATGACCGTTCACGATGAGAACTCATGCGAAAACTCACTAATTTTGCAGTCTGCAAACATACGAAAAATTTGGGGATATATGAACGGGAATATGAATGACAGGACAGGGCGCGGGGTGAAAATCATGGGCATCGTGAACATCACGCCGGACTCGTTCTATTCGGGAAGCAGGAATATGACTCCCGACGGTAAGATTCTGATTGACAAGGTTGTGGAGCGGGTCACGGACATGATTGAGAAGGGCGCGGGATATATCGACGTCGGCGCGTGCTCCACCCGCCCCGGCTCCGAAAGCGTCGATGCCGAAAACGAATGGAAAAGGCTGAAGGCTGTGCTCCGCCCCATCCGCGAGGCTGTTCCGCAGGGAGTGAAAATATCCATTGACACGTTCCGCAGGGACATCATCGCCCGGACGCTCGACGAAATCGGGGAAGTGACGGTCAATGACATATCCGCCGGCGAGGACGACCCCCTGATGCTCGGGGAGGTCGCCGCCAACTCCTTGGAATACATCGCGATGCACAAGAAGGGCATTCCTTCGGATATGCAGTCGAAGTGCGACTACGGGAACGGGGTCACGGCCGCCGTCATGGACTATTTCCGAGAGTTCGCCCTCAAGGCCGACCGCCTCGGCGTCCGAGGCTGGATTCTCGACCCGGGCTTCGGCTTCGCCAAGACGGTGGAGCAGAACTACGAACTGCTCGAGCACCTCGCCGAATTTCAGGCATTCGGCCGGCCCGTCCTCGTCGGAATATCCCGCAAGAGCATGATTTACAAGCCTCTCGGCCTCACCCCGGAAGCACCCGAAGTCCTCACCCGCACGACAGAGCTTCACCGCCGGGCCATCGCCTCCGGAGCCTCGATTCTCCGCGTCCACGACGTCGCCGAAGCCGCCTCCCTGCTGTGACGACCGGCTCAGAAGCCGACTTTCCGGCGGGTGGAGACGTCGCCAATCTTTTCGTCGCGGCACCAGGACTCAAGCGTCCCGAAGTCGGGGACGGAGCCGCTGATTATTGAGTGCATCAGCCTCTTTCGGGTGACATTCTCAATCTGGCCGCCGGAGAAACTGAAGGACGAGGCAAGGCGGTCGGCCTGCTCCTGCGTGAGATCGGGAATCATCGAAAGCCAGATTTTCGACATGGTACGCTCCGACGGGCGGTTGAACTTCAGCTTGTAGAGGAAGCGGCGCTCGAAGGCCTTGTCAAGGTTGTCTGTGAGGTTGGTCGTCGCGATGAGTATGCCTTCGAGGTTCTCCATCTCCTGCAGAATGATGTTCTGAACGCTGTTCTCCATCTTATCAACCCCGCTCCTCGCCCCTTCAGGGCGTATGCCGAAAATGGCGTCGGCCTCGTTGAACAGAAGAATCGGAGCGACCTTGCTGTTCTTCACCGCCTGCCTGTAGTTGTCGAAGAGAGCCTTGACATTCTTCTCGCTCTCGCCGACGTAGCAGTCGCGCAGCTTGGTGACATCGACAGAATAGATGTCCCGGCGGCAGGCCTTTGCCAGCTGATAGACGGTCTCGGTCTTTCCGGTTCCCGGCGCACCGTAGAAGAGGCAGGTCAGCCCCGTCCTCATGCCGTTCTTCTTCAGGGCGGTGCAGATGCGGCGGTAGCCCTTGTCCGTGAGCAGCGCCTTCAGCTCGGACACCCGCTTCCCGTCCTCGTCTTCATAGAACAGCTCCTTCCTGACGATGCCGTTGCAGGCAATCATGCCCTGAAGCGGACTTCGCTTCTGCTGTATTCCGCCAGAGTCGGCAAAGATCTCCTCCTTGATGCTGTCCTTAATCTTGAAATAGGTCTTGTCGATGACCCCGCTCTCCGAGGCATAGGTAATCAGTCCCTTCGTCTGCATACGCAGGGCTTCATGAACATACAGGGACCGGAGCGTATCCATGTCGGATTCGGAGACATAGTCCTCGATGTTGTGCCACCCTATCATGTCGTCCTGACAGTCGAAATAGCGGCTGCACATGACATAGAAGGTGATGCGCTCGGGACGGTGCAGTCTGCCGACCGAGTATTTGCGGAATGCGGCGGAGACGGAAGTGTCCGGATTGCTCTCGATAAGGCTGTCAAGCTGCCGGGCCAGCCTCTCGTCGTCAAGTGCGCCTTCATCCCTGCGTTCGAGCAGCTTGCCGATGCGGCGGAGAATGGCAATCGTGCCCAGCCCGGCAGTCTCAGGACGGCGGTAGGCGCCGGTACGGACAATCGAGTCGAGGGCGTCCGCGTTTATGGAATAGAAGTCGCCGCTGTGGCCGTGGTTGGAGACATCAATCAGCCACCTGTCCAGAAGCTCCTGAATGTCCGGATGATACGACATGAACCTGATGAAGCTGACATCGAAATAGGAAGCGAGCTGCTGCGACCCGACATCCGAGCCCCCGCCGAGCTCCATAATCGCCGCAAAAAGCAGAACCTGCCTCTCCGAGAGCTCCAGGGCGCGGCCGACAAGCTCCAGGTCACCCTGAGCCTTCCTCATCTTTGCCGCGCTGAGATTCAGCACCTTATGTTCCCGTCCCGGAAACCTGTCCTCCGAGTTTACGGCCGTCACCTCCAATGTCCTGACAATCCCGTCAAGAGCCTCCATCACTGTCCTCGTATTTCTTTCCATATCAATGCATCGTTTTACGACACAAAGATACCGCGAGCATACGAAAATATCATTCGCAAGTTAAGAAAGACTTTCTGATATTCCGGTAATCATCCCGGCAAATCAGCGTTCATGCACATTCACTCATGAACAATCCACATTCCGGAGTTTCCTCCAACCCGCGTCAATACCCCCCTATCCCGCAAGTGGTCTATCGTCTTCCTGACTTGACGTTCACTGATATTCATCCTCAAAGAAAGTTCCGCCCTTGAAATTGACGGAGTCACCTTTATCATCTCCAATATCTTTCCCTCTATAATTGGATCAACATTGGAACGCTTTGGATCAACATTGGAACGCTTTGGATCATCAAAAACCGAGTTCAGTCGCCATATTACAACCCGAAAGTCCTCGTCCTGATAAAATTCGGGAGTTTTAAGACCATACTCACGACATTTGTTAATGATGTCTTCTGTTCCTGTCCCGACTTTCTCTATGTAACCATTCCAATACATCGGGTCTGCAAGCAGCGGGTTTGAAGGCAATGACTTATGAGGGCCATGCAGTTTCTGCACTGTCAAGCCATAAGGCAATGTTCCAGGATTCCAGACCTCCAGTCGATTTCGGAAGAGCATTATCTGGACACTGGCATTGCTTGTGTAATCCCGATGACAGACCGCATTGACAATTGCCTCTCTGACGGCATCTATCGGCAGTTCCGGGCGTGTAGGGACATCAGCATTCTTTCCTTCCACACGAGTTCCCACCCAGTTATCAATACGGCTCATCACAAAGCTCGTAGCCTGATTAACAAGTTCAAATACATCGCCCCGGTAAATCTGATATGCCGGCATGGGTTTTTCAACGACATCTCCATAAAACTGTGCGCACTTGACCTCTGATGCGATAAAATATTTCTGTGGTTTCTTTCCGAACAAAAGCACCGCGGCATTAGCCAACCGCCCTTTGTCATCAATCAAATCCAAATGCGCAAGCAATGCTTCTGGAGGTGTCTCAACGGGAAGAGGGAAATTTCGTTTCTGACGCGCCATGCCGATAAAGTTTCTCATCTTGCTCTCGTCCAAATCTTCCAATGTCGCGCCATTGTCAGCAGAGGCGTCAAACGGTCGCCAACGGATATATTCCTTTTCCTCCAAATAACGGATTAAGGATGCATAGACAGAAGTGCGCAAACCGTCGCTATCAACAAATGTCTTACGCACGATATCCTGCTCGACCTTTCGAATCAGCGCCGCTTCTTTCGGATGTCTTTTGTCTTCTCCAATGCTTCGAATATATATCAAACGACTCTTATGGAGTGATGCTGCCAAGTCATATTCCCGTTCAGTCGGAGACACCCCCTCTTCATCTTCATAGCCATACAGATTGCCATATAGCCCAAGATAAATGTCACAAAGCTCAACTTCTCTCAAATAGACACGGCTCGTCGGATATTCATTGGCCGGCACTTCCTCGAATATGAACGGTTCAAAGAACTTGCCCAACAGGACATCTGTTCGTATGTAATTGCAAAGCATCGCCCGTTCTTCGGCAAACTCGCTCTGCACACTGCTTATAAATATCTTTATCCGTTTCATAGTTCTCCTCCCACGCCCTTAAATTTTTCGACGAATGCGGCAATCATCTGAAACACTTTATGTTTCTTCTTCAAATAAAGAGGGTTCAAAGGACTCATCTTCGGCAGGACATCATTGAAATCTGTCCCGTTTTCACTTGCAAATTCACGCCTCAAAGATGTCATGAGGTATCGTTTGGCCTCCGCTTCATTCAAGTTCTCACTTGCAATCAGAGCGGCCGCTTCCTGTTTCTGCCGATGTTGTGCATACTTAAAAAACGCCTCAATAATGCTGACCTTATCCGTAATTGCATCAAGGTTCGTTTCATTGATAAAATCCACAATAAGACTCTCCTTTGCCCTATTACCGACACTTGCACGGATTACTCCCCGTATTTCGTCTATTAAAGAAGACTTGTCTTTTGTTTTTTTATTGTGTTCAAAAATAAGTTCAAGAATATAGTCCAAGTTTATCTCCTGCGACTTGAGCAAATCAACCTCGAAAACGACGTCATTCCAGTCAATTTTTGACTTCTCTGCGACGGCGTTTTCTCGCTCCCTTCTACGCCAATCCCGTATGTCGTTATAAGTCGATTTATAGTCCTGAACTTTACGGTCTGAAAGTATTTCCACTTGCCGCATATTCAGAATGTCATCGTCCGTCACAAAATGAGTGTTTTTGAACGCCTCAACGGCATCGTCATCATTCCGGTCAATCTCCTGAAATGCCTTAAGATTGGCATATTCATCGTAGTTCTGCAATATATTCTCTATCCGCAAATACTCTCCGAACAGCTTAGAAAACTCTTTTTTATCCTGTTCCGTCTCTATTTCCTCCACATCGGGGAATTTATCATTCAGCTCTTTTACCACCTCAAGATAGCCCCGACGAGTCTCCCCCGACACAGAATCCTTAAAGCCGGTCAGATATTCCCGATAGCTTCTTTCAAGCACGACATTTCTTGTGTTACTGTCGCCGAACAAGGTGATGGCATCAATTGTATTCTGTTCCAAATCCCTGAATGTGACAATATTGCCGAACGTTTTAGTCGCATTGTATATTCGATTGGTGCGAGAGAAAGCCTGAATCAGGCCATGGTAACGAAGATTCTTGTCAACAAACAGGGTATTCAATGTCGGAGCATCGAAGCCCGTGAGGAACATGCCGACAACTATCACGATGTCGATTTCCCTGTTCTTCACCCTTTTTGCCAGGTCCCGGTAATAATTCTGAAATTCTCTGCCTTCGACGCCGAAGCTTGTTTTAAACATCGCATTGTAATCGCCGATAGCCTTGGTCAGGAACTCTTTGGCACTGACATCCATTGCCGCAGGCTCAAAACTTTCGTCCGGAATCTCACCGAGAGCAAGCTGTTCCTCATTTGCGGCAAAGGAAAAAATGGTTGCTATTTTTAACGACTTTTCAGAATCCTTCTGCAATTTGTTCAATGTTTCATAATAGCACTTGGCAGCATCCACACTGCTGACCGCAAACATGGCATTAAAGCCGGTGCTCGGATCTATCCCCCTATGTGTCTTTATCCTGAAGTTGTCCAATATATATTGAGAAACTTCTCTGATTCGCTCCGGATGAAGCAATGCGGACTTATTCTCAGCAGCACTTAATTTTTTCTCATCCTGCTCTGCTTCAATACTCTTAAAACGAGGTCGGACATTATTGTAATCAACCTTGAATTTCAATACCTTCTCGTCCCGAATAGCATCCGTAATGACATACGAATGCAATTCTCTCCCGAATACGCTTGCCGTCGTGTCCGCTCCAAGAGCATTCTCGGGAAAGATTGGCGTTCCGGTAAAGCCGAACTGGTAATATTTTTTGAACTTCTTTTTCAATTGCTTCTGGGCTTCTCCAAACTGTGAGCGATGCGCCTCATCAAAAATGAAGACAACCTGCTTCTGATAAATGGGCAGATCGTTTTCGCTCTTCATCAGATTATTAAGCTTCTGTATCGTTGTGACAATAATCTTATTGTCATCCTTATCGATGTTACGCTTCAGTCCTGCGGTACTTTCTGAACCATTGACGCTGTCGGGAGAAAATCGCTGATACTCTTTCATCGTCTGATAATCAAGGTCCTTACGGTCAACGACAAAAAAGACCTTGTCAATGAAATCGAGTTGAGTCGCCAGCCTTGCGGTCTTGAAACTCGTGAGGGTCTTTCCGGAACCCGTCGTATGCCAGATATAGCCCCCGCCTTCCGGTGTTGACCATTTTTTCACCTGATATGAGCTTCTGATTTTCCACAAAATCCTTTCTGTTGCCGCAATCTGATACGGGCGCATAATCAGCAATGTGTTATTCGTGTCAAATACTGAATATGTGAATATCACATTCAGAAGAGTATTTTTCTGAAAGAATGTTGCCGTGAAATCCTTTAAGTCCTTAATCAACGTATTGTTGGCCTTCGCCCAGTTCATCGTAAAGTCAAAGCTGTTCTTGCTGCGCTCCACGGTGTTTGCAAAGTATCGGCTGTCAGTTCCGTTGGATATGACAAATACCTGTATATATTTGTACAGGGAGTTGTCGGCATTGAAACTCTCTTTTGAGTAGCGATGAACCTGATTGAAAGCCTCCCTGATTGCAACACCCCGCTTCTTGAGTTCGACCTGAACCAAAGGCAGGCCGTTCACCAATATCGTGACATCGTAACGGTTGGCGTGGATGCCATTCTGCCTGAACTGAGAGATGACCTGCATCTTGTTCCGCGCAAGGTTCTGCTTGTCCACGAGACAGATATTCTTGATGTGCCCGTCATCAAAAACAAAGTCATATATGTAGTCATCCTGCAGCTTCCGCGTCTTTTCAATGATGGAGTCTCCCGGCTTATCCAGATACTCTTCCACATACCGGTTCCACTCACTGTCCGTGAATACGACGTCATTAAGACTTTGCAGCAGACTTCGCACATTTGCGAGCAAGGCATCCGGCACTGTCAGTTCCGGACAATATTCATATCCCTGATTCTGCAAGTCGTCGATAAACTCTCTCTCAAGCGAAGCTTCCGTCTGATAGACGACTGGAGGGTCGTTCAAAACCGAATATTTGTCATAGTCGTCAAGGACTATGAAGTTATTTGACTCTGCTATAGTGTTATAATATGCCATCAATTAGTTTTTATATTAAGCGGATAATTTTTGTTTCGGGAATGACAGAAGCTTGTTCCTGTAGTATTCATATTGCTTCCGTACTGCCGCGATTTCGGCCGGCAAGCCTTGAGAGAGGTCATTGACCAATGATTCGAACTTGTCGAGGATGGCGACGATGCGTTTTTGCACAGCAAGCGGGGGAATAGGGATGAGCAATTTCTTCAACTTCGACATATCAACAGAGGCGAATCCTGATACATTTGTATTATTTCGACACCAATCATCTACAACAAACATATAATAGTAGAAATACTTCATATCCAAAGCATCTGATAGCGATTTACGAATTGTCAGATTCGTAAATCGCTGATTCGCAAGCGAATCAGCAATTATAAGCGCGTGTTCGCCAATAGTAGCCGTTGTTGCCAAAATGATTGAATTAGCAGGAAATAGTCTGCCTCCCTTTACGGCTTGTGGGGTGATATGCAAAATTGAATCCGAAAGGATTCTACCATTTTTGCGTATGTCTTCCATTCTGAACCACGGAATGACACCGTCTTCCCAATATTCAGATATGGCTTTTGATGGTGTGTAACCAT
Source organism: uncultured Bacteroidales bacterium (assembly GCA_934725015.1). Lineage (GTDB taxonomy): Bacteria > Bacteroidota > Bacteroidia > Bacteroidales > UBA932 > Cryptobacteroides. Next base: position 48,332 of record CAKVAS010000014.1, read on the forward strand.
TCTTCATCTCAAAAACATCTATCATCTTCATCCATTTTACATCCCCCCCATTTCATTGAAAGACAATAACTTATTTCTATAATACTCGTATTGTTCCTGCCGCGCTTGCAGTTCTGCTTGCAGTTCTGCTTGCAGTAGACTAAATTGATCTAAAATATGAGCAATTTCAATTTGAACCTCAAGAGGAGGTGTTGGAATACAAACATTGGCAAATCGCTTTTTTGAAACATTATAACGCGTGACTCCACTAGCAGTTTGCTTAATCTGTGACCTTACATCATAGCTGCGCAGTAAATGTTTTAAGAAATTAAGATCATATTTGTCTAAATTGTGAAGACGTAGTCCAAAGCAAAAAGAATTGAGATATAAACATTCATTAGTTGGTACCGTCACAACCGATGACATACCACATTCATCTGGGGTTTCGGAAGAACCAGTAAACAAAATATCCCCATATCTGACAACATTTTGTTTTTCGTCATCCAATATTCTAACCTTATCGTTAATATCCAAGTTCAATGACGGATTTGAATATATATTTCTATATGTTATGAACTTGGCATTCCCGTCTTTAAAATCTTCTTTTGATTTCCCTGTTAATCCACTGAAGAAGTCTCCAATATCACCCAACTTTTTATACACTACCCCATCCGGGCAGTATTTCTCTATCAATTCATTCAGTTTGCTCATAATCAGCCCTCCAGTTCCGAAATGATTTTGTCTATCTCTGTCCTCAACTCATTCTCCCGTGCCACGATGCGGCGGATGCGTTCATTCAGCTCCTTGATGTCCGTCTCTTGCCGGATTTCCTTTGCCTCCACATAACTGCTCACAGAAAGATTGTAGTCATTCTCGGCAATCTGTTTATTGTCAACAGACTTCGCTATCCCTTCAAGGTCTTCTTTCCGGTCAAAAATTTCAAGAATCCTGTTTATATGTTCATCGTCAAGCACATTATTGTTTGTCTCCTTTCTGAAAAACTCAGCACCGGTGGCATCGACAAACTGGGTTTTCGTGTCTGATTTATGTTTAGACAAGACCAGAATGTTTACGGCGATTGTCGTCCCATAGAAAAGGTTCGGAGCCAGTGCAATGACAGTTTCCACAAAGTTATTGTCAACTAAATATTTTCTGATTTTCTGTTCGGCGCCGCCTCTGTAGAATATGCCCGGGAAGCATACTATGGCTGCACGTCCCTTGCCTGAAAGATAGTTCAAGGAGTGCAGAACAAAGGCGAAATCCGCCTTGGACTTTGGAGCCAGCACGCCAGCAGGAGCAAAACGTTCGTCGTTAATCAATGTCGGGTCATCAGAACCAATCCAATTTACGGAATAAGGAGGGTTCGAAACAATTGCATCAAATGGCCTGTCATCACCAAATTGAGGATTCAGGAGAGTGTTGCCCAATGCAATGTTGAACTTGTCATAATTGACATTGTGCAGAAACATATTCATACGGGCAAGGTTATATGTCGTATGATTAATCTCCTGTCCAAAGAAACCGTCCTCAATAATATGTTCGTCGAATTGTTTCTTAGCCTGCAGCAGCAATGAGCCTGAACCGGCTGCCGGGTCGTAAATCTTATTTATTGTGCTCTGGTTATGCACGGCCAGACGGGCAATCAGTTTTGACACGCATTGAGGCGTGAAGAACTCGCCGCCGGACTTTCCCGCGTTTGCGGCATAGTTATGAATCAGAAACTCATAGGCATCTCCGAACAGGTCGATGTGGTTGTCCTTGAAGTCTCCGAAATTCAGTCCCGCGACGCCTTTTATGACAGCCGCCAAACGACTGTTCTTATCTTCAACGGTATTTCCCAATCGGGTGCTTGTGGTGTCAAAATCTGCGAACAGCCCCTTTATGTCTCTTTCGGAATCATAGCCGGCGGCAGAGCCTTCAATAGATGTAAATATGGCTTTCAAATCCGTGTTCAGGTTCGGATTGCTGTTTGCCGTCTTTGCGACATTTACAAAAAGCTGGCTCGGGTATATAAAATATCCCTTTGTCTTTATCGCATCATCCTTTATTTCCGGAGTGATGACACTGTCCGGCAGACTCGAATAATCAACACTGTCGTCCCCGCCTTCAATATAGCTTGTGAAGTTCTCGCTTATAAAACGGTAAAATAACGTTCCAAGTACAAATTGCTTGAAGTCCCAGCCGTCGACAGCCCCACGAACTTCGTTTGCTATTTTCCATATTTGAGCCTGCAGCTGAGCTCTTTGTGCATTGCCTGTAGTTGAATTTTCCATCCAAACTAAAATTTGGTTAGTTTTTATTCCGCATCGCTCTTTGCATATCGATGTTCTTACATCCTTCATCAGATGACACGATAATGCAAAGTTATTCATTTTATTGGAGATATTATCAGCGCATTTTTACTATTTTTGCAGGAAATTTTACAGACTATTATGGAAAGAAGAACACGAGTGAGATTCGCGCCGTCGCCGACGGGACCGCTTCACATGGGAGGAGTCAGGACAGCGCTTTATAACTATCTGTATGCCAAGCAGCACGGCGGGGATTTCATCATCAGGATTGAGGACACGGACTCGCAGAGGTTCGTCCCGGGGGCGGAGGCCTACATCATCGAGGCCCTGAACTGGTGCGGAATCATTCCGGACGAGGGCGTCGATGAGAACGGCAAGGTCGTGGAGGTCGCTTCCGAAAGGCATCCGCACGCGCCGTACAGACAGAGCCAGAGGCGCGGAATCTATCGGAAATATGCCGAGGAACTGGTGGAGAAAGGCTTTGCCTACTATGCGTTCGACACGGCCGAGGAACTTTCAAAGATCCGCACGGAGATGGAGGAGCGCAAGGAGACCTTCATCTACAACCATTCCACGCGCATGAGCCTGCGCAATTCCCTCAGCCTCCCGGAGGACGAGGTGAAGAGGCTGCTTGAGGAGCGCACGGACTGGACCATCCGCTTCAAGATGCCGCAGGACAGGGTCGTGAAGATGGACGACCTCATCCGCGGCCACGTGGAGGTCAACTCAGGCACACTCGACGACAAGGTGCTCTGGAAAAGGGCCGACGAGCTTCCGACCTACCATCTCGCGAACATCGTCGATGACCACCTGATGGAAATCACCGAGGTCATCCGGGGCGAGGAGTGGCTGCCGTCGCTCCCGCTCCACTACCTGCTCTACGAGGCGTTCGGCTGGCAGGACACGATGCCGCGCTTCGCACACCTTTCGCTGCTTCTCAAGCCGGACGGCAAGGGCAAGCTCAGCAAGAGGGACGGCGACAGGCTCGGTTTCCCGGTGTTCCCGCTCAGGTGGGTCAACGCCGAGGGCGAGGTCTCACGCGGCTACCGCGAGGACGGGTATTTTCCCGAGGCATTCGTGAATATGCTGGCGATGCTCGGCTGGAATCCCGGCGACGACCGCGAGCTCTTCACAATGCCTGAGCTGGTCGAGGCGTTCTCGCTCGAAAGGGTGGTGATGCACGGCGCGAAGTTCAACCCGGAGAAGGCGAAGTGGTACAACAAGGAGTATCTCCGCAAGAAGAGCGACCATGAGCTGACCAAGCTCTTCAAGCCGGTCCTGGCGGCGCACGGCATCACGATGATGTGCCCGAAGTGCGCGGAGAAAAACGGCGTGGAATATCGTCCTGAGCCGGACTTTGCCGGGAAATGGTTCCCGAAGGCATACGTCGAGAAGGTCGTGGGACTCATCAAGGAGAGGGCAACTTTCGTCGCTGACTTCTGGGACATAGCGTCATATCTTTTCGTGGCTCCGACTGAATATGTCGAGAAGGACGCGGCGAAGTTCTGGAAGAGCGAAAATGTGGAGCTTGCGCTTCAGGCGGCAAAGTTCATTGAGGATTTCGCGGACAAGGCCGGCAGGGATGGCTTCACGAAGGAGGCTCTCGAAGGACCGCTTGAGGAGTTCATCCGAGGCAACGAGTGGCCGATGGGCAAGGTGATGAACTGCCTGCGTCTTGCGCTCGTGGGCGCATCGAGCGGACTGGGCATCGCCGACATCGTGACGCTCATCGGACGCGACGAGTTTGCGCGCAGGATTGACGCGGCTGTGGAAAAATTGGGGAAATAAGGCCAGCAGAAAGATCTCTCACTCCGTTCGAGATGACAGACACAAATTTGTCATTCCAGCGAAACGAAGTGGAGTCGAGGAATCTTTATGCAACGAAAAAAAATTGAATATCATGAAAATAGGAATATGCAGCGACCACGCGGGTGTGGAATACAAGGCGAAGATAATCGAGATCCTGAAGAAAGAGGGCTATGAGATGGTGAACTTCGGCACCGACAGCACCGAGAGCATGGACTATCCGGACGTAGCGCATCCGCTTGCCCTCGCCGTCGAGAGCGGGAAGGTTGACCTTGGCATCGCGCTCTGCGGCACCGGCAACGGAATGGCGATTACCCTCAACAAGCATCAGGGCATACGCGCCGGACTCGCATGGAACGTCGAAATCGGCAAGCTCGTTAAGGAGCACAACAACGCGAACGTGCTCGTGATGCCGGCCAGGTTCATACCGCTTGAGACGGCTCTTGAGATTGTACACGCTTGGCTGAACTCCACATTCCAGGGGGGAAGGCATCAGCGGCGCATTGATAAAATTCCTGTGAAATAATGGCAAACACTCCGTTGAGCCATAATATTGAGGACTATCCCGACGGGATAGTCCTTGCTGTTGACAAGCCCTACCGCTGGACCTCAGCAGATGTCATCCGCAAGGTCAAGTGGCTCGCGTGCAGGCATTTCGGGAAGAAGAACCTGAAAGTGGGCCATGCCGGGACGCTCGACCCGCTTGCCACCGGCGTGCTGCTCGTGTGCATCGGCAACGCGACAAAACAGGCGGAGCGGCTCCAGGCGCACGACAAGGAGTACATCGCCGGCATATCGTTCGGGGCGACGACCCCGTCCTACGACCTCGAAAAGGACATCGACCGCCGCTTCCCGACCGACAGGGTCAGCGAGTCCTCCGTCCGCGAGGCTCTGAAAGGCTTTCTCGGCAAGCAGGAGCAGGTCGCTCCCCTTTTCAGCGCCAAGTCGGTCGATGGAGTCCGCGCCTACGAGCTGGCACGCAGACTCTACCGCAGGCAGGTGACTGACTCATGTAAGGCAGAGGTCCAAGAATGTCCTGCCAACCTGAATAATACGGAAAACATATCAGACACCTCAAAACAGGATGCCTCAGATGCCGTTCAGGAACAATCCCAATCCATTTTTGACGCCCACGCCGCCGAACTGATACGCACCTCACGCATCCGCATCGACGAGCTTGAACTTCTGAACTTCAGCCCCGACGGCACGCCTGCACACGCCCCGTCAATGTCCCCGGACTACAGCGGAATGACCGGGCAGGAAATCGCCCGCGCCAAGGAAAAGGACAGCCGCATCCACATCACAGACATCACGCCCCTCCACCTCCCTCTCGCCGAAGTCCGCATCACCTGCACCAAAGGCACCTACATCCGCGCCTTCGCCCGCGACCTCGGGGAATCCCTCGACTCCGGAGCCTTCCTAAGCTACCTCATCCGCTCCCGCAGCGGCGACTACCCCCTCTCCCAAGCCCTCACCATGGCTCAGGTCTCAGCCCTGTTTCCAGCAGGCCATTAAAACCCAATACCGCACAAAACTATTGAGACGGAGGAACTTGCCGACCGCTATATACAATTTATGAATTATAGGAAATAAAACCAACACGAAACAAAAATTTGTTTCCCATAGGAAATAAAACTACATTTGTATAAAATTTTGTTTCCTATGGATGTGATATCAAGACCATATTATGCCGACAAGGTTGATTCGTGGCTTGGCAAAGGACAGATTATTGTCCTCGTCGGGCAGCGGAGAGTCGGGAAAAGCTATGTTCTGAAAGATTTCATTGCACGCCACGCGAATGAAAATGACGCGAACATCATATTCGTGGACAAGGAAAAGAAGGAATTTGACAAGATCAGGACATACGGAGACCTCAACTCATTCATTGACAGCCGTTTTGATGTATCTAAACACAATTACATCCTCGTCGATGAGATTCAGGACATAGAAGAATGGGAACGCAGTGTAAGGAGCTACAGGACTGAAAGCAATGTCGATATAATTGTGACCGGAAGCAATTCCTCCACCCTGTCTTCTGATTTGTCAACGCTGATTGGCGGACGTTGCGAGGAAATTCGCATCCATTCACTGACTTACAGAGAATTCCTTGCTTTTCACAACTTGACAGACAATGACGAATCACTCTCGCTGTATCTTAACTACGGCGGTCTCCCGGGGCTTCGCAAAGTTGGAATCGCGGATGACGAGCACTGCTGGGAATATATAGGCGGCGTTCTGAACACCGTGGTTCTGAAAGATATTGTCGAGCGGCACGACATAAGGAATGTGCCGTTCATGAACAACCTTCTGCATTTCCTTGCGGACAATGTCGGAAAGCTCAATTCATCCACGGGAATATCGAACACGATGAAATCCTTGGGACAGAATGTCTCGGCGAAGGCCGTGCTTGATTACGTCGATTATTTTTCCGAGGCTTACATACTCGACAGGGTTTCGCGATATGACATTCACGGGAAACGAGTCTTTGAGTCAAACGACAAGATTTATTTCGAAGACATCGGCCTGAGGAACTTTCTCGCCGGGGGAAACCGGGAGCGAGATGTTGAGAAAGTTTTGGAAAATATAGTATATAGGCATCTGATAAGTGGAGGCTACACGGTGAATGTAGGGCAGCTAAGAGCCGGTGAAATCGATTTCGTCTGTTCGAAGCCCAACCGCCGTGCTTATGTTCAGGTGGCATACCTCATTGCAAACGACGACACAAGGGAACGCGAGTTCGGCAACCTTGCTCTCATCCGCGACAACTACCCCAAATATGTGATTTCCATGACACCCCTAGTTCGCCGCAGCGACAGCGACGGCATAACCCATCTCGGTCTGCGCGAATTTCTGATGAACGGGTTGTAATTTCAGCGATAGCCTCTACCGTTAATTTACAGGTCCAGATGATAAACAGCCCGCCACTCACTGCAAACTTACTGATAAAGTTCACTAACTCTGCAGTGAAACCACATATCCTTCAGTGACAGAGCTTGTAAGATGAACGAATATTTCCTGTAATCCAACTCTATTCGCGTCCCTACCTTTGCTTTATCTAATCTAAAAAGCCGAACAGCCAAAGCGGGATTCTGTTGCCATTCCCTGTCTCAATAGAATCTACTGCCAGAAAACTGTCCGGTTCATCCTTAATCTGTTCAAAAGATTTCTTTCTGCCGCCGACCTCAAAAAGATAATTCCCGTCAATCATAAAGTCACCTTTTGACGGCAACGAAACAACATGAGAACGAGAAAGCTGATTCATAAAGAATGTCTCCCTTATGGTTCCTACCTGCACATCACCCGACAAGGCATACATCAGATTTGTATTGTCAAGATACAGTTTATCGGGAGAAGAGAGATGCTTCAATGCCTTAAGGGGAGACTTCAACATAGCTATCAGTCTGGCCTTTTTGAGTATATCAAGAAGCTTGAGCCCTTGTTCGCGACTTGTATTCAGCCCATGATACAATTCATTCATCTTCGGGATGAACGGCACCTGCACAGCCAATATCATCAGAAGCTTCTTCAACTTCTGGAGTGTTTCATACTCTACTTCCTCAACCGCAGGAATATCGTTATCAATCGTCTGTGTCACAACCTCCTGCACTCTGGATAAATACCCGTCCCCCTCTTCCTTGTAAAACGGATAATACCCGGAGCTCAAATAACGCTCAAAGTATGGAAGTATCTTTATTTCAGATGTAATATCGGATGCAAGCGAGACATGATTGGCGAGAATATCGTCAATCTTCACCACAGGATAGTTCCGTACGGTCTCAAATGCCAAATATTCCCTGAAAGAAAGCCCATTCAGCTCATACGACCGCAACCTTCTGGAGAGATCTCCATCAGCAGCCCTGAGTTTCAGCATTGACGAGCCGGTATATACGACATGAAGGTCAGGATAATCATCATATATATTCTTTATGCTGTCCTGCCATTGCTTGTACCTATGTACCTCATCTAAAAAAATATGAGTCCCGCCATGAGTATAATGATATTCCACCAAATCTATAAGGCTATTGGAACTGAACCATATATTGTCCAGAGAAACATACAGCACCTTGCTTCTATCCGTGAAGTTCTCCTTGATATGCTGAAGAAGCAAAGTACTTTTCCCGACCCCTTTTGGCCCACGGATGCCAATCAAGCGGTTATCCCAATTGATAATGTGATACAGCGGTCGTTTGTAGTCCAAGGAAACCATGGATATTTTCCTATTGGACACCTGATATAAATAGTCGATTGTAACCATACACCCAAAAACAATATTCAAATATTTTTTTCAAAGATAAAAACAATTTTTCAATATTGTTTCATGGGGGGGATAAAATTTACCAACTGAGCTCCGCCTTCAAAACATACGATTTATATACATTATTTTTACAGAATAATGCATTGAGGCTAAGCTTTCAAGAGCCAATTTTTCAATATTCCCCATAATCATCAGCATCGTCGAAATCCTCCGATTCGTCGTAGTCATCAGAATCGTCGTAATCATCAGCATCATCGTCATCATCCGAAGGCTCAAAGGTCATGAGATCCTCCGGTTCAATGACATCATGCAGTTCATATTCAGTCCCGTCGATGTCAAATTCAACATATATGTCCTGAAGCACGTCCGCGAAGTGTTCACGATACTCATCCCATTCTTCCGAGGATGAGGACGCATCGGGACGGACGCCATCGTACGATTCATCAATCTTTTTCACAAGCGCCTTGCGAAGTTTCGGCTCAAAATAGAATATCTCCGACCAGTCCAGCTCGTCCCAATTCGGTTCAATCCGGAAAAGGCCGCAGAAAGAGCGTTCAAAATCAAAGCCGGTTGAACTGTCGATGCAATCTACAGTATAGTCAAAGTCAAACGGGCACTCGCCCATGGAAAAGATTCTCAGCGTTACCATTGTGTTTGTTGTATTATAATATTATGTCCTACGGCAAGTTATGAAAAGCTATTAACATTGCACATGATTAAACCCACTGCAAACTTACTGAAAAAGTTCGCCAACTTTGCAGTGGGACTACATATCCTCCAGTGACAGAGCCTGTAAGGCAAATGAATATTTCCCGAAATCAGATTTTCGGAGAGCCTCGACCTTTGCCTCAAGTGCACGGAGATTTATCTTCTCGGGGTTGCGCTTTATTTCGGCGGCCAATGCCGTGTGGTCAAACTCATTGAGCGCTATCAGATCTATTTCATTGTCCCCTTTTCGGTCCCACCAGTTGCCGACCTGCGTATATAGCCCGCTCTCAAAGGCCTTCGCCTGAAAGTATTGTTCGAGAGTCCGGCCGCTGAACTGCTCGTAGTTATTCGCAATGTTGCTGCGGACCAGTCCCAGCTGCTTGCGTTCAATCAATGACTGATAGGGGCAGATGAAGCGGAACCAGAAGCGGAGGAAGCGGTCTGAAATCTCGTATGCGGAAACTTTGCCGTTAGGCTTTGACAGAAGCGGCTTAAGCCGGGAAATCATATTGTAGTTCTTCTCCAGATTCTGAAGATACACCCCAGTATCCTTCAGCATCGCGCCGTCAATGTCTCCGCGCCGTGTCATCCCGTCCGCAATCATCTGAAGAACAGAGAAATATGTCACGCCATCCTCTCCGAACTCCTGATTTACCATATCCCTCCCCTCCGTAAGAAAATAGGAATCCTGACGACATACATAGTCGAGCATCCTGTCCTTCGTATAGCATTGTGAATCCATCAGAAGCTCAACATATTTTGCCACGCCCCCGGTTATCATGTAGAGACACAGCAAATCCTCATTTCTGTAGTCAGGAGAATGTTCGGCAAGTATACCTTTCAACACATCGGTTCTGAACGGATGCAAGGTGAACTTTGAAGTCGGCCTTCCATACAAAGGCTCATTTTTATCCTCGAAAATTCTCCTCATCAACGACTGTATGCTGCCGACAACTATCAGATTCAGTTTTGACTCCCTGTGATACCTGTCCCACAAATCCTGAATCTCACTGAAAATTGCCGGATTTATTTTATATAGGGTCTGAAACTCGTCAAAAACAACGGTAAAATGGCGACTCATCGACTCCCGCATGATGACTTCAAACAAATCGCGGAAATATGTCAGTTCGCCATAAATGTGTATTCCCAACTGTTCTTCGAGACTACGCTGAAACTTCCGGCAAAGCATGGCCTCGCTGTCCCGGGAAACAAAAAGGTATGCAGAAGCCTTGCCTTCCAATGCCTTGGCTATAAGCGATGTCTTTCCGACACGCCGACGTCCCATAAGAACTGTAAACATGGCCGTCTTTTCTGCCTGAGCCTCATTCTCCAGAAGAATCCGGATTTCATCTTCCCTGTCGAAAAACCGCATAATGTAAATCGTTATTTATATAAACACTCATTAACATTATGCAATATTACGCAGAATTATCTTCCTAAACAAATTTTCCTCAACTTATTTCCTCGGCCCACTTATACACAGAAAAGCAAAATATTTTACTGATTTGATTGATTTTATCAGGAATTCCGCCGCAGTTATTCAAACAGTGCGTCCATAGTCACCTGACTCGTCACGCCACCGGAGTTGACAGTGCGTTTGATGCCATAGGGCGTTATCATCACAAGGTGAATGGCCTTTTTTGTGCCAGACTCTTCCCGAAAAGACTCGATACGACTGCGCAGTTTGCAACTTTCGTCTTTTGTTATAGTGTATTCGGAAGTTGAATATTTCATTTCGCAGACATCGACAACCCTATCATCACGATCAATCAGCATATCAATCTGTGCGGCGGGCGAGGAATTGCGGCTTCTCCAAGCATAAGTCTTTGTAAGAATGCCGGATATGCCGAGAGCTTTCTTGATCTGAGCAAGGTGGCTGAAACACACGCGTTCAAAAGACAATCCGCACCAAGTGTTGTGCACCGGTCTGTTGGTTATCTTGGACCAGAACTCTTCTTCAAAAAAGACATTGTTCTTCACAAAGCGCAGATAGAAAAGGCAGTAGTAGTCAGAAATAGTGTAAATCCTGTCCTTAATGCGGGTACCGTCAGAAATGCCCGATATGAAGCCACATTGCTCCAAATCATCAATTATTTTCGTGAGGGTTCCTCCAGATGCGCTGTTCAATTTCATTGAAATCTCATTTCGGGTTAAACCGGACTTATGCTTGTCGAGGATTTCGACTACACGGATGTATTCAGCCGCATTGCTGAACAACGCATTGAACAGATTGCTAAACTCGCCGGCGAGAACAGCGTCCTTCGCAAAGAACAGCCGGTCAACATTCTGAGCGAGACTATCCTCCTTATGAAACAGCGAAAGATAGTATGGAACACCACCCAAGATCATATACGCCTGAAGCTGCTCATACCTGTCCAAAACTATCCCCCGGCTTTCATAGAACTGCTCCGATTCCTTAAGATTGAACGGAGACAGAAATATTTTTCCCGACAGGCGATTGTGCAGTCCGCCCTTGCTGTTGATCACCTTATTTACAATCCACGACGTCGCAGAGCCGCAAACGATGAGCATCAGATTGCGGCAAGACGAGCCCCAACTATTCCAAAACCACTCGAATGCAGTCAAGAAACCGGAATATGGAGTGTCCATCCACGGAAGTTCGTCGATAAATACAATCTGCCGACGTTTCCTTCTCCCTTGTTCGAGATATTCGATGAGTTGCCCGAAAGCCTGCATCCAATCTTTTGGCATCGGAAACAACCTGTCGGAATGGCGGTTCAGTGCCAGATTGAAGTTTGTAAGCTGAATTTTTGTCAATTGTTTCCTTTCGTATTCAGCCGGAGACACGCCCGTCACCTTGAAATCAAAATTATTGGCGAAAAATTCATTCACCAGAAATGTCTTGCCGACACGCCTCCTGCCATAGACAGCAATGAATACCGCGCTGTCCATGTCATAGTAGCGCTTCAACTCCTCCTGTTCTTTCTGTCGTCCTATAATTGCCATAAAATCATGTGATTTAAGGTTCACGATGCAAAGTTACTACAATTTTAGAAGTTTTGGCTAAACATTTCAAAAAAGTAGAGCCAAATTACGGCTTTAGATACAAGTTTTGGCCGAGAACTTTAGAGATGTCCAGCCAAAACAGCGGTTTTCAGGGCAGTTTTGGCTGAACATTTGACTTGAACTGACATGCGCCGCCCGCTGCAAACTTAGTGTCATTGTTCACTAACTTTGCAGCGGGAGGCGTATGTATCTGACCGCAGAGACCGGCGGCTTACCGTCCGACGCGGCGGCGGAGGCAGGCCTTGTAGGCATCCCAGTCGGTGATTGGGGTCTGCGCTACGCCGGATTCCATCGCGGCCTTCGCCACGGCGACGGAGACGCGCTCAAGAAGGCGCGGGTCGAGGGCAATCGGAATGATGTAGTCCGGGCCGAAATGCAGTTCCTTCGCGCCGGCCTCCTTCAGGACTTCCTCCGGGACGGGTTCCTTGGCAAGCTCGGCTATGGCCTTCACGGCCGCGTGCTTCATGGCCTCGTTGATGGCAGTCGAGTGAGTGTCGAGGGCTCCTCGGAAGATGTAGGGGAAGCCGCTGACATTGTTCACCTGATTGGGATAGTCGGAACGGCCCGTGGCCATAATCGCGTCCGGACGTGCTTCCTTAGCCTCATAGTAGCCGATTTCCGGGACGGGGTTCGCCATCGCGATGATTACGGGACGCTCCGCCATTGTCTTTACCATTTCCTGGCTCACCGTGCCCGCCTTCGAGAATCCGGCGAAGACATCCGCCCCAACCATCGCCTCTGCAAGACTATGCAGGTCGCGGGTAGTGGCAAACTCGCGCTTGTAGGCGTTCAGATCCGTCCTGTCCGCACGGACGACGCCCTTGCTGTCGCACATCACGATGTTCTCCCTGCGCAGTCCGAGGCTCACATACATCTTCGTGCAGGCAATGGCAGCCGCACCCGCCCCGCTCACGACAAGCTTCACGTCCTCAATCTTCTTACCGGCAATCTCAAGCGCGTTCAGAAGAGCCGCCGCGCTGATGATGGCCGTACCGTGCTGGTCGTCGTGCATGAGCGGAATATCTACTTCCTCCTTGAGCCGACGCTCTATCTCGAAGCACTCCGGGGCCTTGATGTCCTCAAGGTTGATTCCTCCGAAAGTCGGGGCTATGTTCCTGACAGTCCGGCAGAACTCGTCTATGTCGGTCGCGTTCACCTCGATGTCAATCGCATCCAAGCCGGACAGCTTCTTGAACAGCACAGCCTTGCCTTCCATCACCGGTTTCCCGGCAAGAGCGCCGATGTTCCCAAGTCCGAGCACGGCCGTCCCGTTCGTGATTACGGCGACGAGGTTCCCCTTGCCCGTGTAGTCATAAGCCCTGTGCGCGTCGGCCTTTATCTCAAGGCACGGAGCGGCGACTCCCGGCGTATATGCCAAGGACAAATCATGCTGATTCTCAAGTGGTTTAGTAGGCCTCACCTCAAATTTTCCCGCCGGAAACGAGGCATGATATTCCAGCGCCTGACTGTTTATTTCATTCGTACTCATATATGCTGAAACTAATTTTTACTGTTTTCCACAGCACACGGAAGCGGAACACGCAACCGCTTGCGGTCGCCGCATATATTCAACATTCGCGCCGAACCAACATATACCAGTTCAACAAAATCGCCCATTTTTATACATTTCGCCACCATCGACGACACGTTTTTTCGTCAGATGGTACATATTGCCGATATATGTCGTTCGTAAATAAATATATATTTTATCAAGAAATATTTGATATTAAAGAAAAAGGATATATATTTGCAGAAATTTTAGAGATATGGAAAAAACTCATACCCCATCCGAAGTCGCCGAAAACATAAAGAGAATCATCAGACAGCAATACAAAGGTCTGAACGAATATGCCATGCACAAGAACATCACGCCTACGCAGTTATACACAATACTCAACGGGAAGGAGTATATGTCTTTTTATTCGGCGTTCCGGTTCTATGCGGACTTTGACCTGAATGTCGAATACTGCACGAAAGGAGCGCTGCCGATGCTTTCCCCGGATCACGAGTACTTGTCGCTTCTGGCGGCCGCGACGGACTTTTTCTATGCCGTAAGGGATGAAGACAGGCTGCGGGACGAATACGAGCTGAAATCCGGCGACATTTCCGAGGAGGAAAAGGCCGTCTTCGAGAAGGCTCTGAAAAAGGCGAGGATTGAAAAGGCGAAAGTCGGATGCCGGCTGGTTGACCTGCTGAACATCGGATGGGCGGAAGACAATCCGGAATGTGACATTGAAAGGCCGTCGGTCGAAGACTGCGATGAAGACTGCGGCCAAGACTGCGGCCAAGGCAATATTGCACAACCAACAAAAACAAATACCGGCATGACACTACATGAAGCCATTGAAAAGGTGCTGCGCGAAGAATCGGCGGCACTCACATTTACGGAAATCGCGAAACTCGTAAACAAGCAGGGACTATATGTCCGCAAGGACGGCAAGCCCGTGCCTGCCAGCCAGATTTCTGCAAGAGTAAAGAACTACCCTCAACTGTTTGATATTGACAGGAACGTTTCACCCATTAAAATTAAACTTTCAAAATGACGGCAATCACCAAACAAGGACTGGAGCCTCTCGTATGCAACGAACCGAAAATCCTCATACTCGGTTCCCTTCCAGGCGACATTTCCATCAAAAGTCAGGAGTACTATGCAAATCCTCAGAACTTTTTCTGGAGAATCATAGCGACAATAACAGGCTCTCCCGTGCCGTTCAGCTATCATGCAAAAAAGGAAATGCTTGCCAAAAACAACATCGCCCTCTGGGATGTTTACGCATCGGCAGAGCGCCCGGGCAGCAGCGACTCGAAGATCCGGGGAGGAGAGTTCAATGACATAGCCGGATTTATAGCCCGGAATCCGACAATATCAACAGTTGTATTCAACGGGAAGAAAGCATTTGAGTCCTTCGGAAAATACCTGAAAAGGCTTCCCGACATGACACATCTTGGGCATCTGCGCGGTTGTCCTTGCTCAAGTACAAGTCCAGCCGTCCTCTGCACCGGACTGACTTTTGACGACTTGGTGAACGAATGGAAAAAGATATTCAGTAACCCTGCAAATCAGTAATTATGTCCAGAGAATCCACAAAAGGACGAAAATCCCGAAAAAAGCAGAATACTCCGAAGGATATATTACTCCGGTGCATAAGGAGCTATGAGTTCAACTGGCTGCACATCCCGCTCGCGATTTTTCTCATACTTTTCATCTGGATTGTGACATATACGCCGGAGGAAACTGCGCCGAAGCCAAAGGAAAACGGCATCGAGACATTCCGGGGCTATGATCCGAACAGAGACATCACCGAAATAAGCCACATTGACTACACGAACAGAGCCATTGAATACCGCCCGCAGGACAATTCCGGGGCATCTTCGGAAAAAAGACGGGGCAGAGCCTCCGCGACGGACGCGTCAAGCTCAGGCACGACCCTCTACGACAACAACGGCAAGCCCCTCCACATCGACGCATCCCCCGAAGACATCCTCGAACAGCTCCGTGACAACATCGACTTCGACGACCTTGCCGACTATTACGACTACTATCCCGACGACGAGTGGTAACCGCGACGAACAGCAATTCTACAGTCCTGCGTCCTGAAGCTTGCGAAGAAGGTATTCACGCATCTGTGGTTCGGTGACATCGTAAATCGGAGCAAGCTGCCGGAAATTTGAGTCTTCATGAAAGTTCCCGGACAGGAGCATTGCCACTAAACCCTTTCTTTTCAGACGAAATTGAGAATACTTTATCGCGGAGTCAATTCCGGCAGCGATGTCCTGACCATTGCGGGCTATGCAGTAAACATCATAATAATCCCGGAACTTCATCCGCCGGAGCATAACCTCAAGTTTCATAGCCAGAATTGCATCCACCGAGGCTATGCGGATATTCCCGAGGTACGGAAGAACAGTCATTGACGGGGCATACTTGTCGCTCACATAAAATGAGATTTTCACTCCTTTTACAAGAAATATGACCTGATCAAACCCGAGAAGGTCCATATTTTCAATGTGTCCCACCTTTTCTTCTATCTCACGGGAAATGTCAGGCCAATCGACCTCCGGTTTCTCATCCTTTGACTTTCGCCAGCTCATAAAATCGAGGTCTTCGCTCTGACGGTGTCCCAGCTGCATGGCCAATGCCGTACCTCCACAAAGTACATAATCGACTATGCAGTTCAGACGGGAAACATCATCGATGATTTCCTCTATTTTAGAAGTAAGTCCCCTACGCATCTTGAGTAACCTTATGAATATGAGCAGATTCCCTGCGGAGGAGGAATTGTTCCGGTGACTGGATATTAAAATAATACTGGGCAATCATCATATTGAGTGAATGGAGATACTCGCCTTGACACGCCAGTCTGCTTTCCCATACCTTCCGGACAAATTTTCGAGAATACAGCTCAAAGAGTCTGGAAATGTCGTCCATATCAAGCAGAAGAAGAGTCTTTTCTATAATGTCCTCGTCCGAGACATCCTCTTCCTCGACATTGTCGTATGACCAGAATGCATTGGCTTCAAGAAGTTTCATGCACAGAGAATGGCGAAGACCAATCTGGTACTTCTTGATATATTCCTCATCCTGCATGAAAATGAGCGTTCCTGTCTTCAGAGAGAACAATGATTCTATCTTAAGCGCCTGAGGCAGCGTCAACTTCCGCTCACCGGCGATTATATAGCTCAGCATCTGTCGGGATATGCCCGTCCGACGCGCCACATCCGACTGCGAATATCCCTCCTTTGCAGCAAGTGTCAATATGTATTTCCCAACATTCATCTGTCAACTGATTTGTTGACAAAATTGCATAAAAATCCTGAAAATGCAAAATAATTCTAATCCGAACTTCGCGCACATTCCAGACACCGTTGCCGAACTTGCCGACTATTACGACTACTACCCCGACGACGAGTGGTAACCGCGATGAGCAGCCGTTCTACAGTCCTGAGTAATTTCATGAATATGAGCGGAAATGTCCAAATGAATCTTAATAGCCAGAGCGATGTCATGCGCCGAGGAGGCCCTGACGGCTGAGCCAGAGAAGGAAGAACTTGTCATAAACGGAATATGCGCCCTTGTCATTGGTTATGAAATCCTTGTCAAGCAATGACTTGACTGCTGAAGACACACTGCTTGGAGAAACAAGTCCATACTTTCTTATGAAGCTGCTGCCGGTAACTTCACGGGCACTTTTTTCAGAAGCTATTGCAAGGAAAACGTCACGCTGCTTCACTGACATCTGGTAGAGAAGAGACTCGTATGTGTCAGAAGAAAGCCTCACGATAAAATCGACGGCATCTTCAATCATGCCGACGCTGCATATTCCGCCTTTTTCGGTCCGGAAAAAAAGGACATTGAGAGTACGATGTATGTAGCTGGTCACGGCATCAAAACGGTCATACAGCACGGCAACGACCTCAGGTTCTATCGACTTCCCGTTTACAGCGAACTTCTCCACTGCAAAATCAGTATATTTCTGAAGCGGCAAAGAGCTGAGGTTCATTATCATGGTGCTCTGGTAGAACGGCCTCGACGGAGACGTGAACATTCCGTCCATCAGATGCCGCTGGCTTCCGGAAAATATGAAATGTGCATTCGTCGTCCTCTGCACATAAGTCCTTATAGTCGCCTCAACCGTGGTGTCGTCATATTTTGTGATTTGCTGAAACTCATCAATGGCTACGACGCACGGACGGTCTGCGGATTGAAGATATTCATTGTATATTAATTTTTATAAGTATATATTTGAGTAAGCAATGTCATCAGAGTGTGGAACAAGCCAGAGTTTTC
>CAKVAS010000015.1 GCA_934725015.1 uncultured Bacteroidales bacterium
GGAAGTCGTCTGTCCCATAATGAAAGTTCCTCCCTCGACTTTCACCATCATTGACTCGACCCTCTCTTTGAGGGTCATTGCCTCCGTTTCTTCTTTGCCGTCTTCGTCACCGCCGGCAGGCTGTTCCTCTTTTGAGGAACAACCTGCCAATGCTATCGAAATGGCGATGATTCCATAATATAATCTATCTTTGCGCATTGCTTCTTGTTCTTGATGGTTGCTGTCTCCTTGATCCCTGCGGCTTCGGCTGAGAGAGCCTGCGCATCATATCGCGCTCGATTTCGTACACGCGGGATATCTGCTTCTGCGAGAGGAATGTGCTGTAGATATCGTAGTATTTTTTGCGGAGGTCCAGAATCTTCTGGCTGCGCTCGAAACGCTGCTTCATTTCCTCCTCGCTCGGATTCTCTGACTGCTGCTTGCCGAGGCTTGGCCCCAGTGCCCAAAGTTCCCGCTGGAAACTGCAGTAAGTCTCCTTGAATTTCTTGCTTGTAGCATCATCGAAAGCCAGTTCCGTGGAGATGTGCTCGGCCTGCTTCACCGCAAGCTCTTCGCGACTGATCTTCTTTCCGTTCGGCTGTGCGGACAATGTCATTGACATGAGGAGCGCGAATGACGCCGCGATTATTGTTCTGAATATTGTTTTCATCTGTCTTCTAATAATTTATGTTCATAAATGTGTCTTCATTGTAAATTTCGCTGAGGAACGTCTGGTCTGCATTGTCAAGGTTTGCAAAAGCCTGCTGTACTTCCGCCAGAGAATCCGTAGGGGATGGCTGGCGGTGCCACGCGAATGTCGCTATCAAGGTCAACGATGCTGCCGCGGCAAGGGCAATGCTGACTGTACGGAGTCTGTGAGGCTGCTTCCTTTCGCATCCTGTTGCTTTCAGGACATTGCGCTCGATATCGTCAAGCGTTCCGTCCGGGACTTTGTACGGCATACGCTTGCCGACGCCCATCATATTCATTTCTTTATCCATAATATTCTTTCAGATAATTGTAAATCTTGACTTTTGCATTGTGCCAGTTGGCCTTCGCGCTGTCCGGAGTGGAGTCTGTTATCTCTGCAATCTCGTCGAAGCTCAGTTCGTCATAGTACCGGAGGTTGAATGTGAGCTGCTGCTTCCTTGGAAGCGAATGTATGGCTTTCTGGAGATTGACGGCCTCTATGTCGCTGAGGTCAATGTATTCGTCCGCAAGCATTGACATAGCCTCTGCATTGTCCTCGATATTGACCGCGGGGTGGCGCTTTTCGATGATTCTAAGAGCCTCGTTGGTCGCAATCCGGTAGAGCCAGGCGGTGAACGATCGGGTGCGGTCGTATTGCCCGAACGAGCGGAACACCCTGATGAATGTTTCCTGCGTGGCGTCCTGCGCGTCCTCGCTGCTTATTGTGATTCGCCGGATGTGCCAGTAGATGGGTTCCTTGTACTCTTTCACGAGTGCTCGGAAACCAACCTGGAGATTCCACCCAAGCAGTCGCACTATGTTTTTCTCATTCATCAGCCAATGTGTAAACTATCTTCTTTCCCTGCATCGTCCTGACAAGCGGAGTCTTTTTGTCCAAGGTGAAGGAATCCAGCTCCGCCTCCGCGAACTTGCTGTCCAGTCCGGTGAAGCCGCAGTATTTGCTGACCGAAAGATAGCCATTCTTCTGAATATATGCCACAGCCATCAGCTTGCGCTCCGGACGGGAGGTCTTGTTCACCGTGGTCGTGCGTTCCACCTGCACTGTCCTAAAAGTCGGAACCACCGCCGTGGCGTAGCATCCGTGATGCCTTCTGTAACATCCGCCGTGACGATGTGGACCGCGAGCTTCCACAGATGCGGAGGCCGTGAGCATAAGCATTGCAGCCACCGCTGCCGTAAGTAATCCTGTTCTCATAATTTCAATGTCTTTAGATGTTGTTTTCTGAGACGTCTCACTATATATACCCGGCAGGATGGCGAAAGTAAAAAGGAAAATGATTTTTTCGATTATTTCGTGGACTCAGTCTTGTAAAGATGACACCGCTATTCCATCATCAAAGTCATATCTCTAAGGTTGATGTTCACATTGCTGAACTTGCGGAGAAGTTCGAGGCCCACCGTACCTGAATGCTGAATAGGATGCACCAGTATCGAGGATGAACTCATATTTCTTTCCGTTTATTGTGACCGGAAGCCAGATTACATTGCTCTTCTCGGTCATTCTCTGCTTCATTTCCTCCGATGCCGCTTCGCTTGCAGGGATGTCTTTTATAGAGAATGGAACTTTGACTGATTTGACCATATCCGCAGCCATCCTTCCGGGATGAGACCTAGTGTCTTCATGATAATTACATTCTATCGGATGCAAATATA
Organism: uncultured Bacteroidales bacterium; assembly: GCA_934725015.1. Taxonomy (GTDB): domain Bacteria; phylum Bacteroidota; class Bacteroidia; order Bacteroidales; family UBA932; genus Cryptobacteroides. Next base: position 2,344 of record CAKVAS010000015.1, read on the forward strand.
ACCAATTTTGCATAATTATATCATATCGAATATAAAGACGGCAATACGCTGACGCTGGTATATTCATTCACATATTCAAAACTTGGTGGCAGGGTCACGACTTTCGTGTTCAACGATGAGAACAAGATCAGTACTCTCGTGGGAGACAGTTTTGCCACCAAAGGATAGAAGGAATTCACGCACGGAAATGCATTCCAAACAATTCAAAACAGTTTCCTATCAATCCGATTTTTTTTGTACTTTTGCACCGCGGATTTGTAAGCGTCTGGAATAGCGTCTGAAGAATCCGGGCTTGGCAGAGCCCGTACTCCAAAGGATTATATTCAATTAAAAATCAAAATTTTATGCAGACAAAGCAAATCTCCGGACGACTTACGTTCACCATTCTTTCAATAAGCCTTCTGACGGTTATGGCCGGGGCGGCGATGGCTCCGGCGCTGTGGGCAGTCAAGTCGCATTTTGCGGACAAACCGGACCTTCTGATCCAATTCATCGTCAGCCTCCCGGCACTTTTCATCATTGTCACGAATCTCTGCTTTCCATTCCTGTGCAGAATCCTGAAAACAAAGAGTATCGCTGTGATAGGACTAGTCCTGTACGTCGTTTCCGGGACCGGGGCGTTCTTCCTTGAAGACATCTCGGTGATACTCCTCCTGCGCGCGCTGTTGGGTGTGTCCGTCGGAATGATAATGCCGCTGTCAACCGGTCTGTTGTCCTACTATTTCCCTCCAGAGGAACAATCCAGACTGATGGGTCTCTGCGCGGCCATGAACCAGATCGGAGGTGTGATAGCGACTTTGATCGCCGGGGTGCTGGCCAAAGTCGGATGGAACTATGCCTTCCTGGTGTATTCAATGGGGCTTATTGTCCTGATACTTGTCCTTCTGTTCCTGCCCGACGAAAGGCTGCATAGCCCGAAAGGCTCCGGAGACCTCTACCGCAACCTCAAAAGGTTCTACCCTTCCGTCCTCGGCATGCTGCTTCTGATGATCTGCTTTTTCATATTCCCGACCAATTTTTCGGACATATGTGTCAAGACGACATCTTTGGATCCTATAGTTGTGACCATCATCATGGTGGCGCTCGATGTGGTGGCGGCGCTGGTCGGAGTGGCATTCGGCTGGACAATGAAGCGGTTCAGACTGTCTGTCAGGTATTTCGCGCCCGCATTCTTTCTGTTGGGTTACCTTTGTTTCGCCATCTCGCAAAGCATTCCTTCCCTGCTTGCCGGCTGCCTGTTCATCGGAATCGCAAACGGCGTCGGAGTCCCTTACTTGAACACGATTGCATCAATAAAAGCCGGTCCGGAGGCGACCACGACAGTGATGCCTCTCCTCTCGGCCGCACTCTATGCAGGACAGTTCCTCTCCCCTCTTGTGGCAACACCGCTGGCGGCCAAATTCTTCCCGGATAATCTTTTAGGAATATATTGGATCGCCTGCGCGTTCAGCATCCTTTTCCTTCTGGAAGTCTTCTTTACCAGACATTTCCAATCCCTGCCGCCGGAGGAATGACATGTCTCAAAACCATCGCTGGCAAGGAACATGGCGAACGACATATTATCGCAGCTTAGATAGACTATCTGAAACAATCGCACAAAAACTGCCATACAGATGCGAGTGTATGATCACAGCATAGAATTGTGGAACTATGGTATGCTCCCTAAAGAATTGCCCCCCCCGCAGACTTGATGAAGAAATACTCTTCTTTTCCTCGAAGCCACATTATTGACAATGTGTTCTACAAGGCTGGCTTCGTGGAAACATGGGGACGCGCTCTGGACAACCTCCTTATAGAAACGGTGCTCAGTGTCCTCTATCCGCATCTCCAGCTGGTCGAAATCCCGGCGGATATGCGTAAGTGCTTATCTTTGGCTGCGGAAAGGAAAAATCGTAACTTTGCGTATTGGACTTTCAAAGGAAGCAGCAAATGATTATGACTGAAATGAAGACAGACAGGATAACACTCAGGCCATGGAGGGAAAGCGATGCCAAGGCATTGTTCAGGTATGCGTCCGACCCGGAGGTAGGGCCTCATGCGGGATGGCCGGCGCACAGGAGCATGGAGGAAAGCCTTGAGGTCATCAGAAACATATTCACAAACAACCACACCTGGGCAATTGAGTTGAACGCGACAGGCGAGGTCATAGGCTGCATGGGATATTATCCGAGCGGGGAGAGCAACATAGGCATCGGAGAGGACGATGCGGAAATTGGCTATTGGGTGGCGCGGCCGTACTGGAATATGGGAATATGCACGGAAGCGCTGCGCCTGATGATAGACTACTGCTTCAATGTAAAGGGCTTCAGGACACTTTGGTGTGACTATTTTGTCGATAACCCGGCATCGGTCAGGGTCATGGAGAAATGCGGTTTCACGGACACCGGCCGAATCAACTGGTGCAGCCAGCTCTATAGGGGTGATGAGCGGCCTGTAAAAGTGATGAGGCTGACAAGAATAACGGAAGAAAAGGGATAGAGGCTCACTCCCCTACCGAGATATTCTCAATCCTGATTTGAAACGTTCCGGACGGGGCGTTGACTTCCGCGACATCGCCCGCTTTCTTCCCCATCAGAGCCATACCTATCGGTGACTTGCAGGAAATCTTCCCTTCCTGAAGATTCATCTCATGGGGACTCACGACGGTGTATGTCATCACGGCGTTGGTCTTCAGATTCGTGAACTCAACCTTGCTGAGCAGGGAGACGCTGTCCTTGGGCAGGGCCTTCGTGTCGATTACCCTCGAATACTGAAGGATTTTCTGAAGAAAGCGTATTCTGCTTATAGCCTTTCCCTGCGCCCTCCGCGCCGCCCGATACCCGGCATTCTCGCTCAAGTCGCCCTGAGCCCGGGCCTCGGACAAGTCTTCCTTAATGCGGGGATATTCCTCATTTATCAGAAAGTCAAGTTCCGCCGCAATCTGGTCATATCGTTCCTTGGACAAGTATTCCATGTGGTATCCTTTATCAAAAATCCCCGCAAACTTTCGTCTGCAGGGACTCCAAAATCGTGACCCGCACAGGATTCAAACCTGTAACCTTTTGATCCGTAGTCAAATGCTCTATTCAGTTGAGCTAGCGGGCCTCGTTATGCTATTCTTCGTTCTTTACAAGAGCGAGCTTCTTTTCCTTGATGCGTGCCTTCTTGCCTGAAAGTGCGCGGAGGTAGAAGATGCGTGCGCGGCGAACCTTGCCGACCTTGTTAACCTCGATTGAATCAATGAACGGTGAGTTGAACGGGAAGATTCTCTCGACACCGATTCCGTTGGAAATCTTGCGGATGGTGAAGGTCTTTGTCGCAGGGGAAGCACCCTTAATCTGGATGATTACGCCTCTGAACTTCTGGAGTCTCTCCTTGTCGCCCTCCTTGATGCGGTAGGTGACGGTCACCGTGTCACCGGCCTTGAACTTCGGGTATGATGCAACCTGCTCGTTGGCGAAGGCATCATTTACAATCTTAATTAAATCCATCTTAATCAGTTTTTGCGGCAACGTTAAGGAATTACCCAAGACCCTAAGAGGTTGCTTTTGTTTTTGGGATTGCAAAGGTACGAATAAAATCTAAAACAGCAAATCTTTTTCAACTTTTTTCGAACAAAAAAGAGACCGGCATAAAACCGGTCTCCTATAAACCCTCCATGCTAACATAAACGACTTGGAGTGAAGAGATGAATAAAGGATGGGATGCAAGGCGGATGATGAGGATGAATACCGCAGCAACCTGATGGTTGTGAGGATTTCATCAAGACATCCAACGAAGCAGACCGCCTTTATTCGCCCTGAACAACTTCGAACTTGACAACACCCTTGATGTCCTTGTAGCACTTCACGGTTGCCTCGTAGAATCCGAGTTCCTTCACAGCGTCGTTGATGGTGATGTCCTTCTTATCGACGTTGATGCCGAGAGCGACAAGAGCATCGGCAATCTGAGCCGTGGTTACGGAGCCGTAAATCTTGCCGGACTCGCTCACCTTTGCAGAAACCTTAACCACAACCTCGGCAAGCTTGGCCGCGAGAGCCTCGGCGTCTGCGCGGAACTTAGCCTCCTTGTGAGCCCTCTGACGAAGATTCTCAGCGTGAACCTTCTTTGCGGACGCGGTAGCGAGAGTCGCATATCCCTGAGGGATAAGGTAGTTGACAGCATATCCTGTCTTTACATTGACGATGTCGTCAGCGTGACCGAGATTGGCCACATCCTTCTTCAAGATAATTTCCATATTGCTGTCCTCCTATTATTTCATAAGGTCCGTAACGTATGGGAGAAGCGCAAGGTGACGCGCACGCTTTACTGCCTGCGCCACCTTCCTCTGGAACTTGAGTGAGGTTCCGGTGATGCGGCGAGGGAGAATCTTGCCCTGCTCGTTGAGGAACTTCTTGAGGAACTCAGCGTCCTTGTAGTCAACATACTTGATGCCTGCCTTCTTGAAACGGCAGTACTTCTTCTTTCTCACCTCTACTGTAGGAGGGTTGAGATAACGTATTTCATTGTTCTGTGCCATGGTCTATTCCTCCTTCTTAGCTGCCTTGTTTGCCCTTCTCTTCTCAGCGTATGCAACGGCGTGCTTGTCCATTGCGAACGTGAGGAAACGGATTACGCGCTCGTCACGGCGATACTGTGTCTCAAGGCTCGCGATCAGTGAAGGCTCAGCCTTGAACTCGATGAGATAATAGAAGCCTGAAGTCCTCTTCTGGATAGGATAAGCCAGCTGACGGAGACCCCAGTCCTCTTCGTACACGATTTCACCACCATTCTCTTTGATGAATCCGGTGTACTTGGCAACCGCTTCCTTCATCTGAACATCAGACAAAACGGGAGTTGCAATGAAAACGGTTTCGTACTGTTTGATCATTTTGTTTGTAACTAAATGTTAATAAATAAATTGCAGCCCATCGTGAGCCGCCAGTAGGCACGGCTTTCCACAAATGGGCTGCAAATTTACAATTTTATATTTATTTCAGCAAATTTTTCTTCAGCCGTTCTCTATTTTGTCACGCGCTCCAGCCACTTGACCATCCCGAACATCACGCCCATGGAGATGAGGCAGACGCAGGCGAACACCGCCCAGCACTGCCAGATTGGCCAGGCATTGTACATCTTCGGACCGAGGAACAGCAGGAGATTGCCGACGGCAGTCGCGCCGAGCCAGAGTCCCTGGCAGAGGCCGAGCATATTCTTCGGAGCCACCTTGGACACGAACGAGAGCCCGAGCGGAGAGATGAAGAGCTCGGCGACGGTGAGGAAGAAATATGTCACGATAAGAACCCACCAATGGGCTTTTCCCGCCATCTGTTCGTCAATCGGAAGAGCCTTGTAGTCCGTCGCTGACGGATAGCCGTGGACAATGGAGAACACCATGAGGAATATGAACGCGAGAGACGCGATTCCCATGCCTATGCCGATTTTCCTTGGCGTGGAGACGGCCTTGCCCTTTTTCGTAAGAAACGAGAATATCGCCATAATCACCGGAGTGAGGACAATCACGAAGAACGGGTTTATCGCCTGCCATACCTCAGGCGCAACGGCGGACGAATCGACGAAGTCACGGGCGAAGAAAGAGAGCGACATTCCGTTCTGATGGAACGAGAACCAGAAGAAAATGACTATTCCGAGAACGGCGAAGAGGGCGTACATCCTCTGCTTGATTTCCTTTGCCATGGCGGCCTTTTCCTCCGCTGTGTATTCAACACCCCTCACGGACTCCTTCTTCGACGGAGTCGGGAAAGTCTTCTGCGAACAGATAAAAATTACAAGGGAGATGAGCATCGCGGCGACTGACGCTATGAACGAGTAGTGGATGCCCTCGTTGAACACCTTCAGATACTTCTCGCATGAGACAGCCATGTCGGATATGTTTCCGCCGGCCGAGGTCATGAGAGCGTTGAGGTTGTCGAGAGCCTGCGAGCTCATGGCCGAGGAGTCATTGAGGAACTGATGGCAGAGCGCAGGAAGCTGCGCGTTATACACAAGTCCGTTGGCGTTCAGCCACCATTCGCGCAGGAGCGGCGCGACGAAGGGGGCGATAAGTCCGCCGATGTTTATGAACACATAGAAAATCTGGAAGCCGGAGTCACGTTTCGACTTTGCCTCGGCAAGCGCCTCGGAACCTTTCTTTGCAGCCTCGGCCTCGAAGTTGTCGTACATCTGTCCGACGATGGCCTGAAGGTTTCCCTTGAAGAGGCCGTTACCGAACGCGATGAGGAACAGCGCGAAGCAGGTCAGAGGAAGGAGCCAACTTATGTTGCCTGAAGTGGCAAGCACAGGGATGGAGAGGAGCACATAGCCAGACGCCATGACGATGAGTCCGGTGCGGATTGTTCCCTTGTAGTTCTGCGTCTTGTCGGCGATGATTCCGCCGACGAGGCTCAGGATGTAGATTCCGGCATAAAACACGGAATAGATGCTGCCGGCCGTACTTTCACCGAGGCCGAACTTGGAGCAGAGGAAGAGAACGAGGACGGCGTTCATGATGTAATAGCCGAAACGCTCTCCCATGTTGCTCAGGGCCGCTGCCAGCAGTCCCTTTGGATGTCCTTTAAACATATTATTATCTTTCTTAGTTTTATTTCTCAGGTATCGCCGCGAGCACAGCCTTAAGGAAGTCCCAGGCCTTGGCCACCGACGGAATGTTGGCGCGTTCGTCAGGAGAATGCGGGCTGAGGAGGGTCGGGCCGAATGAGACCATATCCCAGTGCGGGTAGGCTCCGCTGAGAATGCCGCACTCAAGTCCCGCATGGATCGCCATCACGGCCGGTTCCTTGCCGTAGAGCTCATGATAGACCTTCTGCATCGTGGCGAGAATCGCGGACGAAGGGTTCGGAGCCCAGCCGGAATACCCTCCGGTAAATTCCGTGGAAATTCCCGCGAGCCTGAACACCGCGTCGAATTTCTCGGCAAGAGCCTCCTTCGCAGAATCGACGGAGCTCCTCATGAGGGTCTTGAGCGCGAAATCGCCCTTCTCTATCTTCACGACCGCGAGGTTGTTGGAAGTCTCCACAAGCCCCGGGATGTCGCTGCTCATCCTCTCCACGCCGTCAGGGCAGGCAAGGAGCGCGCGCACAAAGCGGAGCGCGTCCTCCTCCGGAACATAAAGGCAGTCGCTGTGGTCACAGCACTCCCCTTTCTCGCATTTGTACGGTTCAAAGACCATCTGCGCGTCAGGGTCGGTAGTCGCATACTCGGCCTTGATTGCCGCGAAAGTTTCCTCGGCGACACGCTTTGCCTCATTCACCTTTGCCGCAGGGACATAGAGAGTCGCAAACGCCTCGCGCGGAATCGCGTTACGGAGCGTGCCTCCCTCAAGGTCGAGAAGCTTCACATCGGCCTTGGTGATGAGCGCATAGAGCACCCGTGCCATCACCTTGTTCGCATTGGCGCGGTAAAGGATGATGTCCATCCCTGAATGCCCGCCCTTGAAGCCCTTGACGGCCAGCGACCAGCACTCCCAGTCCTTCGCCGGCTCTTCCGGAACATATTTCGTAAACGCCGAGGCGTCAAGCCCTCCGGCGCAGCCTACATAGAGCTCGCCCTCCGTCTCGGAGTCGAGGTTGATGAGAATCTCGCCCTTGAGCACCCCAGGCTTGAGAGCCTGCGCACCGGTCATTCCGGTCTCCTCGTCAAACGTCACGAGGACTTCGAGAGGCCCGTGCTTGATGTCGTCGGATTCAAGCACTGAAAGCGCCATTGCCACGCCCAGTCCGTTGTCCGCGCCGAGAGTCGTGCCCTTGGCGCGGACCCAGTCGCCGTCGATTACGGTCTCAATCGGGTCATTCTCAAAATCATGCACGGTGTCGGCGTTCTTCTGCGGCACCATGTCCATGTGTCCCTGAAGAATCACGCCCTTCATGTTCTCGCAGCCCGGAGTCGCCGGCTTGCGGATGATTACGTTGCCGACAGGGTCGCCGTCGATGATGGTTTCGAAACCGTGGCTCACTCCCCAGTCATAGAGATATTTCGCGATTTTTTCCTCATGCTTTGAAGGCCTCGGAATACGCGTAATCCCGTAAAAGTTCTTCCACACAATCTGTGGATTCAAATCCTTGATTGTCATATACATTTATTTTTATACACATTCATAAATTATCCGCCCTATTTCTTCTCGACGGCCACGAGTTCGTCGAAGACACGTTCATATCCGAGCTGAGGTACGACTATGGTGCCCTGAAGGAGGACATTCACGCCGTCACGCATCTTGAGCGTGCACACGGCCGGCACGAATTCGGACTTAGCCTCCCACCGGAAGCCCTTCGGGGCCTTCTTTTTCTTCGCCGGAGCCTCTGCCTCGCCGGATTCGGCATCCGGCAGGTTCTGCGGAATCAGTTCAAGCGTAACCATGCGTCCCTCAAGATGTTCCGCCGGAAGCAGCCCGTTCTCCGAAATCCTGAACGCCACATGAAGATGGCTCTCCTCACCGGCCTTCGGAAGCACCTGAAACTCGCCCTCAAGCTCATTTGAGACGGTGTAGCCGAGGAACAGCTTGAGCAGCTCGCCCTCCTCCCTCGCGAACTCGTCCAAAGTCAGGCGGAGGCTCTCGCCGGAAAGCGACATATCGGTGTCGCCGGTAAGAATCTGATAGCGCTTCTGCCTTATGTCCATAATCTGATCCGCGGCGCGCGCGGCAGCCATCTCAACGCTGCGCTGCCCCACGCTGCCCTTAAGCAGCGGAACTGAGGAAAAGTCCGGCTTCTTCCTCGCCGGTGTCCCGTAGTCGAAGCTCAGTTCAGACTCCGAATCGGCAGGTTCCGCAGTCACATTCACCGAAGTCACGGTAGTGGACGCCCAGGACGACGACTCGGCCTCGACGCCGAGATACTTGAGCGAATATTTCGCATAGAGACCGGCAGTGAAGCGTTCCTGAACGGCATTCACCCTCACCTTGAGCGTCACCGGCTCCTGCGCGGAGACTGAAAGAACCGACGCTCCTGCAAGAAGAAAAAGAAAAAGTCGTTTCATATTTTCAAATTTACATAGTCCTTCAAATTCACATAGCCCGCAACCTCCGCAGCGGCTTCTCATATTCATGACAGCACGGCATCAAGGGTCACTTGCAGAGGTTCAGCCGCCTGTCCGAGTAGGAAAAGTCCTTCCAGCGCTTGTGGGACCACAGCCAGTTGTCCGGATGGCGGTAAATCTCCGCTTCGAGGCAGTCGTAGTATTTCCTGATTATGTCCTTCGGCTCCATTTCGGAGGCATTCATGCAGAGAGGGGTGAAAGAAACCTCGTAATGCCCCCGTTCCATGCGCTCGAAGCTCATGTAGAGCACGGCGAATCCGAGCTTATGCGCAATCTCCGCAGGCCCGAGGAAGGCCCGAGTCGGCTGGTTCATGAAATCTCCTATAGGAACGGAAGACTTGTACGGACTCTGGTCGATGTTCAGGAAATAGGTCAGATGTTCTCCCCTGTGGGTCAGCATATAGCGCAGCAGCTGCCCGGCCTCGAGCATAGCGCCGGAATCCCGCGTCATGGAAGTTCGGCTTCTCTTGAAAAATTCGTCCCATGTCCTGTTGGAAAGAGCCTTATAGACGCATCGCATATCGGATTCAGGCACGGGAAACTCCGTGGCGTCGGCGCATCTGGAGTGAGGGATGCCTCCCATAAGCTCCCAATTGCCGCAATGCGAGTAGAATATGATGACCGACGGCGCCGAGTTCCACGCCTGCTCAAGAAGCTTCGAGTTCATGACGGTGACGAGCCCGGAACGCATCATCTTCCGTGGATTCGCGCCGAAGAACCACACGGCCTCGACCATGATTTCCGCCATGTGGCGGTAGTATTTCCGCGAGAACCGCTCGATGTCGTCGTAGTAGCAGGCAGAAGCCGGGAAGGAGCGTCCCATGTTTATGGCGATGACCTCCCGCCTGTAGCCGACAATGTTCCTAAGGCCCCACGCGATGACGTCGGCCCAGAAATAGTGCACTTTCAGCGGAAACATCGCGAAAAAGCGCACTGCACCCGTCAGGAATGTCAGCTTCAAATTCTTCATATCCTGCAAATATATCAATTTTCTCGTATATATCGCAGTGTCCCGGCTGGAAGCTGTCCATATTTTTAATAATTTTGTGCAAATTTTTAGATTTTTATAATTCTTTATCGATTTTTATAATTTTGGTAATTCCGGAGAAAATATAGAATTATGGACGAAAGGACAAGGAACCGGATCGTCGAGTGGGCGGAGACCTACAATGACAGAAAATATTTCACCGAGGATCCGATTGCGTTTCCGAGGCATTTCGCCGAGGACTATGCGGCCGGACAGTGTGTGCTCGCCGATGTGGAGATTGCGGCGGTGATTGCGGCGCATCTCGCGTGGGGACGGAGGGCGATGATTGTGCGCGACTGCGGACGGGCGTTCGACGAGATGGGGTGGAAGCCATACGATTATGTGATGAACGGGGAATACCGCGACGAGGACGCGAGCCTGCACCGGACGGTGAAGTGGAGCGAGTTTGCGGGAATATGCGCACGGCTGCGTAAAGCCTACGAGGAACGCGCGTCGGCGGCTATATGTTCCGGAGCGGACACTCCCGGAACAGGGGGCAAGGCGGCCTCGCCGAGTCTGGAGGGGCTGAGCGACAATGACTTCAGGGTGAGGATATACGGGCAGAAGAGCGACCCCAAGGCGCCGAACAAGAAAATCAGCATGATGCGGAGGTGGCTGGTGCGCGACGACGGGAAGGTCGATCTCGGAGTTTGGAGGCACACGGACAAGAGAAGCCTGCTCATTCCGCTCGACGTTCATGTCTATGACGAGGCGACAGCGCTCGGGCTGACGGCACGCAAGTCCAAGGACATCGTGACGGCGCGTGAAATCACGGACAGTTTCAGAGAAATATTCCCCGACGACCCATGCCTCGGCGACTTCGCCCTCTTCGGCTACGGCGTGACGCACAAATGAACGCAGGTGAAGCGAAATCCGCCGCAACTTCATGAACATTTGAAACATAATATGCACGGAACGCATCTATAAGGGAGAATAATTTCATGTCCATGCCAAAACTCTACATCGTGTCGGGCTGCAACGGCTCGGGAAAGACTACGGCCTCCTACACCCTGCTGCCGGAGATGCTGGAATGCACCCAGTTCGTGAACTCGGACGAGTTTGCGAAGGGTCTGTCGCCCTACCAGCCGGAAAAGGTGCCGCTGCAGGCGAGCCGCTATATGCTGATGAAGATCAAATACCTGTTCCGCAAGAGAAAGGACTTCGGCATCGAGACCACGCTCGCGACGAGGACGCTGCTGAAGATGGTCCGCAAGGCTCAGGAGGAGGGCTATTTCGTCACGGTCATCTATTTCTGGCTCGAATCGCCCGAAAAGGCGATGGAACGGGTGCGGGCGAGGGTCGCGAAAGGCGGGCACAACATTCCGGTGGAAACGATCATCCGGAGATACTATATGGGGCTGAAATATCTCTTCAACGACTACATGAAAATCTGCGACCGGTGGATACTTGCGGACAATTCGCATCCGCCGTTCAAGGTCGTGGCCGAAGGCTTCAGGGAGACCGGCGAGGTGCTGGTTAGGGACGAGGCGACATTTGAGAGAATCAGGGAGACATACGAGACCGGAAAGATTACGGGGATTTACGAGGATGAATGAGAGGAGATGAATGAGAGGAGATGAATGAGAAGAGATGAATGAGAAGAGATGATTGGTAAGAGGATGAACGATAAGGATATGAATGAGAATCAGTATCTTGAGCTTTTCAGGACGGACCGGGCACATCTCGAAGCCCTCATGGCGGAGGCCATGGCGGCCGGGGCAGGCTACGCCGACATCTATTTTGAATGCACGAACCACACGAGCCTGCTGCTGAAGGACTCGCAGGTGACCTCCGGAGGCTACCACGAGGATTTCGGGGCCGGCATCCGGGTGCTCTGTGGAGAGCGGACCGGCTATTCCTACTGCGAGACGACCGCGCCCGGGGACATGAGAGCCGCAATGAAGGCCGCCACGGCAATATGTGCAGCGGGCGGGAGCAGCGCCGCCGGGAGCCCCGGGGTATGCGCTTGCTCCTCCGCAAGCGCCGCGGCAGGTATGAGAGGCGGCTGTCATGCAGGTGAAGGGACAATCCGCACGGGAGGACATGGACATGACGTCTCCAGACGGGCGAATGCCGCCGCAGGAGAGTCCGGCCCGGAAAACCGTCTCTACGGGATGAAGGAAAGCTGGGAGACGTGCAGCCGGGAGAAGATGGTCGGGACGCTCAAGAGGATTGAGGAGGAGCTGCGCAGGCGCGAGCCGAGGGTGGTCAAGGTGATAGCGCAGATTTCCGACAGCGTGAGCCGGGTGATGATGTTCAACTCGCTGGGAGAACTGGCCTGCGACACGCGCCCCATGGGAAGCGTTTCCGTCTCGGCGGTGTTTTCCGGACAGGGACTGGACGGAAAGCCGATGAACGTCACAAAGTCGGACTCGCGGAGTTTCAGGATGGGGGCGGAAATGCTCTCGGAGGCTCTTGTCACGGAACTTGCGGACGGGGTGCTGCGCAATCTCGACGCGCGCTTCGAGGCAGTCCGTCCAAAGGGCGGGAAGATGCCCGTCGTGATGGGCGCCGGAGCGTCGGGCATCCTTCTCCACGAGGCGATGGGGCACGCCTTCGAGGCCGACTTCAACCGCAAGGGACAGTCCGTATTCTCCGACCGCATGGGGCAGAGGGTCTGCGCGAGCGGAATCAGCATCGTGGATGACGGCACGATTCCCGGCAACCGGGGAGCCTGCCTCTACGACGACGAGGGAGTGCGCGGGCAGAAGACCGTAATGGTCGAGGACGGGGTGCTCACGGGCTACCTGCACGACCGCATAAGCGCCGCCTGCTACGGGGTCTCCCCCACCGGGAACGGCCGCAGGGAGAATTTCCGATTCAATCCGATTCCGCGCATGAGGGCGACATACATGGAAAACGGAGACTGCGACGCTTCGGACATCATAGCCTCCGTAAAAAAGGGAATATATGTCGATGAGTTCTCGAACGGTCAGGTCCAGATCGGAGAGGGAGACTTCACCTTCTATGTGAACAGCGGGTTCCTCATCGAGAACGGCCGTCTGACGGCTCCGGTCAAGGACATCAATGTCATCGGCAACGGCCCGAAGGCGCTCGCCGACATAACCATGGTCGGCAATGACCTTAAAATCAGCAACGGAACATGGACCTGCGGGAAGGACCAGTCGGTGCCCGTTTCAGTCGGCATCCCGACTGTGCTCATCAAGTCTCTGACCGTCGGCGGAGAGTGAGTGGACGCCTAAAAGGCGGCCTGCTGCGTTGGATGTCTTGATGAAATCCTCACAACCATCAAGGTTGCTGCGGTATTCATCCGCGACGTCCGCCTTGCATCCCATCCTTTTATGCATCCCCTCATTCAAGCAGTTTATTTCAGTGGCAGAGCCATGCGGAAACCGGTGAAGTTGTAGGATGCGGCCTGTCCCATCGCGTCACGGGAATAAGTTATTCCTTCGCTCGGGAATGAGAACCACATTCCGCCGCGGACAACCCTCGCATAACCGGCATCTCCAGTGTCCTCGGCATTTGAGTAACTTGAATTGCGAGGGTTGAGCGAACTTCCATACGGATAGTACTCCGAATTATAATAGTCCGAACATATTTCGCCGACATTTCCGCTCATGTCATAGAGCCCGAGGTAGTTCGGCAGAAGCGTTGCAACAGGATGTGAACCTCCGTTAAGGCTTCCGGAGCCGGAAATCGCATTCGGATCCGTCCCATTGCCGACATATGCGCCGAGGCAGCAGCTGCCCTCGCTGTCGCAGTTCCTGCATGACCACATATATTTGTTGTAGTCAGCCTCGTAGTGGCAGCCGGCTATGAGCTCATTCGCCCAGTCGGAGTTCCACTCGCTTCCGACGGCCGCATATTCCCACTGAGCCTCGGTCGGGAGATACCAGCCGGAATCCTTTTCCGGGAAACCGCACTTCTTCTCCGCAATGTAGGCAGAGTAGGCATTGGCGCCGAGTCCCGTAACGCCAATCATCGGATAGTCCGCATAGCTGCCATCATGGGTAGTCTTTCCGTCGGCATTCAGAATCGGACCGCTCTTAGGGACCCAGTTCTGCGTAAAGCCGTCACCTTTGTCCTCAATCTGGCAGACTCCTTCAGAAATCCACGCGCCAATCTGGTATTCCCCCGGCTGACGACCGTTCAGGAAGTCGCAGAACTGCTGATTCGTCACCTCGGTGCGCCCGATCCAGAACGAATCCACGCGGTAGTCCTTCTCAACAATGGCCTTGTTGGCGGCGTCATCGTCAGAAGTAAAGATTCCGCAGATGTTCAGGGAGCCGCCGGGAACGAAGGCCATGCCGTCATACACCTTCTGGCGGGTCATAGAAGGCACCTCCGCAGTGTATGACTTAGCGGCCTCGAACTTAAGTCCCTTTCCCTTCTTCACAGAGTAGGTCACCGGAGTGCCGTCGGCCTTTTCGGCTGCCACATAGAAAGTTATGTCCGCCGTCGCGAGATTCACGGGAAGCATCATCGCATAAGCCGTCACCTTCTGGCCGGCCTCTACCTTCGAGTTCTTGAATCCGAGCGAGAACGAGCGCTTCGCCGTGCCCCAGCCCTTTGCGACCGGAGTCGCCGCCGTGAGATCGACCACTCCGGTGTCATAGAACTTGCTGAGCGAGGTGACCATTGTCAGGAACTTGACCGTGGCGGCCTCCGGCAGGGAGAACTCGAACGCCATCTTCACGGCGAGGTGTTGGAACGAAAGCTCGGCCTTGCCGTCGGAAAGCTTCACAGGAGAGGAAGCCATATAGGCGAACTTGCCGAGATGAGCCTCCGCATTCGCTCCGAAACCGTCCTGAGTCTGGCCGTTGAAATAGAGCTTCGCGGCGGTCGGCACAATGTCGAAGCCGGTGTCATAAGGGTCGGTGGTGTAGGGATAGAGGACATAGATTTCGTCCGCAGCCTCCGCCCCGAGTTTCCCGGTGAATGAGCCGCTTGTCGTGCCGGCTCCGGAAGAGAGCCCGAACTTGGCGGGAGTCTTTGAAGAAGCCGTGAACACGCCAATTTCATCTGTTGCGCTCCACTTGGCCGAGTTGCCTGAAATGGAAGTCTTCGTATCCCCCGATGTTGAAGGATTTACGCCAGTCCCGTCCATTGACGGATAGGCGCCGAAAAGCGTGACCGTGTTCCCGTCGGCTGCGGGAGTCTCCGGTTCTGTCAGTTCCTTGCTGCACGCCGAGAACACCATCGCGGCGGCTGTCATAATGAAGATTATATTTCTTTTCATATCGAATTGTCCTTTTTAACCGTTTATCCGTCTTGCCGTTACCAGCGGCCGCCATCTGTAAACTGTCCGAGGTTTCCGCCCGTCACTATGTCAATCAGCGGCTTTGCCGGGTCATCCGGGTCGGGTTTATCGGGATTGTCCGGATCGGGCTTATCAGGATCCGGCGTGTCCGGGTCTGTCGGATCGGTAGGGTCAGTGGTACCGCCTCCGACATTGGTCAGATTGATTTTACCGGTGTATTTTCCGGAGACGGTGTGAGGAGTCGCCGGATTGTCATCCACGAAGCTGTAGCTTACGGTGCAGTCTCCGGTGCCGGCGCTGCCGGAGATTGTGACGGTGCCGGAAGTGAACGGAGCCATGCCGGCGAGCTGTGACTGGTTGTCAATCTTGGCCAGCGCGTAGTACCATCCTCCGCCGAGGCTTATGTTGCCGGAGTTGTCCTTTGAGAGGTAGCCCGGAATGGCCGTCCCCGGAACGAGCTCATCGAGATAGATTTCGTCAATTCCCTTTTCGATTACCTTGTAGGTCCCGTCGATGTTGCCGCTGTTCCAGGCAGTCTTGGCGACATTCAGCGTCAGGGTCATGTAGTCACACGGATTCTGGCCGGCGTCTCCCGTGAAATTCAGCACAAGGGCATCTGAAGTGATGCCTTCCACGCCCCATGAGACGAAGGAGCCGGTCGCAGACACATAGGAGGTGGTTATGTTTTCCGTCAGGGTGGAGTTCCCGCCGACGGTGTCGTCGTAGAACTTCACCGGTCCGCTGTAAACGGCCTTCAGAGAGGTCTTGTCGAGGAATGTGAGCTCGATGTCAAACATATAGCTCTCTCCGGACTTCACGATTATGACCTTTCCTCCCACGGCGTCCTTTCGCGTCTGGGTGCCGTTTTCGTCCAGTTCATAGATATATGTCGGGCTGATTTCTCCTTCGGCATCGACGTTGAACGTGCCCTTCTTTGTCGGCGTGAGCTCGGAAGTCGGGGTGAAGGTTCCCTCGATTGAGAATGTGTCGAAGGTCGCCGCCGCCACGTTCATGTCTATGCGGATGGCAGTTCCCGGTCCCTTTGCCGTGCCTCCCGCGTCCAGGGTCATGTCGGTCATCTCGAAATAGACGTCGTCGAGCTTTCCGTCGGTGCCCCAGTAGTCGCCTGCATAGTAGCAGTTCACGGTCTTGAGTTTGACGGCGTCATCCGACGGAGCAGTTGCGGAAGCCTGCGTCACCGAAACCACGGCAGGCTTGACCCCTTCCGCAGCCACGGTAATCTTGGCCGTCCGGGGTTCATATTCCGTGTTAGCCTCGACGCTCACGATTACAGTTCCGATGCCGCTTCCGATTGCAGGCGACATCTTCACCCAGTCCGCGTCCGCGGACACTCTCCATGCGAGTCCGGACGACGCGCTGATTTCCAGTTCCTCCGAGCCGCCCGTCATTTCAAAGGCGATGCTTTCCTTCGCGACTGAGAGAGTCTTATCGTCCCCAGCCGGCTTTATCGTCTTGTCGCAGCCGGTCACGGCCAAAGCCGTCGCCGCAACAAAAAACGAAATGAGTTTTGTTGTTGTTTTCATGTATTTGATTTGTTGTTAAATGTCAGTTGTTGAACGGTACAATGTCCTCTTCTATATTATTAACATCCGTGTACTTCGCATTATCATATTTTATCGGATATGTATTGCCCCAATAATCCTCGGTATCTCCAAGCCTCTGTCCAACACCAACGACATCATTAGCATCGAATGGGAGTACTGAGAAAGTAAATTTCTGCGAAACAACACAATTATAATTAACTGTGCCATCAGAATTTAACGAGAACTTGTCATCATCTTCCCGCCCTACAATATATTTATCTGCTGAAAGCATTGAAGATGCCGTTGTTTTTTGTGAGGCTCCGACATAGGCATAGAAGCCGTCGGCATTATCACTCAGTTTTACGGTCAAAGTCACCTTGCACCCGTCTGGAACTTGAGTTCTTCCCACATTTGTCACCGTGATGGATGTAGGCATAGACCTTACCGCTTTTTCATTGGACAGATTCAACGAAAAATCCTTCACTTCAGCCCTCGCGAACGTCTTGGGATTTTCAAATGGGAACACATAGGTCGCTTTGTCCGTTTTTACGGTCACATCCCCGGCAAACTGCCCCGGAATAATCGACAGGTAAATTGGAGAACTTAATTCTTTAGAAGTGATACCCGCCAAGGAGTACTGATAGAAAGAATATGAGAACTGAACACCCGCCGTTTGGCTGGTCCCCTCCAACGACGGGAGGCTGCCATCTAAGTTTAGAGAAGTAGGCTTAGGCTCAGAAATCTTTGACGATGACGAATGTAGTTCTATTGACTTGACCTTCTCATCGGAATAAATCCCCTTCGAGTCATACACATAAAAAGCGACTATAGAAGACAGTATGTGCATCTTGGCTTTAATGACATTTGAATCATAACTCGGAGAATATTCCGTGCCCGACACAGAAGATTTTACAGACACAGCATCGCTGATCATCGGGACATTGGTCGTTGTCACAGACCCGGCCTTGCTGCTCAATGTCTGAATTTCCGGAATGCGGAAGGAAAAAGATGATGCGCCGGATGCCTCATCTGAACATGGATAAAGGACAAGTGCGGCTTCTGAAGTGGAGAAATAAATAGACTTCGAAGAAAACTGGAAATTGGCATCCAACCCGTCAGAGCTTATCGTTGTTGCCGAATCGTCACTTTTGATTATGCCATTATCGGGCAAGAACAGGCCTGCATAAGATTTGTCAGAAGAAGACCATTTAATAAGGTCTGTAGGATTTAAGGTTACTTTGGTTTCAGGTTGATTGACTTGAGGAGCGGATGCCTCAACGGTCAGTACTGCCCCCCCCCCTGAACGGGTTCTGTGACCTTTTCGGTCTTGGTGCAGGCTGCGGTCGCGAGTACGGAGAGGCCTGCGATTATGGATAAATTGTTGATTTTTTTCATTGTGAGTCCAGTTTTAAGCATTAAGCAAATTCGTAATCAGAATCCCCTTGTTTGAGATCAAATTGTTGTTGTTGCGATGATGCGGCAAAAACTGCCTCAAGACGCACCCGCTCCACTATGCACGACGGGCTTTCATAACAATCGCGTTTCATTGTTCTTAGATTTAGTTAAACACTTACATATTTATCACCTCCGGGAGTCCTTGGACTTCCGTATTGATACAAACAAGCCTCATGTCGCAACAAAACATAAGCAACACAAGAGCAGAAGTTTTGATTATTAAGCAGGCTGTTGACTAATCTTATACTTTCCGACTACAAATATAGGAAATAAACGCAACAATCCAAGAAAAATCGCGATTAAAATTTGTAAGAATCATGTGGCTATAATCCGTAAGGCATACGACAAATAAGGCGGCTGAAAAGCCAAAGACTTGACAGCCACCTTATTGAGGAGATATTTCACGGCCAATCGCATTCCGTCTGGAACCTCAGACAAAAATGGGAACGGAGAGCCGGACGATTTTTTTCGGGAGCGTCCCTGCGGAATCAATAGCGCTGGCCGAGAACTTCGAAGTAGGCCTTGCCGGAGACGACGGTAACGCGATAGACGGTGTTATCGACCTGATAGTACTCGCGGTCGTTGAAGGTGAGCAGGTCGTAGTCCTCGGGGAGGGAATCCACGAGAGCGCCGGCAGGAGGGATTATGACAACATACTGTCCGTTCACGGTCTGATAGAACACGCCGTCCTGATAGAAGTAGTCGGTTCCCGCCGCAGCATAGCTCTGGACGAGTCCCATCGCGTTTGCCAGCTGCCACGCCTCGTTGGAGCGAGTCGCCATGTACTGCGCCTGAGACGCGAGGGCGGCGTTCTGCTGTTCGAGCAGGGCGTTGTTGCGGGCAATCTGCGCGTTCTGTTCCGCGATGTAGGCATTGTTCGCGTTAATCTTGTCGTAGGTGTTGTTCAGCGTGTTGTAGTAGCTGATTCTCACTGACGTCCATGCGATGTCGGCTGCGACGGCCGCGGCTATGGAGGTTCCGAAAGGCGGACGGCAGACGACGTAGCAGCCGTCAATCAGACGGTAATAGACATCGTTGTAGCAGTAGTAGCGTACGCCGTGCCAGTCGCGGTACCAGTAGCCTGCCGGGAGGGCGCGAACCCTGTAGCCGAAGCAGTGATCGTGGTGCGGGTCGTAGAAATGGTGAGGCGGACGGCGGTCGAAGTCGATGTAGTCGCGCTCACGCGGATGCTTAGGGCGGAAATCGTCGCGAGGCGGCTGCGGTTTCCCATGGCTGTCAGAGTGCGGCGGATTGTTCACGCCGCCATGGTTGCCGCCTTCCGGCCCGGTGGCATTCTGACCGTTCCCCGAAGGTGTCGGACGGTCGGATGTCGGCCTGTCGTTGCGGACGGTGGTGGCAGGCTTCGTCACCGTAGCCTTGTCGGAATGCGACGACTTGTCGGACTGCTGTCCGTTGCCCCGGCTGTCGCTCGGGAGCGTGGTCACGCGCCTTCCAGTGGAAGTCGTGCGGTCAGAGGCAGGGGTCTGACGAGTTGTCGTTGTGGTCTTGCGCTGAGGGGTCGAAGCCGACTGACGGGTTGTCGCAGCAGGGGTCTTGCGGGTCGGAGTTGTGGTCTGGCCTGATGAAGTTGTAGTCCTGCGGGTCGTGGTCGTTGTCTGACGCTGAGGCGTTGCGGTTGTCTGACGGTTGGATGTTGTCGTCTGACGGGTCGTGGTGGAGGTACGGCGCTGTGAATCGCTGTTACGCACCTGAGCCGCCGGCGCTTTGCCTTCTGACGAGTTCCTGCGCGAAGACGACACGCCGCTTCTTGAAGATGAAGACGAGGTGCTTCTCGCCGATGACGATGAACTCCTTGATGATGAAGATGAACTCCTTGATGATGAAGATGAACTCCTCGACGATGAGGACGAACTCCTTGACGAAGAGGATGAACTCCTTGATGATGAAGATGAACTCCCCGATGATGAGGAGCCGCTCTTCGACGACGAGGATGAAGTTGCACCGCTCCGCGTCGATGAGGAAGTCTGCCGCGAGGATGACGACGTGCGGCGGGTCTGAGCATATCCGTCTGTCTGGAATGCCGCCAGCGCTATCAGCATTGCCGCGGCCGCTGCCTTACAATATGATGTTTTCATAGCCACAGATTTTAATTTTTATAAATCCAATATTTTTTTGACATTTCACGGAATTTCGCCGCGTCGCCACGCCAATAATCAGCGATGTCATTGAAATCGTAGCGCTTGCCGAAGGCCTTTCTGACATAATCCGTGCCGCACACCTTGTCGAAGGAGCCCACTGAAGTCGCGGTCTCGAACGGTCTGTGGGACGGATAGAGTTTCGCAAGCGCTTGAAGGACACGGAACTGCACCTCGGTCAGGGACGCCCTTTCGTAGTCCGTGAAGAAGTACTGCACTCCCCTGACAACCTTGCCGGCCTGAGAACCGGAGAACGGCTTATAGACGATTGTGCGGAACGCCACCCCGGGGAGGCCGTAGCCGTCGAGTTCATTCTTCAGCGCCACAGGATCGATCCACTGGGCGGCAAAGACATGGAACGGGAGGGTGTAGCCCACGCCTATCTGAATGTAGCCCGCAAGGTCGCCGGCGATTCCGGCCGAGGCGTAGTACTGCGGCGTGTCACAGGTGGGGATGTTCGGAGAGGGCAGAATCCACGGAAGACGGGTCTCGGAGTAGAGCATATCCCTGCGCCAGCCCTCCATCGGAACCACAGTCAGTCGGCAGTGCGCTGGCTTCTGCTTTCCCTGCTGCCCCCGGTTGAGATTTTCACCGTTCAGCATCATCGCGAGCTCCCCTACGGTGAGTCCGTATATATAAGGTATCTTGTACTGGCCGACAAAGGAATGAAATCCGTCCCGGACCAGCGGACCCTCGACCTTCAGGCCGCCGAGCGGATTGGGACGGTCAAGCACCACGACCTCTATCCCGGCCTCCCCGCAGGCCTCCATGACCAGTCCGAGAGTGCTTATGTAGGTGTAGGAGCGGACTCCAACGTCCTGAATGTCATAGACCATGACGTCGATGCCCTGAAGCATCTCCGGAGTCGGCTTGCGGGTGGAGCCGTAGAGGGAATAGACCGGCAGTCCTGTGGTCGGGTCCTCTTCGCTCACGACCTTGTCGCCGGCATACTTGTCGCCCCTAACGCCATGTTCAGGGCCGTAGAGCGCGACCAGTTCCACGCCTTCCGCACCGAAGAGGATGTCAATCGTGGAGTTAAGCCGGCTATCTACTCCGCTCGGATTGGTGACGAGCCCCACGCGCTTTCCCCGGAGCAGGTCGAACCCCCTGTCACGAAGCACCTCGATGCCTGTCCGCACCAGAGGAGCGTGCGCGTTCCCATTATTTTCCGTGCCTTTGCCACAAGGCTTCTGCCCCATAAGAGAGAAGGGGGCGAACAAAGCGAAGGCGGCCATGAGCAGCGAATATATCCTATTTCTTTCCATAATCAGGTTCTATTTTCAAAAGCATTGTCACAAAGACGGTTACAAGACAGCACGCGCCCACCATCCAGAAGAACCCGGTGTAGCCGAGAGCCTCCTGCAAGTATCCCGCGACCATCCCGGGAAGCATCATGCTCAGGGCCATGAATGCGGTACAGAGCGAATAGTGCGAGGTCTTGTACTCCCCGCGTGAAAAATATATCATGTATAGCATATATGCCGTGAATCCGAATCCGTAGCCGAACTGGTCGAGGCATACGAAAGCCCCGATGACCCACATTGAGGACGGTTTCGCGACGCTGAGCCAGATGAAGGCGAGACACGGGAGGGCAAGGGAGAGAGCCATGGGCCACAGGCAGCGCCTGAGCCCCCATTTCGCCACCGCCATTCCGCCGAGTATGCCGCCGAGGGTGAGCGCGATGACACCGGCCGTGCCATAGACAGCCCCGACCTGTGCGGTGGTGAGCCCAAGACCGCCGTCCGAAGCCGGAGAGAGGAGGAACGGATTCATCATCTTGACGAGGAACGCCTCCGGAAGACGGTAGAGAAGAAGGAATATGAGCGCGAGGACGACTCCCGGCTTTCTGAAAAATGTGGAGAAGGTGCGGCCGAAGTTCCGGAATATGCCGCCGGCGGATGGGCGCGGGCGTGACTGGAGAACATCATGTGGCTGCGCTCCCGATGAAGAGGCTTCAGAAACAGAGGCGTCGGAAACAGATGCGTCAGAGACAGAGAGGTCAGAAACAGAGAGGTCAGAAACAGAGGCGGATGACGCGGGACGGTCGGCCTGCGGGCGAGGGAGGGCGAAGCCGTGCCAGAGCGTGACGAGCGCAAAGACGACGGCGGTGACGAGTATGGTCCAGAACCACGACTTGGGGATGTCGCCGAGACGGGTTTCGAGGACGCCGGCAATCACAACCAGAACGCCCTGCCCGAAGACCGAGGCGAGACGGTAGAAGGTGCTGCGGATGCCGACAAAGAGCGACTGCTCCCCCGGGGTCAGTCCGAGCATATAGAATCCGTCGGCGGCGATGTCGTGGGTCGCGCTGGCAAAGGCCATGACCCAGAATATTATGAGGGTGAGGGTGAACAGCGATACCGGAGAGGAGCCGTCGGCACAGCGATGTGACTCAAGCGTCCCGGCATCGGAGGGCAGCGAGAGCGCGAGGGCGGCGAAGCATACGGACATGAGAACCTGCATCGTCATCACCCACCAGCGCTTTGTCCTCAGGGTATCAACAAAAGGGCTCCATAGCGGCTTTATCACCCACGGCAGGTAGAGCAGGCTCGTGAACAGGGCCATGGAGCCGTTGCTCACGCCCATTTTCGTGAACATCGTGACCGAGATGCTGTTCACGACGAAATAGGGTATGCCTTCGGCAAAATAGAGCGTGGGCACCCAGAGCCACGGGGATATATTTCCGTTTCCTTTCGCCATAGTCCTTCTCTTCATCATATTTCCCATTCTCAGATTCTGGATTTTCAATTTTCAGGGATATTACTCCGTCCGTTTAAAGTGCCGGACAGGGACTCGACAACTCGGGTTCCTGGATAGTAGTGCAGGAGTATCTCGTTGCAGGAATATCCTTTGTCGGCCATAACCGCAGCCCCAATCTGGCATAGCCCCACGCCGTGTCCCCAGCCTCGGCCACGGAGCACGACGCGTCCGTCCGTGGTGAACTCGGCCTCGAACGCGGAGCTCTTAAGATGCGACTCGGAGAGCAGCCTTCTGATTTCCAGCTCCTTGCCCACCTCAAAGAATCCATCCGTGCCGACAATCCGGAGCCGGGATATCCTTCCGGAGGGGCCGGTCTCAAGAGCTTCGAGAGCCGTGAGCCGTCCGACGTCGATGCCGCTTTTCTCGCGGACGACGGAGGAAAGCCGCCCGATGTCATAGACCTCGGTCCAACGGTAGAAGTCTGTGGTTTCCCGGTCATAGTTGTTGAACACGCGGGCAAGAAGGGCGTTGTCGGCAAGGGAGCAGAACGGGGCGGCGGGCATTCCGTGAGTTGGCGTATGTCCGTCGGCACTGCCCTCACCGGATGCCCCCGGAATTGGAGTGCCTTCCGGAAGATGCCCCGGAGTGTCAGGAAGCGGCTGAAGGTAAGGCTTGTCCTCGTCTGCCCAGCAGGTGGAGAAGCGCTCCATGAGCCCTCCGCAGCATTTCGAGAAACGCGCGTCGCAAAGTTCGCCGTCAAAGGTGAGAACCTGCCCCCATGTGGCATCAACTGCTTTCTGGACGGCGGGATTGGTGGCGCGGGTAAGACCCTGATAGCGCTGGCAGTGGTCGTCGGCGCAGACGTCGAAGTTGAGATGTTCGCTGTGGTCGTACCATTTCTGGTACGACCCGAAATTTCTTAACCCCCGCTGACTATTGTCAGCGGCCCCTATTAGGGGCATTTCGCACCCCCGGTGCGGTCCTTGAAGGGACTGGTTCTGGTACGACCCGAAATTTCTTAACCCCCGCTGACTATTGTCAGCGGCCCCTATTAGGGGCATCTCGCACCCCCGGTGCGGTTCCTTACGGAACTGGTTCCGGTACGAGCCGCAGGCGAGCCAGGTGACGACGTCCTCTATGTTACGGCAACGCAGGAACTGTTCCCGCTCGCTCGCGTCACAGGCTGGAGTGCGGCGATGTTTCAGCTGGGCCATGACCCAAGAGCGTGAAATCACGGCGTGGGCCTTGAGGAATTCCTCCGGGGAGTTCTGGCTCATCTCGGAAGATATGACGCTCAGGAGATAGTCCTCAACCCCGATGACGTTCACTGCGGTGAGCGTCCTGTCCTCGACGATTATCTTCAGCGCACCCGCAAACTTCTGTGTCTCACGGCGTTCCCAATGGAATCCCTTGCCTATCGTCACGTCGTGAAGCTCAAAGGTAGGCTCGGCGAAGAATGTCGATGGGGTCTGCTCCTCGAAGAAAAGTTCGTCGTAGAGCGCCCCGTCATAGTCAATCTTGCCTTCGCGCCAGGTAGCCACGCGCGTCCCTCCCCCGTCGGGGTACATCCGGAACTCGATGCGCGGGGCGGACATGATGCCCACGCTGATATGCGGCTGGGTGCGCGTGAGGCGACGCACAATCCTGCGCTGGGTCTCCCTGCTTATCGTCACCTCGTCCAGAACCCCGGTGAGCAGCTTCGAGTCAAGCTTCTCGAAGTCCTCCGGGACAGGGGCGATGATGCACCCGCCCATGTCCGCGCAGCCGGGACTCATGGTGAGGTGGTCCGGGCCGTCGGAGAAGTAGTGGTGGGAGCGGTGCGCGGTGCGGAATATGATAATCGAGCAGTACTCGCCGCCGTCGTACCAGCTGATGAGGTTGAACAGCGGCTCGCTCTCCCCTTCCGGAGTGTCCGCGCAGTCGAGAAGGCGGTAGAACAGCTTGGCCGCGGACTTGGAGGTGGCGGCACGGAGGACGAACACCCCGTTCACGAACTTGTTGTAGTGGTAGAGCCGCGCGTCCTGAACGGAAGCGATGTAGCTCAGCGCCGGAACAGGCGACGAGAGGTCGGACGACTTTGCCGACGATGCCCTCACCTCGGCGAGCATCGAACGGACATCCGCCTCCAGCGGCATGAGCCCGCGCGGAGCCGCCTGAAAGTGATGGTGGTCGGGAGCCGAGGCGCCGGAATGCGGGCCGTTGTAGAAGAATGTGTAGGCCTGATATTTCTTGGAGAGGTCGAGGATGTCGATGTAGCGCTGCCGGATTGACTGCTCGCAGTGGCGCGTCATGGCGATGACCAGATGGTCCGGAAAAATCGGGTACGGGTTGAGCAGGATGTCGTATTTCTTGCCCTTGCGTCCCTCGAAGCGGATGAAGGTCTGCTCGGGGAAGCGGTTGCAGAAGAAGCAGGGGCGTTTGGCCACCGAGGCCTTGTCAAGCTTGGCGGCGGACGAAATCATCCTCGCGGGGTTGTGCTGCACCGTCACCTCAAGTCCCCCGACTGTCAGTTTCTTGGTCTTCACGCCCTTGAGCGCCCGGAAATTGGCGCAGGCGAGCGGCCAGCATGAGAGCTGGTCATTGACAAACTTCTGTATCTCGTTGTTCTCTTTCATCTTGTCGTCATTTCTTCGTGTCAGGACAGCAGTCATTTCTTCGTGTCGGAGCCGCAGTCGATGCCGCCCTCATTTCCGGACTGTCCCTGACCGGCATTGCGTCCGATTCGGGAAAGCAGCTCGGCCGTGCGCAGGCTGTCCTTGTAGAGGTTGTTCGCGTTCTGCCTCTCTATGCTCAGAGCGGCGTCGGAATTTCCGCTCCAGCGGCGGCAGAAGTACAGGGACTCGTAAATTCTCCCGAGACGATAGAGTCCGGAAAGGCGCAGTCCTACGGCATAGTCCTCCCCGTAGCTCGTGTTCGGGAAATGGATTTTCCTGAGAATGTCCGTCCTGAATGCACGCGGAGCACCGAGTCCGTTGATTCTCAATGCGTTGTTATGTCCGTTCCCGTCCGTCCATTCGCGGTGGGCGACAAGTCCGGGAGGGAGCGGAGAGAGGCTGAAGTCCGTAATCGTGTATGAGCCGACGAGCATGGCGCAGCGCTGCGAGCGGAACCCGGCGACGATTCTGGAGAGCGTATCCGGCCCAGAATAGATGTCGTCGCTGTCGAGCTGCACGGCATAGAGTCCGCAGCGTGGGCTGTCAATCGCGACGTTCCAGCAGCCTCCGATTCCGAGCCCCCTCTCTTCCGGGATTATGTGTATGAGCCTGTCGTCATCCCCTGCGATGTCGTCGAGGAGTTCCGTCGTCCCGTCAGTCGAATGATTGTCTATGACTATGACGTTGAAATCAAAGTCACAGTTCTGCGACAATGCGCTCCTCACCGCGTCCCCGACGGTCTTAACGCGGTTGAAGACCGGAATGACGACCGAGGCCACGACCGGGAAACCGCCCAGTCCGGCGACGGCTCCGGTTTCCGCCCGGTCATCTGCTCCGCCCTCCGCTTGTGAGTCCGGAGCGCCGCCTAAGTCCTGCACATCGAAGTCAGGAGCCCCAAAGTCCGGCGCCTCAAAGTCCGGTGCCTCGGGACGCTCGCCGAGCCATGCCCCGAGCCGTTTAAGATGCGCGGTGCAGGCCGCCTCCATCTCCAGCTGAGCCTCCCTGTTCGAGGCCTTCACGTAGTCAAACTGTTTTTCGCCGCTCGTCCGAAGGTCGGCATCCTCGTATTCATAGAGATATTCCCTGATGTGGAAGACGGCAGGCATCCGCAGGCGCAGGTCGTAAAGCGCGGCATGACGGTAGCTTGCCTCGGATTTCTGCTGCGAGAGAGCCTGCATGAAGGAAGATGCCCGGAAAAGGACCGCAGGCCCGAAGTCGAAGTCGTCGCGGAGGGAGCCCATCTGGCAGTCAATCAGCGGATGGTGGCTTCCGTTCTCGATGCAGTCGGCGTAGAGCATATCCGCTCCGGTCGCGTCGGCAATCTGGACGAAGCGTTCAAGCGCGTGCTGCACGAGGCGGACGCGGTATTTCCCCAAGCAGAGGAGAAAATAGGGAGTCCCTACGGACGAGGCCACGCGGGAGAGTTCGTCAGTGCTCCCGGGGGTATTTGTGTATATTATTGATATTCCGTTCATTTGCATAATTCCGTCTGTTCGCATAATCCCGTAAATTCAGAGCAGCGCAATCAGTTTGTCACGTATATTCCCGAATTCCATTTCGAAGTTGGGGGTGAGGATATTTTTTCCCATCGCCCCGTCAATCTCCCCGAGCGTCCAGAAGCGTCCCTCCGTGACCTCGTCGAGATCCGGGCTTATGTCGAATGAGCCGACGGCCGCGAAGATGTTCACAAGTTCGCGCTCACGGACGGAATCGTAGGGATATGTCCCGATATAGACGGGATTGAAGCGCGTCAGATGCAGTTCCTCCATGGATTCGCGCAGCAGCGCCTCGACGAGACTTTCCCCGTAGCCGACATGTCCTCCGACAGCCGTGTCCCATTTCCCCGGCTGTATGTCCTTCTTCATCGAGCGTTTCTGAAGATATATCCTCTCCTCGCGGTCGATTATGTGAAGATGCACGACGGGATGCAGGAGACGCGACCCGCCGTGACAGTATTTCCTTTCGGCACGCCCGACGACAAGCCCGCTCTCCTCGACGACGGGAAAGACCTCGCCCTCAATCCGCCTCTCTCGCGGGGAGTCGGCGGTGAGTCCGGGAAGCATCGGAGCCGGTTCGACGGGATAAATCAGTTCGAACATCCGCTACAGTTTATAGTTTATGATCTCAAGTTCCTCTTTCGTGTAGAGCAGCGTGTCGAGGAAGTCCGGGAAACAGTTGACCAGCAGCACGAATACCCCGAAGAGCACCGCTGCGGCAAGAAGCAGCGACAGGAGCACCGTCAGCGCCACCTTCACGGGCGACCGCCGCTTTGGGGCCGGCCCGGCAACTGGTTCAGCGACTGGCTCGACAACTGGTTCAGCGCCTGGCCCGGAGGTTGGTTCAGCAGCAGGTTCCGGCACCAGTTCCGGCTCCGGCTCAACAACTTGTTCAGGTGTTGGTTCAGAAACAGACTCAACTGTCGGTTCGTCAACCGGCACGGAGATTGGCTCAGCAGTCGACTCGACAACTGGCTCAGCAGCCGATTCTGTGGTCGGCTCAGCGACTGGTTCAGGCACCGGTTCAGCAGCCGGCCCGGAGTGAAGTATGTCATCAATTCCGCTCATGGTGTCGGACAGTTCCTGCGCCGTCTCCTTGTGGGTCTTCAGCGACAGGGGCTGGAGACCGAAGCCCTCGGGGTAGATGTCAAGGGTCTCGTCAGCGACGAAAAACAGGTTGTTCTCCCGCGTCGCCCGCAGACGTCCGAGCCCCGGAAACACGATGACCTTCCGTGCATGGAGAACATCCTTCATCTCCGCAAGAAAATCGGTGACGATGCGCCTCGCAGCCTCTTCCGTGACGTCATTAGCCCGGGCATAGAGCCGCACAAGCAGGTTTCCGTCGTCGGGCTGGCTTCTGAAATAGAGCTTCCTGTAAGGCGGATTTATCGTATAGCCCCTGTCGGAGAAGCTTGCCGGCACAATTTCGGCCACAAAGCACCCCACCCCCGGCAGGGCAACCCTGTCATTTTCCAGAATGAGGTCATACACCATTTTTGAGAGAAGGTCAATGTCCATACGGCGCGTGTTTTTTCAAACTTACAAATTTAATAAAATTTTCCATAAGCCACGGCCGCGCCCCCTCATTTGTCATTATCCGCCCTCAAAAACCGAGATAATGACACATTTACAGCCCCAAATTTGTCATTATCTCATATTTTTACCCCACATAATGACAAAGTATAGATTATTTTCATACCTTTGCACCATCTCTAAAAGGAAGAAAACATGAACGGGACAATTATTGGGAGGAAATTTGAGCGCGAACTGCTGGCAGATGCCGTAAAATCACAGGAATCAGAGTTGGTAATTGTCTATGGCAGGAGGCGCGTCGGGAAGACATACCTGGTCAACCGGTTCTTTAACAACACCTACACATTCAAACACACCGGAGTGTTCCAAAAGAACACAGGGACTCAACTTGAACGATTTGCGTCTTCATTGGAAGAATATTCCGGGAAAACGGTCGCTAAACCGGAAAACTGGTACAAGGCCTTTGACCTGCTGAAGCTCTATCTCAAATCCGTACAAACCGGGAAAAAGGTTGTATTCATCGATGAAATGCCGTGGCTTGACACTCCCGGGTCGGACTTCGTGTCCGCTCTGGAAGCGTTCTGGAACGGATGGGCAGCAGCGGAAGGCGACATTGTCGTAATAGCCTGCGGAAGCGCGACATCGTGGATGACCGACAAATTGCTGGGAGACCGCGGAGGGCTCTTCAACCGTTCCGCAACGAGGATTTTCGTCCGTCCTTTCACGCTGAACGAGACGGAGCAATACCTGAAATCACGGGGATTTGAACTGACTCGATATGACATTGCGGAGTGCTACATGATAATGGGAGGCATTCCTTTTTATCTGAAGCAGCTGAACCCGCGCTGGTCTCTGGCTCAAAACATAGACAACATCTTTTTCAGAGAAAAGGGACTGTTGTGGGATGAGTTTGACCATCTCTACAGCACTCTGTTCCAGCAGGCCGACACCCATACCGCCGTGGTCGAGGCTCTTTCAAAGAAAAGGATGGGCATGACACGCAAGGAGATTGCCGCTGAAATCGGAATCACCGATAACGGTAATTTCGGGAAAGTGCTCAAAACCCTGTCAAACAATGAGTTCATTCGCCCATACAATTATTTCGGAAACAAGAAAAGAGACACCATCTACCAGTTGGCGGATTTCTACAGTATGTTCTATTTCGCCTATATCAAGGACAACTATGGACATGACCCACATTTCTGGGCGAACAGCACCGACCTCCCTACGCGCAGAAGCTGGGCAGGCTACACCTTCGAGCAGCTTTGCCTGTACCATCTGGAGCAGATACGCAAAAGCATAGGAATCTCCGCAGTGCAATGCAACACGTCAGCATGGTTCAGCAAGGGTTCCGGCGATGAAAAGCGAGGTGCCCAGATTGACCTCCTCATCGACCGTCGCGACCGCGTCATCAACATCTGCGAAATGAAATTCTCCATCAACGAATTCACAATCGACAACGAATACAGCAAGCGCCTGCGCAACAAAATTGAGACATTCCGGGAAGAGACCAAAACGAAAAAAGCCCTGCAACTGACAATGATAACGACATACGGCGTCAAACCGAATATGTACAGCAACATCGCCCAGTCGCAGGTTGTACTGGACGATTTATTTCAATGAGAATTGCGGCGTAGGAGGGCAACGAAAAAGCCACCGAAGATTTTGGCTTCGATGGCTTGGATTGGTAGCGGGGGAAGGACTCGAACCTCCGGCCTCCGGGTTATGAGCCCGACGAGCTACCAACTGCTCTACCCCGCGATGTTGCTCCTGAAGCAGGACTTGAACCTGCGACCCTCTGATTAACAGTCAGATGCTCTAACCAACTGAGCTATTCAGGAATCTTTGTATCCGCCCACCGGAAAACATCGTCAAGCGACCTTTTTCCGAATGGGATTGCAAAGGTACAACTTTTTTTTGATGCTGCAAACTTTTGTTGAACTTTTTGCGATTTTATTTTTTGAAGGTTTCTTTACAGCCCCAGAAACGCCCGCATCCCGGCAAGGTCCGCCTTGTCGAAGGCCTGCTGTTCGCCGGTCGCGAGATTCTTGAAGTTCACCTTGCCGGCGGCGGCCTCGTCGCCCCCGCAGATGGATATGAACGGGATGTGCCTGCGGTCGGCGTAGTCGAACTGCTTCTTCAGTTTGCCGGCTTCAGGGAAAATCTCGCAGGAGACCCCGGACTCGCGCAGCGCCTTCACAATCGGGATGAGATAGCGGACCTCGTCCCTGCCCATGTTCGCGAAAAGAACCCTCGCGCTGTCGGTCACGTCCTTAGGGAACTTGTCAAGCCCCTTCAGAACATCATAAATCCGGTCCGCGCCGAAGGAAATCCCGACTCCGGACATGCCCGGGAGACCGAATATGCCCGTGAGGTTGTCATAGCGCCCGCCTCCGCAGATGCTTCCGATGGCAAAGTCCAGAGCCTTCACCTCGAAGATGGCTCCGGTGTAGTAGTTCAGCCCCCGGGCAAGCGAAAGGTCAATCTCCACCCGCTGCGAGATTTCCGCCGCCCCGATGTAGCCGAAAAGTTCCTCCAGCTCGTCGATGCCCCTCAGACCCGTCTCGGAGACAATCCCCGAGGCCGAGCCGCCTCCGAACAGGCCGCGCATCAGCGCAATCTTCCCGTCCGTCGTGCCGCTCATCTGAAGCACGGGCTCGATTACCTTCACGGCCGTCTCCGTCAGTCCCTTCTCAAGCATCTCGGCCTCAACAGCCTCAAGCCCTATCTTGTCAATCTTGTCAATCGCCACCGTGATATCGACCACCTTGTCCGGAAAGCCGCAGATTTCGGCGAGCCCGGTGAGCACCTTGCGGTTGTTAATCTTTATGCACACGCGCACGTCGAACAGCCCGAACACCCTATCGACAATCTGCACGAGTTCAAGCTCATTGAGCTGCGAGGCGGAGCCGATGACATCCGCGTCACACTGGTAGAACTCGCGGTAGCGCCCCTTCTGCGGACGGTCTGCACGCCACACCGGCTGAATCTGGAATCTCTTGAACGGGAAGGAAATCTCGTTCTGATGCTGCACGACGAAACGCGCGAACGGGACTGTAAGGTCATAGCGCAAACCCTTTTCGCACACGCGGTTAGTGAGCGCACGGCAGTTATAAAACGGACCTTTCGCAGGGTCGTCGGAGGCCGAAGGCGCGGTCTCATATTCCTTGAAGTCGATTCCGTTGAACGCCTCTCCCGAGTTAAGGATGCGGAACAGCAGCTTGTCGCCCTCCTCGCCGTATTTTCCCATCAGCGTGGAAAGATTCTCCATCGACGGGGTCTCAATCGGGGCATATCCGTAAGTTCTGAAAACAGAGCGGATTGTGTCGAAAATATAGTTGCGTCCGGCCATCTCCGCCGGGCCGAAGTCTCTTGTTCCCTTGGGAATCGAAGGTTTCTGTGCCATTGAAGTATGATATAGTTATATATGGTATAAAATTGCCTGCAAAGATATGAATAAACGACGAAAATATATTACCGACCATCGGGAAATATCCAAAAACCGGGATTATTCGAGGTTCAGAGGATTATTCTTCATCCATTCGGCGACATTCGCGATGTCCCTGTAGAACGGCGTGTCCTCGACGAACACGGGCACCATGCGACGGATTTCGTCATATACGCGGCGGCTCGACGGGGCGAGGGAATCCGCGATTTTCAGACAGTCAACAGCCTGTGTCAGAGCGATGTAGAGTATGGACATAACCTGACTGACATTCTCTATGACCTGGGCGCAGAGGAGCGCGGTGTTGGTGCCCATGCTGACGATGTCCTGATTGTCGTTGTTGTTGGGGATGCTGTGCACGTAGTTCGGCATGGCGAGGGTCTGGCATTCGGCGGTCGTGGAGGTCGCGGTGAACTGGCAGGCCTGCATCCCGTAGTTGAGCCCGAGAGTGCCGAGGTTCAGGAAAGGCGGGAGTATGCCGTTGATGCGGTCGTGGAAAAGGTAGTTCAGCTGGCGCTCGGCGGTCATGGCGACGCGCACCATGGCAATCTTGACCTTGTCCTCCTCGAGGGAGACATAGTCACCGTGGAAGTTTCCGCCGTGATAGACGTTCCGCGAGACCGGATCCACAATAGGGTTGTCGCAGGCGGAGTTGAGTTCCTCCTCAAGCACGCGGCGGGAGTTCATGAGCGTGTCATGGACGGGGCCGAGAATCTGAGGGGCGCAGCGAAGGGAGTAGTAGGCCTGCACCTTGTGCTCAAAGACCCTGGAGTCGCCGTGACCGCTGTCGTAGAACTCATGCTCACGCTTTCTCAGGCGCCGGCTGCCCTCGGCGAGGCGGCGCATCCTCGCGGCTATGACCCTCTGCCCCTCGTGGCGGCGGCATTCGTTGAGCCCCTCGGACATGAGGTCGTCGAACGAGGAGGCAATCTCGTTCATCATCACGGAGGCGAGCGTCGCCCAGTCGAGCAGCCGCTCGGCCCGAATCTGGTTCACGAGCCCTATGCCGGTCATCACCGAGGTGCCGTTGGTGAGCGAGAGCCCTTCGCGGATGCGCATCGTGAAGGGTCTGAGCCCGTTTTCGTCCATGACTTCCTTCGACGGCCGCCACTCCCCTTTCCAGTGAACCTCGCCCTCTCCGATGAGGGTGAGCGCGATGTGCGCGAGCTGCACGAGGTCTCCGCTGGCCCCGACGCTTCCGTGCCTCGGAATGAAGGGATATATTCCCCGGTTTATGAACTCGACAAGGAGTTCGACCACTTCGGGATGCACCCCGGAGCGGCACTGGAGGAAGGTTCCGAGCCTGGCAATCATGGCCGCCTTCACCATGATGTCGGGAAGAGGGTCGCCCGCTCCGGTGGCGTGGCTGCGGATGATGTTGTACTGGAGGTCGGTCAGAAAGCGGTCATCGACGCGCCACTGCGCCATGGGACCGAAGCCTGTGTTGATTCCGTAAATCACCTTGTCGGACGCGAACTCCTTCAGGAACTCATGGCATTTCATCACAGCGTCCATCGGAAGCGCCGCGACGTCTATTTTCTCGCCGCCATAGAGCAGACGGCGCACATATTCATAGTCCAATATCATATTCTCGTCTTTCATGTCCCTCACAATATCAATTTCACGAACACAAATATTATTTTCCGTATGCATTCATTCCCCGACCGTCTCATGCGACAGCCTCACACCGACGGCCCCTACCGCAAAAGTTCGCGGAGTTCGTCGAGTGTGATGGCATGGCTCTTTGACGTGCCTTCGAGTATCGCGTCCGCGAGGTTCTGCTTGCTGCGGTGGAGACGGAGAATCTTCTCCTCGATGGAGTTCTGCGCAATCAGGTGATAGACAGTGACATTCTGCTGCTGGCCGATGCGGTAGGCGCGGTCGGTGGCCTGCTGCTCTATCGCCGGATTCCACCACGGGTCGAGGTGAATCACATAGTTGGCTCCCGTGAGGTTCAGCCCGAGCCCACCGGCCTTGAGACTTATGAGGAACACCGGCCTTTCCGCGCGCTGAAAACCGCTGACCATCTCCTGGCGCTTCCTTATCGGGGTCGAGCCCTGAAGGTAGAAATGAGAAACACCGTCCTCGTCCAAGACGCGGGACACGATGTCGAGGAAGCCGGTGAACTGGCTGAACACCAGCACACTGTTCCCTCCGGAGACGATTTCTCCGACAAGTTCCTTCAGCGCGGCAAGCTTGGTCGGCTCCCCGGACCAGCCGTCTTTCACGAGCGGCATCGCGCAGGCGGCCTCACGGAGCCTCGTGATTGCCGCAAGGGCGTTCATGTTCACCTTCGTATCCTGCTCAAGCTCGTTCTTCGCCTCAAGGCGCATGGCCTCGTAGGCGACGGTCTCCGCCGCGCTCATCGGAACGCTGCGGTATATCTCGGTCTTTTCCGGAAGCTCCTCGACGACCTCGGACTTGGTTCTGCGCAGCATGAAGGGCTGGATTATCCTCTTGAGCTGCGACTGCCTGTCCTTGTCCTCCGAGTTCTCTATCGGGGCGATGAACTTCTGATGGAAGCGCTCGTAGCTGCCGAGAAGTCCCGGATTGAGAAACTGGAAGAGGTTCCACAGCTCGCCGAGGTAGTTCTGCACCGGGGTTCCGGTCAGAATCACCCGCGAGGACGCCTTTAACGACATGGCGGCGTCCGACATCTTTGTCCCCCGGTTCTTTATGGTGTGAGCCTCGTCGAGGCAGACCACGTTCCACTGCACGGAGGAAAGCGCCACCTTTTCGCGGACAAGCAGACCGTAGGTGGTGAGAACGACGTCATATTCCCCGATTCCCTTGAGCGCGTCCGTCCTGTCATCCTGTTCGTTCAGGACCACGACGTTCAGGGACGGCGCGAATCTCGCCAGCTCCCGGGTCCAGTTCATCAGTACCGATGCCGGAGCCACGACGAGCGACGCGCCGGACGCGGCCTTGTGGAGAAGGAAGGCTATGGTCTGGACGGTCTTTCCGAGTCCCATGTCGTCGGCGAGGCAGGCGCCCGAGCCCCAGTGGTCGAGACGCGCCATCCAGCGAAAGCCTTCTTCCTGATAGTCACGGAGTTCCGCCTTGAGCGCGGCAGGAACAGGAGGGTTATAGGTGGCGGCCTCGTCAATCCTCGCGAGCCTCTCGCCGTATTCTGCGTCGGCCTTGGCGTTCAGATGGCCCTTGCGCACGATGTCGGCAAGGGCTCCGACCTGAAAGAAGGAAACGCGCTCCGAACCCCGGGAGTTCTGTGTGACGGCTTCAAGACGCTTGAGATATTTCGCAAGAGATTCTGACAGAGCCACATAGTCACCCTCGCCAAGTTTGAGGTAGCCGTTCCCGTAGCCCCCGGCGGCAATGGCCGAGAGAATCTGCTCCAGCGCGAGCGCGTCCCCGTCCGGAAATTCAGCGTTTCCCTCAATCTCGAACCACTGTTCCTTGGAGCGCACGTTTATGCTGATGGCGCCCGGCTCCAGAGTCCCGCGCACCCGGAGGCTCTTCCCCTCCGGCCATTCGAGCGTACAGATGTCCCCGAGGTCTTTCGCCGCAGCCACAACAGGAAGCATTTCTTCCGGCGAAAGTTCATACAGCCCGTCGTTCGGCTCGATTCCGTCAAGTCCGGTAGTTTCGAGGAACGTCTTCAGTGCGGCCTTTTCGTCGCGGAGGCTCCGCGTCACCTGATAGCGCGCCGCCCCGTCGGAGTCGTAGCACACGGCCTCACCCTTGCCGGGGAAGAAAGTGAGCTTCCCGCCTTCAAGCGGCCGGACATAGAGCAGCGCGTCAAAGTGCCACGATTTCGGAACTATGCGCAGCCACAGCATAGTGCTTCCCGTCCTCTCCTCAAGCGAGGAGCCGGACTCCATGAGCGGGGAATGCACCTCGATGACTGATGAGAGCCTCCGGATGAACGCCGTCAGAGCATCCTTCGACTCTTCGGGAAATCTCACGCGGTTCTCCGCAATGCTGAGAAGAATCTGACTCTGAATGCGGCTGAGGCGAATCACCGCATAGTGAAACTTGTCCCTTTTGTACACATTCTCAAGCGAATATTCCCTTTCGTACCTTGCCCTCACGACATTTGCACGGAACTCGTAGGCTCCCGCAGAGAGTTTCACCTCGATGTAGGGCAGTTCCTCGCAGATGTCAACTCTGTTTGCCGGCGCATAACTGTCGAAATATACCCGGTCGCATCCGACAAGGACAGGAAAAAGCGATGCGGCCGAATTGTCGCCGGTGCGGCGGATTCTGGACTGCACGGCGCGGTCGAAGTCGTCAAAGACATCGTTATACATACCTTCGCAGAAAGAGGAAAACGAGACACGCTTCCCCGCACTCCAGTGACCGCTCTTCAGGATGTTCTGCTCCCGCATCGAAATCTCGTCATAGCGTCCGATCAGATAGATTATCCTACGCTCCTTCGCCTGTTCCACGCCACTCGCGGCAGATGCCGGCTTGCCTTTGTCCACCAGTGCGCCCAGTTTTTCCAAAGCCATTTCCCAAGGCTTCTTTACTCTGATTCTGGAAAGGAGCGAGGCCCCGCCGAAAAGGGAATCAAGTCTGGCGTCCTCCGCCCTGTCACCCGTTCCGAGTTCGTGCCGGACGACCGAGAATGCTGACAAGGCCAAAGTCTCCGGAAACTGGAGATTGCGACTTGCCGCAATCCCTCCGGAAAGGATGCGCGCGGTGATGTCCGAGCCTGCGGCCGCCGCCCTGATTAGGCTTCCCACATAGCCGTCCGAGGCACCCTGATTGAGATTTCCGAGAATGACCGCCGGTTTCTGCGCCTCCTCGAACCACCAGCCGTCCATCTTCTTGTTCAGATACTGTTCAATCTTCTTCCGCGTCTTGTCGGTGTCGGACAGGATGTATGAGAGCATCAGAAAATATGCGAGAATCGGAGACTCGAAGATGTTTTTCAGCTGTGCCCGACGGTTGCGAATCTTGAGCGCCGCCTCGAACAGTTCTCCGGCCTTTGCATAGTCGCCTCCGTAGAGAGCCGAAACGGCGGCGGTCGCGGCCGGCCATTCGCTGAGTTTCACCGCTCGTTCATCAGCATGGCGAAGCCCCCCGTCGAGAAAGAATCGGAAGCCGTCCAGTTTTGCCTGAACCCTCAAAAGAGATTCTCCGGAGAGACGGCTCTCGGCAAGTCTTCCGATGGCGTCCAGATGTTCCGCGTCAACGGCGTTGGTCTCGGAGAGTTCGTCAAGGTTCTCATCCGCAATCTGTTCAATCGCGACCTGCGGAAGCCCTTCAATGACAGGCTCAAACGCCGCCTCGCAGGCAACATCCCCGAAAATAAGGGACAGTTCGGAGCTGTCTTTCCACAGAATGCCCTCGGGAATCTTAACCTCCGTACCGCCAGCAAGGTTCTGCACGAGGCTGAAGCGGTCACTGGTTCCGAGATGCCTTGCCGCGCGCAAATCCTTGACCAGCTCGGGATAGTATAGGACGGCATTGAGAGCGACCCGCATAAAGTTGCGGTCACAGACAGAAAAAGTCCTGGTCCAATATGATGTTCTTTCAATATAGCCGTGGTCTGCCTTAAGCACGGCAATATCCGTCTCGAATTTGACAGTCGTGGAGTATGCTATGAATTTGCGTATGCCTGCCTCGCTCATCGAGTTCCCGTCAGTACAGGCGATCAGCGCCAGCAATCTGTCCTGCCGCTCCGTCAGCCCGAAGTCCTGCTTGGGAAAAAGTTTCATAAGATTTAGGTGTGTCCGGTCTTTCTCGTTCATCGTCACGGTTCATATTACTGGTTTGACAACATTTTTTCTCCAAAGAAATCTATGCTCAAAAATAATCCTCAATCAGAGGCAATTTCTTCACATTTTCAAAAGAAAAATCCCCGGCAAAGGTAACCTTTATCGGAGATTTTCTCAAAAGTTTTGGCAGGAATTTTTCGTTTCAGGGAAAATCTGCCTTTGATTGATTCCGGACACACCGCAACCAAACAGTCCGACGGCGAAGAAGAGAAATTACCTCACAATCGCCTCCTTAATGCAATCGACGATGTAGCGGACATCCTCGTCCGAAACATACGGACCGGCGGGGAGACAGAAGCCTACCTTGAAGAGTTCCTCCTCAATGCCGTTGGTATAGACCGGAGCGCCGGCATAGACTGGCTGCCTGTGCATCGGCTTCCATGTCGGACGGGCCTCTATCTTCCTGCCGAGCATGAAGACACGCAGAGCCTCGACATTCTCGTTCGGCTGGCAGTCGGTCGTGGCGGAATCCACCTGATGAATCACTCCGGCGGCTCCGCCCACAGCCGTCCTGATGACCTCCTTGTAGGCATTTTCCTGTCCTTTGATGCGTACCGACGGGTCGAGGGTGGCGGCGCAGAGCCAGAAATTCGCGTCAAAGCGCGGGTCGGCCGGCTGCCTGTGAATGTGAACGCCGGGGACATCCGCCAGCAGCTCCTCATAAAGCTTCTGCACATGCTTATGATGGGCGATGTGCGCACCGAGAACCGTCATCTGGCCGCGGCCTATGCCGGCGCAGACATTGGACATACGGTAGTTGTAGCCGATGGCCGTGTGCTGGTAGTAAGGGTAGGCGTCACGGGCCTGAGTGGCATACCACATGATTTCATTCGCATCCTCGGCACTGCGGCAGATGAGGGCGCCGCCACCTGAAGTCGTAATCATCTTGTTGCCGTTGAACGACAGCACGCCGTATTTCCCGAAAGTGCCGAGCACCTTCCCGTCGAAGCGCGAACCCATCCCCTCGGCGGCATCCTCGACCACCGGGATTCCGTATTTTTCGGCAATCGCCAGAATCCGGTCAATATGATATGGCATTCCGTACAACGCCACCGGGACAATGGCCTTAGGGTATCTGCCGGTCTTTTCTTTCCGGTCGATGATGGCCTTCTCCAGCAGCTCGGGATCCATGTTCCAAGTCTCAGGCTCGGAGCCGACAAACACCGGGTGCGCTCCGATGTAGGTTATCGGATGTGAAGACGCGCAGAAAGTGTAGCTCTGGACAAGCACCTCGTCACCGGCCTTCACTCCGGCGCCGATGAGGGCAAGATGCACGGCGGCCGTCCCGGCGGAAAGGCATACGACCCGACGGTCAAGCGGCCCGCTCCCGTCGCTCCTGCTATTCACGAAAGCCTCCAGGTCCTTCTCGAAGGCATTGACGTTCGGCCCCATGGGAACCACCCAGTTCGTGTCGAACGCCTCCTTCACATACTTCTGCTCCCACCCCTCCTCGCTCATGTGAGCCAGACAGAGATAAATTGTTTTTCTTTCTTCTGACATGATATTAGAATTGATGAATTTCCCTTAGATATGTTATAATAAATTTGATTTTATTATAACAATATGTATATTTGCATAAATTATTAACGGCCATATTATGTCACACACTCTCGTTCAAATAGGCAACAGCAAGGCGCTGATTATCCCGGCAAGGATTATCAAGCGCAGAAACTATGACAGCAAAACGGAATTCGATATAATCGAAACAAATGACGGCTTCCGCATTGTACAAAAGGAAACAGGAATCGAGTCTCTGGAGTTTCCTCATGTGGCGAAACCTGCCATACCTGAAAAAATCAGAAATCTGAGAAATGCGGCGAACCTCACCGATGACGAGATTGAGCAGGACGAACGTCTTAAATATATTCTTTCAAGATGAAAGTATTTCTCGATACTAACATCCTTTTGGATGTGCTGGTTGAGCGCGACAATAAAGAATTCACGGAAAATGCCACAACAATTCTGGGGCTCGGCTCAAACCGCGTCTTGGATTTATATATGTCAGTACTGTCCGTCACGACAATAGCATATGTATTGAGGAATATGACGGCCGTCAAAAAGAAAGGCATCATAAAGGACTTGGTATCCATTGTGAAAGTCCTTCCTTCCCTTCCCGAACATGTCGAGAATATGCTTGAATGCCAGATGAATGACATCGAGGATGCTATGCAGGTCCAATCGGCAAAGGAAGGTCAATGCGACGTCATCGTGACAAGGAACACCACGGATTTCAGGGATGCCGGCCTGCCGGTCATCTCGCCGGAGGAGTTTCTGAAGAAGATTATAAGGTGATTTTGACTGTTCGTGCACAACATCCTACAAGACTGTCTTACACTTCCTCCCCGGCGAACTTCACCTTGAAACCAAGAACCGTGGCGAGAATCATCTCGATGTCCTTCCAAAATGAATAATGGCGATAGTAGTAGCAGTTCAGGCGCACCTTGTCCGGATAAATCACGGTGTCATTGTATTCGGTGGCAATCTCCTGCATCGGGCGCGTGTCTCCCGCAGCCTGCCGCTGAGCGACATATTCCGAAATCATCTCGTCCTCCAGCCGGTATTTCAGCGTCGCCGGCCCCGTGATTCCCGGACGCAGCCGCAGCACGTCACGGTCATCTCCCTGCAGTTTATCCGCATATCCCGGGACATCCGGACGAGGTCCCACGAACGACATATTCCCGACCAGGACATCCCAAAGCTCCGGAAGCTCGTCAATCTTGTAGTGGCGCAGCTTCGCCCCTAGCGGAGTGATGCGCGAGTCTCCCGCGACGGACACGGAAGACCAGCCCCCGCCGTTCGCGGTCACCGAGCCTGCGGAGTCCCTTGCCCCCTCGACAGCGGGCTGAACCCTCATTGTCCGGAACTTATGGCAGGTGAACAGCCTGCCGTCCCTGCCCACACGCTTCTGGCAGAAGAACGCCGGACCGCCCGGCATCTTCCTGTGAATCAGAAATGCAACGATGGGAAACACCCACCAGATCAGAAGCAGCCCGAAGAAGGACGCCGCAATGTCAAAGAGTCTTTTGAATGTCATATTTCACTTTCCAGTCCAAGGCGTTCACCCCGTCCCTCACGGAGAAGTTCAGCCCCGCAGCCACGACCTCCTTGCCAGTCATCCGGAACGCTTCACCGTAACGCCTCATCTCTATCTGCGCCAGCGCGTCCT
Source organism: uncultured Bacteroidales bacterium (assembly GCA_934725015.1). Taxonomy (GTDB): domain Bacteria; phylum Bacteroidota; class Bacteroidia; order Bacteroidales; family UBA932; genus Cryptobacteroides. Next base: position 43,491 of record CAKVAS010000015.1, read on the forward strand.
CCGCACTCCGGCCAAACTTCAGTTCCATGACATAAACGGTGTCCGATGTCTCCAACGTGATGTCTATCCGTCCCTTGGCCGTATGCTGTTCCACGGAAATCCGATAATTCGTAAGCAGGGCAAAGATGATGTAGAGCATCTGCTGATAGTGCCCCTCGTAGTTTGTGTTGTCGCAGTACGAAACTGTCTGAAGGAAGTCGCTCAGGAGCTGCAATCCTCCATCCAGGTTTCCTTGCCTTATCAGTACCGACATTCTGGCAATGGTCGCATTTCCCTTTGCTGATTCTTTCTCCAGATAGCGAGGAAGCAAGCTGCCGAAAAGTCCGACCTCGACCTCACGATTGGGCAGACAAAGCTCATAGAGTCTGCTCATCGGGTCGTAGCCTTTGATTGTGATGTAGCCACTCTGATAAAGCAGAGGCATGATGGTAGTCATCGTCTCCGTGGCCGCATCAAAATCCTTCTTGTCGGCATAAATAGTCTCGCCCAGGTCTGACGGCAGAAAATCGTACTTCCGCATCATGTTGATGAGATAGGTCGGAGTGCCGGAGCCGAACCAATAAGAGTCCATCTTTCCGTCAGCAAAGCAGTTGAGCAGGCTGAAAGGATTGAAGACATCAGACGACGGCCAGCAGAAATGATAACCGTCATAATGATCGGTCAACTCCGCTATCGTCTCTTCCCTGCTCAGACTCAATTTCTGCGCGAGCTCGTCTATATCTCCGCTCATACGGGTAAGCAGCTCCTCCTTGGTGATTCCGCAGATGCCGGCATAGGGCTCGTCCATGCTCACGTTCTTGATGTTGTTCAGTTCGCTGAAGATGCTGAGCTGCGAGAACTTGGTGATGCCCGTAAGGAAAACGAAGCGCAGCATCGGCTCGCAATCCTTCAGCGGGGAATAGAAATTCCGCATCGTATTACGCAGCACATCAAGATCTTCCCTTTCATGCGCCACATCGAGCAAAGGGGAGTCATATTCATCGATGAGCACAACCACCTGACAGCCGGTCTTCCGATAAACAGTCTTTATCAGATTAAGAAGCCGGACATTAGGATCCGTCGAGTCGCAGACGACGCCGAAGCGTTCCTCATTATCACTCAGGATATAAAGCAGATAGCGCTCAAGCTGAGCCTTCTCCATATGCTTGCCTCCGGCCAGGCTGAAATGCAGCACCGGATATTCCTTCCAATCATTCTCCAGATTCTCTATGGCAAGCCCCCCGAAGAGTTCCTTCCTCCCCTCGAAATAACTCCGCAGAGTTGACACAAGCAACGACTTGCCGAAACGGCGCGGACGGCTCAGGAAAAAATACGTGCCATCCGTGTGGGTCAGACGATACACATATTCAGTCTTGTCAATATAGAATCTGTCCTCCTCGCGGATGCGTTCAAAGGTCTGTATGCCTATAGGGTATAATTTCCTTGCCATAATCATCACATTCTGAATACTTGCGTAAAAATATAACAAATATTCGAATCGGTCAAGTTTCGGATGGAAAGAAGTCTCTTGTGTTCAACCCCTATTTGAAAAATTCATCCTTATCTTTTTTGCTGAATAAGCGAGAATTTCTGACCTTATCCAACAATGCACAGAGATGTTCTGCCCTCAGAGAATCGACAATCTTCGTGCGTCCGTCAACTACACTTTGTGAAATGAGATTTCTCGGCAATTTGACAATATTCGTTGCACAGATGTAAGAATTGTGCGAAAGAAACTTATAGTCAGACTTGAACAAATCCATGTCCTACAAATAACAAGACTCAACCGCCAACTTTCTGTCAATGTACTCGACATATTCCTCGCTGTCCCCCACTTCCCGCAAAATATCCTTAACGGAAATCTTCCTGTCGGGGGAAGTACACTGCCAAGCCAGACCATGAGAGAATTCTGTCAAACGTCCGAATGACATATCTTTACAAAGAGCTATCGCCTCGTCAAGGCATTCAATGTCGCTCTCCGAGAGATAGTCCATGTCAACCGGCATAAGCTGCTTTATGGTATAACGATTCTGGAAAGTGAAATATCGTTTCAACTCCTCAGTAGATGATGTTCCGGAGAAATAGCTGTCACCTCGAACAGCCTTAAAGATATCGTCAACCTTCGATGGCACCGGTCCATATTGCATCCGTATATAATCATCCCCTGTAATGCTTCTGGAATAACGGGACAAATGTTTCTGATCTGCAAAATATAAAATCTAGCAAATCTTATGCATATCAACCAAGCCGAGACAAGATATACAGAACAGCCTGCAGGGCAACATCTTTATTGAATAGCGACATCATTTAAAGCGTATTGAATCTCTTTTGTATTTCAGGATGCAAACTTACATAAAAATTCCGATAGTTATATCAATCGTGCACAACCAATTATCTGAACAGTTTATAAGCGACTTTCTTCACCCAGGCAGGGCTTACCAACATACAAAACATCATATAACCAAACACTGTTGCCCCAAATCCATACCCGAGTACCCTGTTTATAACATTCCTGTCATGTAACTGTTTTTTAGCAAACGTCCAACCATTGCGACGTTTTTTGAATAACGAATCAGTAAAACGGAAACGAAGAACGACATCTGGAAGATTAGCATGTTTTGTTCCATTTCTCATGCCATCGAACCAAAGCATAGTGTCTTGATTCTGACGGTATTCAGGACGGTACTTGCATCCTGCCTTATCAAAGAAACTTTTGCGGAACATAACGGCAGGATGTGCGTGAGGATTTCTTTTAGCAAAGAAACGATAACACTCTTCTGGCGTTTCCGGATAAACTATAATTTTACCTCGGCTTTTACTATTTTCGTCAATCTCCTCAATAGCGCCGCCTACAACATCAATCTCCGGATGTTGTCGCAGATAAGCTATCTGTTCTTCAAATCGCTCCGGCATAGAAATATCATCCGCATCCATTCTAGCGACATATTCATAGCCTTCATTGAAACAGATGTCAAGCAGGTCATTCAGAACTATAGCAAGTCCTCGGTTCTCTTTAAACCACTCAACGCTTATGCGTTCGTCCTTTTCGTACCGTCTCAAGCACTCTTCCAAATCTTTACCTACCGGTCCATCCACACCTATATAAAGATGTATGTTCTTGTATGTCTGACTCAAAATGCTATCACAAGCCAACTTGACATAAGACGCCTTATCATTCTTATATACAGGTAAAATTACTGCGATTTTGTCCATTTCTAATCCAATTTTATTACATATAGCCCGCGATGGCCTTCATACACGCTGTCAAAGCAAACAGCTCTGCCATCTTGTCTCCAACGCGGATGCAAGTCGCATCTAGTATCATTGTCATATTTAAAAGGAGCAAATACCTTGGCTATCACTTTCACACTCTCACCTGTCCGATCCGTATCAATACCAAGTTTCACCTCCTGAATGCGCGAACGGCTCGGATATGTGTCAAACACCACTAGACTATTGTCAACTGGGCAATAACTTGGATGACCATCATTGCTCAATTGGGGCCATATATGAATCCACTCCTGAGTTTTATCTTTCATCAAATAATATCCCGGGCCAAACTCCTTCTTACGCTCAAAGGCAATTATTTCTTCATCATTCTTCCAATAGCAATGGCTCACCATATCATCGTCACTCAATACATACATATCAGTTCCGTCCACATTGCAAGTTATCAGACGAGTGTATTTTCTCGGGCCGCAAAACCACCGATATAATACCATGAAACGCTTGCCATTAGGTGAGAGCATTAAGTGGTTTACTTTATGCACACTGCAATTTTCTTGCATCTCATGACGTGGCTGAAATCTTGCAAAATCTGTATATTTCAAAAGTTCAGCAACTTTTCCAGTCTCAATATCCATTTTCCATACTGCGGTTGTGTCTGGAAGAGGTACACCTTTTGTTATTTCCGGCAGTTCAGCATATCCATAACCAAGGCGCAAGGAATGCAGACGTGAAAAGTCAAGACTCAACGCTGTTTTTCCATCGGCAGACACAGTGTAACATGGTATAGGCAACACTCTTTCCTCCTTCGTCTCTACATTGAGTATTACTGAGCAGTACTTATTGTCACGCATATCATTGTAGAGAATGTGCGTCTTGAAATCTGGTCCCAACCATTGCGCCATACATCCTTGTTGCACATTCCATGTGTGCGTTGTGGCTATCTCCTTTATTTTATTGTCATCCTTTGTGTCTATCAGCAATATGTCTGCCGTTCCTAAAGGATCCGGAGCGCTCCAAGTATCTTTCGCACGCATGCAAATCATATATCGCATGGTTGCATCCCACGGTGATTTGTCGTAGTAACCAAAGAAGTATTCATATTTTGAATCTTTGGGAGACACGCGCTCAATATTACCATCCGACTTTATTTTCTTACTCACAGCATAACAACATAACTGATAAGCACGCTTGATATATTTTTTCACTTCAGGAACCTTGTTCAACTGGTAGTTGATTTTCTGCTCTAAGCTCATAGTGGCTATCCATAAAAACATTAGTTACTAACACTTCCTTTGATAAATGACAGGAGGAATCTTGCCACAGAGAAATTCACGGCAAACATAACGGACAAAAATTTTCTGCTCAAAGGTAATGGCGCTTTCAATAAAGTCACAACATTTTTTCTGTGCTCTTTGACCAATTGCTTTACAACATCTTTTTCATTTAATGATTCATCACTGATTCCCCATACTGCAATTCTACAAAGCAACGAGAATGGAGTGCGCGCTTTTTTCACCTTTCCTAAAAACGCAATATTACCAAATGTCTCACTTTGTGTTAATTTATACAATTCCTCAGCCGCCTCATATAGTTGAAAATCCTTCGCTTTCAACTTTCCAGAAGAAGTGCTGTTGCCCTCCTGCCAATAAAAATATCCGACCTTGTTTGTTATCACCCATTCGTGGCAGTCTCTCAACACCTTGTACTTATAATCAATATCTTCATTTATTTTGCCCTCTCTAAATTTATAGCGTTTGGCTGTAGGTGCCTCGAAGAGGCACCTCCACACGGAAAAGCCTCCGCTTTTTCGTGTGGAGGACTCAAGATAATAATCCAGAATTTCTTTCCCCTCATATATTCGGATTTCTTCCGGAATTCGGGTTATAAAGGCATTGGGGGTACTTGTCAGCTTAACACCAAATTGTACGGCATTGGCTTTCTTATACTTTTTAAGCAACATTATACAATATTCGTATATATCTTTTGCAATCCAGTCGTCACTATCCACGAAAGTGACATAGTCGCCCGTAGCGACGGACAGTCCTGTGTTTCTGGCACAGGACAGTCCACCGTTTTCACGGTGGACTGTCCGTATTCGAGCATCGCGCAAAGCCCACTCGTCACACATCTTGGGACAGTTGTCCGGACTGCCATCATCTACAAGTATAATCTCTAAATTCGTATAACTTTGCCTTACTACCGATTCCACACATCGGTCAAGGTAGCGTTCTACCCCATAAACAGGGATTATAACAGAAATCTTAGGGTTCATGCTATCTTATAATAGTGATTTAAGGAATACATCCCACCTGTTGAACATCACTCCATTTGTATGCGTCTCGCCTATACGTCGAGCTTCCCTGGCAACCCTTTCGGCAACGTTTGGGTTGTCCAACAAATACGACATTTTCTCAGCCAAAGCGCTTGCATCCCTCACTGGTACGATAAAACCATTGATTCCATTCTCTATCAATGTCCTTGCGCCTCCAGGACGGCAATCTGTCGAGATGCATGGCAGGCCTAAAGACATAGCTTCCATCAGAGCATTGGGCATTCCTTCGTAGTCTGAACACAAAACGAACAAACGAGCAGTCCGAATACAACTAAAGATATCTTTTCTGCTTGGATGCAATGTGACTCTGGACACTAAACCTGACTGGTTTATCTTATCTTGCAATTCATCATACATCTCGCCGTCACCATAAAAGTCAAGTCTTATATCCGGATATTTTGCAGCAATCATAGCGAAAGCGTCAAGCAATAGAGATGGATTTTTCTGAGGGTGTAATCGCCCGACAGTCACTATCCTATTTTCGCGTTTCTCTGCTATAGGATATTTATCCTGCGGAACTGTAACAGAGTTATGTATTACAATGGCTTTTTGTTTCTTTCCTATAGTAAAGAAGTCTCGTGCGCCCTCTGATTGGAAAACTAAAGCATCCACATGACTACAGGTATAATCCCTTACCTTGCCAAGCAACCCCGAGTATTCTTTATCATAAGGATCACCTCTTTCCGAATAAAGTATTTTTCCGCAAATACCTCTACCTGCCAACAAAGAAAAATAGGCACCTTGAAGATTATAACTTATCGTTATATCCGGCTTTATATCCTTTATTGCCCCTCTAAATGCGAAAAATCTCTTGCCAATGCCAAATCTGCCTTTCTCTTTCCCCGACAAATCATGTACTGTCACATTGTCTGAAATCAGATAAGAAGCTTTAAATTCATTTAGTACAATCATATGCACATCATGTCCCCTCATTGCCATTTCATTGGATAACATGACGATTTGGCGTTCTGCGCCTCCCGCTCCATGAAGGTAGGCTATAGTCACTATTTTCATTTATATACAATTTTATTCCTGCAATAGATTTTCATACACCCCTTGAAGAACTCTTACATTGTGTTCTTTATCAAACATATGTTTCACAATGTAAGATCTTTCTTCCAGCTTCTTCTTCATAGAATCAGTTTGTGCCAGTGCCAATTCCACAGTTTTAACGAACCCTTCAGCATCATTCATCCTAAAGAGAAAAGCCAGATCACCATTTAAGGAGTATTCCAAAGATTCTTCCGTTTCGGCTGCAACAACTATAGTTTTGTTTATTATGCCCTCTGCCAAAGCAAGATTAGCATGTGGTATTGTAAAATAACTGACAAGACATGAGCATTGGTCTAACAAATGTTTTATTTCATAAATATTAGGTATGCATACGATTCTCTTATCTGATCGGATTATATTATTCAGTTCATAACTATAAAAGCCTCTGATTCCTTTATCGGAAAGCCACATTTTAATGCGTTCTTTCCAACCGCAGCCAAAACTCCGAATACTATTCCCTAAAACCAATAGTCGTAAGCTATCATCTTTCAAACACTTCGAAAATAACTCTGCAATTTCTTTTGCTCCTTTGTTTGAAGCACATCCGCCTGTAAATAGAAGAACCTTCTTATCGGATAAATCTTCCTTAAAGATATCAGACATTGAGATTTCTTTATATCTGTCAGTAAAATCAATCCAGTCGTATACAACTGTGGCTTTGTCTTCTATATTGGGAATCTGTTTAGCTGCAAATTGGTTAATGGCAACAATATGGTCTGCATATTTCTGAACATAAGTCCAAAGTCGTTTAAGCTGCTTTTGATGTTCATCGGCAGGCCAATGTTCCCTAATATGAATAACCGTCTTGTATCCAGCCGCTTTTGCTGGTCTGAGGTAAGGATAAAGCATCATTGAATTCAGATAAAGTAAGTCAGGATTAATCTGTTTCAATTTTTCTGAAAAACCGTCAAGCGACTTGTTTATCTTGTAATACTTTACAATTGCTTCTCTCTTCCATAGTGGTAAATTATATGGTATTGAGTCCAGTTCAGGATAATAAAGTATTTCTATGCCCAACTTCACAATTTCATCAGCCAATGGACCATGATAAGCCAACAATACTATGGGTAGGTATTTTTTTCTGTCCACATTTTTTAAGATGTTCAGCAGACAATAGCTTCCGCCACCTATACTGGAACAATGGAATACATATAATATTTTCTTCATCGCAGTCTATCTTACATTCATAAAGTCAATCAGCTTTTTAGTTTCTTTGAGATAATTGAACGCCTCATGAGCCAAATCTGCTCCTGCCGCGCCTATCATTTTTGATTCCATAGGATGCTCTATTACCCAAATCATTTTTTCCGCGAAAGCCTCTACATTGTCTGGCTCTACGAGAAATCCGTTCATCCCATCGTTCACGAACAGTGGAATGTCACCAACTGCCGTAACTATCGCAGGGGATTTTGATAGAAGGTATTCTCCCAGCTTTCCCGGAAATCCACATTGTGCCTGTATATTGTCTGGACGTGACAGCACAACAGCTTCCGCACCTACTAAAAAAGACGGCATATCCACTGCCGAAATAATTCCCATAAAAAGAGCCTTACCGGAGATTCCCGAATTAGTCACTACATCCTTCAAGATTCTCTCATCTTCTTTACTAGCAAAAGTTCCAGCAATTCTCAATTCAACATCAGCATATTTTTGGCATACTAAATAAAATGCTTTCAAAAGGATGTCAACTCCGTCTTTAAATGTTGAAATTGTTCCACAATATGCGAAATAAGGATTATTGTATATTGAAGGCGACACATTTTCAAAGCGATTCTCATCGACCATCATATTTATTATTGATATTCGTTGAGGATTAACTCCATTTTCTGAAAACAGATGCCGTAACGATGTTGAGACGGTTATAACCCCTGTAGCTTTTGAACAATCCTTAAAATATTGGGATATTGAAGGGTGATACATTTTACTTCCAAGTGCGTACATACTCGGATGCTCTGTTTTTTCTACAAATATCCTCACTCCTTTTTTTTTCAATAAGAGATGAAGCATATCTGCCATATTATACATATAAACTGTATCTCCAGCTTTTACTCTAAAAAAGAAAGACAAGACAAAAAAGGCATAACACAAATGCTTTAGATATTTATTGTTAACATAATACCATTTATCCCAACAATACTCAACGGTTATGTGCGGCAATTTATTTGCCATCTTGCTTTTCCTTTTATCGGTCAAGAAAAACAATACATTTGTTGAAATGCCCAATTCAGAAAGTCCCTTCATATATGCAAGCATTCTGTTTGTAGCTGCCGTATTGGGGTTATATGAATAATTCAAAAAATAAAAGTTTGGCATAAGTCTTAGCCTATTTTAGATATTATTTTATTGGACAATTTATGGAATATGTATGCCAGGAAGATCCCTAACACGATAACAACTGATGCTTTCCCCCCCCAGACAATGCAACTACATCAGACTTCATAATAATAGCCCCAAGATAAACGTTCGTTAGATATGACTCCAGACTCATACTACCCATGAATGTAAGTACATCGCTGATTGGTTCACACCTGCAAATAAAGTCTATAATGACTCCCAATAGACAGATAATAGCAAGACCTCCGCCTAGAGAAAAACTGCAATAATGACATAACAGTAATCCGCCCAAAACAACACCCAAAGTTTTTACGGCATTTATTTCATATTCATTCTTAACATATGGTGCCATTCCTATGCCTAATATGAAAATTGGGACTCTTGAGGTTACAAATTGTATGTTGCGCATTATTTCGTTTCCTGAAGGAATATAGGAAAAACCCAGAAAAAGTGTTACCCACACAACTATTGCCAAAAATCCCATCTTGCAGACAGTCTTCACTATATATGGCGTAAGAAAATATAAAGGAAAGAGCATCGCGACATACCATGCCCCTCTGTGGTAAGCCCAAAATTCTAAAGTCGTAATATAAAGCAAAAAATCAGATAAACTAGCATAAATATTTAAAATTAGACGCAAGGGATATATAGATATCGCAATCAATACGAATGGAACAGTTATTCTAACGTATCTTCTTTTATACCATTGTGTTAAACTATAATCTTGCTGTGTAAGTGAATAATACATACCAAGGCCACTGACGAATAGAAATATTTCAACGCCATAATTGCCAAACCATAGTAGTTTCTCCAAGAACGGAACATAGGAATAATCTATTCCTCGGATATGGCAGATAATTATCATTATAGCTGCCAATCCCATTATCTGGGTTCTGTACCTGCTATAAACAGAAAGGTTTAAACTCATTTGTCGAAAATGGTTTTGAAGTGTAGGAAAGAACCCTTCCAATTGTCCGCATGGAAGAAATCATTATATTCTTTTAATGTAAGCATTATAAAGAATATGATTAACACTAGTTTAAGCTGCTTAACACTAATTGCCTCAAACGCAAATGGTAATGCCACTATTGAAAATATGGTAAAATACCATGCCAGACGTCCAATCATAGGGATAATCTGATCTGTTAGAAACAGGAAGGTTCCAAACATATATAATATAGAGTACTTTATAACCCGTTCATCATGACATGACACCAAAGACTTCATGCACACGACTACTGGAAAGAAATACATAAACAATCCAAATAATGATTTGGCAGCACTTGCTTCATATTTCCCGCCTAGAAGATATTTGTCATCGAACTTTTCCAAAACATCAAAGGAGTTAAGAGTTGATGATATTATATTTAGAATAAAATCCTTGGCTACAAAAAACATAACAAACAAGCCCACGAATGCCATAGCAACTATTCCTTTTCTTTTTATAAAATCTAAATACAGCAACAGAATGAAAGGCACACATATCAAAGCAGAACTATGAATTCCCATTGCTAACACCAAAAGTAAAAGAGGTTGTAATTTCTCTTTATCAATTATACGAGGTACAGCCAGTACTATCAATGCCATAGCCAAGCCTTGTCGCATCATGGACAATTCCATCGGAAAGAAAGATGCTGTAAAAAAATATATAAACAAGCCAAAAGGCCATAAACGAGATGGTAATTCCGTTTTCACAAGGCAATAATATGCAAAACTATTAACACCTGTGACAAAAGCGACCAGCCATTGGAAACCCAAAGGTTCAAATAATCTATTTAGTAAGAACCATATAGGATCCTCAATATCACCGTTCAGCAAGTTAGAAAAAGAAAATGAATAATTGTTATTTTGCACAAATTTTATGGAGTAGGATATATAATCGTTTCCATATTCAAACCTTATCCCCATAACAATTGTCAATATAATAAAGCCCAACAGGAGTCCATGTCTTATATGACCTTTATACTCTAAATATGACAATAATATAACAATTAGACATACAGAAAATAATGTGTACATTATAAAATATCTAGTTCAAATATTTCCCTATAATTTGCTTGCCAACAATACTATATGCCGATAAGAGATAATCCACCTTATTCCAATTTATATCAATTGCTGAAACATCAGGGACATTTTTTATATTTGATTTATGCAATATTAACTCGATTAGACTACATTTCTCCAAAAGTGTATATAAGCGATCATTCATTCCTGTATTTCCATTATGTTCTGTAATTACAACAAATGGTATATGTAATTTCAGACACATTACTACACAGTGAAACGAGTCCGTAACAACCGACTCCGCATTTTTTATCTTGTTCAACCAAGATTCCATAGAATAGATATTATCGTCATTATTCCATAGAATCTTCTTCCCTTTTAAAATTTTATTCACAGCCTCTTTCCTTTCTTTAATATGTCGTATAAAAAAACCATATATATAAGGATATTGCAATCCTAATTCAGCACAATGAGCTAACTTAACATAGAATTCAGCAGGCATAAGAAGTGTAGGATCCGGCACAACTATAGCATCATCTCTACCCATTGACCTTACTATCTGCACCCCCGTTTTTTCCCGCACAGTGACCACATTAAAATTCTTGATATAATCAGCTGCAATAGAACGAGCCACCTCCGGGTAAGTAACGCATCCGAAACTAAGCGCATACCCCAAACGTATCCCATCAAAAGGGAAACCTAAATAATAGGTTGGGGTTACTTGCGCGTGTCCTTCTCCCGACAATAGAAATGAAGGATTTGTGACTTGATCACTTCCAGAAATTATAGCATCAAATTCTGAAGCTAAAGGAGAAATTTTTTCCCAAGAATATACTCTTTCGGTCTGATTAAGATACATATCACGGAACTTATTCAATGCAAGCTCCCGTTTCCTCTCATGAATATATGCAGAAAGGTGAAAAAATTTACGATTATGAAAAAAAGTGTATATGTTATCATCATATCGTGCAGGTTTATAATTTATGATTTTCACCTCATGGCCTTTAGACTCCAGGTAGTTCTGCAATGCATAGCATTGTAGAACAGCGCCATAATTTGTCGCCCAATGAAAAGTCAGTATTCCCACTTTCATTTTAGTCGTACCTCCATATTATATTTCTTCCAGCCATCATCTTTGCATCTGAATCTTATAGACACAATCCTCTGATTTCCGGAGAAATGGATATTAAAACCGTTGGATTCCACAACATTGTCATCTTTAATTATTCCCCCCCCCCATTATGTTTCTCAATACTCGCTGAATTATTGACTTACAGCGGTGTGACATTATTATCATTTGCTGCCTACTGGAAGGTTTGGTGCAGTCGTCAATCAAGTCGATGATATTTTCATTATCTAATTTTCCGAAGAATTCTTTTCGTTTAGGAGGAATCTTAGCAGAACGGTAACAAGCTTGATTAAGCGGTTTTATTCGCTCATAGGTAGTTTCTGCGACATTAATCTGAGTGAAATCCAATGCCGCTTTGCCTTTGTCTGTATTGATGAACACAAGCCCTGCTCCTTTATCATCATCCATTTCCGGAAATACTGTATTGATTCCCCAGAAATCTGCAATGGTTATATCGCTTAGGCTACTGCATCCTTTAGCCTTGCAATCATAGCAGGACGGTCGAAGCGTAATGTCTTGCAAGAATGCTTTCATATAATGGTTTTGCCAAAAGGGGGAAAGCATAGAAACCGTATTGTCTCCGTTATTGTACCGCAGCCTGAAACCGAAATTTTTCCATCCCCGAGATTTATTACGAAACTCCACTTTGGCAAGGACTTGGCTTCTGTTAATCACCTCATCAAGATACAGACCCCATACCTTAGGGCTTGGTACGCCATGGCAAATAAAATCAACTGTCACCAACTTCTCATATGACCTGCGGAGAAACTTGTGCAGACCAGCCACCTGACACGGTGTCCCGGAAAAAAGTACTTTCCGCCCTTCCAAAAGGAAACGCCTCGCATCAATATAGGCATCCTCCACACGAGCCTGTACATACTTTGACCCCATAAAAGCTGAAACACCTTTCAAATCTTCCGCATAATCAAGGACTACCTGCCATCTCTCGTCAAAACGTGCACCGAATACAACGCCTCCTTCACGGATAATTCTCTCTGCTAATATGTAGAAAATGCCGCCCGATGAACTTTTGAGTCTAATTTCTTCATTCTTGTTTATGGCCGCAAAAACTTGTTTCGGTTCATGTTTTTCATAAGGATGCAATTCATTGCAAACTTTTTCGCAAAGGCCGCAGTTTATGCAGGACTCCTCATCCACTCTCGGATAGAGAAAGCCTTCGTTATCCTCTGTCATCATAATGCACCGCTTAGGGCAAGATGAAGCACATGCACCGCAGCCACAACAATTCTGTTTGTCTATTATCTGTATCATCTCTCGAATGTCTTTGCTTTCTCAATGATGAAACTACGCTCATTTTTAGACAAGCCGAATATAAATGATGCTCCCACAGTCACAATCGCAATAAGAATTATGTTGAAAAACGAGTACAATAGTCCATCTGGCATAAAATGCTTTATAATCATTGCTGCAATTGATGATAGAAGCAGCACGACCATACAAGGCAATATTACTTGAGAGACATACTTATGAACTGAGAGGTTAATCAACTTCTTTACAATCAGTAAGCGCACAATGAATGCAATCAGAGCGATTGTTATATGCACAATGAATACAGAATATGGCTTACCGCCCATTTTCAACACCAGATAAGCGATTGGTACGATTGATAGAAGAATTCCTCCAACTACTGATTGATAGACTTTTACTTTGCCTGTTGCAGCAGATGCTGTCATAAAAGGATTGGATACTGAATCAATCATACAAATGCATAGGGTTAGCGCAATGAAGATATTAGTGTACTCCGGGACATTCGCAAGCCATAGATGAAGGACAGCATCTATTTCAGTGACGAGTGGCAGCATTATGCACAAGAGCAGAATGAATGAAAACTTGGCGGAACGAAATATTAGGGAATGCATCACCTTCATTTCACCGGCCGCATATGTTTTCATTATCTGAGGATTCATTGCCATCTGAAAATTTGTAGCGAACATTTGTACTGCCGACTGAACCTGTACAGCTACGCCACGAGCCGCATTCACCGCTGGCCCAAAGAAAAGGTTCAATAGGACATTTATGCCCTGCCCCATAAGAGTTCCGGCCATTCCGCCCCAAAGATTCCAACCTGTAAAAGAAAACATCTGCTTAAATAGAAATCTATCAAATACTCGTTTCACAGTGGACTCAACGAAATGGCGCTTGCAATAAATCCTGTATATCAATATTACAGAAGTCTTGACCACAAGCAGAGCCACAGCATAGAGTATGAGACGATCGCAACGACCTACCCTGATAAGAAAAGCTACGCCCAAATTTGCAATGGCTTCATAAATGGAGATATATGCAAATGCGGACATCTCTTCATGGGCGATTATATCCGCATTGTAGGGAAAACTCATAATCTGTACGATAGATGTGATGACAGAACATTGATAGACGGCCAATGCTGCAATCATTCTATCTTCCGGAATGACCATTTTTTCCAGAACGAACCATAGCCCAATTGTTTCTGCGATTACAAATACTATAACTGCAATCAAGGCATGAGTAATAACACATGTAGAGAATACCTTTTGCAGAGAGTTTTCATCGCCTCGTCCTAATTCAATAGTAATGAACCTCTGAGTACTCCCACTCATCGCACCATTAAGGAATGCGAGCATTCCTATGAATCCCCCGACAACATTATAGACACCATAATCCTCAATACCAAGAGTAGCCAAAACCACACGGCTTGTGTAGAGCGAAACTGCCATAAGCAGAATCATTCTGAAATACAAGAATATTGTATTCCTTGCTATTCGAGAATTATTATTTATTGACATATTCAGCACTGACGAAGTTTTACCTGTCAACGAGATGAAGAACTATTTGGCATGACAATGCCCATTTTCACGCGTATTGTCAATCATTCTCAATCTATGATGCACTCATGAGTGCATATTACAGATGCCTGCATTTCCTTGATAAATCAGCGCGACATCACAAACAACGCTCATTTCAATCACAGGATAAAATCTTTAGGTTTTCTCTTTTTTTAGCTTCAGCAAGATCTGCGTTATAATCCAAAGCCAAATCGAGGTCATAGTCCCCGTCCCAGCCGGCCAACTGTTCACGGTCTAGTGAAGAGAGAGACGGCACGATGAGGATGGCGTATTCGAGCAATCCTTCTCGAATATGTAGAGAGACTAGTTTGTTTGGGTACAAGAAACTTTCCTTGGATTCAGCAACTCTTCCATCAAAATTTAGAGACAACGCCGGCCAACGATTCCAGCCAACATTTGAACCTTGGAGCCCGCGACATAATCTGCTCTAAAGAAACATCCGACCAAACCAATTCACTATGAAATACCTTGTCATATCCGAAAATGTTCCCAAGCCGTTTCGACGGAGCCGTCGATGCTCCTCCATTGATGTCCTCCACGTTATGGAAACAAGACGAGATACTATCAACTTTCTCTTTCTCCTGGCGAGTCAGGAATATGTCAAAACCATCTGTCGCGGCAAACAACAGCGCCTCAAACTCATGTCTCTGGATATATGGAATCAATCGGCTATACCCTATCTCATCCTTAATTGCTGATTCTATTGAATCAATTCTCGCGGAATCTGAAGTAAATCTGGGGAAATCGTGCGGTAGCCGAAAGAAGTCCAGAAATGTTGTTTCCCAAGGCATCCCCTGAGCGACCACGCGCCCCACTTCGTTCTTCAGATAAGTGAAACTCACATTCCCTCCGCCGCGGTTCAGTTTCCTGTTAGTTGTGATTTTCTGAGCATTCATCTGCACCTCGTGCCCCACCGGAACAAAGCCATACAGATAAGGTATAATCTTTTGCTCAACAAAACGCAGTTCACAATCACCCTCAACTATAAAAACAAGCCTTTCCATACGCACGGGATTCGATTACAGAGGTTGCCCTCCAAATACATTCATCTCCCAGATTTCTCCAAGGCTATATTCAGAAAGCCACTGGCTCAGTTCATTGTTATTCAGTCGTCTATATACAGATGATGCGTTCTGCTTATCCACGACTATAATATCCTCCGGAGCAAAATTGTCAACAAGCCCTACGGACTGAGTGCTGATTATTATCTGCGATTTTTTCGACGCCATTTTTATCATCGAACTCAATTTATTTATCGCCTGTGGATGCAGTCCCAGTTCCGGTTCATCGATGATAATCACATCCGGAGGAACGGGCTGAAGCAACAATGTTGTAAGGCAGATAAAACGAAGAGTTCCGTCAGAGAGCTGCCAATCATTGAACAACTGCTCGCCGCCCATCGTATGCAACCAGGCCAGACGAATCATTTCCGGATTTATCCTGTCCGGTTCCAACGAAAATGCCTTGAAAAAAGGAGTAACGGAAGCTATTGTTTTCTCAATCAGGTCAAAAACATCAGGATGAGTTAGTTTGACATAATAAAGAAACGGCGCAATGTTTGAGCCGTCCGAATATAGGAAACGATTGTCATTCAACGGCTTAACACCCTTTATCGGAGAAGCTGCACCAGTATCGTGAAAATGATATACTCTAAATTGATTCAATAGAGGACCGACATAATAGGCCTGCCCCATCCTGTCAGTGCTGATTGTCGCCTCCAGCACGTTCGCATCACAATCCTGATCATGCCACTCCCCATTGAAGAACGATGTCCTGGTTCTTGAAATGTATAAAGTATCCTGACTTTCAGACAAGTTGACTATATATCTGTTCCGATTTCCATCATGACTTTCGATTTCGATGTCCAATCCAATGTCAGAAGTCACCTTTCGCCCTAAATGCAGCAAAGACCCGGCGCCGCCGTGTTCAATGACATACTTTTGAAGCTGCCTGTCATAAACATTCCTGAACAGTTCCAGTGCAGAGATGAAATTGGTTTTTCCTATACCGTTTCCTCCTATCAAAATATTGATTGAAGCAAGATCCACTGTCTGATTCCCAATAGACTTGAACCCCTGTATTCCTATCCGGTTTATCTTCATTGCATCCAATTTGAAATCAAGTCAAAACAAAACCCCGAATGCGCAACAAGAACTGTTCCAATCCCATGAGTGCCAATTATCGTATAAACACACAAATCACCTGTCTTCACCCGGTTCCACAGGGTCAAAGTAAGTATCCGGCCGGTCGGGGTTGAAGAGTTCGTTGCAGTACATGACGGTCACGAGGTTCTCGGTGTCGGAGAGGTTGATGATGTTGTGGGTGTAGCCGGGGAGCATTATGACACTCTGAATCCGGTCGCCGCTCACCTCGTATTCAATGACCTCGTCAGTCCCTTCCTTGCGCTGTTGGATAAGGCCGTGGCCGGAGACGACTATGAACTGCTCCCACTTGGTGTTGTGCCAGTGCTGCCCCTTGGTTATGCCCGGCCGGGAGATGTTGATGCTGACCTGACCGCAGTTCATGGTGCGGACGAGCTCGGTGAAGGAGCCCCGCTGGTCGCGGTTCATCTTCAGGTCGAAGACGGCCTTCTCCTTCGGAAGGTAGCTGAGGTAGGTGCTGAACAGGCGCTTGGCGAAGCTGTCGGCGGGAATCTCCGGAATCATCAGCGTCCGAGGCATGTCGTGGAACTGACGGAGAAGGGCAACTATCTCCCCGAGGGTCACATGATGGGTGACGGGAGAGGCGCAGTAGCGGCCGCCCTCGGTGAACACGGCATCGACGCCGTCGAACTCGCAGCGGTGCTCATGTCCCATGAGGGCGCGGAGCATCTCATCGACGAGGTCGTCGATGTAGAGCACCTCCAGTTCCACTGCGGGGTCGTTCACCGTGATGGGCAGGTCGTTGGCGATGTTGCTGCAGAAGGTTGCTATCGCGGAGTTGTAGTTCGGGCGGCACCACTTTCCGTAGAGGTTCGGGAAGCGATAGACGAGCACCTTCGCTCCGGTCTGCTCGCCGTAGCGGAACATCAGTTCCTCGCCGGCCTTCTTGCTCATGCCGTACTCCGATTTGCCGAAGCGGCCGGCGAGAGTGGCCTGAACGGAACTGGAAATCATCACCGGGCAGGTGTTGCTGTGCTTCTTGAGAGTGTCCAGAAGCACGGTCGCGAATCCGAAGTTCCCCTTCATGAACTCTCTGGGGTCCTTCGGGCGGTTGACGCCGGCGAGGTTGAACACGAAGTCGCATTTGCCGCACCACTCGTCCAGCTGCTCCGGGGTGGAGTCGATGTCGTACTCGAAGACCTCCTCTATCGACAGGTCTCCGCAGCACCTCGCCTTGCCGTCCCTTATGTTTTTCAACTGTGCGCAGAGGTTCCGTCCCACGAAGCCCCTTGCGCCCGTCACCAGAATCTTCATCTTCAGTAAGCTGTTTTATACTGTTCCCTATTCGCTCCGGTAGTCGCGGGCCTTCGCCCTCGGCTGGAGACCGAGGTCCTCGCGGATGAAGTTGAGCTTGAGGAGGAGCGCCTTCATGCCCTCGACGTCAAGCCTTCTGGTGTTGTGGCTGTGGTAGTCCTCCGTGCGGCTGATGGCGTCGTCGCCCTCCGTGAAGAACTTGTCGTAGTTGAGGTCGCGCGCGTCGCACGGGATGCGGAAGTAGTTCCCGCAGTCCTCAGAGCGGAGCATCTCCTCGCGTGTCACCAGGGTCTCGTAGAGCTTCTCGCCGTGGCGCGTGCCGATGACCCTGACCTCGGTCTCGCCGTATTTCGGGTCAATCCCCGAATACACCTCCTTGAGGGCCTCCGCCAGCACGTCGAGGGTGGCGGCGGGAGCCTTCTGGACGAAGAGGTCCCCGTTGCGGCCGTGCTCGAAGGCGTACATCACGAGATCGACGGCGTCGTCGAGCGTCATCATGAACCTGGTCATGTTCGGGTCGGTTATGGTTATCGGCTTGCCCTCCATCATCTGCTCCACCCAGAGGGGAATCACCGAGCCGCGGCTGGCCATCACGTTGCCGTAGCGCGTGCAGCAGATGGTCGTCCCCGCATCCGGGCCGAGCGCACGCCCCTGGGCGATGGCCACCTTCTCCATCATCGCCTTGGAGATGCCCATCGCGTTTATCGGGTACGCCGCCTTGTCGGTCGAGAGGACGACGACGTTCCTCACGCCGTGGGCTATTGCCGAAAGGAGGACGTTGTTCGTGCCCTCCACGTTCGTGCGTACGGCCTCCATGGGATAGAACTCGCAGGAGGGAACCTGCTTGAGGGCCGCGGCGGAGAAGACGTAGTCAACCCCGTTCATCGCGAAGTCGACCGCCTCGCGGCTGCGGACGTTCCCGATGTAGAACTTGACCTTCCCCGCGACCTCGGGACGGTTCGCCTGTAGGAAATGGCGCATGTCGTCCTGCTTCTTCTCGTCCCTGGAGAAGATGCGGATTTCGCGGATGTCGCTGTCGAGGAAGCGGCGGAGTACGGCGTTGCCGAAGCTCCCGGTCCCGCCCGTTATCAGCAGAACCCTGTCCTTAAAGATACTCATAAGTTTTATTTTGCGATTAAGTGTTTTCAGAACTTCCTATTCTGTTGTTCTGAGTGTATTTTCTTGAGTCAGATTTTTCCGTTTCGGAAGGAGTTCAGAACTTCCTCCAGACCATCTTATTGACCACGCCCACATAGGACTGGATGATCTTCACGACCTTCGTGGAGACGTTCTCGTCGGTGTAGTCCGGGACGGGGGTCCCGCAGTCGCCGTTCCTCACCAGCTCCACGGCAGTGTCAACCGACTGGAGGAGACCCCTCTCGTCGATTCCCGAGAGGATGAAGCCCGCCTTGTCAAGCGACTCCGGACGCTCCGTACTTGTGCGGATGCAGACCGCCGGGAACGGGTGGCCGACGCTCGTGAAGAAAGAGGACTCCTCCGGAAGCGTGCCGCTGTCGCTCACCACCGCGAAGGCGTTCATCTGGAGGCAGTTGTAGTCGTGGAAGCCCAGCGGCTGCTGAACCCTCACGCGGGGGTCGAGGCGGAAGCCGGTGGACTCGAGACGGTGGCGGCTGCGCGGATGGCAGCTGTAGAGGACGGGCATGTCGTACTTCTCCGCCATGGCGTTTATCGCATTGAAGAGGCTCAGGAAGTTTTTCTCCGTGTCGATGTTCTCCTCGCGGTGGGCGCTGAGGAGGATGTAGCGTCCCTTCTCCAGACCGAGCCGGGCGTGCACGTCGCTCGCCTCTATCTCCGCAAGGTTCTGATGAAGCACCTCCGCCATCGGGCTGCCCGTGACGTAGGTCCGCTCCTTCGGCAGACCGCACTCCGCGAGGTAGCGCCTCGCGTGCTCCGAGTACGCGAGGTTGACGTCGCTGATGATGTCCACGATGCGGCGGTTGGTCTCCTCAGGAAGGCACTCGTCCTTGCAGCGGTTGCCCGCCTCCATGTGGAATATCGGGATGTGCAGGCGCTTCGCACCTATCACGCTCAGGCAGCTGTTGGTGTCGCCCAGAACGAGCACGGCGTCGGGCATCGTCGCCGCCATCAGCTTGTAGCTCGCGTTGATGATGTTGCCGCAGGTCGCGCCCAGGTCGTCCCCCACCGCGTCCATATAGACCTCCGGCTCCGCAAGTTTGAGGTCGCGGAAGAATATGCCGTTGAGGTTGTAGTCGTAGTTCTGCCCGGTGTGGGCGAGAATCACGTCGAA
>CAKVAS010000016.1 GCA_934725015.1 uncultured Bacteroidales bacterium
AGGTCTTTTGCAATATAATTATTTGATAATCAATATTATAAACTACTGTTTTCTAAAATTTGTCATATACTAAGATAAATCCTATCAAAATCGTTATGCCCACGATAGTCATTCCTTACAGCCAATACAAGATAGTCCACATCAAACATCATTGAGCCTCAAAAATATCTTTCAGAAATTGGTTGTTTTCTGTTGCTCTCCCAGCCTCAACCTCAATTACTATTTTCTTTTCAACATTGATAGCATCAGCAAAGAAAGACTTGTCCACGGCATTATTCTTTCCAAATAAAACAGGAACATCAATTTTGCCACTATTTGTCTTGTCTCTTTCGACACTGAATCCAATATCTGCAAGGTGGGGTGCCACAGCAGCAAGGACATCATTCGATTTTTTATACTCCTTTAAAGAATCTATTTCAGACTCAACTTTCTTGAATGCCTCAACGACACTCTCAATGGGCTTAACAACGCCAAGCGAACGAGGGAAAAACTGATATCTAATCATCTATTACACAGCATTAATATATTTATACCTTCGCTCAAAGATTCCTCGACTTCGCTCGGAATGACAATCCCCATTCGAGGGGACGGGAGGGGTTAAAACACAAAGATTCCGGAGTCGCCGGTCGCAGCGAAGCGGAGACCGTATGCCCCTGACAGGGGCTGTCAGCTCCGCTGACTGGGGTTCAGGACGCTCAGGCCGCGACAGCGGCCATGAGACTGAAGGAGGTGAAATTCCTATTTCACTTCCTTCGGCCTCATCTGAGGGAAGAACAGCACATCCTGAATGGTCGGCTGGTTGGTCATGAACATCGTCAGGCGGTCGATTCCCATTCCGAGACCGGATGTCGGAGGCATGCCGTATTCGAGGGCGCGGACAAAGTCCATGTCGATGTACATCGCCTCGTCGTCACCCTTCTCGTCCTTCAGACGCGCCTGCTCCTTGAAACGGTCGAGCTGGTCAATAGGGTCGTTCAGCTCGCTGTAGGCATTGGCAAGCTCCTTTCCGCAGACGAAGAGCTCGAAACGCTCGGTCAGCTCGGGATTGTTTCGGTGACGCTTCGTGAGCGGAGACATCTCGACAGGATAGTCGGTGATGAACGTCGGCTGCACAAGGTGCTCCTCGCAGTACGCCCCGAAGATGGCGTCAATCAGTTTGCCCTTGCCCATGGTCTTGTCAACCTCCACGTGAAGCTTCCTGCAGGTCTCGACGAGCTGCTCCTCATCCATCCCGCTGACATCCACTCCGGCATATTCCTTAATCGCGTCGAGAATCGGCAGGCGGCGGTAAGGCGGCTTGAAATCGACGGTCTTGTCGCCGATTGTGAGCTCGGTCCTGCCGTGAAGCTTGAGAGCTATCTTCTCAAGAAGCTTCTCGATGAAGTCCATCATCCAGATGTAGTCCTTGTAGGCCACATAGATTTCCATGCAGGTGAACTCCGGGTTGTGGGTCTTGTCCATCCCCTCGTTGCGGAAGTCCTTGGCGAACTCATACACGCCCGTGTATCCGCCGACAATCAGTCTCTTGAGGTACAGCTCGTTGGCAATCCTCAGATAGAGAGGAATGTCGAGAGCGTTGTGGTGGGTTATGAACGGACGCGCCGTCGCGCCGCCAGGGATGCCCTGAAGGATAGGTGTCTCCACCTCAAGGCAGCCGGCCTCGTTGAAATATTCGCGCATCGTGGCGATAATCTGGCTCCTCTTTATGAAAGTCTCGCGCACCTGCGGATTCACGATGAGATCGACATATCTCTGCCTGTACTTGAGCTCCGGATCCGAAAAGGCGTCGAACACCTCGCCGTCCTTCTCCTTCACGATAGGGAGCACCCTCAGCGACTTGCTCAGGAGCGTGAGTTCCTTGGCGTGGATTGAGAGCTGACCCGTCTGGGTGATGAAGGCATAGCCCTTGATTCCGATGATGTCGCCGATGTCGAGGAGCTTCTTGAACACGACGTTGTACATCGTCTTGTCCTCTCCGGGGCATATCTCGTCGCGCTTCACATACACCTGAATCCTTCCGGCCTCGTCCTGAAGCTCGATGAACGACGCCGCGCCCATAATCCTGCGGGTCATGATTCTTCCCGCAATGCAGACGTCGCTGAAATTGCCCTTTTCGGCGTCATATCCCTCCTTTATGTCCCTTGTCGTCGCATTGACCGGGTAGAGAGGAGCCGGATAGGGTTCGATTCCGAGTTCGCGAAGCTTCCCGAGCGCATCGCGGCGCTGCTGTTCCTGTTCGTTGAATTCCTGTGTAATCATATCTCTTTATTTATAATTTCAAATTCATATCTTCCTGAATATGACGACGTCGCTGACGGATGACATTCCCGAGCACCGGCGCAATCGCACAAAAATACGACAATTATTCTTAATTCTGAAACTATTTGAGTATCTTTGTAAGTTAGGTATGGAAAAGAAATGGGTAATATGTGAAGGAGCCGACGATTCAACGGTGCGGGTCCTGTCCTCAGAGCTGGGCATAGACCCCGTCCTGGCAGAGCTGCTGATTCAGAGGGGCGTGCACACGTTCGATGAGGCGCGCGCATTTTTCCGTCCGTCGCTCGAAAGGCTGCACGACCCGTTCCTGATGAAGGACATGGACAAGGCGGTCGAGAGGGTCGAGAGGGCTCTGAAAGGCGGGGAAAAAATCCTCGTCTATGGAGACTACGACGTCGATGGAACCACCGCCGTGTCCCTGGTCTATCTGTTTCTCGCGAGGCTCACGTCGTCCGTAGGCTCATATATTCCCGACAGGTATGACGAGGGATATGGGGTCTCGACGAAGGGCATCGACTGGGCGGAGGAAAACGGATATACGCTCATAATCACGCTCGACTGCGGAATCAAGGCAACGGAAAGAGTGAGGTATGCCGCGGGAAAAGGGATTGACATGATTATATGCGACCACCATCTTCCCGAGGACGAGCTGCCTGCGGCGGTGGCCGTGCTCGACCCCAAGCGCGGGGACTGCAACTATCCGTTCGACGACCTTTCAGGCTGCGGAGTGGGATTCAAGCTGGTGCAGGCCTACGCGCAGTCGCACGACATCCCGTTCGAGACCTTGCTGCCGCTGCTTGACCTGCTCGCCGTGAGCATCGCGTCCGACCTCGTGTCCGTGACCGGAGAGAACAGGATTCTGACGCACTTCGGTCTCAAGAGGCTGAATGAGGAGCCTTGCAAGGGGCTGAAGGCGATGATTTCGCTTTCCGGTCTGGAGCCCGGGCACCTCACGATTGACGACATCGTGTTCAAGATAGGACCGAGAATCAATGCTGCGGGACGCATGGAGTCCGGCGGAGTGGCGGTGAAGCTGCTGACGGCGACCGACGAGCGTACGGCCTTCGAGGCGGCGGAGGAAATCAACCGCTACAACACCCAGCGCAAGGACATAGACCGCCGGAACACCCAGGAGGCCCTCGACATGGTGAGGGAAGGAAAGTGCCTGTCCTTCGGCAATGCGACGATTGTCTATAACCCGTCATGGCACAAGGGAGTGGTCGGAATCGTGGCCTCAAGGCTTGTGGAGGCATTCTTCAAGCCGACCATAGTGCTGACCAAGGCGAACGGCTTCGTGAGCGGCTCGGCGAGGAGCGTTCCCGGATTCGACCTATACGAGGCAATAGAGAGCTGCTCCGACCTTTTAGAGAACTTCGGAGGCCATCTCTACGCCGCAGGAATGACACTGCGGGAGGAGAACCTGCCGGCGTTCTGCGAGCGCATCGAAAAGTTCATAGCGGGGAAGATTGTCCCGCAGATGCAGGTTCCGGTGGTGAACATAGACGCGAAGATAAGTTTCGCGCAGATTACGCCGAAGTTCCTGCGCATACTCAAGCAGTTCCAGCCTTTCGGGCCGGAGAACGCCACGCCGGTGTTCCTCACGGAAAACATCTACGACAACGGCAACGGGCGCAAGGTCGGGGCCGAAGGCGGGCATCTGAAGCTCGAACTGATAGAGGAGAACAACCCGGGGCGCCACATATCCGCCATCGGTTTCAATATGTCAGACTCGTTCGACTACATCAAGGCCGGCAACCCGTTCGACGTCTGCTACTCCATAGTGGAGAACTACTACCGGGGAAATTCCAATATGCAGCTGCGCATTCGTGACATCCACGAGCGCGAGACCGAAATTTGAATATCTTTTTGGTTCATATTCCCCTTTTCATCGGTCACATACTCCAGTATGCTCCCTCTTCAAAAAGAAATCTATCCTCAAAAATCTTATTCAAATCCCCAAGCGATGCAACGCGGTAATCCGCCCCCGCTAAAAGTTGAGAGGCCGATGCGGAAGAGGGTGTGGAGGGCAAGGCGTGCCGTGAAGACAAAAACGCAGCAACCTCACGGTTGTGAGGATTTTGGCAAACGACACAACGCAGCAATCCGCACCCTATTCCGCATCGGCGGAGGGCTCGACGTGGAGAGAAATTTGCGTCTGAGCCCCCAATTTGCTGCGCAGCGCCCGCTCGACTGCGGTGGAGATGCCGTGGGCCTCAACTATGGAAATGCGCGGATCGACTACTATGTGAGCCTCGATAATGACTGAACTGCCGTTGCGACGAGTCTTGAGCCCGTGGGCGCTCTTCACGCCATCGACAGATTCGATTGTCTCGATGATGCCCCGTTCCATATCCTCCGGGAGCGACACGTCCAGAAGTTCCTGAAGCGACGGCACTGACATCTTGACGGCGACGACTATAATCATTATCCCTATGACACACGAGGCTACCGGGTCAAGCACGGTCCACTTCTGCCCGAGGACAATGGCGCCGCCGATTGCAAGGAGCGACCCCACCGACGAGAACGCGTCCGAACGATGATGCCAGGCGTTTGCCACGGTCACAGGACTATCGACCTCACGGCCGACCCTCACGGTCACGCGATAAAGAATCTCCTTCGCCACCACGGACACGGCAGCGGCGGCAAGTGCAATCCACCCCGGCCTCGGAAGCGTGCCGCCCGAAACCACGGCGCGTATGCTTGTGATTCCTCCGGAAATCAGCTTTACCGCCACAATGACAAGTATAACGCCCACTATCACGGTAGCGAGCGTCTCGAACTTGCCGTGTCCGAACTCGTGGTCGCGGTCCTTCCCTTTTGAAGATATGCGTATGAACACGAGCACCACGACGTCGCTCATCAGATCCGACAGGGAATGCACGCCGTCGGCAATCATCGCGGCGCTGTGTCCCAAGACGCCCGCACAAATCTTAAATGCCGTCAGAACGAGGTTCACCGCCGAGCCCCAGAGGGTTACTCTTGTCACGCGCCGCTCGCGGGCGACAGCAGCGGCATCAAGCGGCTGAGAATCCCCCTTAAGACCGGCGCCTTTTGATATTAAGGTCATAATCGCTTCGTTTTTTCCTAAATCCGTCCCTCGCCACGGGGGCTCAGATGAGGTGTCATCACTTGCAAAACTTGAGTCATTCAATGACGTGCAGGAATCATCTCTCCTCTTCATTCACAGACAATGTCCCGGAAGAACTCCGGACGGTGGTAGTCGGGAGACGGAGTGGAAATCGGCGCCCAGGTCACGAAATGAGGGGTGGAGAGACCGTCTCCGCATTTGTAGAAATTGCCTCTGAGGCGCGCGCCTTGCCATGTGCTGATTTCGCCTCCGAAAAGTGCGCTGCACGGAATCGCCATGCGGAGACTCCACCGGTTGTCCCCCGTCACCTCCTCGAAAGGCTTATGCTCGTAGGATGAGGCCTCGCGGACGCTCCCCAAAGTCCCCTGCGAGGCGTGCACCGGGTCGAACCGTCCGGTACGGCGCGACATACAGAGCGTTCCGACGGCGTTCCACTCGAAATTGTAATAGTGTCCGTCACCGCCATCCGGCTGCAAAAAGAACTCCACACAGCTGTCCCTATAGACATCATTTCCGTCCGTCATTTCCAGCGCGGCCGTGCACTTCTCCCGGACATGATATTCAAGAAAAAGGAATTCGTCGTTATGGAAAATGCGGAACGAAACCTCCGGCTTGTAGGGATATTCCTCCGCCCAGTTCAGGCATTCGAGACGATTGTCAGGAAGTTTCGCGAACAGGGACTTGTCGGAAAGGATTTCGTGTATTGGGTCTCCGACCCTAAGGCGTGGAACTGTCAGCATAATATATTCTTAATAATTTAGGCGACAAATATAGGGCAAAATCGGGATTGCGCAAAATTCAAATCAGGTTGCAGAGCACAACTGCGGTCATGGCCTCCACTATAACCGGAGTCCGAAGCGCGAAGCAGACATCGTGGCGGCCTCCGGCGGAGAGTTCCACAAGGCGCCTGCGCGAGAAGTCCCATGTTGTCTGCGGCCTGCTTATGGTGGAAGTCGGCTTGAAGGCGACCCGGAAAAGCAGCTCGTTGCCGTTGGTGAGCCCTCCGTTCACGCCTCCGGCCCCGTTCTTCATCAGTCTGCCGCCAGGTCCGAACGGGTCGTTATGCTCGGAGCCTCGCATGGAGGAGGCCGCGAAGCCGTCGCCGAACTCTATTCCGCGCACACCCGGAATCGAGAACACGGAATGGGAAACCAGCGACTCGACGGAGTCAAAATACGGTTCGCCGAGACCGACCGGAAGCCCCTTGACGCGGCACTCCACGACCCCGCCGAGCGAATCCCCGTCCGAGATTGTCTCATCCAGGATATGCCGCCACCGCGACTTGTCCGAGGAGCCTCCCATCATAATGAGTTCTGCGTGAATCCGAACATCCGGAAGAGCCCCGGACAGAACCTTCTTCGCCACGACCCCGGCTGCCACGAGCGCGAGCGTCATCCTTCCGGAAAATATGCCTCCGCCCGTAAATGGAGGAAACTGCCGGGGAGAATCCACCCCGTACTGCCCCGGGCGTGTGACATAGTCCACATGACCGGGACGCGGGACTTCGAGAAATCTGTCATAGTCCCCGGGACGTATGTTGCTGTTTGTGAACTCTATGCGGAGAGGTGTGCCGTCAGTCACCCCGTCACTTACGCCCGAGGATATTTCCGGTTCGTCCGCCTCCGTCCGAGGGGTCGTCCCTTTGGCACCGGGCCTGCGCCGGGCGATGTCACCGGCGAAGTCTGAAGCCGAGAGCGGGATGCCGGCCTCCACGCCGTCGATGACCACGCCGAACTTCGGCTCGTGAGAGCCGCCATATATCGTAATCCTGAACTTGTCGCCGAAAGTGTTGTGCATACACGTCACATTCTCATTTTCTCATATCCACGAATCCGCCGTTCACATATATTCCTCCGCATCATTTCACCACGGAACCGTCGAACGTCGCGACGAAATCAGGCCAAGACTTTGAAACACAGGATTCATCGTCAATCTCAACCGGAGCGTCGGAACCGAGGGAGGCGACTTTCAGAGCCATCACCATGCGGTGGTCGTGGCAGGAGGTGAACTTGCCTCCACGAAGCATCCGGCCGTTGAGGACACGCCATGCGAGCGAATGCCCTGTAACGACAAGCGCGTCCGACGCCTCGTCGATTTCCACCTCGACTCCCATCTGCCCGAGCATTTCCACAATCGCCCCGGCACGGTCGCTCTCCTTATTGCGCAGACGGCTCACCCCGTAAATCCGGCTCTTGCCCTGACAGAATACGGCCAGCACGGAAACGCACGGGAAGAGATCCGGACAATGTGAGGCATCGGCCTCGAAGGCGAGCAGAGGAGCCTGCTGCACATGAATCTCGCCGTCGTCGCCGTCCAGCTGAGTGATGCTTGCCCCGGCGGCCATGAGTATGTCCATTATGGCGATGTCGGCCTGCAGCGAATTTGTGTCAAGCCCGTCTATGCAGGCCTTTCCGAAAATTGACGCGGCGACCATGACGGGCACGGCGGCGCTCCAGTCTCCCTCGATGTCAAAATCGGCTGCGGCATACTTCTGACCGGCGCGCACCTTAAAAATCATCTCTGTGCAGAGCGACCAGTCTCCGTCGGATTCGAGGAAGTCGCGGCCTCCGAGCATCTCGTTGGAAATCTTCACGCCGAATTTCTTGAGAACCTCGGCGGTCATGAATGTGTATGGAATGCTCTTGGGATTCTCCACGAGCAGGGTCATGTTCCTGTCAACTAGCGGCATAGCCATCAGCAGTCCGGAAATCAGCTGGGAGCCGTTCTCTCCCGAGACCTCGGCCTTGAGCTCTGAAATGTGGCCGCTCACGGTCACGGGAAGCTTCTCTTCCGCAGCCGCAGTCCTGACTCCAAGCCCGGCCATTATTTCGCCTACTCCCGGCAGGCGGCGGCCGGCAAGGGTCTTTTCGCCGGTTATCCTCACGTCCTGTCCGGCGGAGAGTTCGGCGGCAAGAGGAATCATCAGCCTCGCGAGCAGTCCGGACTCCCCGACATGGATTTCCTGGAGCCCGGGGAGGCAGCCTTCCGAAGCTGCTGTTCCGGTGATAACGAGATTGGTCTCGTCTCCGGCCGTTTCCCTTTCCACATTCGCGCCGAGACGCTCAGCCACCCTGATTGCCGCTTCCGAATCCTCACACGGCGTGTAGTTGCGCAGGCGAGACGTGCCTTCGGAGAGGGCGGCGGCAATCACAGCCCTCTGAACGAAGCTCTTGGAAGAGGGGACAATGATGTCGGCGTCAAAGAACGGAAGCCCGCCATACACCGTGTCCGACATGGCCTTCGCCACCATCTGACCCGGAGCGGCCGCATCCTCGGCGGTCAGCGCGGTGTAGGTGAACGGAGCGCCCTTCCTGAGACATTCCATACGGGATTCCCGCCCGGCTTCCCCCATGCAGAAGGCGATGAGACGCCCCTCCGTGGTTTCCGGAGCAGGGGCGGGATGACGGCCTGTCTGAGGAGGGGCGAGGCAGGACGGGTCATCGTAGAGCGCAAGGACGCGGGCGGCATCCGCAGCGGAGTTCGCCGTAGTGGCAACCTTCACGATGTCGGCTCCGTGATATACGCATTTCTCGACCACGGCCTTGAGGGCCTCAGTGGAGTCCGTCCCGTTGAAGTCGTGGAACGAACGTATCAGCAGGGTGCCGTTGTCCTCGCACGCCGCCTTGACGCGCTTGAGGTTCTCCTTGGGAGCCTCTATTTCAAGGTCCGCGTATGCCGCGCCTGCCTTTATGGCCGCGACAAGCCGCTTCTCGCAAAGGGACGCGACGGCGACCGGGCTCATCTCAGGATGTCTTTTCGCAGTCTCTGCAATCCGGCACGTTGCAACCAGAGGAATGTCGGCCGTGGAAAACAGTTCGTCTATCTCATCTTCACTGACATCGCAGAGGTCAAGGCGGATTTCAGCCATCCCGCACTCGTCCAGAGCGGCCAGAAGCTCATCAAAGTTCTTCTCTTTTAATACTGTACAAATCATGTTTTTGGTTTCTTTTTGGTCTATATTTCGATTTCATCGCCCTTTTCTGCGTTCGGCATAGCCCAAGCAAGCTTGGCTCTGCTCTCACTTATCGAAAAGACTCTTTTCTCATCGTTCACATACTCCAGTATGCTCCCTCTTCAAAAATAAATCTATCCTCAAAAATAACCTCAAAAACCGAGGCTATTTTTATATATTATATTTTATTGTCTATATCTCACATATTGTCTATGTCTCCAGACATTCTATCAAAGTTCTGTCGTCAATGTCACAATGTCTAATTTCACGGTTTTGACGGAGCCTATCTTTGTCGGGAGGATAAAGTTTATTCTGCTGCCTTCGGCCTTCTTGTCCTTGGAAATCACCGCAGACATTTCCTTCATGCCGAACGGGCACTCGGTCGGAAGCCCGATGTCACGGATGTCTAATTTCACGGTTTTGACGGAGCCTATCTTTGTCGGGAGGATAAAGTTTATTCTGCTGCCTTCGGCCTTCTTGTCCTTGGAAATCACCGCAGACATTTCCTTCATGCCGAACGGGCACTCGGTCGGAAGCCCGATGTCACGGAAATCCGCCTCAAGCCTCGAAGAGAGACCGTCCCGGCAGAAGAACGCCATCCCGTCGGTGTCGGTCACCTTGCCGGACAGCCTTTCCGCAAGCCTGGCGGCCGCGACGACGCCGACTGCGACGGCCTGTCCATGAGCCCACTTCCCACCGGAAAGAGTCTCTATGGCATGGGCGAATGTGTGCCCGAGGTTGAGGATCCGTCTGAGGCCGTGCTCCTCAGGGTCACGCTCCACTATCGAGGCCTTGATTTCAGCGGCCCTCGCGGCAAGACGTCCGATTTC
Source organism: uncultured Bacteroidales bacterium (assembly GCA_934725015.1). Lineage (GTDB taxonomy): Bacteria > Bacteroidota > Bacteroidia > Bacteroidales > UBA932 > Cryptobacteroides. The sequence continues at coordinate 10,148 of CAKVAS010000016.1, forward strand.
AGCCTCATGGATTCCGAATCCGAAACCACCCGTTTCCGCGAGCGCCGAGCCGTCGGAGGCTTCACCGAACCTTACTCCGGAGTGCGCCGCGCTCGTCTTCAGAACAGTCACGGCTTCCCCGTATGCCTCGGAATCGGCGATGATGAAGGTCTTGAGCATCTCGGAGACTCCTGAAAGCAAAGTCTCACGGCTCAGAGTCCTCAAGGGCTCGGGACAGACATAGGTAAACTCAGGCTGCCGGATTATTCCCAGCATATTCTTGAAAGAACGGAAGTTCACCCCGTTCTTCCCGCCTATTGCGGCATCGACCTGAGCAAGAAGGGTCGTCGGGACAAAGGCGAAACGAACGCCTCTTTTGTATATTGACGCGGCAAATCCCGCGATGTCCGTCGTGAGCCCGCCTCCGATGCCGAGGACAAGTGCGCCGCAGTCAACTCCGGATTCAAGCATATCCCCCGCTATCGCCTCTACCGTCGCCATGGTCTTGTTTCTCTCATCAGCATCTATTAGACTGACTCCCAACAGTTTGCCTCTACCAACAAATCCGGCGTATGAGTTCATGGGCTCGCCGGCAAGTCCATCCGCGACAGGCCGTCCTACGCTGTCCCAGACATTGCCGTCACAGACAATCCACACCTCCCCGTAACCTTCCAGCAACGGGAAAAGCGGACCAAGGCTGTCCGCACGAACTATCCTGCACACCGTTTCTCTGTTCATGCGACAAATTTATATTCAGTTTTAATCTTTTACAAATATATTTTCCACATTTTGCATTGGTATTTTGCGGTATCACAAGTTTTTTCTACCTTTGCAGTCCTTTCACAAGGAGTCTATCGGCTCGCGGCGCTCAAGGTCGTTGCCTGAGTCCGCAGAAAACTGCCCGGATGGCGGAATCGGTAGACGCGCTGGTCTCAAACACCAGTGCCGCAAGGCGTGCCGGTTCGACCCCGGCTCCGGGTACTGTTTAAAATCCCCCTCCCGTCCCCCTTTTGCGGGGGAAGTCGTGCTACGTGCGCACCATCCCACACGCCCGCGCTTCGCTGTTCTTCGCACGGCGCTTATGCGCCCCCTGAAAATCGCTGATACATTTTGAGGATTTCGCCGAGATGAAATGCTTGGGGAAATTGGCTGAGCGGGAAAATATATTGAAAAAAGTCGAAAAAATTTTTGAAATCGCAAGAAATTCTTGCGATTCGCAAGTTTTGCTTGCTGTTTTTGTTCGTGTTTCTGTTATAATTTTGCGGCGTAATAATGTAAAGCAGTTGAGCGGAATGGATAACAATTCTATTAAGGACACTATCTACCGTTTCAGGAAAGCCAAAGGATATACGCAGGAGGATATGGCCGCACGGATAGGGACATCCGTCACGACCTACAGGAGCATCGAGAGCGGGAAGACCAATCTCATACATCCCATGGTCAAGAAAATCTCCGAGGTGCTTGGCATAAGCGAAGAAGCCCTGCTGGCAGGAACGGAGGTTAGTGCTCCGTGCATCCTTGAGGACGACGGAGTGCCGTACCTTGCCAGGAAACCGGGGCACGGGCATGACGCCAGGACACCGGAAGACTATGAGGCTCTCCTTGATGTTGACAAGACGGAAATTGACAGCCTGAAAGAAATGGTAAGGAACCAGCAGACTGTGATATGCGATATGTCCAGGACATTGCGGATGGCGAGGAGGCTCAGGAGGCTGGACGACGGCGACTGAAAAGGCCGGAAGAATCAGGAAAGGCAGTAGTTGCAAATATCGGAGGACTTTTACAATCCGCCGATAGTGGCTTGCCCTATACCTAAACGAAAAGGGCACGTTCTGCCCCTGAAAGATAATTTCGCCCGGCACCACGCTCACCCCATGAAGGGATTCCGAAACAACGCAAAAAGCGCGGGCCGCTTTTCTGCAACACAGGTAACTCGCGGCTCTGGACGGCCTTTATGCACCTGCAAGCAGCTAAGCAGTCCACGCGAGCGTGGAACCACCGCCACCTGTCCCGGTGCATATTGAAATTGTCCAGATTTCGAGTTGCCGGAACAAGAGCAATGCTCTATATTTTCAATCCTTGTCGTCTGCTGCTTAAACGAAGGCGTTTAAACGACGGACAACAAGGCAAAGATAGTCATTTTATTCCGAAGTGTCAAGAGTCAGGTCAGCTATGCCCTTTCGCTGCTTCTTCAGGTCGAAATAGCCTATTATCGAGATGATGAGCGAGCCTGCGAAATCAAGCATCAGGTCCTCCATCGTGTCACGAAGGGCCTCATGGCCCTCAAGCGGCACTGCCTTGTCAAACGTGCCGGGAGTCGTGAGATACTGCTGTGAATTGAGACCGAACAGCCCGTCCGTGATGAACTCCATAATTTCCCAGAGCGCCCCGACAGCAAGGGCGAAACATATCACCCAGAGCGACACGAACACAGGCGAGAACTTCAGCTTGTTGCCCTCGACGCTGTTGAACGTGTTTATGATTGCATATCCGAGGATTCCGAGGAGCACTCCGGACATCCCGTGCTCAAGCGAGTCCCACCAGCCGAACTTTCCGTAGAAATCGGCCACGTCTCCGAGAATGAGAGCACAGAAACAGAAGGCAACGAATATGACTTCCATCAGATGCGGAATCTTTATGTGTATGATTCTGTGCAGAATGTCCGGAACAAAAGTCAGGAACATCATCAGCGCGACCTCAAAGGTCTGAAAGGCGAGACGGCTCTGGGTCGCGTCATCATCAACTATGCATATCGAGACTATGCCGCCGACAAACAGCACGGCGCACAGCGACAATATGACAATGGAGAATTTCGAGAGTTTTCTAATCGGCATGGCAGATGTTGCGTTTATTGAATTGCGTTTTAATACATTTAACCCCACGAAGTTAATTCAAATATTTCAAAACACAAAAACCGGCAGGCAACATAGGTTAGCATTGCCTTCAAATAAACACAAAAGTGACCCGGTCAGTTTCTTGACCGGGCCACTTTATATAACATCTGAGAGAAAGGAGATGAAGAAAAAGATGGAGCACAAGGCACTCGGTGAAGATAAAACCGCAGCAACCTCTCGGTTGTGAGGATTTTATCAAGACGAGTAACGCAGTAATCCGCTTTTTCTTCGCTCCGCCCTACAATTCTGACAAGTCAGTCTGCTGCACCTCAACCACAGGTGAGACCAGAATTTCCTGAAAGTCCTTCTGTCCGGTACCGGCAGGAATGGCGTGACCGCAGATGACATTCTCCTTCAGGCCTTCGAGATAATCGACACGACCGCGGATTGCGGCCTCGCTGAGCACCTTGGTGGTCTCCTGGAAGGATGCTGCAGAAATGAAGCTGTTGGTCTTCAATGCCGCACGGGTGATACCCTGAAGCACCTGACTTGCGGTCGCAGGCCTTGCCTCGCGGACAACGACAGGCTTGAGTCCCTGCCTTTCGAGAGACGAGTTCTCGCTGCGAAGTTCCCTTGCAGTGATAATCTGACCCTCCTCGAAGCGCTGCGAGTCTCCTGTCTCAACGACATAGAACTTGCCGTAGATATTGTCGTTGGTATCCATGAAAGCCCACTTGTCAACAAGCTCGTCCTCAAGGAACTCAGTGTCGCCGGGGTGGTCAATCTGAACCTTACGCATCATCTGGCGGACGATAATCTCAAAGTGCTTGTCGTTGATCTTAACGCCCTGCAGACGATACACCTCCTGAATCTCGTTGACGATGTACTCCTGAACCTTGATAGGCCCGAGGATACGGAGCAGGTCTGTAGGTGACACGGCGCCGTCTGAAAGCCTCATGCCGGCCTTGACATAGTCGTTCTCCTGAACCATAATCTGCTTCGTAAGAGGCACGAGGTAGCGTTTCTCGACTCCGGACTTGTTGCGGACGATAATCTCGCGGTTACCCCTCTTGACCTTGCCCATGAGCACCTCTCCGTTAATCTCAGAAACAATCGCAGGATTTGACGGGTTGCGCGCCTCGAAGAGCTCGGTGACACGAGGAAGACCTCCGGTGATGTCGTTCGCCTTTCCGATTGCACGAGGAATCTTGATGATTATGTCGCCGACCTTGACCTTGTCGCCCTCACTTATCATCACATGGGCGCCGACAGGCAGGTTGTACTGCTTCTTGATTTCGTTGTTCTCATCGACGATGAGCACGCTCGGGTTCTTGGACTTGTCACGGCCCTCGATGATGACCTTGTCACGGTTGAGAGAATACTCGTCGGCAGCCTCCTCGCGGAAGTTCTCGCCCTCGACCATTCCGTCGAAACGGACGGTACCGTCGGTCTCGATGATGGTGATTGCGTTATATGCATCCCACTCGCAGATGAGATCCCCCTTCTGAACCGTATCGCCCTCCTTCTTGTAGAGTATTGAGCCGTAAGGCACGTCGTACTGGGAGAAGGTGATTCCGGTGTTCTCGTCGATGATGCGAAGCTCCGTGGTACGGCTGACGACAACCGTCTGTTTCGTTCCGTCGTCGAGAACCCTCTCGATTGTCCTGAGTTCCTCAAATTCGAGCTTTCCGTTGTACTTGGAAGTGATGGAGCTGTCGGCAGCGGCACTCGACGCGGTACCACCGACGTGGAATGTACGGAGCGTAAGCTGGGTACCCGGCTCACCGATTGACTGAGCGGCGATGACGCCGACAACCTCACCCTTCTCGACCATCCTTCCGGAAGCGAGGTTACGTCCGTAGCACTTGGCGCACACGCCCTTGCGGGACTCGCAGGTAAGCACTGAACGGATTTCAACCTGCTCGATAGGCAGTGATTCTATGAGGTTCGCAAGGTCCTCGGTAATCTGCTCCCCTGCCGGAACGATGAGTTCTCCGGTAAGCGGGTTGAAGACGTCATGGACGGAAGTACGTCCGAGAATCCTCTCGCCGAGCGACTCGACGACCTCGTCCTTGCTCTTGATTGCAGTGGCGATGAGTCCCCTGAGCGTGCCGCAGTCCTCCTCGTTGATGATGACGTCGTGGGAGACATCGACAAGACGACGGGTAAGGTAACCTGCATCGGCTGTCTTCAACGCCGTGTCGGCAAGACCCTTACGTGCACCGTGCGTAGAGATGAAGTACTCGAGCACCGACATACCCTCCTTAAGGTTGGTAGTGATAGGGTTCTCGATAATCTCAGCACCCTGCGCTCCGGACTTCTGAGGCTTCGCCATCAGGCCACGCATACCGCAGAGCTGCTTAATCTGCTGTGTTGAACCTCGGGCTCCGGAGTCAAGCATCATATAGACAGGGTTGAATCCCTGCTGGTCCGTCGAAATCTGCTGCTCGACAATCTTCGTAATCTTGTTGTCGATGCCGGACCAGAGGTCGATGACCTTGTTGTAACGCTCGTTGTTGGTGATGAAGCCCATCTGGAAGTTAGACTTGATTTCCTCGACGGTCTTGTAGCCGTCCTCAATCAGCCGGGTCTTCTCAGCCGGGATGATGACATCACCGAGGTTGAACGAAAGACCGCCCTCGAACGCCTTGCGGTAGCCGAGGTTCTTGATGTCGTCGAGGAACTGCGCCGTCCTTGAGACGCCGGTGTTCTTGATGACGACGGAAATAATCTTTCTGAGAGACTTCTTTCCGAGAATCTCGTTCACATAAGGAACCTCCGTCGGAACGAACTGATTGACAATGATACGGCCTGCGGAAGTCTCCACCATCTCGGTTCCCTTCGACGGGTCCATCTTGTCCTTAGGCAGACGGACGAGAATCTTCGCGTGTATGTCGATTGCCTTTTCGTTAAGGGCTATGATCACCTCCTCCGGGCCATAGAACTTCAGACCCTCGCCCTTGGCTCCCGGACGGAGCTTGGTGATGTAGTAGAGCCCGAGCACCATGTCCTGAGAAGGCACGGTGATAGGCGTTCCGTTGGCCGGGTTAAGGATATTATGCGAGCCGAGCATGAGAAGCTGCGCCTCCATGATGGCGGCGTTGCCGAGCGGAAGGTGAACCGCCATCTGGTCACCGTCGAAGTCGGCGTTGAAGGCCGTACATGCGAGCGGGTGCAGCTGGATGGCCTTGCCCTCAATCATCTTAGGCTGGAACGCCTGGATACCGAGACGGTGAAGCGTAGGGGCACGGTTGAGAAGAACCGGATGACCCTTCATCACGTTCTCGAGGATGTCCCAGATTACAGGATCCTTCCTGTCAACAATCTTCTTCGCGGACTTGACCGTCTTCACGATGCCGCGCTCAATCAGCTTCCTGATGATGAACGGCTTGTAGAGCTCGGCGGCCATGAACTTAGGGAGACCGCACTCGTGCATCTTGAGCTCAGGCCCGACGACGATGACGGAACGGGCTGAATAATCGACACGCTTACCGAGGAGGTTCTGACGGAAGCGTCCCTGCTTGCCCTTGAGGCTGTCGGAGAGCGACTTCAGAGCCCTGTTTGCCTCGCTCTTCACGGCGTTCGACTTCTTCGAGTTGTCGAAGAGGGAATCGACCGCCTCCTGAAGCATACGCTTCTCGTTGCGGAGGATGACTTCCGGAGCCTTTATTTCGATGAGCCTCTTGAGTCGGTTGTTACGTATGATGACCCTTCTGTAGAGGTCGTTCAGGTCGGATGTCGCGAAACGTCCTCCGTCGAGAGGCACGAGCGGCCGGAGATCCGGCGGAATGACAGGAATGACCTTGAGAATCATCCATTCAGGACGGTTGATTCCCTTCGACTCCTGGAACCACTTCACGATTGAAAGCCTCTTGAGAGCCTCGGCCTTCCTCTGCTGGGAAGTCTCGGTGAGCATCTTGGTGCGGAGCTCCTTCGCAAGGGCGTCAATGTCAATCTCCTTGAGAAGCTCGTAGATTGACTCGGCGCCCATCCCGGCCTTGAACTTGTCCGGATCGTCGTCAGGAAGGTTCTGATTGTCAGGGTACTGCGCGAGTATGTCAAGATACTCGTCCTCGGAAAGGAGGTCAAGCTTCTGAAGTCCGGTCTGACCGGGGGCGGTCACTATGTACTTCTCGTAATAGATGACAGCCTCAAGTTTCTTGGCAGCGATGCCGAGAAGAGCCGCAATCTTGTTCGGAGCTGACTTGAAGTACCAGATGTGCGCAACGGGAACGGTAAGCTCGATGTGTCCCATCCTTTCCCTGCGGACTTTCTTCTCGGTAACCTCGACTCCGCATCGGTCGCAGACGATTCCGCGGTACTTGATTCTCTTGTACTTGCCGCAGTGGCACTCGTAGTCCTTGGTAGGACCGAAAATCTTCTCGCAGAAAAGTCCGTCCCTCTCAGGCTTGTAGGTCCTGTAATTGACCGTCTCCGGCTTCAGAACCTCTCCCGAAGACCTTTCCTTGATGTCTTCAGGAGAAGCGAGAGCGATGCTGATTCTTTCGAAATTGCTTTTAACCTTGTTATCTTTATTAAAAGTCGGCATATTTCTAAAATTTCAAATTAACCGTAATTAGTCCAGCGTAACCTTAAGACCCAGACCGCGAAGCTCATGGAGGAGGACATTGAGCGACTCCGGAATGCCCGGTGTCGGCATGAGGTCGCCCTTGACGATTGCCTCGTAGGTCTTTGAACGTCCGGTCACGTCATCGGACTTGACTGTAAGAATCTCCTGAAGGACATTGGCCGCGCCGAATGCCTCAAGGGCCCATACCTCCATCTCTCCGAAACGCTGTCCGCCGAACTGGGCCTTACCGCCGAGCGGCTGCTGTGTGATGAGTGAGTAAGGACCGATGGACCTCGCGTGCATCTTGTCATCGACCATATGTCCCAGCTTAATCATGTAGATGACTCCGACAGTTGCAGGCTGGTCGAACCAGTCGCCGGTGCCTCCGTCCCTGAGGTAGGTCTTTCCGAAACGAGGAAGGCCGGCCTTGTCCGTGTAGGCGCAGATGTCATCCAGCGACGCACCGTCGAAGATAGGAGTGGAGAACTTGAGTCCGAGCTCGGCTCCGGCCCATCCGAGGACGGTCTCGTAAATCTGACCGAGGTTCATTCGGGACGGCACGCCGAGAGGGTTGAGGACGATATCGACCGGAGTACCGTCCTCAAGGAACGGCATATCCTCGTCGCGGACAACCTTGGCCACGATACCCTTGTTACCGTGACGGCCGGCCATCTTGTCGCCCACCCTGATCTTTCTCTTTCTCGCCACATACACCTTCGCCACCTGAAGCACGCCGTTCGCAAGCTCGTCTCCGACCTTTATGCGGTCTATTTCACGCTTTGACCTCGCAGCCTCTTCCTTGTAGGCAATGCAGTAGTTGTTTATGAGTTCCCTGATGAGAAGGTTGGTGTTCTTCTCGGAAGTCCACTTGCTGGTGTTGATATTCTCGTAGTCGATGTCGCGGAGAACGGATGCCTTGATGGTCTCGCCCTTAGGGATGATTTCCACACCGTAAAGGTCGCTGATGCCGGCGCTCTTCTTACCTTCGGCAAGGACCGCAAGCTTGTCGAGGAACCGTGCCCTGAGAGCCTCGGCCTTGACATTGAACTCCTCCTCAGCCTTCTCGACACGAACCTTCATCTCGGCCTTGGCCTGACGCTTGTTGGCGCCCGCCTCCTTGCCTGCCTTCGAGTAGAGGGCTGTCTTGATGATGGTTCCGTCAAGGGACGGATTTGCCTTGAGGGAGGCATCCTTCACGTCACCGGCCTTGTCACCGAAGATTGCGCGGAGGAGCTTCTCCTCAGGAGAAGGATCGCTTTCGCCCTTAGGGGTAATCTTTCCTATCATGATGTCACCCGGCTCGATGTGCGCGCCGACGCGGATGATACCGTTCTCGTCGAGATTCTTCGTCGCGTCCTCGCTGACGTTCGGAATGTCGGAAGTGAGCTCCTCCATACCGCGCTTGGTGTCACGTACCTCGGTGAGATATTCCTCCACATGGATTGAGGTGAGGACATCCCAGCGGATCATCCTCTCGGAAAGCACGATTGCGTCCTCATAGTTGTAGCCCTTCCAAGGCATGAATGCCACCTTGAGGTTACGTCCGAGGGCGAGCTCGCCGTTCTGGGTGGCATAGCCTTCGGTGAGAACCTGTCCCTTCTCGACCCTGTCACCCTTGCGGACGATAGGCTTGAGAAGGATTGTCGTGCTCTGGTTTGTCCTTCTATATATAGGGAGCTGATAGACGGTGATGTCGTCGGTGAAGCTTACAAACTTCTCGTCGTCGGTACGGTCGTACTTCACGTGAATTTCCTTGGCATCGACATAGACGACCTCTCCGCTGCGCTCGGCCATGACCTGAGTGCGTGAATCGAGGCAGACCCTTTCCTCAAGACCGGTTCCCACGATAGGAGCCTCCGGACTGAGAAGCGGAACCGCCTGCCTCATCATGTTCGCGCCCATCAGCGCACGGTGCGCGTCATCGTGCTCAAGGAACGGGATGAGCGAGGCCGCCACAGACGCAATCTGGTTAGGAGCCACGTCCATATAGTTGACCTCTTCCTTGGTAACCACAGGGAAGTCCGCCCCGTAGCGGCAGAGGATTCGGTCCTCGAGGATGTTTCCGTTGTCGTCCATCTTCACGTTGGCGAGGGAGACCATCTGGTTCTCCTCCTCCTCGGCGCTCATGTACTGCCATCCGCCGCTGCTCAAATCGACCTTTCCGTTCTCCACCTTGCGGTAAGGAGTCTCGATGAAGCCGAGATTGTTGATGCGGGCATATACGCACAGGGACGATATAAGACCGATGTTCGGGCCCTCAGGCGTCTCAATCGGGCAAAGACGGCCGTAGTGAGTGTAGTGCACGTCGCGGACCTCGAATCCCGCCCTGTCACGGGAAAGACCGCCCGGACCGAGAGCCGAAAGACGGCGCTTGTGGGTCATCTCAGAAAGCGGGTTGGTCTGATCCATGAACTGGGACAGCTGGCTGGTCCCGAAGAACGAGTTGATGACGGAAGAAAGCGTCTTCGCGTTGATGAGGTCGGTCGGAGCGAACTGCTCGCTGTCCCTGACATTCATCCTCTCCCGGATTGTGCGGGCCATCCTTGAAAGACCGACGTTGAACTGGTTGGCGAGCTGCTCGCCCACTGTCCTGATACGACGGTTGCTGAGGTGGTCGATGTCATCCACAACGGCCTTCGCGTTGATGAGCTGGATGAGATATTTGATAATCTCGATGATGTCAGTGTTCGTGAGCACACGGACATTGTCATCAATGGTGAGATTCAGCTTCTTGTTGAGACGATACCTTCCGACGTCTCCGAGGTCATATCTCTTGTCGGAGAAGAAGAGTTTGTCGATGACGTCCCTTGCCGTGGCCTCATCAGGCGGTTCGGAATTGCGGAGCTGCTTGTAGATGTAGGTGACGGCCTCCGTCTCAGTGTTCGTAGGATCCTTCTGGAGAGTGTTGTAGATAATCGCGTACTCGTTGACGTTCGCGTCCTCCTTCTGGAGCAGGATGGTCTTCACGTCGGTCTCCGAGAGCTTCTCTATCGTCTCGGGGCCGAGAATCTCCCCGCGCTCCACGATGGCGGTGGTCCTCTCTACCGGAATGACCTCTCCCGTGTCCTCATCGACGAAGTCCTCAATCCAGGTCTTCAGCACCTTCGCGGCGAGTTTCCTGCCCTGGAACTTCTCAAGATTCTCCGGAGTCACCTCAATCTCGTCGGCGAGTCCGAATATGTCGATGATGTCCTTGTCGCCGTTGAATCCGATTGCACGGAGCAGAGTGGTGACAGGGAGTTTCTTCTTACGGTCGATGTAGGCATACATGACATTGTTGATGTCAGTCGCGAACTCTATCCATGAACCCTTGAACGGGATGATTCTGGCAGAATAGAGCTTTGTGCCGTTGGCGTGGATGCTCGAGCCGAAGAAAACGCCCGGCGACCTGTGGAGCTGGGACACAATGATGCGCTCTGAACCGTTGATGATGAACGTGCCACCCGGCGTCATGTACGGAATGTTGCCGAGATATACGTCCTGAACCTTCGTATCGAAGCCCTCGTGGTCAGGATCACTGCATGAAAGGCGGAGTTTTGCCTTCAGAGGAACACTGTAAGTCTGTCCTCTCTCCAGACACTCTTCGATCGAATACTGCGGCGGGTCAATGAAATAGTCAATGAACTCAAGCTTGTAGCTGTTGCGAGTGTCTTCGATCGGGAAAATCTCCTGAAACACCTGATACAGACCTTCATTCTTCCTGTTCTCAGGGGTAGTCTCAAGCTGGAAGAAATCCCGGAAGGACTTCAACTGCACTTCAAGAAGGTCAGGATATTCAAGGAGAATCTTTGATGTTGCGAAGGAAATTCGCTGATTTTTAGTCTTTTGTGACATCTTCTGCCCTTATGATATTATTTAAGACATAAATACGACAAAAAGGTTTAGGGCCTACCTCGGACCCTAAACCTGAGATTGTTCCCCTCTGGGGAAGCGGGCGAAGTTATTTAACCTCAACTTCTGCACCTGCCTCTTCAAGGGCAGCCTTCAGTTCCTCAGCCTCAGCCTTGGATGCCTTTTCCTTGATTGCTGTAGGAGCCTTGTCAACAAGTTCCTTCGCTTCCTTAAGTCCGAGACCGGTCTTCTCACGAACGACCTTGATTACGTTGAGCTTAGCCTGACCTGCGCTCTTGAGAACGACGTCAAACTCAGTCTGCTCAGCCGCTGCAGCCTCGCCTGCTGCCACAGGACCTGCCGCTACAGCAACAGCAGCCGCTGCAGGCTCGATACCATACTCTTCCTTAAGAACGTTAGCAAGTTCCTGAACATCTTTCACAGTAAGGTTTACCAACTCTTCTGCGAGTGCTTTAATGTCTGCCATAATTAGTTAATATTTAAATTGTTGATAATTATTATTCGTTTGCCTTTTTCTCCTCAATCGCCTTCACGAGACCAGCGACAGTGTTGCCGGATGCATTCTGCAGTGCAGAAATGACGTTGCGTGCAGGTGACTGGAGAAGAGTGATGATGTCTCCGATGAGCTCTTCCTTAGACTTGATGCTGCAAAGCTCATTGAGCTTGTCCGCGCCAAGGAACGCGCATTCCTGAACAAAAGCACCCTTGAGTACAGGCTTCTCCTCGCCCGCGTCCTGAAATTTCTTGATGAGCTTCGCAGGAGCGTTTGGAGTTGTGGTGAACATGATGGCCGTAGGGCCTTCAAGTGCCTGATGGAGTTCGTGGATATCCTCTCCGAGTTCCTCCGTAGCCTTGATGAAAAGGGTATTCTTCACTACAGAAAGCTTGATTCCCTTCTCAAAGCACTCGCGACGGAGCTTGGATGTCTTCTCAGCATTGAGCCCGGAAATGTCCGTAATGTAGAAATTAGGAGTTTCCTTGAGCTGTGCTGAAATTGCCTCAATTACTTCGACTTTCAATTCCTTTCTCATAATTGTAATTCTTTATTCAGCACTGCCGATTGTTTTAACATCAATATGAATACCGGGGCTCATTGTAGAGCAGATGGTAGCCGTCTGGAGATAGGTTCCCTTAAGGGTAGCCGGCTTGAGCTTGAGAATCGCGTTGAGCAACTCAGTGGCATTGCCGAGAATCTGCTCTCCGGTGAATGAAACCTTTCCGATAGCCGCGTGAACGATACCGGTCTTGTCAACCTTGAAGTCAATCTTACCGGCCTTCACTTCCTTGACCGCATTGCCGACCTCCATCGTGACCGTACCGGTCTTAGGGTTAGGCATGAGACCTCTCGGGCCGAGAATACGGCCGATTACGCCGACCTTGGCCATGACTGACGGAGTACAGATGATGACGTCAACGTCTGTCCAGCCTCCCTTGATCTTGTCGATGTACTCGTCAAGACCTACATAGTCCGCACCGGCTTCCTTTGCCTCATTCTCCTTGTCAGGAGTACAGAGGACGAGGACACGCTTTGTCTTACCGGTTCCGTAAGGAAGGGTGACAACGCCGCGGACCATCTGGTTGGCCTTGCGCGGATCGACGCCAAGCTTCACATGAAGCTCGACAGAGGCGTCAAATTTAGTGAAGGAAACCTCCTTCACAAGCTCACATGCCTCAGCAAGCTTATACATTTTGGCCGAATCAACTTTGGCCGTAACCACTTTCTGGTTTTTTGTAAGTTTACTCATAGCGTGTGAATTTATTTGATGCCGGCCGGCTTCTCGCCACCGTCAATCTTGATACCCATACTTCTTGCCGTGCCGGCAACCATCGACATTGCGGACTCAATCGTGAAGCAGTTGAGATCCGGCATCTTGGTCTCAGCGATGGTCTTCACCTGATCCCAGGTGATGGTCGCAACCTTCTTTCTGTTCGGCTCCGCAGATGCTGTCTGAATCTTGGCAGCTTCCTTGAGCTGAATGGCTACAGGCGGCTGCTTCACCTCGAAGGTGAAAGACTTGTCGCTATAGACAGTGATGACTACCGGAAGAATCTTGCCGGCGCTCTCCTGTGTACGAGCATTGAACTGCTTGCAGAAATCCATGATGTTCAGACCCTTCGAACCGAGTGCCGGTCCTACTGGAGGTGAAGGATTTGCTGCGGCGGCCTTAATCTGGAGTTTGATGAATCCAGTAATTTCTTTTGCCATAATAAATGATTATTCTTTAGTTACTTGGGTAAAATTGAGTTCAAGCAGAGTCTTTCTGCCGAAAATCATAACCATCACCTTGAGCTTGCTTCTGTCCTCGACTATCTCTTCCACAGTGCCGTCGAATCCGCTGAAAGGCCCGTCAGTAATCTTGACCGCGTCGCCGACCATATAATCGACAAGCGTCTCAGCCTCGCTTCCGGCCTTCTCGTCCTGCTCACCGAGCAGCCTGCGCACCTCATCGTCACGCAATGGAATCGGAAGCCTCTCCTCCTGAACCTTCGCACCGTCCTTCCTGACCTCCCTCTTCTCCGTCAGGAAACCCGACATATGAGGAACATCGTTACGGATGATGTACTGAAGTTCCGGAACAAGCTCCGCCTCGATGAGAACGTAACCCGGGAAATAGAGCCTTTCTGTGCAGACTCTCTTGCCGTTGCGAATCTGATACACCTTTTCAGTCGGTACAAGAACCTGATTGACGAAATCCTTCAGGCCGAAGCGCTCGATTTCCTTTTCGAGATACTCCTTGGCCTTCTTTTCCTTTCCGCCGGCAGTTCTGAGCACATACCACTTCTTTGAATTTTCACTCATGACGAAACGAAAATTAAAGGGTGTATATTGCCTTCATCAGGTACTGGAAAGCGGTGTCCATGGCAAGAATGACTATGGCAAAAATCACAGACGCCACCATAACGAGAATGGCGGAACTCTGCAACTTGTCCCAAGTCGGCCAGGAAACCTTTTTGGTCAGTTCATAGTACGACTCTTTGATGTAGTTAATGAATTTTTTCATCTTTACCTTTAATGGGTGCTGTCGGTTGGAAGCTTATGACGGCACCTGTTAAACTTTACCAAATCGTAACCTTTGATATTGGCAGGGGAAGCAGGATTCGAACCCACATCGACGGTTTTGGAGACCGCTGAACTACCCTTGTTCTATTCCCCTGTGAAAAGACGGGTGCCGTCCCTGAGGAGGCGCCCGTCATAGGAGTGATTAGTCAAGAATCTTTGTAATCTGACCTGCACCGACTGTACGGCCACCCTCGCGGATTGCGAAACGGAGACCTACGTTGATTGCTACAGGGTAGATAAGATCTACATTGATTGTGACGTTATCGCCAGGCATTACGACCTCTACGCCCTCCGGAAGAGTAATCTCGCCGGTAATGTCAAGCGTACGGAGGAAGAACTGAGGACGATAGTGGTTGTGGAACGGAGTGTGACGACCACCCTCGTCTTTCTTGAGGACGTAAATCTCGGCCTGGAACTTCTCGTGAGGATGAATTGTACCCGGCTTTGCAAGTACCTGACCTCTCTTGATTTCCTTCTTGTCGATACCGCGGAGGAGGAGACCTACGTTGTCACCTGCCTCACCCTCGTCGAGGATCTTGCGGAACATCTCGACACCGGTGATGACTGTCTTCTTAGGCTCTTCACCAAGTCCGACGATTTCAACCTCGTCACCTGTGTGAACGACACCTGTCTCGATACGACCCGTTGCAACGGTACCACGACCGGTGATTGAGAAAATGTCCTCAATAGGCATAAGGAACGGCTTCTCGTTGTCACGCGGAGGGATAGGAATGTATGAGTCAACAGCGTCCATAAGTTCCATAATCTTCTCCTCGTACTGCGGGTCACCGTTGAGTGCACCGAGTGCGGAACCGCGGATAACCGGAGCGTTGTCGCCGTCGAATCCGTAGAATGAAAGAAGGTCACGGATTTCCATCTCAACGAGGTCGAGCATCTCAGGGTCGTCAACAAGGTCAACCTTGTTCATGAAAACGACAATCTTAGGGACGTTCACCTGACGTGCGAGAAGGATGTGCTCACGAGTCTGAGGCATAGGACCGTCGGTTGCGGCAACTACGAGGATTGCGCCATCCATCTGTGCTGCACCAGTTACCATGTTCTTCACATAGTCGGCGTGGCCCGGACAGTCAACGTGCGCGTAGTGGCGGGTTGCTGTCTGGTACTCAACGTGAGCGGTGTTAATTGTGATACCACGCTCCTTCTCCTCCGGCGCGTTGTCGATGGAGTCAAATGAGCGAAGCTCAGAAAGACCTTTCTTTGCGAGGACGGTAGTGATAGCCGCCGTCAAAGTGGTCTTACCGTGGTCAACATGGCCGATCGTACCGATGTTAACGTGGGGTTTGTCTCTTTTAAAGGTTTCTTTAGCCATACTTGTATGTGTTTTTAAAAGTATTATGCAATAATATACACGAAAAAAGCAGAGCCGGTGGAGAGAATTGAACTCTCGACCTCTTCCTTACCAAGGAAGCGCTCTACCCCTGAGCTACACTGGCGTAGTTTTGAGCGGAAGACGAGGTTCGAACCCGCGACCCTTAGCTTGGAAGGCTAATGCTCTACCAACTGAGCTACTTCCGCTTTTAACCGTATGTCTAACAAAAAAGAGCCCCGAAGACTCTCCTTTGTGGGAGAAGATGGATTCGAACCACCGAAGGTGTAAACCAGCAGATTTACAGTCTGCCCCATTTGGCCACTCTGGTATTCTCCCAATATGTCAAGTTCCTTTCAGAACTTCAAAACTTTGAAGCTTTGAGCCGATGGAGGGAGTCGAACCCACGACCCCGAGATTACAAATCACGTGCTCTAGCCAACTGAGCTACATCGGCAAAGGCCTGTTTCCCCAAAAGGGATTGCAAAGATAGGCAATAATTCTTATTCTCCAAAACTTTTTGGTCTTTTTCATTCAAATTTTATCATAATCCGCATCACTCTCCCTCAAGTTCAGAAGCCAATGACAGCAGTGTCTCAAGAATCCGTCCGGAAGAAAGGCCGCACATCTCCCGCTGCTCAGCCTGACTCGCCTGCGGGATGAACTCGTCCGGGATGCCGGTTCCGTGAACCCGTATGTCAAGACCGTTCTCCGCCACATACTCCGAAACGGCGCCGAACAGTCCGCCGGCGACGCATCCGTCCTCAACCGTGACAATCACGCGATGTCCCGCACAGGCCTCGGCCAGAAGAGCCGTGTCGAGCGGCTTCACATACCTTATATTATATAGGGACGGGGAATACCCCATCGCCTCGGAAAACCGTCCGATTGCCTCCTTCGCCCTATAGACGGAAGGGCCGGCGGCGATTACGGCGATTTCGCGTCCCTCAATGACGCGTGCGCCATGGCCCGGTTCCAGAATCTCATACCCGCAGCTCTTCCACGGCGCATTCTCTCCGCATCCGCGAGGATAGCGGATGATGAACGGGCCGCCGGAGTGGCAGGAGGCAGTGAACATCATGTTCTTCAGCTCGACTTCGTCCGCAGGAACGGCGATTACGGCATTCGGGACGGAGCGGTAGGCCGCGATGTCATAGCAACCGTTGTGAGTGGCTCCGTCCTCGCCGACAAGTCCGGCGCGGTCAAGACAAATCACTACCGGAAGGTTCTGGAGAGCCACATCGTGGATAATCTGGTCGTAGGCGCGCTGCGAGAAGGAGGAGTAGATGTTGCAGAAGGGACGGAGCCCGCCGGCGGCAAGGCCTGCGGAAAAGGTTACGGCGTGCTCCTCCGCGATTCCGACGTCGAAGAAGCGCTCCGGCATCTTCGCGGCCAGCAGGTTCATCCCGCAGCCGGAGGCCATGGCCGGCGTGATGCCGACTATCTTGGGGTTATTCTCAGCAAGGTCGAGAAGCGTCGCTCCGAAGACATCCTGATAGCGGCTGATGCCACCTTTGTTGGGGATGCGCTCTCCGGTTTCGGGGTCAAAGAGACCGGGCGCGTGCCAGATGGCCTGCTGCCTCTCGGCCGGAGCATATCCCTTGCCCTTCTTGGTTATGATATGGAGGACGCGGGGACCGCCGAGACCGCGTATTTTCTGAAGGGTCGTGACGACCTGAGCAATGTCGTTGCCGTCAATGGGACCGAAATAGCGGAAGCCGAGAGACTCGAACACGTCGCCGCCCGAGCCCTTGATTATCGAATGCTTCGCGTTTGAGACCCAGTTCCTCAGGGTCTTGCGGAGGCCGTTCTCCCCTATCGCGTTCCAGAGGTGAGTCTTGATGCGGTTGTAGGTCGCGTTGGTCGTCAGGTGCAGGAGGTGCTCGTGCATGGCGCCGAGATTCCTGTCAATGGAGAAATTGTTGTCGTTCACAATCACGAGCAGGTCTGCCTTGCTCGCGCCGGCATTGTTCAGCCCCTCGTAGGCGAGCCCTCCCGTCAGCGCCCCGTCACCGATGACCGCCACAATCTTCTCGTCGCTCCCCCGGAGCCGCGCCGCGACGGCAAGCCCGAGAGCGGCGGAAATCGAAGTCGAGGAATGCCCCACCCCGAAAGCGTCGTAAGGGCTCTCGTCCATCTTAGGAAAGCCGCTGATGCCGTCCTTCCGGCGGTTGCTGCGGAACGCCTCGCGCCTTCCGGTCAGAATCTTGTGGGCGTATGCCTGATGCCCCACGTCAAAGACAATCTTGTCGTGAGGCGTGTCATAGACCTTATGAAGTCCGACGATGAGCTCCACGGTGCCGAGGCTTGAGCCGAGATGCCCGGGATTCACGGAACAGCACTCTATCATATAGTCCCTCAGCTCGGAACAGAGCTGTTCGAGCTGAGGGACGGAAAGATTTTTTATGTCGGCGGGCGAATTTATATTTTCAAGCATTTTCTTCAACAATCTTTCATCAGGCCGCAATTTTAGGAGCCTAAAGTTGCGCAAGTTACAAACAATTTTCCTAAATTGCAGAGTTTTTTCGCGCCGAAAATGAACGGACGACGACACAAAGCCGTCACAATGAGGCGGGGAATTGCCTGAATATATAAAATACAAATATATGCAAAAGGTTTACAAACTAATGAATGACAATCCGATAGCCCGGTGGGCTGTCCTGATTCTCGTGGCATCGATGATGTTCTTCGCCTACATGTTCGTCGATGTGATGTCCCCTCTGAAGTCAACAATCGAAAAGAGCGTCGCCGACGGAGGACTCGGATGGAACAGTTCCGTGTTCGGGACATACGCGGCTTCGGAATATTTCCTCAATGTGTTCTGTCTGTTCCTCATTTTCGCCGGAATCATCCTCGACAAGATGGGCGTCCGCTTCACGGGACTTCTCTCCGCAGGTCTCATGGTTCTCGGCGCGTCAATCAAGTTCGTCGGCATCTCGGACTGGTTCCAGACAACCGCGTTCTGCGGCTGGCTCGACAGCTGGTGGGTAGCACTGCCGGGAAGCGCCAAGATGGCCTGCCTCGGATTCATGATCTTCGGATGCGGCTGCGAAATGGCCGGGACGACAGTGTCAAAAGTGCTTGCAAAATGGTTCAAGGGCAAGGAGATGGCGCTCGCGATGGGTCTTGAGATGGCAATCGCAAGGCTCGGCGTGTTCGCGGTGATGTGGATATCCCCGATCATCTCCGCAAAGTTCCCGAACGCGGCCATCGTCGCGCCGCTCGGATTCTGCACCGCGCTGCTCCTGATTGGACTCATCAACTACTTTGTGTTCACGGTGATGGACAGGAAGTTCGACAAGCAGCTCGCCGCAGCCGGAGAAGCCACCGAGGAGCACTCCGCCGAGGACGAGTTCCACATCAGCGACCTCGGCAAGATTTTCACCAGCAAGATGTTCTGGATTGTGGCCCTTCTCTGCGTGCTCTACTACAGCGCAATCTTCCCGTTCCAGAGGTATGCCCCTAACTTCATCGAGCAGACTCTCGGCGTGGATTCCGCGACGGCGGCACAGCTCTTCAGCGTATTCCCTATCCTCGCGATGTGCCTCACTCCGTTCCTCGGGGCATTCCTCGACTTCAAGGGCAAGGGCGCATCCATGCTGATGCTCGGTGCTGTCATCATGATTGTCTGCCACCTGAGCTTCGCGTTCCTCCTCCCGGCATACCCGTCCAAGGGCCTCGCCCTGACGCTGATTCTCACGCTCGGAGTCTCGTTCTCGCTCGTTCCGGCGGCTCTCTGGCCTTCCGTGCCAAAGATTATCGACGAGAAGATTCTCGGTTCGGCCTACTGCGTGATTTTCTGGGTTCAGAACATCGGTCTCTGCCTCGTTCCGCTGCTCATCGGCAATGTGCTCAACGCCACCGGAGGATATTTCTGGCCAATGATTATCTTCGCGTCATTCGGCGTACTGGCGTTCTTCTTCGCGCTGTGGCTCAAGGCCGAAGATAAGAAAAAGGGGTATGGGCTTGAACTTCCGAACGTACAGAAAACAGAATGAAAAAGAACTTCTCAAAATGGGGCGTGCTGGCGCTGCTTGTGGTGCCGATGTTCGCGTCCTATTTCTTCGATGATATGTTCTCGGCAGTGTCCCAGATTTTCAAGACTCCGGGGATGTTGGAACTTGGATGGGACTCCGCAGACTACGGATTCTACGCGGGCGGATATTCTTTCCTCTGCGTGTGGGGAGGACTGATTTTCTGCGGGATGCTGCTCGACAAGTGGGGTGTAAGAATCACGGGGTCGATATTCGTCGGGATGATGACCGTAGGAGCCGCTATGGTGACCGCCGCAATCTCGGCCGGACTGGCGCCGAAGGTTTCCCTGACAGTCTCATACATCGGATGTATGCTGTTCGGGCTCGGGTCGGAGATTGCCGGAGTCGCGGTGACACGTTCGATAGCGAAATGGTTCAAGGACGGCCCGATGGCGCTCGCTATGGGTCTTCAGCTGGCGATTGCCCGTCTGGGAACGGCCGCCGCGCTGCTGATTTCCCCCGTGCTCATAGATGAACACACCGACGGGACGGTTTACAGGCTGTCCGAGACGAACCGACCCGCCCTTGTCGGCCTTGCGCTGCTGATGCTCGGATGCGTGCTCTGGGCGGCGTTCGTTGCGGTGGATGCGAGATTCGACAAAGGTTCGGGGGACATGAGTGGGGAGGCGTGCGCCGAAAAGGAGGCCGGACCAAAGAAGAAAGAAGAGGACAGGTTCCGGTTTTCGGACATATTCAGAATTCTCGGAAACAAGCGCTTCCTTATGATTGCGCTGCTGTGCGTGTTCTTCTACTGCTGCATCATCTCGTTCAAGAAGTTCGCCACCTCCATTCTCATTCCGCGCTTCGACATACCGTCGGAAACTGCCGGGGTGATGGTCTCGATGATACCTTTCTTCACCGTCGTGTTCGCACCGCTGTTCGGCCTGCTTGTCGATAAGGCCGGGAAAGGCCCACGGTGGATGATTTCCGGAGCAATCCTTGTATTCATCGCACATCTGATGATTGCCTTTGCCCCCGCAAGAATGAGCATCGGCGGGACGATAGCAGACACGAGGTTTCTGGGATATGTCGCCATAGGCATACTCGGAATAGGCTACTCGCTGCTCCCTGCCGCCATGTGGCCTTCGGTGCCGAAGATTGTTCCGGAGAAGAACCTCGGCACTGCCTATTCCCTGATTTACTGGATTCAGAACATAGGGCTGATGACTGTCCCGGTCGCCGTCGGAGCGATATTCAAACGCTTTGACGGGATTGAGGCGGCGATGAGGTCCGAGTACATCTTCATAGCCCTTTCCGTCGTCGCCATCATAATTTCCGCGCTGTTCGCGCTGTCGTCAAGGGAAGAGGGAATACAAGAGAAAGTTTGAGTTGAATGAAATTTGTCTTATCTTCGTAGGCATCAACAAAACATCGGATGTATATGGACTACAAACTCATACCTTACGGAATTTCAGACTTTGCGCAGTTGCGTCGGGAAAACAAGTACTATGTCGATAAGACGACATATCTCCCGAAATTGGAGGAAGCGGGAAACTTTCTGTTTCTGATACGCCCACGCAGGTTCGGAAAGAGTCTGTTTCTGTCCATGCTGAAGCACTACTACGACATTGAAAACGCAGGCAACTTCGATGAACTCTTTGATGGACTTTATATTAAGGAACATCCGACTCCGCTCCGCAATTCGTTTCTTGTCCTGCATTTTGATTTTTCGCAAACAGGCGGTAATATCGATACGATTGAGGAGAATCTCGGGAATTATTTTTCTGTTGTCCTGAGTGTGTTTGCCCGTAAATATGAGAAATATTTTCATGACGGATTCGCGCAGGAGGTCAACAGCAAGGCATCATATCTTGAGAAATTCGACTGGATTGTACAATACGCGAAATACTACAACCGGCCGCTATATCTTATTGTCGATGAATATGACAACTTCACCAATACGGTGCTGAATGTCAAGGGAGAGAAGGTCTATCATGCGATGACACACGCGGAAGGGTTCTACCGAGATCTGTTCAAGAAATTCAAGCCAAATTTTGACAGGATTCTCATGATGGGAGTCAGCCCCGTCACGATGGATGATGTCACAAGCGGCTACAACATAGCCACAGCCCTGACCCTCGACCCCAAATTCAACATGATGCTCGGTCTGAGTGAGACGGAGGTCAGAGAAATGATTCGCTACTATCAGTCAGTCGGGGCTCTGAAAGCCGAAGAGGAAACGCTGATTACCGAGATGAAGCCGTGGTATGACGGATATTGCTTCGCGCCGGAATCCTTGGACATTGACCCGAAGATGTTCAACACGGATATGGTCAGCTACTACCTGCGCCACTACATCAGGAACGGCGCGGCTCCGGCAGAAATGCTTGACAGGAACACAGCGACGGACTACAACAAGCTGGACAAACTCATCCGGTTGGACGACATTGACGGCGACCGCAAAGGAATACTGCTTGAAATCGCGGAAAACGGACAGACGATCGGAAATGTCCAGCCGTCCTTCCCCGCTCATCAGCTGATGCTTCCGAATATGTTCAGGAGCCTGCTCTATTACTATGGAATGCTGACCATCACGGGAACCGACGGCAGCGACACAATCCTCGGAATCCCCAACAACAATGTCCGCAGGCAATACTACGACTATCTTGTTGTTGAATACGGAAAAATCAAATCCATTGACACGGACGCACTCAACAGATACTTCAAGGAAGCGGCTCTTCGCGGAGCATGGCATCCGATGCTGGAATACATATGCCGGAAATACGACGAGACGACGTCGGTACGCAGTCTGATTCAGGGAGAGAGGAATCTTCAAGGCTTCATGACCGCATATTTCAGTCTATCCCCATATTATAAGATAAATCCGGAGATGGAGATGAACCATGGTTACTGCGATTTCTTTCTGATGCCCGATTTCAACCGCTGCCCGACAACAGCCCACAGTTATATAATCGAACTGAAATATCTCACCAATGATGCATCCGAGGCAAAGGCACTTGCACAATGGAATCAGGCGGTTGAACAGATTAAAGGATATACCGTAGGAGAAAAGCTGCGGATTCTCGCTGCCGGAACAACCCTGCACGCCATTGTCGTTCAAATAAAGGGATATCACCTGCTCCGAATGGAGGAGGTTTAGCTTTGTATCAAACCCCGAAAGTTTGCGGATTTTGACGTTTTCGGGGTTTAAAATTAAGTCAATTCTATAAATACTCAAAAGCAAACAATCATGTCATGAAGAGTCTAATCCCCGATTGCAGGCGAAACAGTCTCCAGCTGTGTGGGGGATAATGAACAAGGACGGCGGCCGGGGTTCCCGGTCGCCGTCTGTTGTGACATAGGGGAAGATAAGCTTACGAGATTATCTTCACATTCTTGACTTCCCATGTAGGGGCGCATGATGTTGTGCTGACATATTTGAAGGCTATCTGAATCTTGCAGCCGTCAAAGGCGCTCAAATCAACGCTTGTATCCGTAAATGTCCAAGAGTTGCCGCTCGGATATGTTTCAATCGTCAGAGGTGTCCAGTTCTCGTCACCGACTTTCCTCGCAACGACAGATATATAATCACCTTTTTCTCCAACCGAAGCAAAATTAAGCGCATGAGAGAATGTGAGAACAGTCTTCTCTGCTCCCGCAAGGTCTATTTCCGGAGAAACGAGAAGCGCTTCGGCCGCATTGTTTACTTTACTTACATATGCCGATGCCTTCATATACTTATTCTTGCTATCAAGGTTCCAGACCCAACTCAAGCTCCCAAGAGAAACATTCTCAATCGTGAAATCACCCATAGTGCTTGAGAAAGGAGCGTCAAGATAAACCTTTGCCTTCCTCTCATGAGTAAGAGCGACCTCGACGCTGTTGCCGCCCGGCACTGAGATCACGAGAGTTCCGGTAATGGCGTCAGTATCCGAAGTATTCGCAGAAACCGGCTTCACTGACACTTTCAGACCCTCAACAGTTGCGGCGAAGTGAGTTGATTTCGTATAGACGGAAACCGCCTCGATTTTCGTTCCCTCGACAGTAATTGTCTTGGCCGAAGTTTCCTCGCCCTTCCAGATGAGCTCGGCAGGGTCAACACTGAGGATGACAGGGTCTTCGGTGTTGGCGAAGGCTGCGACATCAGCGGCCGTGTTCGGATAGATGACAGGCTTGCCGTTGTTGGTCTTCGCGACTCCGGAGATGTTGCCCTTTGTCGTCGAGCCGATGAAGTTCTTCGCCCATGAGCAGGTCTTGTAGGTGCTTACGGTGAACTTGGCGTCGCCCTCGACAGCCTTGAAATCCACTGTCGCATTGCTTGACTTGCCGTCGTTCCATACGGTTGCGGCGGCGATTCCGTCAGGGGTCACGTCCTTCACTGTCACATACATTCCGGCATACTTGGCAATATCCTCAGCGGCAATCACCGGCGTAATGAACTCCTGACCATGCGCAAGAGTCTTAACCGTACCGCCCGTAACCTGATACATTCCGTTGTTCACGCCGCAGGTCGCATCCAAGAGGCTGAGCTGAACCTTGTCTCCGACAGCGAAATCCTTCTGGAACGCATTGCCGTAGCAGAGAACGCCCGTGCCGGCTTCGCCCTTGCCGTCCTCAATCGTGATGCTCTTGTAGAGGTTGTTGTCGGCGTTGATTGCCGTAACGATGCCCTCGACGAAGTTGCCCGCAAGGCTGAGGCTCCTCTCCGCATTGGTGTCGCTGAGATACTTTGCAAGTTCAGCAACAGTGAGTGTGGTAGTCTCAGTTCCGAGAGTGGTGAACTCAAAGGCTTCAGATTCATGCACGGTGCCCTCGTAGTCAAGGTATGCCGCGATGGAGTATGCGGTCGAAGGCTCAAGAACGACTGCGCCTTCTTCAGTGCTTTCGGTGAAATCGTACGCGAGCTTGCCGTCCTCAGGAACGGTGAGCGCAATCTTCTGCGAAGCCTTGCCCTGACGAAGGATGAACCCTGCGCCGTCGATAGGCTCGATGCCGCCGTAGTTATAGGATGCGGAAACGGAGGCTGTCTTTGCAGTCACCTTGGAAAGCGTCACAGGATTCCACTTGAGCTCGTCCGCCCTCGGCTCCTGCTCATCCTCATAGAGGTAAGGAAGATTCTCGCTCCCGCCCAGCTGGCAAGTGCCATAGCTCGGAGCGAACTCAAACCATGTACCGCCCTTCTCGATTTTCGCGTGACCGTCCTCAGTAAAGCTTACAGCCCAGGCGTTGGCCGTCTTGTCATCAGCCGTAACGTTGAATGAGGCATAGGAACCGCTCTTGTAGAGGTAGCGTCCGTCGGCCAGCTGCTTAACCTTGAACCCGTCCTTGTCGGCTGCAAAGATGAAGGAATTGTCCTGATCCTTGAGCGTTATGGTCTTGTTCTCGTCCGACATTGCGGAAGTGACGACCCTCACGCTCTGATAGGAGTAGGACGACGAGCCGTCGGTGTTAGGAGTCTGCGCAAGATAGCCGCCCTTCTCCTCGTTGTAATAGACGATGAGGTAGGCCTTGCCCGCAGTCACCTTATCGACCCTGTGATAGACATGGTCTCCGGAAGCCTCGGCAAAATACTGATTGAACTTGATGTACTGAGTGTCGCTTCCGCAGACAATCTTCGCCTCGCCCGTGCGTGACTTGAACGTTTCGAGAACAGAGAAAGATACCTTCGTGTCGCCGGTGCCGCCTTCCTTAACCGAAGGAGTAATCCAGCGCGAGCATGAAGTGAGTTCCCAGTCAGCCGCAGCGGTGACCGTGATTTCAACGCTTCCTCCGGCGGTTGGAAGCGCCACATAGGACTCGGAGAGCTTTATGCTTGACAGCGTCTCCGCAGGCTTGTCCTTCTGACATCCGACTGCCAGCAACAGGCAAGAAAGAACAAATGCTATAAAATATCTTGGTTTCATCTTAATCGGATTTGGAATTAGTTAAACATATATTTGATTCCCACCTGAGCGTACCAGCACTGGCCGATTGAGACAACCGGGTTCCATATCTGTGTGTTCCCGCTGACAGCCTCAGGAGTTGAATATACCGGATAGCCCTCGGCATCGACGCCGGCATACTTGAGGATGCGCGCCGCATTGTTGGTGTCGGCGTAGCTCTGGTTCATCTGCTTCATCACGCCGTACCTTGAATTGAAGATGTTAGCGAGATTCTTGATGTCGAAGTTGAGCTGGAGAGTGTTCACTGACTTTCCGACCTTAATCTTGAAGTCATGAGCGTAGTGGAAGTCAATCCTGTGAACCCAAGGAGAATATACGCTGTAGGCCTCGGCATACTCGCCCTGATGCTTGCTGAGGTACTTGTCCTTGTGAACATAGTCCATGAAACGGTCGCGGTCATCCTCTGAGACGAAGCGGAACTCGTTGTTCGCGACCTGCTCGTCGGTAGGGATGTAAATCGCGTCGTAGCTATAGTTGTCACCGTTCATGTCGTTGGCGAACATATAGGAGTAGTTGTAGCCACCCCTCCATGCCTCGTAGAAGATGCCGAAGGTGTTGTCGGCCTTGTCCCTGTAGGAAAGGTTCACGAACGCGCGGTCCGGAGTCGTGTAAATCGAGTTGTGGAGAGTAGCGTAGTTAGGGCCGTTCACAGTCGGGATGTAGGTGAACGCTGAAGAAGCGTTTGAACCCGGCATTCCGGTAACCTCCTTGGAAACAAGGTGCGTGTATGAAGCGGTGATGTCAAGTCCGCGAATCGGGCTGATGTTGAACGTCAGGTTTGCGGAATAGCCATAGCCCTTGTTGGTGTTGGTGAGCACATACGCGCTTGTCTTCGTATATTTGAAGTCAGACGGATAGATCGGACGGTTGTCCGGACCGTTGAACCTCGCGAATCCCTCGACAGGCTTAACATTGTAGTCCGTGAGGCAGACCGCGTTCACTGTCTTGTTGAAGATGAACTCTCCGCCGATGCTCATAGGGAAAGAAGTCGGGAAGTTGTAGTCGAGAGCCACGGAAGTCTTCCAGACCTGAGGCATCCTGAACTTAGGATCCACGGCCTGTATCTCGGAAGGAGCCACGCCGTCCTCAGGAGAGATGGTGGTAGGGAACTTCTTAGGGTCAAGCTCGTTCATCTTCTTGAGAAGGTCGGCGACATTCGTTATCATGTTCCCCTTGAAGCTTTCAAGAAGCGGATCCGGAGTCGGGTTGTTCTGGTCGTCGTAAGTCGTGGTAATGGAGGCGACGTTCTGAACCATGCCGGCGTTCGTAGGCATATTCGTGAAGAACACCAGAGGCAGACGGCCGCTGAACAGGCCCGTGCCGCCGCGGAACTTGAGGCTGTTGTTGCCGAAGATGTCCCAGCTGAAGCCGACTCTCGGAGAAATCTGAACCTTGGTCGTAGGCCACTTGCCGGTGTCGATGTGCTTGCCGTTGTAGTCGATGTCATAGATGGCCTGGTTCGTCATCAGATCCTTGTTGTTGAAGACAAGGGTCTCAAGACGGAGACCGTAGGTGAGCTTGAAGTTCTCGGTCGGGTTCCACTCGTCCTGTCCGTAGAGGGCAATCTTGGAGTAGCGCACCCTCGCCGCAGGATTCTCCTCGCCGTCGTAGCCGTAGGTGAGGGCGACGGTCTCGGGAGCCGCGCCGCTGAGGAAATCTTCAAGGCTGTTGTAGCGGTAGTAGCCGGTTCCGTTTCTCATGTAGGAGTTGTCGGCCATCTGATACTCGTAGCTGAGTCCGGCAGTCACCTTATGCGTTCCGGCATAGTAGGTCACGTCATCCTTGATGGTGAACACCCTGTTGTGGACACCGTTGTTCCAGGAGAAGAGCTCGTAGCCAGCCGACATGAGCGGAGTCACCGTGCCGGTGCCGTCGAGAATGTCGATGAACGGGAACTTGTCGGAGCTTGAGCCGCGTATGTCGTCAAGCATCGAGAAGGTCGCGAGCAGCTGGTTGGAAATGTTATCGGTAATCTTGCTGTTCAAATCAGCGGAGAACGTGTGCACCTTGTTGTCCTGAGAGTAGAGAGAGTTTGCGAAGGCCATCGAATACTGGGAAAGACGGTTCTGCGTCGTGCGCTTGCCGCAGTTGGAAGAAGAGCCGTTGGTGCTCTTCCAGTCACGGTTGAGCGTGTAGTTGTAACGGACCGCGAGGTGATGGTTCTGCGTGATGTTCCAGTCGAGGCGGGCGAGAACCTTCATGTTGCTCGTCTCGGCCGGGAAGTCGGTAGCGGAGCCGGTGTCGTAGCCATACTTGTCCTTGAGGTGCTTTGAGACCTGCTCCATCTGAGCGACTGTAGTCCTTGAAATGTATGCATCCGGATCGGCCACGCCATCATTAGAAGGCCTCCAGCGGTTCACGACCGTAGGAGACTGGGTGTATTCAAAGTTGGCGAAGAAGAAGAGCTTGTTCTTAACGATAGGGCCTCCGAAGGTCGCACCGTAGGTGGTTGTCCTGTCCTTGTCCCTTGCGCCGGACACATCCTGATGGTTAATCTGGTTGCCGCGCATATTCTCGTTGCGGTGATACACATAGGCAGACCCCTTGAACGTGTTGGTACCGGACTTGGTGATGGCGTTCACGCCGCCGCCGATGAAGTTGTTCTGGCGCACGTCAAAAGGAGAGATGACGACCTGAACCTCTTCAATCGCGTCGATTGAGATAGGAGAGCCGCCGCCGGGAAGTGCGGACGAAAGTCCGAAGTTATTGTTGAAGTTCGCGCCATCGACCGTGAAGTTTGCCGTGCGGCCGTCCGAGCCCGCGAAGCCCATCCCGACTCCGGTGCCGCCGTAAGGCGAGAGCTTAGTTATGTCGGTAATGCTTCTGCTGACCGTAGGGAGCGCATCCATCTGCTTGTTGGAGATGTTGGTCGCGGCGCCTGTTTTCTCAGCCGAGAACTTTGACGCGGGAGCCGCAATCACTATGGCCTCGCTGAGCATCTGCTTGTCTTCCTTGAGGGAAGCGCTGAGGTTGTAGGCCTCCGCGAGCTGAAGGATGATGTCAGTGTAGGTGACTGTCTGATAGCCGAGGCATGACACCTCCACCGAGTAGGGACCGCCGGCACGCATACCGTTGATGACGAAACGGCCCTGATTGTTTGTAACGGATGCATACTGAGTGCCTGACTCAGTGTGCGTCGCGATGACGGCGGCGCCTATTACGGCTTCACCGTTCTCATCTGCGACACGACCGTTAAGACTTGATGTCGTGACCTGAGCGAAAGAGGTCACACCCAAAAGAACCGCTGCCAAGGCAGTCAGAAAACATTTGATTGTTTGTCTCATAAGGGTTGAATTAATGAAAAATGTTTTTGGTTTTGTCGCGCAAATGTATATCAGAATCGCGACTTTAAGAAATTATATCGCATTATTTTGAAAATTTGTCGCTTTTTACGATTTTTTCTTTGGAATCATAAATTTTTGCGTACCTTTGCACTCCCATTCGGAAACGAAGGGAAACATGAAATATGTGGAGAGATTTGTCTGCTTGCAACCACTCGAAAAAATGCTAAAATGTGATGAAGGTCACAGGTGACCCGACAGTGTGTTTTTATAGCGGCTCTGCATATTTTGGAAATGTCAAATATGTGGAGTTTTATTTTTATATGAACAACTATCTTTTTACTTCGGAGTCGGTTTCCGAGGGACATCCGGACAAGGTTTCGGACCAGATTTCAGACGCGATACTTGACGAGTTTCTCCGGCAGGATCCGGAGGCAAAGGTTGCCTGCGAGACTTTCTGCTCGACGGGACTTGTGATTGTGGGCGGAGAGGTGCGCTCGGAGGACGCATATGTTGACATCCAGAAAGTCGTGCGCGACACCGTGAACCGCATCGGCTACAACAAGGCAGAGTACCGCTTCGACGGCAATTCCTGCGGAGTGATGAGTACCCTGCATGAGCAGTCGGCGGACATCAACCGAGGCGTGGTAGGCAAGGACAGAGACGTGGAGGACGAGGCGGACGCGCAGGGAGCCGGAGACCAGGGGATGATGTTCGGGTATGCCAACAGGGAGACGGAGGACTATATGCCGCTTCCGCTCTACCTCTCCCACCTCGCGCTCCGGGTGCTCGCGAGGATACGCAGGGAGAAGGAGCCGAGGATGCCGTATCTCCGGCCGGACGCGAAGTCGCAGTTTACCATAGAATATGACGGGGAGACAGGGAAGCCGGTGAGGGTTCACACGATTGTGATTTCCACCCAGCACGACGAGTTCCTTCCGGACGATTTCTTCATGCAGTCAAAAATCCGCAAGGACGTGGAGGAGATTCTCATCCCTGAAATGCTGAAGGAACTGCATCCCGACACCGCCGCTCTTTTCCACGGGGTGTTCGACGCGCACGAGAACCCGCAGGGCTTCATCCTTCATGTGAACCCGACCGGCAAGTTCGTCATCGGCGGCCCGCACGGAGACACGGGGCTCACGGGGCGCAAAATCATCGTCGATACCTACGGCGGGCGCGGAGCGCACGGCGGCGGAGCCTTCTCCGGCAAGGATCCTTCAAAGGTTGACCGCTCGGCGGCATACGCGGCGCGCTACATAGCGAAGAACCTTGTGGCGGCGGGAGTGGCGGACGAGCTTCTGGTCCAGATTTCCTATGCAATCGGAGTGGCACGCCCCGTCAGCATCTTCGTGAACAGCTACGGCACCGCCGCAGTCGATGAGGCCGGCGTGCAGGGCACCGAGTTCAAGGGCAGGAAGTTCAGCGACGCGTTCATAGCGGAGAAAATCGGCGAACTGTTCGACCTTCGTCCGGCGAAGATTATCGAGAAGTTCGGTCTGAAGAACCCGATTTACGAGCCTACCGCCGCCTACGGTCACGTCGGTCGCAAGCCGTACCGCGCCGAAGTCGAGATTGTCCGCCACGGCGTCCGCACCCGCAGGGAAGTCCAGTTCTTCGGCTGGGAACTCCTCGACAGCGTGGAGCTCGTGAAAAAATCTTTTCAACTATAACAAAATGCTGAGATAAAGGGGATGCATAAAAGGATGAGATGCAAGGCGGATGGTGAAGATGAATACCGCAGCAACCTGATGGTTGTGAGGATTTCATCAAGACATCCAACGCAGCAGGTCGCCTTTTAGGCGCCCCGTCACACTTTAGTCCAATGGATGCGGATGCCCTGACGTTCCATGCCTCGGAACCATGTCATCTGGCGCTTGGCGAACTGGTGGATGGCGACGGCGAGGCGGGACTTCATCTCTTCGTAGCTGAGGTCTCCTTTTATATATAGGGTGACGAACTTGTATTCGAGGCCGTAATAGATGAGATCCTCGGCGGGAATCGGGGCGCGGGCGGGGATGGTCTTGCCCGTCAGCGGGTCGGGGCGCTCGGGGGAGCCGTTGAGGAGGCTGCGGATTTCCTCGACCATGCCTTCGCGGAGGCGGGCGTCGAGGCGGGCGTCGATTCGGGCGTTGCGGAGCTCGCGGGTGACGAGCGTGCCGATGTAGTATGCCTTTTTCGGGAGATATGCCGTGCGGGTAACGGGGTGCTCCGACTCATAGACGGCGATTTCGAGGGCGCGGACCAGACGCTTGCGGGTGTCGTAGTCGGTGCTGTTGTGCAGGGGTTTGAGGGCGGCGAGCCTCGCTATGAGCTCCTCGGTCGGGAGCTTTTCCATTTCCTCGCGAAGTTCCTTGTTTTCAGGGACATCCGGAAGGGAATAGCCGCAGGTGGCCGCCTCGACATAGAGTCCTGAGCCGCCGCACAGAACCGGGACGCAGCCACGGGCACGGATGTCCCTGTAGGCGGACTCGAAGTCACGCTGATATTCGTAGATGTTGTATTTCGTCCCGGCATCGACTATGTTCATCAGATGCCACGGGATTTCCTCATACTCCGCCAGATCCTTCCCGGTACCGATGTCCATCCCCCGATAGACTTGACGCGAGTCGGCGGAAATTATCTCGGCGACCGGCTTCCCTGCAAGGCGGTTGATTTCCCTCGCGAGCGCGACGGCATACCTTGTCTTTCCGGAGGCCGTTGGCCCGATGACGCAGATTATGTCTATTTCGCCGGATACATATTTATTATATATGTCAGCGACGTCAATGTCCTCGGCCGGAGGAAGCGGCGCGGGTTCGGGTATGGGGGTGAAACTCTTTTTCATCAGCAATTTATATTCGCAGGTTCACGACAAAAAACGACTGGCGGCTTTGTCAGTTGAGGACAAATTTATAAATTTGCAGGCTATTACGCAACAGATGCGAAGCCGGCGAAGCGTCACCGGCGGCCACAATGCGGACAGAAATATGGAAACCGGATATGCCAAAGGCGAAAAGCAACATAGAAATCAAGAACAGAAGGGCCCCGTTTGACTTTGAGTTCATCGAGACCTTTCAGGCCGGCATCGTGCTCACGGGGACGGAAATCAAGTCCATAAGGGCGGGAAAGGCATCGCTCGTTGACAGCTTCTGCTACTTCAGCAACGGGGAGCTGTTCGTGAAGAACATGCACGTTGCCGACTACTGGTGGGGCTCATGGGGCAAGCATGACCCGAGACGGGACAGAAAGCTGCTGCTGACAAAGCGCGAGCTCGGAAAGCTCAGCCGCGCCGTCAAGGAGAAGGGTCTCACAATCGTCGCCGTGAAACTCTACATCGCGGACAACGGCTACGCGAAGCTGCTCATAGCCCTCGCACGAGGAAAGAAGGAGTACGATAAAAGACAATCAATCAAAGAGAAAGATCTACGCCGCGAACTTGACAGGTCTTAGTCATATCCACCAAGGAGCGTAACGCAGCAATCCGCTTTTCAAACATCTGGGCAGAGAGGTAAAGAAAAAGATGGAGTGCAAGGCTTGCGACGAAGACGAAACCGCAGCAACCTTTCGGTTGTGAGGATTTCGCCAAGGAGCGTAACGCGGCAATCCGCTTTTTCTTTACCTCACATACAGTGATTCGTCCCAGTCGGGACTGATGTAGGAGCCCTCGTGGTCGATGGTGAAGGCGAGGTAGGTGATGTCTATCCCCTTCGCGAGGTACTGCTGCTCATAGTAGGTCTGCACTTCAAAGAGGGCTTTCACGGCGTCCGACCCGGAAACCGAGGCGAGCGGGCTTTCAAGAAGGCGCAGGCGGTCGGCTCCGTAGATGTCGGTGGCGCAGGCGAGAATCTTCAGGCCGTTCTGCTCCGCCACGGCGCGGGAATATTCGTGAAGGCAGCGGCTGTCCGTCTTGAGATGGACGACGCCGCCGGGTTTAAGGAAATGCCTGTAACGTTCAAGAAACAGCGGTGAGGTCAGCCTCTTCTTCTCCCGGCCTATCTGAGGATCCGCGAAGGTGATCCAGACCTCCGAAATCTCGTCCTTTCCGAAAAGAGCCCCGATGAACTCGATTCTCGTGCGGAGGAACGCCACGTTCGGTAGATGATGCTCCTCTGCGTACTTCGCCCCCTTCCACAGACGCGCACCCTTGATGTCAACGCCGATGTAGTTTATCGCAGGGTTGCGCAGCGCGAGGTCGATGGTATATTCCCCCTTGCCGCAGCCGAGTTCGACGACTATAGGGTTGTCATTCCCGAAGAAGTCGGAGGTCCAATGCCCCTTAATCGGGTGATTCTTCAGCGACCCGTCCCGCTTCCCGCACTCACCGTTCCGTCCGGTGCAGTCGTCCCCTGCCGCGCCGTCACCCTTCACCCCCGCAAGGACCTCGTCTGCCGAGGGCTGAAGCAGGCAGGAGAAGGTCTCATTCTCCCTGAACTTGCGGAGCTTGTCCTTTCCCATTTCCGTTCTGTTCTTTATTCTGGTTCTGATTGTTGCCCCGGCTCCTGTTCCGGCCGCCGTTGCCTCCGCGTCCGCCGCGCTGCCCGTCATTCCGTCCGCTTCCGCCACGGTTCCCTCCGTTCGGATTACCGTCGTTCTGGGCATTGCCGTTCTGGGCGCCGTTGCCTCCGCGTCCGCCACGGGACTTCTTCCTGCGTCGGCCGACATTGTCGAAACGAGAGATGCTGTCGTCCCCGACTGCGGTGACGAACTCCGGAGCAACAGGCTCAGGCTCGGACTTGAGAGACTCCGGCCTGATGCCGTCGCGGTTCATTTTCTGGATTTCCTTGACCTCTATCGCCGAAAGCGGGAACATATTCGCCTGCGAGAACTTGTCGTAGGAGAAATACATGACCTCGCGCAGGATGTCGGTCTTCATCAGGTAGGCAAGACCGTCCTGGAACTCGAGCGGGTTGGCTACCTTTGGTATGCGGGACTGCGCGTCCATGTAGGAAGCCGTCTCGTAGTTGAGGCAGCACTTGAGCTTTCCGCACTGGCCGGCAAGCTTCTGGGGGTTGAGAGACAGATCCTGAAGCCTCGCCGCCGAGGTGGAAATCGACTGGAAGGTGGAGATGTAGTTCGAGCAGCAAAGCTCGCGGCCGCATATCCCCAGTCCTCCTATAAGCCCGGCCTCCTGCCGCGCTCCGATCTGCTTCATCTCGATGCGGATGTGGAACTCGTCGGCAAAAACCTTGATGAGCTGGCGGAAATCCACGCGCCCGTCCGCGATGTAGTAGAATATGGCCTTGGTTCCGTCGCCCTGAAACTCCACGTCGCCGATTTTCATCTCCAGCCCGAGCTCGGCGGCAATCTGACGGGAGCGTATCATCGTCTCCTGCTCGCGGTCTATGGCCTCCTGCCACTTTTCGAGGTCATATACCTTCGCCTTGCGGTAAATCTTCTTGTAGTCACCTGCGGCCGGATCCAGCCTGCGGCACTTCATCTGACGCGCCACTATGGCTCCCTCCAGGGTCACGATGCCGAGGTCGTGTCCGGTCGTCGCCTCGACCACGACAAGGTCGCCGGTCTTGATGCTCTGCCCGGAAGCGTTGTAGTAAATCCCCTTCCTGGTGTTCTTGAAACGGACCTCGAAAAAGTCCTTGTACTGCTCCTGAGCCACTCCCGAAAGCCAGTCATAGACCTCCATCTTGCAGCATCCCGGCCTGTAGCGGCAGTTCAGCTCGCCCTCGTCGCTCCTTTCCACGGCGCATCCCCGGGAGCAGTCGTATTTTTTTGCTTCGTTATCGTTGTTTTCCATAAATATATTTTTATATAGCGACGAAGACCCTGTCAACGAGGTCGCAGAACAGAATCTTCGAATTAACATTCCTGTCCAGGAGCGAGACCGTCCTGTCTATGGCGGCCTCGACCTTCATGCAGAACGCCGCGCCGAACCTTGCGGACGCGGTCTGATAGAAGGACCGCTCCTCCGGCAGCACGCCGGCAAGCGCGTCCTGTCCCTGCCCGGTCAGGAAAATCCGGCGCAGGCATGACGAGAGATAGGTGCAGAACGACTTCTGCTTCTCCCGTGAAGGGAGCGCCGCAGCCGCCTCCCCCACCTCAAGGGCATGGAGCAAATCGCGCCGCGCCACACAGTCGAGCAGTGAGGAGACCATGGGGAAGAACTCCTCGTTCGGGCGCTCCTCACCCCGTACCCTCACCGCCTCCTCCTTCGTGAGCGGCAGGACGCGCATGCTCTGGCAGCGGGAGAACACGGTCTGCATCATCTTCTCCGGCGCGTGGGTCACGAACACGAACACGGTCTTCTCCGGCGGTTCCTCGACAAGCTTCAGAAGCTTGTTTGCGGCCGTGGGGTTCATCTTCTCCGGAAGATAGCACAGAACAGCCTTGTAGCCGTCCTCCACTGCGGTCAGGGACATCTTCGAGATTATCGACTTGGCCTCCTGCAGCGCAATCTCGCCTTTCTTCCCCTCGATTCCGAGCGCTTCCTGAAGGTCATCCTCGCGGAAGTAGGGATTGTCGAGCACAAGCTGTCTCCAGTAGGTCAGGAAAGCATCCGACGTGGGCTTGTCCCCGCTCACCTTGGAGCTCTTGTTCACGGGAAATACGAAATGCACGTCCGGATGAATCAGCTTGGACATCTGCCGGCATGACGGGCATTCCCCGCAGGCCTCTCCTCCCGAGCGCCGACGGCAGTTGAGATATTGCAGGAAGGCGAGGGCAAGCGCGACCGCGCCGCAGCCGTCGTTCTCATAGAGAAGCATCGCGTGCGGAACCCTCCCGCTGTCGGCCATCGACACGAGAGTGCGCTTGAGAGCGTCATTTCCGACAATATCACTGAATTTCATAAAACTTCTGTCTGTCCTTGGGGCACAAGGCCCATTCCCAAAAATTTTCCGTCAAACGCCGTCTAACTGTTCCTGCAGGCCGTATAGCGAGCCAGTTCCGCGAGCATTCCGCGTTCCTCCGACGGAGCGAGGAGGGAAATGGACTCCACGGCCCTGACCACGAATGAATCCAGCCTTTCCTCCGCATATTCAACTCCCCGGTTTTCCGCTACGAACCTCACTATCTCGTCCCGGTTCTCCGGGTGCGCGACGACATCCGCCACGAGGGCGCGTATCTCTTGTTCCCGCTCCGGAGCGTTTGAAAGCGCGCCGAGCAGCGGCAGGGTAATCTTCTGTTCGAGCACATCCACTCCGAGCGGCTTGCCCACCGAATCCGTGCCGCAGTAGTCAAGTATGTCGTCCTTAATCTGGAAGGCATAGCCGAGACTGACGGCGTAGTCCCGGACGGCCTCGACACACATTCCCGAGGCATTGACCGAAATCGCGGCCGTCACGGCAGCAGCCTCGAACAGCGAAGCCGTCTTGCTGTAGATTATCCGCAGATAGTCATCGTAGTCCGTGTCGGCGGCCTGCGCCTTCTGGAGCTGGAGCATCTCGCCTTCCGCAAGACGGCTGAGTGTCCTTGAGAATATGCGTATGACACGCGCGTCGCAGCTCCCGTCGTCATCGCCGAGGATAAGACGGATTGCCCGCACAAGCCAGAAATCCCCGACAAGCACCGAAGCCGACGGGCCGAGTATGGAGCGGACGGTGGGACTCCCCCTGCGCACGTCGCTCTCGTCCGCGACGTCATCGTGGAGAAGGGTGGCGTTGTGCAGCAGTTCAGAAGCGGCGGCATAGCGCTTGGACGCGTCCGGGAGCGGGCTGACACAATACTCACTGACATGACTGTCAGCAGAGCGGAGACAGGCGCGGGCAACGAGCAGGGCCAGCATCGGCCGGAGCTGCTTGCCACCGTGCGAGAGAATCGACCCGTTGGTTGCGTTCAACAGGCCGATGTCGCTCCTCAATGTATCAGAGATAAGTTTCTGGACATCCATCCAGTCCGTGTCAAGGTAGTCTCTGATCGTCCTTATATCCATATTCCGCCGTCCCGCCACCGTGCATCCGAAGTTTTAAGACCGTAACGCCGCCGTCAAAACAGCACGGCAAGGGAAACAGTCACTCCGCCGAAACGGCTCTTGTCCCCGATTGACTCCTTCATCTTCGCGGCGAGCGAGCCTGCGTCCGTAATTTCATTCTTCGCGTCGAAGAGCGTCCCGAAGTTCCAGTTATATCTTGCGGAAACCTGAAAATGCCAGATCTCCACGCCGGCTCCGAGTCCGACGCCGTATTCCCAGCGGTTGAGTCCGGTCCAGTTGTTCTTTACGGACTCGCTGCCCTTGTACTTGTTGTTCAGGGCATAGCCGAAGAACGGCACGCACTCGAAATAAGGCCTCATAATCAGGAGGTCGGGACCCCACTGGATTGAGACCGGGACCTCAAGGTAACCTGCGGTGTAGTCGAAAGACGCAATCTCCTCCGTCGTGGACGGAACATTCGTGCCCTTCACCTGATACATCACGGAAGGCTGCACCGCAAAGCCGAGAGGCAGGGACAGTTTGAACGTTGCCCCGACATGATACTGAGTTTCCTTGGTGAGTTTCCAGTCGCTAGACTTGGCGGAAGAGAAGGTCGCTCCGCCGATAACGCCGTAGTTGAACTGAGCGCTCGCATTCGCGGCGAAGAGCACGGACACGACGGCAACCGCAAAAATTGAAAATATCTTTTTCATATCAATCTCTTATACTTTAAAATATTTTGCATGACCTAAAGGATAGCATCAAGCTTAGCTGTAATGTTCGCCTTCGGCTGAGCCCCCACGAGTCTGTCAACCAGCTTCCCGTCCTTGAAGAAAAGCAGCGCCGGGATGCTCATGATGCGGAACTGTCCGGCAACCTCGCTGTTCTCATCGACATTGCACTTTCCCACGACGGCACGTCCCTCATATTCCTTCGCGATTTCCTCGATTGTCGGGCCGAGAGCGCGGCACGGACCGCACCATGTCGCCCAGAAATCGACGAGCACGACACTGTTTGACGAAATAATTTCCGCGAAATTCGCGTCATTCACAACCTGTTCCATAATCATTCGGTTTATTATGATAAAACAAAAGCAGTCCGGATTCGCAGGCGCGAAAATCCGGACTACAAATATAACAATTTATGACGTCAATGCAAAAACGCCGACGAAAGAAGCCAGTGAAAGAAGACCGCCTATATAAATTTCTCGACGTTCCAGACAAAGGCGCGGAGTCCAAGTTCGGGATATTCCCTGTTCTTTTCCTCAAGTCCGGCGAGGATAGGATCCACTTTTTCATCCGGGACGACGGCGAGCATGGCATTGTTAAGCGTAGGCCACGCGTGCGTGCCCTGATGCGGCTCGCCCGTCTCGGAACCTCGCCCGGTGATTTCGTTCCACATGGTGTAGCCCTTGCAGCCGCAGGACTCAAGGATGTCGGCGAGTTCCATGTTGTACGCCTGATTGTATGCTATGAATATACTTTTCATGTCTAAAATTTCTATGTTTAAAGATTCCTCGGCTTCACTTCGTTCCGCTCGGAATGACAAACGGGCGGCGAGTTCAGTCCTTGCACGTCATCTCGAACCAATGCCATCTCGAATGTATGTATCCCGAACCGATGTCATCTCGAATGTATGCATCCCGAACCGATGCCATCTCGAATGTATGCATCCCGAACCGATGCCATCTCGAATGTATGCATCCCGAACCAATGTCATCTCGAATGTATGCATCCCGAACCAATGTCATCTCGAACGGAGTGAGAGATCTTGTCGCTGATGTCACTTAGCGGCGAGTCGCGCGGCCTTGCGGGCACGGCGGCGGTTGCCGGCCTCGACGAAAGAGGTGTAAATCGTCGGGATGATGATGAGCGTCACGAGCGTGGAGACTGTAAGACCCCAGGCAACCGTGATACCGAGCGAGCGCCACATCTCCGAGCCCTCGCCCGTGCCTATTGCCATAGGAACCATACCGAGGACGGTCGTGAGGGTGGTCATGAGGATAGGGCGAAGACGGCTCTTGCAGGCCGTGACGACCGCTTCCTTCACCTCATAGCCCCGCTCCTGAAGCAGGATGGTGTAGTCGATGAGCACGATGCCGTTCTTCACGACTATACCCATAAGGATAATCACTCCGATCAGGGCCATCACTCCGAGAGCCGTGTCCGTGATCATGCATCCGAGGGCGACACCTGTGAGCGCGAACGGAATTGAGAACATGATGACGAACGGACTCATGAGCGACTCGAACTGGGAGGCCATCACCATATAGACGAGGATGACAATCAGGATGAGGAGCGTGATGAGGTCTCCGAAGGTATCCTGCTGATCCTCAATGTCTCCGGCTATGTTCACGGTGATTTCCGAAGGGATGTCTGTGCTCTTTATCGCAGTCTGGGCAACCGCTGCCGCATCGGAAAGCGCGTAGCCTCTGGCGACATATCCGGTCACGGTCACGAGCCTCTGCCGGTCCTTTCTCTCGATTTTAGGCGGGGTGGACGTCTCGACGACACGGCCGAGATCCTTGACCTTGATTGACGCGCCCGCAGGAGTATAGACCACAATATTCTCAATGTCCGACACATCGGTTCTGAACTGCGGCGCGTAGCGGACGCGGATGTTGTACTCTTCTCCGTCCTCGCGGTAGTAGGACGATACGGAACCCTTGATTGCGGCGCTGACGGCGGCTGCGGCAGTCGTGCTGTTCAGTCCGTTAAGCGCGAGCTTCGTGCGGTCGAAGTCCACCTGATACTCAGGGGTATATTCGTCACGGCTTACCACGGCCTCGGAGAAAGCGCCGTCCTCCCTCATCTTGGAGGCGAGCTGCGCGGCGATGCCATCGGTCTTGGTGAAGTCATATCCATAGACCTCAAGCTTCACTGACGTAGAGCCGCCCATGCCCATACCGCCTTCGGTGACGGTGAACTTCTTTATCTGCGGATAGGAATTGAGCACGGCACGCATCTCGTCCGCAATTTCGGAAGAAGAGCGCACACGGTCTTCCATACTTCCGCAGTCGATATTGACCGAGATAATGTTCGTACCGTTGTTCTGCATGGAGGCGAAGGCGTTGTCGGAGTCCGCCTGGCCGAGAGAGTAGCTATAGACCCTGATTTCCGGAGCGGCGGCCACGACTTTCTGATAGATTTCATTCGCGAGTTCGCGCGTCACGTCCTGACCCGTTCCGACAGGAAGCTCTATCGTCGCGCGGAGACGGCCCGAGTCGGACTGAGGGAAATACTCGGTCTTCATGTTCGGGATGTAGAGCGCGATGGAGCCGACGAATATGGCGAGAGCCACACACACGACGACAACGCGGTGCCTTACCGACCAGTGAATTATATGCCCGTAACCCCTTGTAATCCAAGCGATGAACTTATTGATGTTTCCGAAAATGAAGTTATAGACCTTGCCATGCGAAAGTTTCAGACGAAGCATACGCGAGCACATCATAGGCACGAGGGTGAGCGCACCGGTCGTGGACACGATCATGATGATTGACACAATCCATCCGAGCTGGCGGAACATGATTCCGGACATACCCTGAATCATCGTCAGCGGGAGGAACACGGCAAGCATCGTGAGGGTCGATGCGATGACGGAGATACCTACTTCCTGAGTTCCGTGAACGGCGGCCTCCTTAGGTTTCTCTCCCCTCTCGATGTGCGTCGTGACGTTCTCAAGCACCACAATGGCATCATCGACGACCATGCCGATTGCGATTGAGAGGGCGGACATCGATATGATGTTCAGCGTGTTGCCCGTCGCGAACAGATAGATGATGGACGCGAGCAGGGAAATCGGAATCGCGAGCACGATGATGAACGTCGCCCTCCATCTTCCGAGGAAGAGGAACACGATGAGCGCGACCACGAGGAAGGTGATTATAATAGTCTCCTTCAGAGAGTTGATGGAGTTGATGATGTTTCGCGAGCTGTCGACGACCGTTGTTATCTTTATGTCCGAAGGCAGGGTCTCCTGAATCTGGGCCATGGTCTTCTTGACCTTCCGGATCACGTTCACGGTGTTGGCGCCGGACTGCTTCTGGATGATAATCTGGGCGCCCTGCACCCCGTTGGTGTAGGCTTCCTGCGATTTCTCCTCAAGACCGTCGGTCACCGTCGCCACGTCGCGGAGATAGACAGCCTCACCGGCTGAGTAGCCGACCACCACGTCAAGCATCTCGTCCGCGCTGTCAAATTCCTTTTCTATGCGGAGAGTGTAGGTGTCGGAGCCGATGTCGATGTTTCCGGACGGGACGTTCTTGTTCTCGTAGGCGAGGACGCTGGAAATTCCGGTGATGGAAAGTCCGTATGCCTGAAGCTTGTTCGGGTCGCAATAGACCTGAATCTCGCGCTTAGGGGCTCCCGAGACGGACACCGTGCCGACTCCTGACACGCGGGCGAGCGGAGTGGACACCTTGTCGTCGAGAATCTTCTCAAGGGCAGGGATGCTCTGGTTCGCCGTCGCGGAGAAGATGATGATAGGCATGTCGTCCGCGCTGAACTTGAATATGACAGGGACGGACGCGCCGTCGGGAAGGTTCGAGTTCACCATATCCAGTTTGTCCCGGACATTGTTCGTCGCCTCGTCGATATCGACTCCATATTCAAATTCGAGGGTTATGATGCTGACATTCTCCTTCGACTGAGAGGTGATATGCTTGAGATCGCTCACACCGTTCAGCGAGTTTTCCAGAACCTTCGTGAGGTTCGTCTCTATGTCTTCGGCGCTCGCCCCCGGATAGGACGACATCACCATGATGGTGTTCGCGTCGAAGTCCGGGAAGTTGTTGATGGACAGATTCATCAACGAGAAGATACCGAAGATTGCGAAGGCCGTGAACACCAGGGCCGTCGTCACCGGATTATCAACCGCTTTTCTGTATATGTTCATATCTTTTTCCTTATTTTACTCATAGATTGCCGACTACAGATTTCTCGACTTCACTTCGTTTCGCTCGAAATGACAACAGTAACTCAGAGATTCGTTTCGCTCGAAATGACAACAGTAACTCAGAGATTCATTTTCATTTGAGATGACAACAGCACAGCTATCTGTCATTTCGACTGAGCGCAGCGAACGGAGAAATCTTTGCGCGGTCTTATTCAGCGACTGTTACCTTGATGCCGTCCTTGAGGCGAACCTGCCCCTCAGTGACTACCTTGGCGCCGTCCTCGACTCCGGAAAGAATCTCGTACATAGACTCTATGCGGCGGCCGAGCTTCACGTTCTGATAGGTCACGGTGCCGTCGGCGTTGAGGATATAGACGAACCTCTCGCCTGAACCGGTCTGCTTCACGATTGCCGTATCCGGAACCACCACGCTGTTGTTCACGCCGAACTGGACGGTCACGCGGGCGTACATTCCCGGACGGAGAACATTGTCCTTGTTAGGGACGATGACCTCGACGTTGAAGGTGTGCGTCGATTCGTTGATTGTCGGGTATATGCGGTTAATCTTGCCGACGAAGACCTTGCCGGGGAAGGCATCCACGGTGATGTTCACCTCGTTGCCCTTCTTCACCTTGGAGTAGTCGCTCTCGGAAATTCCGACGAGGAGCTTCACCGGAGCAATCTGCTCGACGGTGTAGATCGGCTGTCCCATCGAGAACATATCCCCCTTGTCGTAGTTCCTTGCCGTCACCACGCCGTTAATCGGGGAGCGGAGAATTGTGTTCTGGAGGAGGTTGTCATAGCTCGTCTTGCTGACCTTGTAGGAAAGTTCTATCGCGTCGAGGTCCGACTTTGAAAGTCCGCCCGCGTCGTAGAGTCCCTTGAGACGGTTGAACTCGGTCTCATTGTTCTTCATCTGAAGTTCGGCCTGCTGAAGCTGGAGCCTGTCCATTTCGGCAAGTATCTGACCCGCACGCACGAAGTCCCCGACCTCAACATTGATTTTGCTGATTCGCATCGAGGTCTGCGGCGCGATGTTGTTCTTCGCGTAAGGCTCGACCGACGACGTATAGACAGAAGTCTGCGGCACGTCCTGTTTACCGACTGTCACCACAGTCACGAGCGGAGCCGCCTCCGCCACCTGTTCCTCTGCGGTTGCAGCCGGAGCCGCCTTTTTCCCGTTGCCGCAGGAGACGGCCGCCATCACGGCTGCCGCAAATGCTAAATTTCTTGCTATCTTGTTCATATCTTCAATATTTTCAAAATCTGTTGTCGGCTATTCAGTAAAGTCCTGACCGAGAGTTTGTTCAAGCTGTGTCTTGGCCACGATGAAGTTATAGACCGCCTGAGACTCGGCGAGGCGGGCCTGTGTGAGGGCGAGCTGCGCGTCGTTAAGGTCGGTGAGGGTAGCCCGTCCCACCTCGTAGGATTTCTCGGCGATGCTGTAGGCCTTCTCGGCGGAAGCCACGGCATCCCTTGCAGCGTCGTAGCTCTTGACATTGGTTTCCATCGTGTTGAGTGACTGCCGGATGGAAATCTTGAGGTTACGTTCGGTGGAGGTCATCTGAAGCCTCATCTGCTCGTAGCTGTTGCGTGACTGACGCACCTGGTTGAGACGCTTTCCGCCGGAGAAAATAGGGATTGAGAGGCTCACGCCGACATACGAATAAGGGGTCCACCTGTACTCCTTGAAGTTGAAGTCGTT
Organism: uncultured Bacteroidales bacterium; assembly: GCA_934725015.1. Taxonomy (GTDB): domain Bacteria; phylum Bacteroidota; class Bacteroidia; order Bacteroidales; family UBA932; genus Cryptobacteroides. The sequence goes on from CAKVAS010000016.1 coordinate 53,415, forward strand.
GGTCATCGCGTTGTAGCTGTAGTTGAACGCGAGTGCGAGGGTCGGGATGTAGGCGTACTGCTGTGCCTTTATGCTCTGGGCAAGCTCATTTGCCTGAATCTCAAGCTGTTTCATCGTGGAGTTGCGGTCGAGCGAGATGCTGTCGGCCTTTGTCACGTCCGAAGTCATATATTCGGAATAATCCTCAATCGCTCCCTCGACGTCGATGTTCATCTCAAGGTCGATTCCCATGACGGCCTTGAGCTGCCACAGGGCGAGGATTATCGAACTCTCGGCGTTATAGACATTCGGGATGGCATTGGCGACGGTGGTCTTTGCTCGTGCCATGTCGAGGTCGGTGGCCTTCTGTACGTTGTATTTCTTTTCGGTCTCCGCGTAGTTGGTCATCGCGTTCTCATATACCTCTTTATATACGTTGAAGGCCTCCTTGGAGAAAAGAACCGCGTAGTAGGCGTTCTTCACCTGGCTCACCATGTCAAGCCGTGAGGCGCGGGCCTTTTCGACCGCGAGTTCAACGTCCATTCCGGAAATCTTTATGCTTTTCCAGAGCTGGGCGTTCACTACGGGCATTGATGCCGAAATTCCCGCGCTCCAGGTGTTCCATCGGCCTACTTCAAGACCGCCGCCGGAATTTGAACTGCCTGAACTTGCAGAGCCGCTGCCCGAGCCTTCACCGGACTCTCCGCCGCCCTCTCCGGAGCCGCTCCCCGAGCCGGTGGAACCGCCCCCGAGGTTGAAGTCCATGTACATCACCTGCTTCTTGATTGTCCTCTGATAGGAGCCGGTAGCGTCAATCTGCGGGAAAAGAGAGGCGTAGGTGCCTTTCTTCGCATACTTTGTCCTTTCGATTTCCTTGTCCGCCACCTTCACGGCGATGTTTTCGCTCAGCGCAATCTTCAGCGCCTGTTCCAGCGATATGACCACCGGCGTCTCGGCCGAGTCAGCCTCTTCCAGAATGAGCTGAACTTCGGTCTTGGGGGTCTCCTTGCCGTCCTTCTTTTCCCTATACTGGGCGAATCCGTCCAACGGCAGGAAGGCAAGCGAGGCCGACACAAGGCCAAACGCAATAATCTTCTTCATCTTGACCATTTCTGTTTTTATATATTTTCTACACTAACTATCCGAACCGATGCCCCGCAAACCGGAAGACGACATCATACAACGCAATCCAAACCGATATAAATCAGCAATTTATTACAAATTGTATTCAGATATGTACAAAAGGAACACTCCGTTACGCAATAACAATGCCATATCGGGGATGCAGAAAAAGCGGATTGCCGCGTTACTCGTCTTGATGAAATCCTCACCATCCCAATAGACCCCTCCCGTCCCCTCGAAGGGGAAGTGGTGCGCCTTGCACTCCATCTTTTTCTGCCCCCTCTTCCTTATACTATTCTGCACGGCCACTTCGTTTCACTGAAGCAGCCGTGCAGAATGTCTAAGAATAACTTGCTTATTTCGTTGCGGGTTTGGCGTAGTGGGTCGGCTGGGGCCTGGATTTTTCCGGGTGGACGGCGCGGGCGGGGAGCTTGCGGACGGCCGCATAGACGAGGAAGCCGACGCCGAGAAGGATGAACGGGATGCTGAGCCACTGGCCCATGTCGAGGAGCATGTTCTGCTCGAACTCCACCTGCGGGTTCTTGATGAACTCGATGAGGAAGCGGGAGCCGAAGCAGCCGATGAGGAACCAGCCGATGAAGAAGCCCCGGTGCACCTTGTCGAGTTTCTTCTCATAGACAAGGACGAGGACGACGCCGAGGATGAGGTAGCAGAGAGCCTCGTAGAGCTGGGTCGGATGGCAGGCAAGACCTTCTGGATGCTCGGCGCTCGGGCCGTAGAGCTGAACCCACTCGTAGGAACGCGGGAAGCGGAATCCCCAGGGGAGGTCGGTCGGGCCGCCGAAAATCTCCGAGTTGAAGAGGTTTCCCAAACGGATGAGCGCCCCGGCGAAGCAGACGGTAATCGCGAGTCGGTCCATAATCCAGACAAAGTCGAAATCATTCTTGCGGCCGAACTTGTGCGCGAACCATATCATCGCGATAATCAGCGCAATGGCTCCTCCGTGACTGGCGAGACCTCCCTTCCAAGGCATGAAAATCTCCGCGAAGCCCGCCCACGAGCCGAAGTAATAGTCCGGCTGATAGAAGATGCAGTGCCCCAGACGCGCCCCGACAATCGTGGCAATCAGCAGAGTGTAAAGCAGATAGTCGAGAAGCGGGCTGACCTGAATCCCCTCGTTCCTGAAGAAATGACGGAATATGTACCAGCCGATGATGAATCCCGAAACGAAGAGAATCGAATAGTACCGGATTGAGAGTCCGCCGATGTGGAATATTTCCGGATCGACATTCCAAGTTATCGCCAATATGTCTAACATAACGTCCGAATAATTTAAACTTTGCCCGCCCGTGTTCCGGACAGGCAGGCAAAGTTACGACATTTTATGAAATATGCGAAACTACCCAAAAGTTTCAGACATAACCAAAACTTTACCGGATTTACCTAAAAGATCCTGTTATGTTTGAAACTTTACAGCCGTGGGATTTTTTAAGATGCCACTACAAGTTGCTCAGGTCGGTGACGGCAAGCGGGGTCTCGATGGCCTTGAGGGCGGCGGTTTGGGCTATCGGGGCGTTGGAGTCGGTGACGGGAGTGGTGTAGTTGGTGCGGGAGGCGTCGGAGGTCGGGAAGCGGTAGGTGTTGTCCGACATGGCCTTGCCGACGCAGGGACCGAGGATGGTGTCAAAGACTGTGCAGTTCGCGGCATAGCGGGTGATGCCCTTGTCGAGGTGGAAGAGGTCGCGGGAGAGATCCATGCCGTTGTCGATGTTGAGACTGGTCGTGCGGAGGTTCTCGACGGCGGTGCCCGTGGCGATGAGCCATTTTATGCCGGTCTGCTCAAGAAGCATCTTCACGTGAGAGGTCATCGCGGCGTACATACGGCTGCGGTCGTTGTGCCACCATGTCCGGAGAAGTTCGCTGCCGGTGGCGAAGGTCTGCGACATGAGATAGACAAAGACCGGCTCCTTGCCAGGCTGCTTCGCGCGGACTTTCTCCATCAGTCCCTTCACGGCGGCTATGCCCTCAAGATGCTCGTCGAAGCCCGCCCAGGAGTACTTGCGGCCGGTATATTCCTGCATCACCACGATGTCGTAGGGCTTGCCGCTGTCCCAGAAGTCCGCAAGTGAACTGTTGCAGTTCTCGGTCTTGTAGCTCTGGTCGCCGTCCCATTTATCATAGCCCGGCTCCAGTTTGTAGCGCAGGCATACCTTGGGATTGTCGAAGTTCTCGTTGTAGCCCACGAGGGTGTAGCCGCCGTGGAATGCGCGCTCCATCGAGAAATTCGTTATGCCGGCGGCGTTCAGGATACCGGGAAGATGCTCGGTGGCATCGAGGGTGAAACTGTTGCCGATGAAGAGCACGCGAATTGTCTCCTGCCCCGCCGGAAGAGCCGGCTTCTCGTCTTTCTTGCCGTCATCCCCGTTCTCATCCTTGCCCGGCTCGGACGGTTTCTCTGTGTTTCCTCCGCCTGAGGGATAATGTGAGGTCTCCGGAGCCTTCGCGCATGAATATAATGCGGTAAGCATCAGCACCATAGCCAATGCAAGTGTATTTCTTTTCATATAATTATAGACCCAAAAGATGATTTAAAGCCCTGATACCGTGATCCAGGTCTGCGGATTCTTCTCACCCGTCGAGACCACCGCATCCTCGCCTCCCTCGACGTCGAAGAGGGCGAAGTTCAGCTTCAGCTTGCCGTCGATGACGTTCACCGCAGAGCGCGGGACGGCTATCTCGGCGAGCCAGCCGTTGTCGGTGTCGGACTTTGACGAGAGGGTCGCGTCGTAGCTGACCGCAGCGGAGGCTCCCCTGTCCTGCTCAAGCCAGCCTCCGGCATAGCCTCCCTGATTGCGCAGCCCGGAAAGGCCGACCTTCACGCGGTAAGACTTGGTTGTAAGGCTCTGTTGGTCTGTCGGAGCGAGGAAAACCTGCACATAGTCGTCCTTGGAGACATTCTCATCGAGACATTCGATGAGGAAATAGATGTTGTCGGCATCGGCCGAGCAGCGAAGTGTGGCCTGAGCCTGACACTTGGAGCCGACAAAGAGAGCGTCGTCGGTCACGGGCCAGTCGCCGTTGTCGCCATCAAGCTTGACGGAATGAGATGAGGCCTTGATGCTGTGGTTCAGACAGAAACTTGCCATCGCCATCTTCACATCGGATGCGTTGGCGCTGTTCCTCATGAGCCCGACGACCTCATGGCTGTTCTTCATGCACATCGCGCCCCAGCTGCCCTTCACGCCCGGAAGGGAAATGAAGGACTCACTCCAGCTGCGGGCCTCGGAGTCGCCGAGCCGCATGAGCTGATAGGGCTGCGTGTCGGTGTAGGAGATGACCGTCTCGCCGGAAGGGAACTGCTTGAGGTCCGGGCCGACTCCCCGCCAGAGGTCAAGGGCGCGCTCGGCCGGGCCGACTTTGGCGGACTTCACGTCGAATCCGGAGCCGTTGCCCTCGTCGCCCGTGATGTAGTCCCATTTGCCGTCCTCAGGAGACCAGGCGAAGGCAATCTTGAAATGCTTGCCCGTGTCATCGTATTCGTATGCAGACTCGAACGCTCCGGCGAACCGGTTGCTGCCGTTGAGGATGATAAGCGCAGGCATCTGGTCGGTGAAGAGCCACTTGTCCTGCTTCTTGCTGTACCATGTGTGACGGATTATGCGATGCGGGTCGGCGTTCTTCACGGACGGAGTCCACGTAAGCCCGCCGTCGGTCGAGCGTACCATTGAGGTGCCGGAATGGCTGCCGGAAATCCACGGGCGGGACTCCGAGAAGAAGCACTGGAGCTCGCCGGTGGCCAGTTCGAGAATCATCGCCTCCCAGTTCGGCCCGTGATGGACTTCGTAAGGCTGGCTCCATGTCTTGCCGCCGTCGGTGCTGCGAACCATCTCTATGCCCTGCTCATAGCGGCAGTTGTAGTTGCCGTAGGACTTGGCGTTGCGGTATGAGGCAAAGAGAAGTATGTCACCGTTCTTCTTGACGAAGCCGTTTCCGTTGGTGTACATCCTCGTATCCTCGTTTCCGAGACCGTTCGTGACCGTCCTCGACTTGAAGAGCCCGCCCTTCGCCGTCCACTCTTTCATGTCAGGGCTTGTCGCCCAATAGACATTCTTCCCGTTTCCGTAGTTGTCCGCACGGTCCTGGCAGAGGAGAATGTAGCTCCCGTCAAGAATCCTTATCATGCGCCCGTAGGTCGGCTCGGGAGTGGTCGTCACGCCAGAGCCGAGGTTTATGAACGTCCTGTAGTCCATCTTGAGCGACGAGAGTTTCCAGTCCGCCGCATGAGAGTTCAGTTCGTCCTGTCCCTGATTCAGTTCAGAAAAGGGAGTCAGTTCGAGTTGTTTGGAGACCGAGGTGTTCGTACCGCCTCCCGGAGCCGACGGATTTTTCGCCGGCTCGCAGGCCGACATCGAAAGGGCGGTGAATGCGACCGCCAGAATTATTGACATATCTCTGTGTTTCATTTCTTTTCGCTTTTCGGGTTCATCTGTGGAATCCTCAAAAAATCCTTAGAATAATCCTCGCGCTGAAGGCAAGGCATCTTCCACATCTTCATTTCCGGCACACATCCATCATTTCAGCGTGAGGCTCAGCCATTCTGACGGATAGTCCGTGTTCTCGCCCCCGACGTCCTCGATGCTCCACGCCGGTTTTTCGGAGGTCTTCGCCTTGTAGTGGTGACGCAGATGGCAGCGCAGCTTCTCTCCGCCGGACGGCTTTCCGCCTATATATTCCCAAGGAACACGGAGTTTCACGGAATATCCCAAATCCTCGTCAGCGTCGTCGTTCAATGTCCCCGCGACCTCAACCTCATTCGTAACGCCCTCACACACAGGCTTCCACGCGATGTTGTCATCTACATATACCTTATATGCCCCCCTTCCGTTCACGACGACCTTCCGCTGCGGCTGTCCCTCCCTCGCGAGAAGAATTTCCACGGCGTCGGAATTTTCGGTCGTCAGTGCCGTCAGAACCGAATCGTAAAGGTAGGAATATAAAATGAAACTGTCGTCGTCATAACCGAAATCCGCATAGACGGACGACGGAAAACTGTGCCCGAGAAACCAGAAATCGTTGTTCTCACGGTCGAAGGAGGCGATTCCCGGCAAATCGCGGTCGCCTTTCGCAAGAGTCTTGGAGCGGTTCAGACGGCCTATCTCGGAGCGGACAAGCCCGCGGGCCTTGCCGTCCCTGCGGAACTTCACGGTGCCGGTCGCAATCACGGAGTTTTCTCCGATGCAGTCAATCGAGCCCCAGTAGCCGTCGAACGGCGAGGTGGCGTTGCGGAAATTGTCGGCATTCTTGTCGCCGACAAACACCCAGATGCCCTGTTCGCCCTTGTAGCAGCCGTTGCTCAGGACAAGCACCTCGCCGGTGGTGAGCTTCGCGCTGTAGGGGCCGTAGCCGTAGAAGTCCTTGTTAATCTGCTTCTTGGCAGGCCATGAGGGGCCGCCGTGGGCGCGGATGGCAGCGTAGTCGCCGTGCCAGTTCGTCTCCATGTCGGTCTTGACGATGTAGGGCGACTGATCCACAACCCACTTGCCGTGCCAGACCTCGTAAGGGACGGCGATTCCGGCATTGTCGTCGAGGCACACGCCGGTCGCCATGCCGTCGTAGGTGGAGCGGTCGTCGCGGGTGCGGGAGATGGTCTCGTTGTCGTCGATGCCGCAGACATCTTTGCCCTGCCAGGTCTTTCCGCCGTCAAACGAGCGGATGATGACAACCTGAGGGGCGGACATATCGTCGATGAGTTCCTGCGATGAGGTGATGAACATCTGAATCTCGCCCGAAGGAAGCTGCAGAAGGGCCGGTTCCCAGCAGCGGCCGACATAGACAGGCTGCGCCTTGCCCCATGTGCGTCCGAAGTCGCCGGAGAACATGATTTCGATGCCGCAGTTGACATTGGTGTTCGGAAGGTCGTTATAGCCAAGCTTGTAGCGCCACTGGTAGGCGAGCATGACGCGGCCGTCCTGCAGCTCGATGAAGTCGGGATTGACATAAGTCTTGAAGTCGTCGCCGACCGTCGATGTTGCCGGATGCGTTTTCGCGAGCATCACCGCGTCGGACCATGTGCGGCCGTTGTCCTCGCTCCTGCGGGTGTAGAGGTCCCAGCCGAAATGGTCGTTCTCGAAGGACATCAGGAGAGAGCCGTCCGAGAGACGCTTGATTCTCGGATAGTAGAGGTTCTCCTCGGTGAACGGGGTTATGGCGCCGACTTCCTCGCTGCACGAGCCGACACGGGCAGACGTGTGCTCGGTGTATGTGGCTCTGTCCCACGAGATGCGGACATTGCTTTCATCCGGGGTCTCCGAGGTTCCGCAGCAGCCGAAAAGTAGCGCGGAGGAAAGCAGGAGGGGGAATATTGTTGGGGAATATCTCATATATATGATTGTAAATATATTGCAGATTTTATTTCTGTATAAAGATTTCTCGCTTCGCTCGAAATGACAGGAGGGAACTTGTCTTTCGACTGAGATTTTCTTCTGTCATTTCGACTGAAATATTCTTCGGTCATTTCGGCTGAAATATTCTTCGGTCATTTCGGCTGAGATTTTTCTGTCATTTCGACTGAGATTTTCTTCTGTCATTTCGACTGAGCGAAGCGAACGGAGAAATCTTTATGCGGTTTATTTTGGTCAAAGATTTCTCGCTTCGCTCGAAATGACAGAGAGTCTTTGCGCCTATTTGTTCCAATATGTAACGCCATCGACAATACGCGAACCGAATGAGAAGAGGTTGTCGCTGAGGTTCTCCGCCGTCACGGTCACAGGGTTCTCAAGTCCCTTGTGGGCGATGCTGCCGCAGAACTTGGCGCCCGTCACGGTGAGGGTCTGAGAGGATGCACCGTTGGTGTAGCAGCCGCCGGCGGCCATTCCGCAGTATGGAATCTCCGTCTTCGGCATCGCTATTTCAGCAGAATACTGACCGCCTGTGACGGTGCTGTTGTGACGCACATGACCGATGACTCCGCCTGCGGCGGCAAGTTTCAGAGCGTCAAGTTCAAGTGAACTGTCCTCGAACTTTGTTTCCGCCGTACAGTTCTCAATAGTGGCATGGGATGTCATTCCGGCAATGCCTCCGAGGATTACAGACTGGTTTTCATGGCCACCACGGAGGGTGCATTTGCTCGTGCAGCCTGAAATGAGCGCAGGACTGTCGGCAAAGCCGTTCACATAGCCGATGATGCCTCCCGTGACACCCATACGGGCACAGGAAGTGGCCTGTCCCTTGTCCCAACCCTGTGTGAGGAATGCGGAGCACTCGATGTCGCCGGTGTTGTGGCAGTCGCGTATCTGAAGATAGACATTATAGTTGTCAACATCGAACGCGCCTCCAGTCTTGAGCTGATAATAGTTAGCCGCACGGCCTACGATTCCGCCGATTGCCGAGCATGAGTTAAATCCGTTGGAATCGTCCTTCCTGACGATTTTGCCTTCATTGCGGCAGCCCTCGAACAGAGGATATGCCGTCGCCGTTCCGTTCTGGACAATGGCACAGATTCCTCCTATCGCGAACTTGTTCAGATATGCCTTGGCTGCTCCGACCTTGTTCACGGTGATGTTTCCGCTGTTGGTGCAGTTGCGGAATGTGCCTGCGCTTATCTTGGATTCATCCTTGGCATATTCGGCGGCGTCAGCAGCAAAGCAGGCGACTCCTCCGATGTAGGTGACAATCTGAGGCTTCGTGACATTATAGGCGACATTTATGTCACCCTTCTGGACGCAGTCCTCAATGAGTCCGCCGTTCATGATGACCATTCCGCCAATCATGTAGGCCTCATTTATGTCCGTCAGGTTTATCTCTATGCCGTTTGTGATGTTCCTGATCGTTCCCCTGTTATACTGGGCGACAGCCGCCGTGCTCGGGCCGGAAGGGTAGGCAGCCTTCTTGAGTTCACCCTCAAGCACGAGGTTCTCGACGACTCCGTCCTTCGCGATGACTGTGAAGAGCGGAACAGTTGTTTCGTGCTGGGTTATCGTGTGCCCCTGCCCGTTGAACACACCGTCCCAGGCATGAGGATTCTCGACGGCACCGACCCTCTGGAGATATGTGGCGACCTCGATGTCGGCGCCGAGCTTCACCTCGCCGTCGGAGTTCTTCCACGCGGAGTAGTCGCCATTGTCAACAGCGGTGGCAAACGCCTTCCATCCCATCTCTGTGATGATTTCCTTGAGGTTTGCCTGAGCGAGGTCAAGTTCAGCGACCGCAGTTGTTCCGCCAGTCTTCGCTTCAACGGAGATTTCGTCGAAGGTGTATCTTGCGGCGCTGGTCTCGACAATGGCCTTGCCGGTGTAGCTGCCCGGAGCCATGACTGCGGCATAGGCTGTCTTTCCGGTTCCTACCTCGCTGACGATTTCAGGAATCACGGTCACTGTCTTTCCGCCGTCCGCAGCATTTTTAATGGCAGGCTCTTCACCGGTGATGTCATAGACGAGATTTCCGGTCAGAGCGGCGCCATTGGAAATGAAGCTGATGCTCTGAACGGTCTCGGAGGCGTGTGCTCCCGATGCGTCGCTGATGCTGAACTCGACGAATGGGGTTATATCAGTGAATGTCACCGGGTTTTCAAGGCTCACGATTTCAGCCGGAGCCGGGAGTGTCTCCGGGCCGGCCACCGAGAGGGACAGCTCAGGATTGCACTCACCGGCCTTGGGAACGCTCTGCTCCGCAGGGATTGTGAAGGCAATATTGTCGAGCGCCGTCACGTCAGCAGAATACGGCGCATAGGCAAAGAGTTTGTCGCCCTCGGCGAAGGTGTTCACTTTCGTTTCATAGCGGGATGTCTCGGCGGAGAGCTTCGCCGGAACATTGTCCGTGGCTTTTTCGCCGGCGATGAAGACTCCGACCGTCTCCACGCCCGCAGGGGAGGCGAAGTTCAGGGAGATTTCGTCGGGAAGCGGCTTCGGGGCCGGCCCGTCCGGACTTTCCGGTTCATTCTTGTTGCATCCGAGCAGCGCGGCCGTCATCGCCGCCGCTGCCATTGCTCGCAGTATGTTTTTGGTTGTCATGTTATTATATTGTTTATATTATTTTGGCTGAACATTTTCCCGTTGGCATTCGGCCGAGCATTCTATTTTATCATTTCGACTGAGCATCTTTTCGCTGTCATTTCGACTGAGCATTTTTCCGCTGTCATTTCGACTGAGCATTTTTCCTCTGTCATTTCGACTGAGCATTTTTCCTCTGTCATTTCGACTGAGCGAAGCGAACGGAGAAATCTTTGTGCGGTTTGACTTGCTCAAAGATTTCTCGCTTCGCTCG
>CAKVAS010000017.1 GCA_934725015.1 uncultured Bacteroidales bacterium
TAAGGTCTTTTGCAATATAATTATTTGATAATCAATATTATAAACTACTGTTTTCTAAAATTTGTCATATACTAAGACGCATTATACTATTTCTTCCGATACTTCCCGTGCGAGACATTCTCCAGCTGGCCAGTGTCGCACCAGCGGCGGATGATGCGGTCGGCGGTACGTGGGTTGATGCCGAGGGCGGTAGCTGTCTCGGTGTAGGTCTGGCGGTCGAACTCTGGCGACAGGGCTTCGAGGAACTGACGTTGCTGGAGGGTGATTCTCGTGGTGGTGGCCGAGGACGCTGACTGAGATGCGTCGGCTTTCGGGAGTGTGAGGAATACGTGGGCGTTGTGGCGGAGAATCACGGAGGCCATCGTCATCGCGCTTTGATAGTCGGTGTCAAGGCAAGTCAGTCTGTCCTCGATGATGCCGTCCTCCATTATTCGGAGGGCGGAGAGGATCATCGCGAGGCGGAATGTTATCAGGCCGAGACGGCGGACGGAGGCGACAAACTCATCACCGCAGCGGTCGCTGTATTCGGTTTGCCAGACGGAGAAGCGTTCGTTGAAGTCGCTGGCCTGGGATGGCGTGAATGAGAAGCGGATATCACTGGACTTTTCGAGGATGGCGTGGAAGTCGTGGAACTCCTGTCCGAGTTTCTGGAAATGTTCGTCAAGAGTTGTGTCGGCGTGGGTGCTGAATACGTCGTTCCATACGAGGCGGAGGTCGAGGAAGTAGAAGATGAAGCGGCTGAACAGGCCGTTCTCGGCGTCGGTGATGAGATTCAAAACCTGCCTGGGCGTTCCGGTGAGGAGCGTGGAAAGGCGTGGATTCTTGATGTTCACATATTCACGGTCTTTGCGGCGGATGTAGGAGATGGTCTCGTGGTGGAAGGCCTTGCGGAAGCCGTCGGAGTAGTTGCCGTAGTCGGAGCCGAATGTGTTGGCGAGGGTATCGCCCTCAGTCTCGAACATCAGGCCGGTACCGCCGTTGTCACCGAGGACCTGATAGACGGCAGTGGCGGAGGAGTTGGCAGGGATGAAGAGCATACGCATAGGCGGCTCCTCAGGCTTCTCCATATCGACCTTCTTCTTGCCAGCTGCGTTGTATTCGGCTATCTTGTGCTTGTACTCAATGGTCTCGGCCTCGTTGATTTCGCGGAGGCGGTCGTGGATGGGCTCGACAATGTAGCGGCAGAGGGCGAGGCGGCCTTTGCCAGAAGATGCCTTGGCGGTGACGAAGAGGAACAGGTTCGGATAGACGGTGCGGTCGGCATAGACTCCGAAGACATGAGGGAGGCAGGCGGAGATGACAGCCATCGTGCCGAGGATGAGGATGTCAGCGTCTTCCGGGGAGTTTGACTTGGAAACCACCTTTTCTAGGAATACCGGTAGTGAACCTTGCAGGTTCGGCGAGAATGTCGGAAGAGGCAGGTCTTCGTCAATATTGACAATATTGTCAGAATGCGCGGCATTGACAGTTTGCGCAGATTGAGGATTTAAGGCTTTAGCGGACGAATTCCGTGAATATGCGCATTGTGCGTATTCTGTCATTTTTGTCGATTTTGCGCATTTGGCTGTGGTGAGATTGATGCCGTTATCCTTGGCGAGTTGGAAGAAAGTGCGGATGGTTATGCCTGTGCCGTGGGCGTTGAGGCAGCGGTCATATTGCTTGTCGCATTCCTCCGAGGTGTAGCCGCTGTTGAAACTGCTGATGCGGTGGTAGATGGAGCGTCCGCTTTCTCCGAGGGCATCGGAGAGGGCGAATCCGAGGTCACGCCAGTTTGAATAGCCTACGGTGATGTCTGTGCGCGTCGATTCTATTCGCTGTGTGATGAGTTCGATGTCGTCTTTTGGTTCGGGATGTGAGACTTGCGGTTCAGGGACTTGTCTGATGTCTGACGGGAGCCAGTCCGAGGGTATGAATGTTTCTTTCTGCATTGTATTATCTGTAATTAGGGTTTATATATGCGCCAGGGTCGTGCGGAAGGAAGCAGGCTCTGGCGATGTCCTTGCCGGACTTGTCGGGTTCGACGCCGTAGGCTTTGGTGATATAGCCTGCAACTGCCCGGAAGTAGTCTGAATGGGATGTCTGTCCCCTGTTGATTTCGATTATCCATTTGAGTCCGTCTCCAGAGGGACCTCTGAAGAGCAGCGCAGTCTCGAAGTAGCGGTCTTTCAGAAGCCTCACGAACAGCCCCTCAACATCGGGGATGTGGTCGAAGTCGATGCAGAGGAGACCAGATTCGGTGACGCAGCTGGCGTTGCTACGTGATGTGAACTCGCCGCTGAAGGTGGCGTAGTCGAAGTTGGCGGCCTTGTATATTCTTGCCCTTGACTTGTCCGCTATGCTTCGGAGGGTGCTGGTGCGTTCCTCGGCGTAGCGTCCGGTGATGTAGTTCCAGGCATCGAGGACGGTTATGCTCTTGTAGGGGCTGATGTTTGTTATCGGTGCCTTGTAGAACGAGAACTTTGGGCCTTTGGAGGTCGGGAGCGGTGGGATGTTCTTGTACTGGTGGTTCTCTCCGTCAAGGTTGAGGTTCATTTCACGGTTCAGCGTGGCGAGGAGTTCCTGCCCTGTCTGGCGGAAGTACATCGAAGCAAAGTCAAGCGCATCGCCGTCGGGGATTGCCCCGCTGAGGTCGTGATGTCGGGCGCATTCGTCGGAGAGGCGTTGTTCGGGATGGAGTTTGTCGATGCGAACTTGGAGTGTCCTTTCGCCTCCAGCGTAGGGGTTGCGGACAGTGCCGCAATCCCTGCCCGAGACTCGCATAACGGTTTCTCCAGGATAGAACTTTCGGAGGATGTGGCAGTAGATGTCCGCGCCCCACAGAGTGTGCCTCAGCACCATCTGCCTATTTTTCGTCCTTTCCATAGCGTTCACGGATGTTGAACATCACATAATTGTCTTTCAGAAGCCTTTCTATGTCTTGACGGAAGTAGTAGATTTTCCTGCCGATTCTGGTGTAGGGTATCGTCCCGTTCGAGCGGAGGGTCTGGAGGGTGCGGGGGCTGATGTGGAGCCTCATCATCACGTCCTGGCCGTCAAGGAGGGTGTCGAGGATGTCTCCATTCTGCGTCGTTTGGCTTTGACATTCACGGATTTCATCCTCGGTCATCTTTCCTCGCCTCAGTAGCTCATTCTGGATGAACGGGCATTGGCGCAGGATCTTAGAGTACGGCTCGTTGGGGTCGGCGGCCATCTGGAGGATGATGTCGCCGATGGGCTGCGGTTCGCGGTGTTTCATAGCTCTTCCCTTTGGGCGAAGAGTCGCATCGCCTTGTCAACGTCTATGACTATCTTCCTGCCGTTCTGGATGATGGCTTCCTTGAGGAATGTGTTCTTGTACCTCTGTGCCGTGGCGTGAGAGCAGCCGAAGATGTCCCGTATGCCCTGGAGTCCGTAGACGTAGCGTGCCGTCTTCTGTTCGGGCTGCCTGGGCTTTTCTGTGTTCAGTCCTGCTATGAGGGCTTTGAGGTCAGCGACAGTCAATGCCGCTATTGGTGTCGTGTCATCGTAAAACATCTCTTTACATTTTATTGGTTTTTACTGATGACTCAACCGGTTGGGCCGTTATTGTTTTCGATATATCTTTGGCAAAGGAAAGCATATTCCCGATGCCGTCAAATAGGTGATATCCGTGGTTTTACAGCATTGTGGTTTCCTTATGGGAGTATGGTTCTGTTCAGTATCATACGGTATGAAAAGGAGAAGGCCACTTGACACTTTTCATCGAAAATCTGAGAAAGTGTCAAATGGTCGATATGGTTTGGTATGTTATTGTCTGCTTTAGTTCGGGAACTCCGTCAGTTCTGTCCAATGAGGTGTAAAAGGAGTTCCCAGAGGAGTGCCGTGTCCTGGGTGCGGATTCTGGTCCGGTCGGAGGTGAGGATGAGGAGGCCGTCGTCCATCCAGTTGTAGATGGTCTGGCGGCTGACTTTCAGGTAACGGGCAAATTCGGCCTTCTTCATTTCGGGATGAAGGTCTGCGGTGCCGCGGAGGCGTGATGCGTCCTCGGAGGTTATGCCAACCTTGCGGAACGATATGTCCACGAGGTCGTGGAGTGTTATGTGGCTGTAGCCTCTGTCGGAGAACGCCTGGAGGAACGGCAGCAGCCTGTTGGTGTCGAGGCGGAGTCCGAGGAGGGCTTTCAGCATAAGGGAGGTTTCGGGGTGGGCTGGCATAGGCTGGGCTATTTCTTGAGGTTCTCGTCAAAGAGGCTCATTGCAGCGGCCTTGGTCTTCTCGGCGATGTCGATGTAGGGGCGCATGGCCTTGTAGTCGGAGTGACCGGTCCATTTCATCACGACCTGCGGTGGGATGCCGCTGGCGAGGGCGAAGCAGATGAATGTCCTGCGCCCGGCGTGGGTGCCGATGAGCGCCCATTTGGGGTAGGTCTCCTCTACTTTCTGCCCGGCGCGAAAGAACACTTTCGTGATGGGGGTGTTGAAGCCGCAGAGCTCGCAGAGGTCTTTGAGGTAGTAGTTCATATTTTGATTGGCGATGACTGGCAGGGCAAGGCCTTTTGGGAATGGTTCGTCTTCATATTTTTTCAAGATTGCTTTTGCAAAGCTGTTGAGGTCAATCGGCAGCCTGTCATTCGTTTTCTGTGTGGTCACGTAGAGGCAGTCTCCGATGATGTCCGTTCTCTTGACTTTCGCCATATCGGAGTATCTGAGAGACGTGAACGCACAGAAGCAGAAAAGGTCGCGGGTCTTGGCCAAGGCTCCAGCTTCGTGAACTGTTTTTTCGTATTCATTGCCATCCATGTCCGTTAATGTCACTTTCGTTCCGTTTGCTGGAATGTCATAATGATACAGGTGAAGCAGCTCTTCTTTTGTCAAGAAGATGACGGGCTTTTCAAGGACCTTAAATTTTGGTTGGAATCGGCTGATGGCATCTTGTTGGCAAAGGCCTTTCCTTATCGCCCAATTGAGAAACCATTTGAGATTATTAAATTGTTTCTGGGCGGTTTTTTCTTCAAGGCCATCGGACATTCTCAAGAATCGGACAAATGCCTGAAGTCCTTCTTCGTTGAAGTCTTGATATGTGCAGTCTTTCTTGAATCTTTTCAGACGTTTGGCGAATGTGCTCCAGTTTTGAGTCGTGGAGCTCGCCCACTGGCATGCGAGACTTTCTTCTTTCACAAATTGCTCAATGTCATCAAAGATTGTTTTGACTTTGGAGTATTTCTCTATGTCATCTGGTTTTATACCGAGAGCTTTTTTCATCTCAAGGCGAAGTTCGTCTGGTGTCGGCATTACCTTCACTTCGTTAATGTAATTAGTGAAGTGTGACAGAAGATTGAATATGTCTTTGTTGATTTCTGTGGCGGATTCTCCTTTTGAGTTTACATATTTTGCTCTGCTGACCCTGGAACCGTTCCAAACTTCCGGCAATACGCTGTGGCCGATTGTTGGAAAGAATCTTTTCTTGAAGATGATGACCGACATCTTGATTGGACATTCTCCAGCTTTATTCGGATGAGTGTCGAGGTAGAAATTTACTGCCGCCATATCAGAGTTTATTTTGTTATCAGTTCCATTATTCACGAACAAATTTACGAACAATACTTGATATATCAAAATAAACTTCGCTGAACTATGTGATAATTTATGTTTTGATTTTCAGATATTTATAAATTGTTCGAAATTCAGTTAAATTATAACTTTAATCCCTCACTCTCCGCAAAGACCTGAAAATCAGGGAGTCGCCCTCGCGAAAGCGAGGGCCTTTTGTTAAAAAGGAGGTCGCCGTTGAGAGCTCGCTCTCATAAGGCGGCCTCCTTTTTAACAAAACCACACCCCTCAAAGGGTGTGAGACTCCCTGATTGCCGTCGCCTTTGCAGGAGCCTCGCCGGCAAGGCAAAGGAAACCGCGCCCCAAGGAAGCGAATCTCTCACACAAAATTCACGCGGAAGCGGTGGCGGTAGTCCTTGGGGGACATCCCGACCTCGCGGAGGAACATGGCGGAGAAATAGGAACTGTCGCCGAAGTTGAGGCTCCAGGCCACTTCCTTTATGCTCATCGACGACTCGGCGAGCAGGCGGCAGGCCTCCTGGATGCGCAGGGCCAGCAGGTAGCGGGCCGGAGAGATTCCGGTGCATTCCCGGAACTTCTTGCGGAACCACGAATAGCTCATTCCGGCCTCCTTCGCAATCTCCTCAAGATCAAGCTCTTCTGTGAACCTTTCCCTCATCAGGGACTTCGCGGCGTCGATGCGGTCCGCGACATAGTCCGACGACGAGGCCTTGTTCGTGTCGTGATAGATTGCAAGGCCGAGAAGCATATTCACCGTTCCCGCGAGATACTGCTGGTAGGTCGCCTTCTCCTGAACGGCAATCTGAATCGCGTCGTTGTAGAGCGAGACAATGTCCTCGCGCACGCCTACGTCATAGATAGCCTTGTCGAGAAACCCGTGCCTGAGCCTTTCCTCGATGACCGCTCCCTGAAACCCTATCCAGTACTCCTCCCATCCCGTTTCCCTGTCCGGAAGGTAGCTGTGCCAGACGCCGGGACGCAGCAGAATCATATCGCCGCAGTTTATCGCGGTGCATCCCCCGTCCGCGTCGTACATCAGCCCCCTCCCCGAATGGATGTAGAGAAGCTGCCAACTGCCGAGCACCCGTCCCTTGTTCACGTCGAAATAGAAGCCCTCCGGATGCTTTTCCGCCGGCGGGTAGCTCGCATAGCCCTTTTCGACCACCTGCGTACCCACCGTGTTCACCGTGATTCCCCACTGCTCGTCCTTCTTTCCGCTGAGGAGATATTTTATGCTCTGAACATTTTTCATCTTTCGGAGATATGAATACATCGGCGAATATAATGAATAAAATCAAAAATCAACATTTTAATGCCATAATAATGATATGAAAATGCCGGGGAATACCTTATTTTGCAGAGATAATCCCTAATCGGGGTTATGGATTTGAACATAATAATAGACACTATATGGCATCGTTGGCGATAGACCTCGGCGCGACAAGCGGCCGCATCGTACTCGGGAAATACACCGGGAACGGCATTCAAATGACTGAGATACATCGGTTTCCTAACAATATAATCAAAGTCTGCGGACGCAGCTATTGGGATTTGTGGGGGCTGTGGAACGAGATTGTCGCGGGATTGCGCAAGGCCGCCTCGTCCGGCGAGAGGATAGAGTCGGTCGGAGTCGATACATGGGGCGTGGATTTCGTGCTTCTCGGAGCGGACGGACACATTCTCGCACAGCCGCGTTCCTACCGTGACGATTACACCTTGGGAATGCCGGACAAATTCTTCGGACTCGTCCCGCGCAGGGAACTCTACCGCAGGACGGGCATCCAGATTATGAACTTCAACACGGTCTTTCAGCTCTTTGCCATGAAACAGGAGGGCAATTCCGCCCTTGAGGCCGCCGAGGGGCTGCTTTTCATGCCGGATGCAATTTCATATATGCTTTCCGGGGAGCGCGTCTGCGAATACACCATACTTTCCACCTCCGCGCTGATGGCTCCGGAAACGCGCGACTTTGACGAGGGAATCCTTGCGGCCGCCGGAGTGAACCGCAGCCTTTTCGGCAGGCTCGTGATGCCCGGGGAGGTGATAGGCGCGCTCACGGACGAGGTCGCCTCGGAAACGGGACTCGGGAAAATCCCCGTGATTGCCGTCGCAGGACATGACACGGGCTCTGCCGTCGCCGCTGTGCCTGCAACGGACGGGAACTTCGCCTACCTAAGTTCGGGAACATGGTCCCTGATGGGAGTCGAGACACCGTCGCCGATTGTCACAGACAAGTCCTTTGAAATGAACTTCACGAACGAGGGCGGAGCCGAGGGCAACATCCGCTTCCTCAAGAACATAACCGGAATGTGGCTGCTGGAGAGATGCCGCGCGTCGTGGAAAAAGGCCGGCAGGGAATACGGCTATCCGCAGATTGTCGCGATGATGGGGGACGCCGCCCCGTTCCGCAGCATGATTGACCCCGACGACGCGTCCTTCGCCAATCCGGAGGATATGCCTTCTGCCATTCGGGAGTATTGCCTTTCCCATGGGGAGCCGGCGCCTTCGTCGGACGCGGAGTTCATCCGCTGCATCTTCGAGTCCCTCGCTCTGAAGTACCGCCTTGTGCTCGGCAGGCTGAAGGAACTCTCCGGCAAGGACATAGAGCGCCTGCACGTCATCGGCGGCGGTTCCCTGAACGCGGAACTGAACGGGATGGTTGCCTCCTCGCTCGGGATTCCGGTGATTGCCGGCCCTGCCGAGGCCACCACTGCCGGCAACCTCATGGCGCAGTTCACGGGTCTCGGACTGGCTGATTCGATGGCAGGGATGCGCGGGGCGCTTGCCTCCGACTCCTCCCTCCGCCGCTTCGAGCCGGAGAACACCGGGGTCTGGGACGCGGCATATTCCCGTTTTAAGAAAATGCTCTGTCATTCCGAGTGAAACTGATTCTTTTCGAGCGGAACGAGGTCCCTCTGTCATTCAAGCGGAACGAGGTTCCTCTGTCATTTCGAGCGGAACGAAGTGGAGCCGAGAAATCTGAAAAACGAAAACAAAAACAAATATAAAACTATAAACAATGAAACAGGAACTCATAAGCAAGGCATACGAAATCGCCAGGGAACGCTATGCCGAATTTGGAATCGACACTGAAAATGTGCTCGCGCAGCTTCAGAACTTCCACCTCAGCATGCACTGCTGGCAGGCCGACGACGTGAAGGGCTTCGAGGTGCAGGCCGGCGCTCTCTCCGGAGGCATCCAGGCCACCGGCAACTATCCGGGAGCGGCCCGCAACATAGACGAGCTCCGCGCCGACATCCTCAAGGCCAAGAGCCTCATCCCGGGAACGCACCGCCTCAATCTCCATGAGATTTACGGAGACTTCCGGGGCAAGGTCGTTGATCGTGACGAGGTTACTCCGGAGTACTTCCGGAGCTGGATTGAGTGGGGAAAGGAGCATAACACCAAACTCGACTTCAACTCCACCTCCTTCTCGCACCCCAAGAGCGGCAACCTTTCGCTCGCCAACCCCGACAATGGAATACGCGACTTCTGGATTGAGCATACGAAGCGCTGCCGCGACATCGCCGACGCCATGGGCAAGGCTCAGGGCGACCCGTGCATCATGAACCTCTGGGTTCACGACGGCTGCAAGGACGTCTCAGTCAACCACTACCTCTACCGCAGCCTCCTCAAGGACTCCCTCGACAGGATTTTCGCCGAGAAGAAGGACAACATGAAGGACTGCATCGAGGGCAAGGTCTTCGGCATCGGTCTCGAGAGCTTCACTGTAGGCTCCCATGATTTCTACACCGCCTACGCCGCGCAGAACGGCAAGATCCCGACCATCGACACCGGCCACTACCACCCGACCGAGAGCCCGGCCGACAAGGTCTCCGCGCTCCTGTGCTTCGTGCCGGAGCTCATGCTCCATGTCAGCCGCCCTATCCGCTGGGACTCCGACCATGTCACCATCATGGACGACGGCACCGTGGAACTCTTCTCCGAGATTGTCCGCGCCGGCGCCCTTGACCGCGTCCACTACGGGCTCGACTACTTCGACGGCGCGATGAACCGTGTCGGGGCTTATGTCATAGGCTCCCGCGCGGCACAGAAGTCAATGCTCCGCGCCCTTCTCGAACCTAAGGAGCTGATTTCCAAATACGAACTTGAAGACCGTCATTTCGAGGTCCTCGCCCTTGAGGAGGAATGCAAGTCCCTTCCATGGAACGCAGTATATGACGAGTTCTGCCTCCGCAACGACGTCCCTGCCGGCAGCGACTTCATCGCCGAGGTTCAGAAATACGAGGCTGAGGTTACATCTAAACGATAACCTGGACAGAAGCAAAAGGCGAAAGAGAGGATGACTGGAAGCCACGACGCGATTTTTTTTCATGAGCGGAGGGCTCCCGCCCTCCGACCTGAAGCCGTAAACCTCTGATAAAATAGTGTAAATATGAACATAGTAATAGGACTGATAATAATAGCGTTCGGAAGCTTCTGCCAGTCAAGCTCATACGTGCCGATAAAGAAGGTGCGGCAGTGGAGCTGGGAGAGCTTCTGGCTCGTGCAGGGCGTGTTCGCGTGGATAGTTTTCCCGCTGCTCGGTGCCTTCCTCGCCGTTCCTCAGGGCAGTTCCCTCTCCGAAATTCTCGGATCGGATCCCTCGGCGGCTCTCCGGGCAATGAGCTTCGGCGCTCTCTGGGGCGTGGGCGGACTCACCTTCGGCCTGAGCATGCGCTATCTTGGCGTGGCTCTCGGCCAGTCGCTCTCGCTCGGTCTGTGTGCCGCCGTGGGAACCCTGCTTCCGGCGCTCTTCTCGCATGAGGACCTCTTCCACGGCAGCGGGCTCATCCTGCTGCTCGGAGTGTGCCTGACCATAGCCGGCATCGCTGTCATAGGCTATGCAGGAGCCCTGCGCTCCCGTCAGATGAGCGAGGAGGACCGCAGGAAGGCCATCAAGGACTTCGCCCTCACCAAGGGGCTTCTCATCGCCGTGCTCGCCGGAGTGATGTCGGCCTGCTTCAGCCTCGGACTCGAAGCCGGAAGACCGCTGCAGGTCAGCGGAATGAAGCCGCTCTTCGCCACGCTACCGGCCACTCTGATGGTCACCCTCGGCGGATTCGTCACGAATGCGACATATTGCCTCTGGAAGAACTTCCGCAACCGCACGTTCACTGACTACGCCGACACGAAGGTGCTCGGGAACAATCTCCTCTTCTGCGCCCTCGCCGGCCTGCTCTGGTACAGCCAGTTCTTCGGCCTCGGCGTCGGAAAGTCGTTCTTCGAGGAAGGCTCCGTTGTGATGAAGTTCTCCTGGTGCATACTCATGGCGCTCAACGTCATATTCTCGAATGTCTGGGGCATAGTCCTCAAGGAATGGAAGGGTTCCGGCAAAAAGACGGCCTCCGTGCTCGTCTGCGGTCTCCTGCTCCTTGTCTTCTCCCTAATATTCCCTAATTTGTTTTAAAAATGAAAAACTCCGTACTTGAAAACCGCCCCGAACTGAGGCGTGAAATTGAAAAGGTCGCCGAGGTCGCGGGCTATCTCTGGGAAAAGGGATGGGCCGAGAGAAACGGCGGAAACATAGTAGTGAACGTCACCGAATATGTCGATGAGCAGATGCGGGCTCTGCCGGCCATAGCCCCCAAGGTGCCGATGGTCCAGAGGCTTCCGAACCTCAAGGGCTGCTGGTTCTTCTGCAAGGGCACCAACCGCAGGATGCGCGACCTTGCCCGCTTCCCGATGGAGAACGGCTCCATAATCCGCATCTGCGACGACTGCGAAAGCTACGAGATTGTAGCCGACAACCCCGTGAAGCCGACCTCCGAGCTGGCCTCCCACCTTGCCATGCACTCGCTCATGATTGAGCGCGGAAACGGCTACAAGGCCTCCCTGCACACCCATCCGATAGAGCTCGTCGCCATGACCCATCACCGCCCGTTCCTCGCGAAGGACGTGCTCACAAAGCTCCTGTGGTCCATGATTCCGGAGACCCGCGCCTTCTGTCCGAAAGGTCTGGGCATCATCCCCTACGAGATGCCGTCTTCCGCCGCCCTTGCCGACGCAACGGTCGCGCAGCTTGACGAGTACGACGTCGTGATGTGGGAAAAGCACGGCGTCTGCGCCGTCGGTCCCGAAATCGGCGAGGCCTTCGATCAGGTGGATGTCCTGAACAAGGCCGCCCTCATCTACGAGGCCTCCCGCAACATGGGCTTCGAGCCGGAAGGCATGACCGACGCCCAGATGGACGAACTCAAGGCCGCATTCAATCTGTAGCCGCTGCGGCGGCGCGGATTTTTTGCGGAAAATTTCTATATTTGCAAATTGTATGTATTAACGCGAAACATTCAATTGCAGATGAAGATAACGAAGAACCTTGCTTCCGGAACATTGTTTCTGATAGTCGCCTCGGCGCCGCTTGCCGGACTCCCGTCCTGCGAGCCTCAGGTGCAGCCCGGCACTGACATCGAGACCCCGGACCCGGGGCCGACTCCGCCTGGTCCGGGACCCCAGCCTCCCGGACCTTCGCCCGTGCCGGAGGAGATCGTCATATACTACGACAACCTCGACAAGGAGAAATCCGCTTCCAACAGCAACTATTTCAATACATGGACTGCCTGCCGCGACATGGAGGGCACGGGAATATCCGATGTGACATACGACGGCTTCTATACCTCCGTCCGAAGCGATTTCGAGTCAAGGAACTATCCCGGGGCATCAGGCATGAACGGGGTCTATTACAGTAAGGACGGCGGCCAGGCCTATGTTCGGGTGAAGAACATCAAGTTGCCGTCCGATGTCCGGACATACAAACTCAGTGTCGGCTTTCACAATCCGGATGTGGGCAACACGGTCATTTCCGGGCAGACGTTCAGCATCGGCATAGCGGACGAGGAATCCGTGTCCGCGGACTATAGGGAACTGCCGTTCGAGGTGACGCGGTACGCGAAATGGAGCTATGCGACCGCCGTGTTCGAGATTACTTCCGCCGAGACGAAGCACATATCAATTCAGATAAAGAGCCTTGTCGCGCAGGGACGTTCCGATGACCTCAGGCTCGTGGCCACGACGGAGACTCCTGCGCACGGCTTCGGCTTCATCCACCGCGAAGACCCGGTTCCTGAAGCGAAGGACTACATCGAGCGCCCGCAGACAGTCAAGGCAAATGACGACTATAAATATGTCGACCATCGCGGGACAACCTACAAGACAAAACAGAAGGTCCGCAACTACGAGGCCTGCTACGACATCCGCCGCCACAATCCGATGTGGGTGGCATTCCCTTGTCACGAAATATATTGGGAGGGCGGCTACACTCGTCCTGTAAAAGACCCGTGGAGACCGGATCCGGCTTTTAATGAAAGCGAGCAGTCCATAATCTATGCGGAGGATTGGAATGACTGGCCGTGGGACTCAAACGAGGGAAATCCGACTGACAAGTATTGTTATTGGGCTCCGATGCCGACAGGAAAAACGGTTATAAAAGGGCATCTCATGCGTTCCGCCGAGAGGGGCTGTGGAAATAAAACGAATCCTATTGACCTGAATGTGCAGACTTTCTATCCTACCAACATCGCTCCCGAATCGTATCTGAACCGGACAAGTTCAGAGTCGCATTGGGACATGGTGGAGAACATACTTCCAAATGAGTGGCGGTGCAGTGACACGCTCTATGTCGTGGTCGGCTGTTTCTATGGTGACGAGTCCTGGTCTTTGAAAGACGCTTGTGACTGGGGTGCGACTTCTGATAAATCGAAGAACTGCATAATGCCTACGGCGCGTTATAAGCTGGTAATGAGGACAAAGACTGGCTCGACAGGGAAGCCTATATGGCAATGCTCAGCCGACGATGTCATGGCTATAGGATTCTGGTTCCCGCAGAATTTCACCGGCGAAAAATTGACCACCCTCCCGCCGCTCAAGGACTACATCTTCTCCGTCTCCGACATCGAGGAGAAAATCGGCGGCGAGTTCAGCTTCTTCCCTCTGGCCCCTGCCGGAGTCAAGGACAGTTACCGCATCAGCGACTGGCCGGGACTTGCGGACATTGCACGGTAAATTTTTTGTATCTTTGACGGATTTTTGAATGTAATAAAGTTTTGAAGCTATGGATCTTTGGCTTATCTGGATGTTGGCGGCCCTGCTGCTCTTTCTTGTGGAAATCTTCACCCCGGGCTTTGCCGCGGCCTGTCTTTCAATAGGTTGCCTTTTCAGCTGCGTTCTGGCGGCTATCGCTCCCGACACTCTCAACTGGCAGATCGGACTCTTTGTCCTCGGCTCGCTGCTCTCCTTCATCTTCGTCCGTCCCTTTGCACTGAAGGTGCTTTCCAGACGCGCCGAGCGCAAGGGCGGCTACAAGTCCAACATGGAGAGCCTGATAGGGCGCGAGGCCATGGTAATCGAGACCATCCCGGCGGAGGACGTGGGACGCGTGAAGATTGACGGCGACGAATGGCAGGCGGTGCTTGCCCGCGAGGACGACAATGAGCCGAGGGAGGATGTGCCGGTAGGGGCGAAGGTCATAATCGTCTCCTACGACAGCATAATCCTGACCGTCCGGACGAAGAAGGCGGAGGACGCGAAATAGGGTATATCCTCGCGGAGATTTCGTATGACTTCGATGATATATGCACGAAACATCAATACACATAATTAAAATTTACGAAATATGTTGTCAGCAGGAACTATCGTTCTCATTGTAATCGCGGCAATCGTCGTGATTTACATCCTTCGGGGTATAAAGATTATCCCGCAGTCGGAAACCCGTGTCGTCGAGAGGCTCGGAAAGTTTGACAGGGTGCTAAGCCCCGGAATCCAGATTATCTGGCCAATCATCGACAAGGCCAAGGTTGTCACCTCGCGCAAGGTCGTGACTTCGGCGTTCGGGGGCGAGCCTATCGTGAAGATGACGAACTCTTCGGTGATTGACCTCCGCGAGCAGGTCTATGACTTCCCGAAGCAGACGGTGATTACGAAGGATAACGTCAGCACGCAGATTAACGCGCTTCTCTATTTCCAGATTGTGGATGCGAAGAAGTCCGTCTATGAGATAGACAACCTTCCGAATGCAATCGAAAAGCTCACTCAGACGACCCTGCGTAACGTCATCGGAGAACTTGAACTCGACGAGACGCTCACGTCCCGTGACACCATCAACTCGAAGCTCCGCGCCGTGCTTGACGACGCCACGAACAAGTGGGGCGTGAAGGTGAACCGCGTCGAGCTTCAGGACATCACACCTCCGGACAGCGTGCGCGAGTCCATGGAGATGCAGATGCAGGCCGAGCGTATGAGGCGTGCCGAGATTCTCCGCGCCGAGGGCGAGAAGAAGTCCGCAATCCTCAAGTCAGAGGGTGACAAGGCTTCCGAAATCAACAATGCCGAGGCCGAAAAGACCGCTCAGATTCTTCGTGCCGAGGGTGAGGCTCAGGCCAAGGTGCTTCAGGCGGAGGCCGAGGCGAATGCAATCAGGCTCGTCGCCGAGGCGGTCGCTTCCGCAAAGACCGACCCTGCCGCCTATATGCTGGCGGTGAAGTACATCGACACTCTCAAGGAGATGGTCAGCGGAAAGGACAACAAGACTGTCTATCTGCCTTATGAGGCTTCAAATATGCTTTCCTCTTTAGGCAGCATCAAGGACATCTTTAATAAATAATTTTACTGAGAAACAGAGCGGTGCCGGGGACAGACTCTCCGGCATCGCTTCGCTTTCCGGAGGCGATCAGGGCGGCGACGGAATCGGCGCTGCGTCGGCCGCGTCCCACATCCACGAGCGTGCCAACAATGGCTCGGACCATGTTGCGGAGGAAGCGGTTCGCCTCAATCGTGAACACGAGGTAGTTCCCGTCGTCGGGGAAGCCGAGCTGCGCGACGTGAGCGGGGGTGTAGCGCGACCATTCCGCCCGGAGCACCGTGCAGACGCTCGTCACGTTGCCTCCTCCGACCTTCTCGAAGCAGCTGAAGTCATGCTCTCCGCGAAGCTGCCTCGCGGCCTCGTTCATCCTGTCGATGTCGAGCGGCCATGGGCATCTCCACGAGAAGGCTTCGGCGAACGGGTCCTTCGCACTGTGCAGGAAATAGCGGTATTGCCGCGACTTCGCGGAAAATCTTGAATTGAAGGGATATTCGCCGCTTCCGGAGAACGCTCCCGCACCCTCCTCGGCGATGTCGTGGACGACGATTTCCCTCCTCACGATGGCATTTATTTTGTATAAGAAGTCTTGCTTTGTCAGATGGAGCGGTTCCGGGGTTTCAAAGTCGCAGACATAGTTCACGGCGTTCACTCCGGTATCGGTTCTTCCTGCGCCGGTTGTCTGTACCGCTGTCCCGAAGAGTATTCCGATCGCCCTGTCAAGTTCGCCCTGAACCGTCACCGCGTTGTTCTGGACCTGCCAGCCGCTGAGCCCCGCTCCCCTGTAAGATAAAGTAAGTATATAGTGCATATTTGTAAATTTATACAAAGGTAAGTTAAAATATTTTTAATCAGATTTTGAGGATGGATTCGTTTTTGAAGAGGGAGCATACCGGGCGTATGTGGCCGATTAAAAAACAAATATAGACCAAAAAGATATTAAAAACTTAATGTATATGGATAGTGTTAATATTAAGGAGCTTAACGACCGCATTCAGAGGGAGAGTTCATTCGTGGATATTCTCTCGATGGAGATGAACAAGGTCATCGTCGGTCAGAAACAGCTCGTCGAGAACCTTCTCATCGGTCTGCTTGCCAACGGCCACATACTTCTCGAAGGTGTGCCCGGGCTTGCCAAGACTCTGGCAATCAACACTCTCGCGTCGGCCGTCGATGCGAAGTTCAGCAGAATCCAGTTCACTCCGGACCTGCTCCCGGCGGATGTCATCGGAACGATGATATATTCCCAGAAATCCGAGCAGTTCCAGATTCGCAAGGGTCCTGTTTTCGCGAATTTCGTTCTCGCGGATGAAATCAACCGTTCGCCGGCAAAGGTGCAGTCGGCGCTTCTCGAAGCCATGCAGGAACGCCAGGTGACCATCGGCGACGAGACCTTCAAGCTGCCGGAGCCGTTCCTCGTGATGGCGACCCAGAACCCTATCGAGCAGGAGGGAACCTATCCGCTTCCTGAGGCCCAGCTCGACCGTTTCATGCTCAAGGTCGTCGTGACCTATCCGAAGAAGGAAGAGGAGAAGCTTATCCTCCGCATGAACAACAGCGGCGAGTTCCCGAAGGCCAATGCAGTGCTCAAGCCGGAGGACATCATCCGTGCACGCGAGGTCGTCAGGGAAGTCTATATGGACGAAAAGATTGAGAGATATATCGTTGACATCGTGTACGCCACGAGGACTCCGGGTGAATACGGACTCGAAAAGATTGCCGGGCTCATCTCCTACGGGGCTTCTCCGCGCGCCAGCATATCCCTCGCCGCCGCCGCAAAGGCATATGCGTTCATAAAGAGGAGGGGATATGTGATTCCGGAGGACGTGCGTGCCGTGTGCCATGAGGTGCTTCGCCACAGAATAGGGCTCACCTACGAGGCAGAGGCCGAGAATGTCTCCACCGACGACCTCATCGACCAGATTGTCAATGTAGTGGAAGTTCCATAGTCCTTTGTTGGCCGACAGGATAATTTAAATCAGATTTTTGAGGATAGATTCATTTTTGTATGACTGAAAGTGAACTGCTGAAAAAGGTTCGGAAGATCGAGATTCGCACGAAGGCTCTCTCGCATCAGATTTTTGCGGGAGAGTACCACTCCGCGTTCAAGGGACGGGGAATGGCGTTCAGCGAAGTCCGTGAGTACCAGTACGGTGATGATGTCCGCAACATGGACTGGAACGTCACCGCACGGCTTCACTCCCCGTACATCAAGGTGTTCGAGGAGGAGAGGGAACTCACTGTGGTCCTGCTGATTGATGCAAGCCGTTCAGGTCTTTTCGGAACTTCATGGATGACGAAGCGGGACATGATTGCGGAGATTGCGGCGGTGCTGTCCTTCTCGGCGATTCTGAACAACGACAAGGTCGGGGCGCTGTTCTTCAGCGACAGGGTGGAGAAGTTCATCCCGCCTAAGAAGGGACGTTCGCACCTGCTGCACATCATCCGCGAGGTGCTGGAGTTCGAGCCTCAGTCAACCGGGACTGACATTTCCGAGGCTCTGAGGTATCTGACGAATGCGCTGAAGAAGCGCTGCAACGCCTTTGTGCTTTCGGACATGATTGACGCGGATGCGGACGGCGTTCCGAGATACGAGGAGGCGCTGAAGGTGGCGGCGAACCGTCATGACCTTTCGGTCGTCGAGGTTTATGACCCGCGCGAGAAGAGCATCCCGAATGTCGGGCTTACACACATAAAGGATTCCGAGACCGGCAGGACGGCCTGGGTTGATACGGGAAGCGCGAAGGTCCGCAGGCTCTACGAGGAGTGGTTCCGGGGACTGCGCGAGACGGAGTCCAGGATGCTGATGAAGTACAACATAGACAAGGTGAGCGTGGCTGTCAACGAGGACTATGTTCAGGCGCTGATGAGGCTTTTCCAACAACGGTGACGGCGGCACTGTCATGTCGGGTGAAACGCTCAGTCCATGCGGATGAACGCTCCTGTCATGTCGAGTGAAACGCTCAGTCCATGCGGATGAACGCTCCTGTCATGTCGAGTGAAACGCTCAGTCCATGCGGATGAACGCTCCTGTCATGTCGAGTGAAACGAGACATCTTTGTGCTGAGACGAAAATAGATAGAAAATGAAATGTAAGTTATTCATATTAGGCTTGTTGGCAGCAACGCTCACGCTACCTGCCGCTGCGCAGGCGCCTGCCGTGGCTCCGGATGCGGATGTTGTGTCGAGCGACGCCCCGCAGCTGCGCGGCGGTCACCTCGTGCACGGCGGGACTCCGTTTCTTGAGCAGCTCCAGAAGCGCGACAGCATCCTGATTGCCGACCAGCTGCTCTACGGGGTGAATATCGACGGGGTCGAGGCGGGCACACAGTACGCCTTCCCGCCGCTGACCGACAGCACCTCCCGCGGAATCATGTTCCTGCGCCCTTGGCAGATGGACACCCTGAAGACCTACAAGGCGAAAAAGGACCGTCCGCTCAGCTACGACCTGCGCGTCTCCACCGTCATCACGACCTTCGACGAGGGCGAGCATGAAATCGGGCCGCTTCCGGTAGGTCGTCTGGCAAAGGACGGCGTGGTCGATACTCTTCTTTTCGACAGCGTGTGTTTCAAGGTCATGACTATGCCGGTTGACACGACCTCCTTTCAGCCGCACGACATAAAGGACGTAATCCGCTACCCGCTTACCGCCGCCGAGGTCCTGCCTTGGGTCGGGCTGTTCTATCTTGTTGTCCTTGCGGCGATTGCTATTGTATGCCTTGTCAAGATGCGCAGGAAGAAGCTCGCCGAGGGGCCGGAACGCAGGGACCCCGCGCACATCGTGGCCCTGCGCAAGCTCGACGGCTTCAGGGGGGACAGGCTGTGGGCGCCCGAGAAGCAGAAGCAGTTCTATTCCGGCGTGACCGACGTGCTTCGCGAGTACATAGCCGCGCGCTATGAAATCGGCGCAATGGAGATGACCACGAACGAGATTTTCCGCGAGATGAAGCCTAAGTTCGCCGACGAGCCTGCCGACAGGAAAGCCTTGCTTGGTGACCTCGAAGGCCTCTTTGAGACTGCCGATTATGTGAAGTTCGCGAAACATACCGCCACGGAGCAGGAAAACGCCTCGGTTCTTCCGCTTGCGGTGCGCTTCGTCACCCAGACCTATCAGGACGATCTGAATGCCGGTGTCGGGGAGACTTCTGTAGAGGAGGCTTCAGCGCAGCCTGCACCGGAGGCGGGACAGTCTGAAAAACAGGAAAAGGAAGACAATGACAGGTTTATGCCTGCCGGGAAAAAGGAGGGTGAGTGATGTTTTTTGAATATCCAAAACTTCTGTGGCTCATGGTGATACCGGCCCTGCTGCTGGTTCTCTACATCCTGCGCGAGGTCTTCGGACGTCAGGCTCACCTGCGCGTATCCACAAGCATTCCATGGCTCAGGGCCGGGCACGGCGTGAAGGAATATCTCCGTCACCTTCCCTTCGCCCTCATGATGCTTGCCATGGTCATGATAATCATCGCCATTGCTCGTCCGCGCTCTTCCGAGCAGATGGAAAAGATTGACACCGAGGGAATTGACATCGTCTTTGCGATGGACGTTTCCACATCAATGCTCGCCCGCGACTTCAACCCGGACCGAATCAGTGCCGCCAAGGACATAGCCATCGAGTTCATTTCCCAGAGGCCTTCCGACCGCATGGGAATCGTGGTCTTTGCGGGGGAGTCGTTCACCCAGTGCCCCCTCACCACCGACCGTGCGACCCTCATCAACCTGATGAAGGAAATCAGCACCGACCTGCTTGAGGACGGAACCGCAATCGGAAACGGGCTTGCCACGGCAGTCGCGCGCATGAAGGACTCGGACGCGAAGAGCCGCGTGGTGATTCTGCTCACGGACGGCGTGAACAACTGCGGGGAGATTTCTCCGGAGACCGCCGCCGAGATTGCCAAGACCTACGGAATCCGCGTCTATACCATCGGAGTCGGCGCGAACGGAACGGCTCCATATCCCGTAATGACTCCTTGGGGCGTTGAAATCCAGAAGGTTAAGGTGGAAATAGATGAGAAACTGCT
The DNA here is from genome assembly GCA_934725015.1 of uncultured Bacteroidales bacterium. Taxonomy (GTDB): domain Bacteria; phylum Bacteroidota; class Bacteroidia; order Bacteroidales; family UBA932; genus Cryptobacteroides. The sequence goes on from CAKVAS010000017.1 coordinate 20,120, forward strand.
CTCGCAGGTTGCCGAGACCACGGGAGGACGCTACTTCCGTGCCACCGACAACACGAAGCTCGCGGAGATTTATTCGGAGATAAACAAGATGGAGAAGGCGAGGACGACGATAGACAGCTTCCCTGTCTATAAGGAACTGTTCGGAACTTACGCGCTCGTCGCGCTGTTCGCCCTGCTCGCCGCCTTCATCCTTCAGGTCGCGGTTTTCAGAAAACTGCCATAAAACAGAATGCTTATGCTGTATTTTGCTGACGCTCAATATCTTTGGCTCCTGCTGCTTGTTCCGCTCTTTCCGGTGGCCTACGCCGTGTTCATGAAACTGCGGAAAAGGCGTGTCGCCGCTTTTGGTGACCCGGAGCTTGTCGGAAGGCTGATGCCGTCCCGTTCCGGCGCGAGGGGCTGGTGGAAGGTCGTGCTCTTCACCATCGGCTTTGCCTTCTTCGCTGTGGGAATGGCCCGTCCGCTCATCGGGGCGAAGCTCAAGGAGCACGAGACCAAGGGTGCCGAGGTCGTGATTGCCCTCGATGTTTCCAATTCCATGCTTGCCCAGGACTATTCTCCTAACCGTCTGGAACGTGCCAAGCTTGCCATCTCGCGCATCGTTGACAGGCTACGGGACGACCGCATAGGACTCATCGTCTTCGCCGGGAGCTCATACGTCCAGCTGCCGATAACGACCGACTATGTCTCCGCGAAGATGTTCCTGAACTCAATCTCGACAGAATCCGTGCCGATTCAGGGCACTGCGCTTGCCGACGCGATAAACACTGCCGCGCGTTCGTTCAGCGCTCAGAGCGAGAAGAGCCGCGCGATAATCATCATCACCGACGGCGAGAACCACGAGGACGATCCGGTGAAGGCCGCGAAGCAGGTGGCCGAGACCGGCATAAGGATATTCACCATCGGCGTGGGCTCTCCGGAGGGCAAGCCAATTCCGCTGAAGGACGGCGGGCTGATGAAGGACCGCGACGGCAACATTGTGGTGTCCCACCTCGACGAGAGCGTGCTCAAGGAAATCGCGTCGGTCGGGAACGGGGCATATGTGCGTGCGGGGAACACTGAGTTCGGGCTGAATCCGATAATCGACGACATAAGGAAAATGGAGGCTGAAAAGTTCAGTTCCGTGGTCTTTGAGGAGTATGACGAGCAGTATATGTATTTCTTCGCCGTCGCGCTCTTCTTTTTCGTCGTCGGCTGCCTCATCGGGGAGCGCAGGACGAAGTTCAGCCTGTTCGGGAAGGAAAAATGAGTGCCGCTGAAAGGGAATGAATGATTGGGAATATATGATTTTTATGAAAATCCGGTGATATGGGAATGAAAGTACATATATATTATATTGTGTCGATGATGTTCGCGCTGACCGCGCTCGCGCCTTCCGTCGTCTCCGCACAGACGTCGCGGAATGCGGCTAAGGACAGGGGGGATGTCAGACGCGGCAACCGCGACTACCGCAAGGGCAACTACAAGGAGGCCGAGATTGACTACCGCAAGGCTCTCGTGAAGGACTCCACGTCCGTTGCCGCAGGCTACAACCTCGCCGCCGACCTCTACCGTCAGGGCGATGCGCAGGGGGCGATGAAGTCAATGCAGAAGGTTGAGCAGGGTGCCGTTGAGGCCGGGTACGGAGCCGACTACTACTACAACCTCGGCGACATGGCCCTGTCTTCAAAGGATTACAAGACTGCCGTCGAAGCCTTCGCCAAGTCTCTGATTATGAGACCGGACGACCTTGACGCGAAGGAAAACTACATCTATGCCCGCAAGATGCTGGAAAATCAGCAGCAGAACGGCGGTGGCGGCGGCCAGAATGATCAGAATCAGGATAATCAGAATCAACAGAACCAGAATCAGGACAATCAGAACGACGGTCAGCAGAATCAGGACAAGAACGATAACAATCAGGACAAGAATAAGGATAACGACGACAACCGGGACGGCGACAATGACCGCAGCGACGACGGACAGCAGAACCCTCAGCAGCCTCCGCAGGACAATCGCGACGGGCAGGGTCAGCCGCAGGAGCAGAAGATAAGCCCGCAGGCCGCGCAGCAGATGCTTCAGGCCATTCAGGCGAAGGAGAAGGAGACTCAGGACAAGGTCAACAAGGAAAAGGCCGCGGCGGTGAGGTCTCGTCAGAAGGAGAAGAACTGGTAGGGGAGATGTAATTATGCGCGGCGTTGTGGGCTGTGCGCATGGAGAGAAACGGATTGATTATGAAGAAATTGTTTACAATAGTGCTTTTGTCGCTGGCTGCGTTTGCGGCCGCGGCTCAGACCGCGATTCAGGTTCAGACGCATAATGTCGTCGATTTGAACGAGCAGTTCAGCGTGACGTTCGTGATTGAGGGCGAGAGCTCGGCTTCGGACTTCAGCTGGGAGTGCCCGGCGGACTTCGACCTCGTGTGGGGACCTCAGAAAAGCTCCTCGTCGAGCATAAGCATCATAAACGGCAAGCGGACATCCTCGCGTCAGGCTTCCTACACCTATATCCTCATGCCTAAGTCCGTGGGCGAGTTCACGCTTCCCCCGGCGAGCGCCAAGGTCAAGGGCGGCGAGATAGTCTCACGCCCCGTCACCGTGAGCGTAATCAGGCAGGACAGCTCCTCGTCTGGACAGTCCGGTCAGCAGCAGGGGATTCCGTCCGATCCGAGCGCGGCCGGCTCGGGGAATCAGCCGGGCGGCGCTCAGAATGGCGCCGGCAATCAGGGCGGCAATAATCGGAACGGCGGAGCGGAACAGGCCTCCCCGGGAGACATCATCCTGAACCTCTCCCTTAACAGGACCAACGTCGTTGTCGGACAGCCGATTTACGCCACGCTGAAGATTTACCAGCGCACCAACCTCTCCGGATTCGAGAATGCTAATTTCCCTTCCTTCTCCGGCTTCTGGAGCCAGGAAGTCGAGGCCCCGACCAACATCGAGTTCACGCGCGAGAACTATAACGGAAAGATTTACGACGCGGCGGTGCTCCGCCGCTATGTGCTCATCCCCCAGCAGACAGGAAAGCTCACCATCGAGCCGGCGGAACTTGTCTGCCTCGTGAACGTGCGTGTCCAGTCGCGCACGGGCAGCATTTTCGACGGCTTCTTCGACGACATCCAGACCGTGCGCAGGAAAGTCTCCTCGCAGGCCGTGACTGTCAATGTCTCTCCGCTTCCATCCGGCGCCCCGGCATCGTTCGGCGGCGGAGTCGGCAAGTTCAGCATAAGCGCGAAGCTCGCTAAGGACAATCTCAAGGCGCATGAGGCCAACTCTTTGATAGTCACCGTTTCGGGACGCGGGAATGTCTCCCTGCTCGAAGCCCCGAAGGTCAGCTTCCCGCTCGACATGGAGGTCTATGACACCAAGATTACGGACAAGAGCGCCAAGGGCTCGCTTTCAGGTTCCAAGGAATTCGAGTTCCCGTTCATTCCGCGCAGCGCGGGCGAGTTCACCATAGAGCCGATACAGTACAGCTACTATGACGTCGATTCCGGGAAATATGTCACAGTGCAGACGCAGCCTCTTCCCCTCACCGTGGAGAAGGGCGCCGACATTCCTTCCGGAGGAACGGTAGTTCCCGGGGTGCAGCAGAATGACGTGCGCAGCCTCGGTCAGGACATCCGCTTCATCTCCACGAAGCCTGTCCGGCTCAGCGGCAAGGGTGAGTTCTTTGTCGGCTCGGCGGTGTTCGTGGCACTGTGCCTCGTCCTGCTGCTCGTCTCCGCGCTCTGCTGGTTCGCGTTCAGAAGAATGGCCGCAAGGCGCGCCGATGTCGCGGGCAACAGGAACCGCAGGGCTACGAAGAAGGCTCTCAATCAGCTCAAAACGGCCTCCGTGTTCCTCAGGCAGAACCTCTACACCGCATTCTATGAGGAACTCCACAAGGCCCTGCTCGGATTCATCGCCGACAAGCTCAACATCCCTATGTCCGAACTCAACAAGGATAACATCTCCTCGAGGCTCTCCGAGGGAGGCGTGCCGGAAGAGACCGTGACTGCGTTCGTAGGGCTCATCGACGACTGCGAGTTCGCCCGCTATTCTCCTTCCGCGGGCAACGAGGCCATGCAGGCGCACTTCGACAAGGCTGCCGAACTCATATCGACAATTGACAGTTCAATAAGAAATTCAACACGTTCGGGCATGAAATCAGGAAAGAAACTGCCGACCGGCGCGGCAATGGCCGTGCTTGCCCTTGCGCTCGCCTCGTTCCCGGCACCGGCACAGGAACACTCTTCCGCGCCGCAGCCGGAACAGCCGGCCGCCGTGCAGCCGCAGAAGGACTACCCGCAGCAACTTTGGGACAGCGCCAACATCGCCTACACCGAAGGTCGCTGGCAGGATGCCGCCGACGGCTACGAGATGATAGCCTCTCTCGGGCTTGAATCCCCTCAGCTCTACTACAACCTCGGCAATGCATGGTTCAAGGCCGACAATCTCGGCAAGGCAATCGTGAACTACGAGCGGGCTCTGAAGCTGGATCCGTCCTTCTCCGACGCCCGCTATAACCTCGAATTTGCCTCCAGCCGCACCCAGGACCGTATAGAGGCGGTTCCGGAGTTTGTCCTGAAGAGCTGGACGCGCAAGTTCTGCTACATACTGGACTCTGACGCATGGGCGGTCATATTCATAGTCTTTCTCGCCCTTGCCTGCGCGATGGCTCTCCTCTTTTTCCTCGCCCCGACCGTGGGATGGAAGCGCACCGGATTCATATCCGCAATCGTATGCGTCCTTCTCGGAGGCACGGCTCTCGGCTTCTCGCTCCATCAGAGGAACGACTATTTCCTCCGCGACGAAGCCATAGTCATGAAGCCGGTCATATCCACGAAGTCTTCTCCGGACGGCACGATGGACCTTTTCATACTCCACGAAGGCACGAAGGTGCGGATTCTTGACTCCGTCGGCGAGTGGACCGACATCGAGATTTCCGACGGACGTCAGGGATGGGTACGCGCCTCGGACATAGAAATTATTTAGCGAAATATGCAATTATTTCCGGATTTGGAGCAAATGTTTCCGAATCCGGTTTTATTTTATTGTGGAGTCGTTCATTTTTCCGTAACTTTGAACAATCCCGATTGAGTAGATTGGGGGAGTATTTCCGTCTTAAACGGGCGTGAAAATGGCTGAAGAATATTAACATTAAATATAATAACATAATAATGAAGCGAAAAATCACCTCATTCATCTGTCTTTCGCTCGGCCTGCTGGCCTTTGCGACGAATGTTTCCGCCAAGGACGTGACCGAACCGTGGAAAGACCCGGACGTGTCCGGAATCAACCGTCTGCCGATGACGACGACTTTCGAGACGGACGGGCTCAAGCTCAGCCTGAGCGGTCTCTGGAAATTCAATTTCAACACCGACCTGCATGCGCGTCCGACCGATTTCTACAAGGTAGGCTACGATGACTCGCAGTGGGGCACGATGCCGGTTCCGGGACTTTGGGACGTGAACGGCTGGTGCGACCCGATTTATGTGAACATTCCCTACCCTTGGGACGGCCACGCTCCATACACCCCTCCGATTGTTCCGGACGAGCACAACTATGTGGGACAGTACCGCCACAGCTTCCTCCTCGGCGACGAGTGGAAGGGACAGGACATCATCCTGCACATCGGCTCGGCGACGTCAAACGTCCGCGTGTGGGTGAACGGCAAGGAGGTCGGCTACAGCGAGGACTCCAAGCTTGAGGCCCGCTTCGACATCACCAAGTTCGTCAAGACGGGCGAGAACAGCATCGCGCTGGAGGTTTTCCGCTGGTGCGACGGAACTTATGTCGAGTGCCAGGACTTCTGGAGGCTCGGCGGAATCGCCCGTGACGTCTATGTTTTCTCGAAGGCTAAGAAGCGCGTGGAGAACATCCGGGTGAACGGCGCTGCCGACGGCCGCTACAGCATTTGGGCGGAGACGACCCCGGGCGTGGCTAAGGTACGCTGGCAGATTGTCGATGGTGACGGCGCGATTTCCGCATCCGGTGACGCAGCCGTGAACTCCAGGGCCAAGTCTGAGAACGGGCTGCCGACGGTTAGCGTCGAGGGCGGACTCGCCTCTGCGCGGCTCTGGACTGCGGAGACCCCGAACCTCTACACGCTGGAGATGATCGCGCTTGACAAGAAGGGTGTGGAGACCCAGACCGCCTCGCTCAAGTTCGGCTTCAGGACAGTTGAAATCAAGGGCGGACAGCTGCTCGTGAACGGTCAGCCGATTCTCATCAAGGGCGTGAACCGCCACGAGATGAACGCCTACAAGGGCTATCTAGTGTCTCCGGCCGACATGGAGAGGGACATCCTCATCATGAAGCAGCTTAACTTCAACGCGGTGCGCACCTGCCACTATCCGGACGACCCGCTCTGGTACGACCTCTGCGACAAGTACGGACTCTACGTCGTCGATGAGGCGAATGTCGAGGGACACGGCATGGGCTACGGCGACAAGGCTCTTGCCAAGAACCCTGACTACAACAAGACCATCGTCGAGAGGGGGCAGCGCATGGTTCTTCGCGACTACAACCATCCTTGCGTCATCATCTGGAGCCTCGGCAACGAGACCGGATACGGGAAGAATTTTGCCGACTCCTACGCGTGGATGAAGGGCTTTGACTCCACCCGTCCGGTGCAGTATGAGCAGGCTGTATATGAGCCTGACAGCAAGGGCACGGACATCGTGTGCCCGATGTACTGGTGGTATGACCGCTGCGAGAAATATCTCCAGTCGAATCCGAGCAAGCCGCTGATTCAGTGCGAGTACGCCCACGCCATGGGCAACTCCCTCGGCGGATTCAAGGAGTACTGGGACCTCATCCGCAAGTATCCTCACTATCAGGGAGGCTTCATCTGGGATTTCGTGGACCAGGCTCTCAAGTGGCCGGTCGATGCCTCGAAATACGGCACGGACCACATCTTCGCGTTCGGCGGTGACTTCAACGACTACGACCCGACCAACGACTCCTTCAACTGCAATGGTGTCATAGCCGCTGACCGCAGCCTGCACCCGCACGCCTACGAGGCCGCCTACCAGCAGCGCAGCATACACACCACGGCCGCTCCTGAAGCCGCCCTTGACGGCAGGGTGAGCGTCTTCAACGAGAACTTCTTCATAGACCTCTCCCGCTACGCCCTCGTCTGGACTGTCGAGTGCGACGGCGAGGCAGTGCTCTCCGGCCAGGCTCCGGAGCCTCTCGGCATAGCGCCTCAGTCGGCCGGCACGGTTGTGCTCGGCTACAGCGCCGACGACGTGCTTGAAGCCTGCGGGGGCTCCCTTGACGGGCACGACATCTATCTGAACGTCAGCTATCAGCTCCGCAGAAAGGACGGCATCCTGCCTGCCGGCAGCGAGGTGGCCTACGACCAGATTTGCCTCTCGGCCGCCCCTGATGCCGCATATATCCCTGAAATCCACACTTTCCAGATCGCTGACGGCGAAAGCACCGTCTCGTTCTACGGAATCATGCCTTACGAGGGCGTGCTCGCGGAGCGTTCCGATGTATGGAAGGCTACCTTCGACAAGGAGACGGGAGCGCTCGTAGGCTACACTCTCAATGACAGGCCGCTTCTCAGCCAGCCTCTTGAGCCGTGCCTGTGGCGCGCCGCAACTGAGAACGACCTCGGAGCGAACTATCGGGGAGGCAAGCTGCCGGAGGGACAGAAACTTTGGAGGGACGCCGGGTACAAGGCCGCATCGTTCGGCTTTGAGGACAAGGGCGATTTCGTGCAGGTCGTGACTGAATATGCTCAGCTCGGGGACTTCGCGAAGATAGTTGTCACCTATGATATATACGGGGACGGCTCCATCGCGGTGAGCGAGTCCCTCAATGATGCCGGCAAGCTCTCCGAGGCTCCTCTTCTGGGCCGCTTCGGAATGCGTCTCGCGATGCCTGGCGACTTCTCGAACATCGAGTTCTTCGGCAAGGGACCTTTCGAAAACTACTCCGACCGCAACTCCGCCGCTCTCATTGGTCTCTATTCCCAGAGGGTCGAGGATCAGTACCACTACGGCTATGTCCGCCCTCAGGAGTCCGGCACAAAGACGGCTCTCAAGTGGTTCCGCGTCCTGAACGACAACGGCACCGGCATCGAGATTTCGTCCGACGCTCCTTTCTCGGCCTCGGCTCTTCCGTTCTCGACGGAGCAGATTGACCTTCTCAAGAGCGGCACGCGCCACTCCCTGAAGCTCAAGGCCCTCGCCTTCGAGAATCAGCGATCCAACGGCCAGACCTTCGTGAATTTCGACCTTGTCCAGATGGGACTGGGCTGCATTGACTCCTGGGCCGCCCTCCCTCGCGAGGAGTACCGTGTCAAGCCTCACGAGATGACCTTCAGCTACACTCTCCGACCTGTCGAGAACTGAGTGTTACGAGTGTTACCTATCATCCCGAACATAATGGAAATAAGAAAACTCTCGGATTCTTCGGAAAGGACAGTTGCCAGAATCAATGAACTTCTGGATATGCTGAATCCCGAGCATCCGCTGCTTTCACGCGAGAGGCTGGAGACTGTTCTGGCCTCTCCTGAAACGACGGTCTTTGTCGCGCTGTCCGATGACGGCTGCATTGCCGGTATGCTGTCTTTTCTTCGTTGCCGTTGCATATTCGGCGACAAGTTCTGGATTGAGGATGTCGTCGTTGATTCCGCCTACAGAGGGCATGGAATCGGCCGTCTTCTTGTAGAGGCGGCAAAGAACGAGGCGGTCTCGCTCGGAGGGCACTGCATAGAACTGACATCCAATCCGTCCCGCCCTGCCGCGAGGAGACTCTACCTTTCGGCGGGTTTCGTCCCATATGAAACCGGCGTGTTCAAGTTTTATCTGCAGAAAGTGTAGTTTTCAGAAAAAACTGCTATATTTGTGCCTGCAAACACGAAACTGATAACGGATTCTTATTCTATGCGAAATAAAATGGCATGTGCTATAATGTTCATTGTCCTTGCCGCGTCATGCGGTAAGGACAATGTCGTTGTCAGCGGCGAGGCAAGTCTCACGGTTGCTGAAGATATGGCATATTCCCTATCATTCGGAGACATCCGGGACATAATATTTCGCGACAGATTAGTCACTGACAACGGTGATTTCGGCAGTTTCGCGCTCCGGAGTTCTTCGTGTGAATCCGTTTCCTGTGGCAAGATTGTCCGTGTGGAGGGAATGTCTTCCAAAAAATTGACGGGGGGGGGAGACTTCTAAAGATTCAGGAAATAGAATGTCGTGATTCGCTTCCCGAGCTCTTTATCTTCCGTACAGCCTATGTAAACAATTCGTCGGAAACCATAGAGGTTCTGGCGTGGGAGAATGCGTCGCACGGAATGGAGTCCGGTGAACTGTGGTCGTTCCAGCCGAGTTCTACTGCGGAGCGCTCGGACTGGTGCCTTCCTGTCCCAAGCGGCTTCTATAGGCGAAACTATCTCGGAATGAACAACACCGACTACGGCGGGGGCATTCCGATGACATATTTGTGGAACCGTGACTTCGGTGTCGCGACGGGACTCGACGAAAAGGCGCTTCGTCTTGTGTCAATGCCTGTGGAGCGGCCTTCCGGAAGTGACGTCACCACTTCTTCCGTCAGATTTGATTTCCCCGGGCGCGTGGCTTTCGAGCCGGGCGATACTCTCCGGACATATTCCACATACATATCCGTACATCGCGGTGACTTCTTCAACGCTCTGCGGCGCTATTCCGAAATGATGGTTTCGGAAGGCTTTTCCTTTGCCCCGTCCGAACCGGAGGCATACGAGCCGGTGTGGTGCGCATGGGGGTATGAGCGGACATTCACTCCTGAGCAGGTGATTGCCACGCTCCCGAAAGTGAAGGAACTCGGATTCAAATGGGTGGATGTGGATGACGGCTATCAGAGCGCGGAGGGCGACTGGAACGTAAGGAAAGGATTCGGCGGCGGAGAGGAGGCTATGAGAAGGATTTCCGACGCCGTCCATTCATTCGGCCTCAAGGCAAAGCTCTGGTATGCCCCTCTTGCCGCCGACCCCGGCACCGAGGTTCTCCGCAGTCACCCGCAGACCCTTCTCCGGACATTTGAGGGCGCTCCTGAATACATAACATGGTGGGACAGCTGGTATCTGTCTCCGGTCAATCCCTACACCATGTCATTCACCGACGGGGTTGTGGATATGTTCATAAGGGACTGGAACTTTGACGGGTTGAAGCTTGACGGACAGCATCTTAACTGCTGTATGCCGGATTATAATCCGTACAGCGGTCTCAATGAGCCGGAGGAGGCCGTGGAACGTATGCCGGAGTTCTTCGGAAACATATATGAAAGGGTCCGTTCCGTGAAGCCGGAAGCCGTCATCCAGCTATGCCCATGCGGCTGTGCGATAAATTTCTACCACCTTCGGCACTTCAATCAGGCCGTCGCATCCGACCCGACCTCAAGTGCGCAGGTCAGGATGAAGGCCAAGGCATACAGGGCGCTCAACAATGACCTTGCCTACTATGCCGATCATGTGGAACTTACGGACGGCGGCCTTGATTTCGCCAGCCAGTTCGGAGTGGGAGGAGTGCCGGGCAGCAAGTTCACTTGGCCCGCCGCCAATCCCGATGTTGCCGGGGACGGCTATCTTCTGACCCCGGAGAAGGAGGCTCTGCTGAAAAAATGGATAGGATTGTACAACAGCATGATGCTGTCACGGGGACTCTATCTCAACTTGTATGATATGGCTTTCGACAAGCCGGAGGCGCATGTCATTGCCAAGGACGGGAATCTCTACTACGCATTCTATGCGGACCGGTGGAACGGCGCTCCGATAGAGCTGCGGGGACTTGAACCGGGCAAGAAGTATAAAGTGAGGGAATATGCGTCGGATGCGGGGGACAACAGCTTCATCGTCGATTCGTCCGACCCGTGGGTTCATCCGGAATTTGCCGGGAACTGGCTGGTGGAGGCGGTTCCGTGTGACGGGGATTGACCTGCGGGAAACAACATTTACTCTGATGGTAACCAAATAACACAATATAATAATGACTATGAATTCAATGCTTAGAGGACTGTTGGCATCGCTCATGATGATGTTCACGGTCAACATGGCGGCCCAGCAGTACACGGTGACCGGAAAGGTTACCGATGCCGACAGCGGGCAGCCTCTGGTAGGAGTCGCCGTCATAAGCTCCGACGGCGGCGGGGTCGTGACTGACGGAAACGGAAGCTGGGCGCTTTCCGCCTCCAAGGACGCGACGCTGACTTTCAACTCCCTCGGTTATCTGGACGTCACGGAAAAAGTTGCCGGGCGTTCCGTCATTGACGTGAAGATGACCGTCGATTCCAAGACCCTTGATGAGGTCGTCGTTCTGGGCTACACCAGTCAGAAGAAGAACGAGCTTTCAAGTTCCGTGGTTTCCCTCACGCCGGAAAAGCTCAATGACGTGACCACCTCCGACCTCGGAAACCTCCTTCAGGGCAAGGTTGCCGGACTGCTCGTGATGAACTCTTCGGGACAGCCGGGCACGGACGCGGACATACGCATAAGGGGCACGGGCTCCATTTCAGCGGGAGCGGCTCCCCTGTATGTCGTTGACGGCATCGCGGGAGGCTCGTTCAACCCGAACGACGTCGAGAGCCTCACCGTCCTCAAGGATGCTTCAGCGACGGCTCTCTACGGCGCGGCGGCCGCAGGCGGTGTCATCGTCGTCACGACCAAGTCCGCAAAGAGCGACAAGACAACCGTTTCCCTCAAGGCTTCCGGCGGCGTCAAGCGCGCCCTCACCGGACGCTTCCACCCGATGAACTCGGAAGAACTCTACTATTTCCAGAAGGAGATTTACTCGAAGAGCATGTTCAAGACCCTCCGGCCGAAGAGCCTTCTCGATCAGGACTTCGACTGGATGGACGCCGCCTTCCGCACGGGTTCAGTTCAGGACTACTATGTGTCCGCCGCTGGCCGTGCCGGCAAGCTCAACTATTTCGCCGGAATAAGCTACTATGACGAGAAGGGAACTCTCATCAACACCGGCTACAGGAAAGGTTCCGCGAGGGTTAACCTCTCCGCCCCTCTGGCGAAGAACCTCAAGCTGGACCTGCGGCTGAACTACAACAGGACCGCGACGCAGCAGGCCTCGTCCTATGTCACCCTTGAGGGCGCGTACCGCAATCTCCCGTGGGATAATCCGTACAACGAGGAGACGGGCGAAATCCTGTATGTTGACAGTAAGGTGCGTTCCGACAACGGCAAGCCGTGGTACTCGCACGACCCGTACAATTTCCTGCATAACGAGCAGTACAACTACGCGAAATCTACTGGAGAGGACATAAATGCCGACCTCCAGCTTACATGGAATATCCTCGACTGGCTCATCTTCACCACCACCAACAGGTTCAGCTCGTCGAACTGGACATACGATGAGTTCATTGACCCGCGCACCAAGTCTCCTTCCTACAGCAACGGCTACATCTACAACAGCTTCGGAAAGAGCGCAAGCTTCGGCACGACCAACCTTCTCAAGGCGGCGAAGGATTTCGGCGGACACAGCGTGAACGGGGTCATAGGAATTGAGTACGGACAGGGAAACAACCGCAGGATGTGGGCTTCCGGCACGGATATGCCGAACGGACAGGCCTCTCTGAGCAATGCCGTGATGTTTGAAAACGGAGGCTATGACTACCGCAACCGCTCGTGGGCGGCACTTGCACAGGCTCAGTATTCCTACCTCGGGAGATACATCGTCACCGGCTCCGTACGTTATGACCGCACGTCCCGCTTCGCTCCCAAGGCGAGGGGAGGATGGTTCCCGGGAGTTTCCGCCGCATGGCTCATAAATAAGGAGAACTGGATGCAGAATCAGAATGTCGTGTCCCTGCTTAAGCTCAGGGGCGGATATGGAAAGACCGGAAACGACTCCATAGAGAACTTCCTCTGGCAGGATGCCTACAAGCTCTCCGCGCAGTATCAGGGCGTTGTCGCGGCGGTGCTTGAGAGACAGCAGAATCCGCACCTCGGATGGGAGGAGGCCTATATGGCAAGCCTCGGACTTGACGTCAGCTTCACTCCGGGCATAAACGTGACTCTCGACCTCTATGACACGAAGAACACTAACCTGCTTCTCGCAGTTCCTCAGGCCACTTCCACAGGATTCTTTGAGTTCATGGACAATGTCGGGACCGTCAACAACAGGGGCGTCGAGCTTGCCGTGGATGCCGACATATTCAAAAAGCGCGACTTCGGCTGGAATCTCGGCTTCAACATCGGCTTCAACAAGAACACTGTCAGGAAGCTTCCTAACGGCGAGTTCCTTCAGAAAATGTCGTCCGGACTTTCGCAGCAGGTTAAGGAAGGGCAGGACATCTATTCGTGGTATATGCCTAAGTGGCTCGGAGTGAATCCGGAAAACGGCGACCCTCAGTGGGAGGTAGTCGGCGAGGACGGGTCAAGGACGGCGACGAACGACTACAAGTCGGCCACCTTCCAGGTCGTCGGCAAGGCTTCTCCTCTGTTTCAGGGCGGTCTCAATACAATGCTGCGCTACAAGGGCTTCTCGCTTTCGGCGAATGCGGCCTTCGTCTATGGCAACAAGGTGTTCAACGCGGCCCGCATCACCATGGACTCCGACGGCGCCTATACTGACTATAACATGATGTCCATTGACAACGGCCTTGGCTGGTCGCGCTGGGAGAACCCGGGCGACAATGCCACCCATCCGAAGCCGGCTCTCAACGGCAACAAGTCCGCTCACGGCGTTTCGTCCCGCTACCTTGAGGACGGCAGCTTCTTCCGCCTGAAAAACGTCACCTTCAGCTACAGCTTCCCTCAGAAGTGGATGAAGAAGATAAGGATGCAGGGAATAAGGCTCTATGTCGCGGCGGACAACATCGCCACAATCTCGAAATTCTCCGGCATGGACCCTGAGGTCCGCCTCGAAAGCACGAGCTGGGAGCTTGCCGGCACATATTCCACCAACTATCCGGTTCCGTTCTCCGTTGTCGGGGGAATTGAAATCACATTCTAAAGGAGGAAGAGAAAATGAAAAAGATACTTTTGGCCGTAATGGCTCTGACCGGTCTCGTGTCCTGCACCATGGATTTCTACCGCTCCGACACGATGACCTCCAACAAGCTTAAGGAAGACCCCGGCGCCGCCGTCTATACCACGGACGGGAACTACTCCCTTTTCAAGGACGTGCTCATGTACAACAACTCCGAGTACTCCAACAACACCTATGTCCGTCACTGGTTTCAGATGACCGAGTTCCGGGGAGACAACATCTGTCTGTCAGGACGTACCGAGGACCCTCTCTATGAGGCAACGACCTACAGCGACAACCCTACGCTGTACAACCTGAGCTATTTCTGGTACCTTTCGTACAAGATAATATACGGGGCAAACTCCAACATCGAGTCCATACGCGAAGGGGCATCGGTGGAGTCCGACCATATGCTCGGCGAGAACTACTGCATGAGGGCGCTCGCGCACCTGAACCTTTCCGTGCTCTATTCCCGCCCATACACAAGGGGCAAGGACAACCCCGGCGTGGTGCTCCGCACGTCAACCGACTGCTCGGTGACTGAAAGGGCCACGGTTGGGCAGGTGTATGAGCAGGTTGTGAGGGACCTGAAGAAAGCCGCCGAACTCATGAAGGCCGGCAGCCGCAGGGGGAATGCCGGATACATAAGCTACGACACCGCGAGGGGACTTCTCACGAGGGCATATCTCTATATGGGCATGTATGACGAGTGCATAGAACTGGCGGGAGAGATGCTCGGGAGTGACCCGGCGTCGCACCTCGATACCGATTTGGCCAATTATTTCATAAATGCCCGTGATTCCAAGGAAACTCTCTGGTGCGTGGGCAAGACCAAGACCGACAAGGGCTATGTTCCTAAGAGCCAGATCGGCTCGATGTATTATGACGGAGACGGCGCAGGCTGGGGCGAGGTCTATTATTCCGACCCTCTCATAGAACTCTACAACCGCTTCCCGGAGGATCTGCGCTTCAAGGCATATTACAGCCAGCTTTCTCCTACGGATGACGGAAAGATGATGGTTCATTGGCCTCTCATCGATGAGGTGAACGCCTTTCGCGGGAATGTGGTCCTTCACGGACTGACGAAGGACGCCTCAAAGGAAACGGCTGAGAATACGGGATATTCCGTCACTTACGACGGGAAGAGCTACGACATCCTTCGCAAGGTTGTTGACGGCGGCACGGTGAACTACATAACCGGCTATACGACGGACGAGAAGGACAACGACGGCTTCACCGGGGGCACGCGGGTCTATCTCCGTCCGAACGTGTCCGCCGGTGCCGGTGTCCGTCAGACCTATCCTAAGTATCTGATGTCCAAGTTTTCCGGTCAGGACGGTGACCCGATGCTGTCGTCTCCTGTTATGATTCGCTGGGCCGAGGTCATTCTGAACCGTGCGGAGGCCTATGCGCACAAGGGAAATGCGGATGCCGCGCTCAATGACGTGAATGTCATAAGGAACAGGGCAGGACTTACGGGAGAGGCCGAGATGACGGCCTCGAACATGGCCGCAAGAGGGTATTCGGACGTGCTTGACGTAGTGCTCGACGAGCGTCGTCTCGAACTCTGCTTCGAGGGATTCCGCGCTTTCGACCTCTACAGGAACGGAAAGAGCATCGACCGCCGATATGCCGGGGTTCAGGACTGGGAAATCCTCACTCCCGAACGGCTCGACAAGGACTATCCTTATTGCATCCCTTACGATGAGGTGTCCGTGAGCGGGATTGCAAACAACAAGTAACTGAAGCAACTTATTTTTCTCACATTTCTTAAAAACACAAACAATTATGAAAAAAATCATGATGTTCGCGGCCATGGCGGCTGCGGTGATGGTAAGCTTCAACGCCTGCCAGAAGGACGATTCAAAAAAGCATCACGACGACGATGACGATGAGCCTACGTTCGTGAGCAAGATTAAGATTGACGGCGACTTCGCCGACTGGGACGCTCTTGACGCTGCCAAGGTGTCTGTGACCGAGTGCACGGAGGGAACCAAGTTCACCGCGCTCACGAAGGCGAAGGCCTATGCCGACGAGGCGTATGTGAACGTCTATCTTGAGTTCGACGAGGCTCAGCTCAACAAGGAATATGTCCCTGTGCATCTCTACTTCAACTGCGACAACAGCGCCGCTACCGGCGGCTATGGCGACGAATTCCTTGACGCTGATGCTGACATTGTTCTCGAGAATGCCATAATTTCCGGCAATGAGTATGTTTCCTTTGACCCGGCTCTCTTTAAGTGGTGGGGAGAAGTAGGCGGCAGCGGCTGGATCTGGTCGGACCCGAGCACGACTCATGACGAAAGCGACCATTGGGGAGCCGTTCTTACAAACGGTTCAGGCATCGCGACCGGAGCCGGCAAGGACGGAAAGTACGAGATTCAGGTGACCCGCGAGATGATTCCGGGCGTGACTTTCGCTGACACTTTCACAATGGGCTTCGACATTCAGGCTAACTGGACCAGCGTCGGTGTGCTTCCTAACGCTCCGATGGACGAGCAGAACAACCCTAACGGCCTTGCCAAGAAGATTGTCGTTACGATAGATAAATAGTAATTTTGCCGTTGCGGCGGTGCGGGCTGCCCGGAAGGGTCATTACGCCCGCGCCGTCTTTCTTTATTCAGTAATCAGGTAGTTGTCATGAAGAACAAGTCACTTATCTTTTTTCTTGCATCGGCTATGATATTTCTTGCCGGATGCTGCAGGTCTGCCGAAAACTACAGGGAGGTCGATGGCGTGATTGTGTTTGACGAGCCTGCCCCGGCGGCAGGGCAGACCGATATGCTCGGATATGCCGCAGAGCCTCTGGATACGGTCAGGGTTGGATTCATCGGTCTCGGAATGAGGGGGCCTGATGCCGTCCGGCGCTTTACCTACATCGACGGGGTCAGGATTGTCGCCCTCTGTGACCTTGAGCCTGAAAGGGTTGACAAGACGCAGAAGATTTTGTCCGAGAGGGGATTCCCTGCGGCTCAGTCATATTCGGGGGAGGATGCATGGAAGAGACTCTGTGAAAGGGACGACATAAACCTCGTCTATATAGTCACCGACTGGAAGACTCATGTCGATATGGCTGTCTATGCCATGGAGCACGGCAAGCACGTCGCTGTGGAAGTGCCGGCGGCGACCTCCGTGGCGGACTGCTGGCGGCTGGTAGATACTTCGGAACGGACGAGGATGCACTGCATGATGCTTGAGAACTGTGTCTATGACTTCTTTGAAATCACGGCCCTGAACATGGCGCAGCAAGGACTTTTCGGCGAGGTCATTCATGCGGAGGGCTCATATATCCATAATCTCGCCGAGTATTGGGACGAGTATCATGACAACTGGCGCCTTTCCTTCGATCAGGCGCACGCGGGGGATGTCTATGCGACCCATGGGCTCGGGCCTGACTGTCAGGCGCTTGATATCCACCGGGGCGATAAGATGGACTATCTCGTCTCCATGGACACCAAGTCTGTGGTGGGTTTGCAGACCGCATCGGAGAAGATGGGTTCGGACACTTTCGCCAACGGTGACCAGACCACCACAATGATAAGGACGGCGAACGGCAAGACGATACTCCTGCAGCATAATGTCTATACCCCGCGTCCGTATGACAGGATGTATCAGATTGTCGGGACAAAGGGATATGCGGAAAAGTATCCTTATCCTGGACTCGCCTTTGAAGAGGGAAGCCTGTCCGGAGCCTCATACGACAATCTGAATGCCCACAGCTTCGTTCCGCAGGATGTGTTCGACAGCCTTATGGAGGAATACAAGTCCCCGATTGTCAGGGATGTTGAGGAAACGGCGAAGAAGGTGGGCGGACACGGCGGAATGGATTTCATAATGGACTACAGGCTCGTGTGGTGTCTGAGGAACGGAAAGCCGCTTGACATGGATGTCTATGACGCCGCCGAATGGTCCTGCATCGGCGAACTGACTGCGGCATCAATAAAGAACGGCAGCAAGCCTGTCCGCGTGCCGGACTTCACCAGAGGCCGCTGGCAGAAAATCGCCGGCTACCGCCATGCGAGATAACAGCGATACCAGACATTTACGCAATATGAATATTCTTTTCAAGGCGGCTGCACTTGCCGCCTTAATGCTTGCCTCATGCACCGCCTCCTCGTCAGATGACACGGATTCCGAATGGGCCTCGCTTCGCAGGCTCAGCTTCAGAGAGATGTCCAAAGGAGACATCCCCAATCCGGAGCGCGGCTTTCTCTCGCACATCGAGATTTTCAGCAGCGGTTCCATGACCCCGTTGTCCAACAGCGTGTTTGAAAGCTCCCGCCTGCTAGGACAGCGGCTCATATACACGATTTACTATATGCCGGACTTCATCGACGGCCCCATTTCCGACAGCTTCCTTTCCCTGGTGAATACCAATATGGAGAGAATCCGTGAGAACGGCTTCAAGTGCGTCCTTCGCTTTGCCTACAAGCGGAACTACACGGAGTTCGACCATCCTTGGGATGCCTCTCCGGAGGTTGTGAACGGGCATATAGACCAGCTCGCTCCGATTCTGAGGGCAAACGGCGACGTGATTTTCTGCCTTGAGGCGGGTTTTGTCGGGACATTCGGGGAGTGGTACTATACGGACAACTATGTCTATCAGCCCAAGACGGCGGAGGATTACGAACCGCGCCGTCAGCTTCTGAAGAAACTTCTCCGCACAATGCCTGAAACCCGTCAGGTTCTGGTCCGCTACCCGGCAGCCAAGACCGCCATTTACGGAATCACGGCTGCGGATTCGATTACAGTAGCGACGGCTCACGACGGCTCCGACGTTTCGCGGACCGGACACCATAACGACTGCTTCGTCTCAAGCGCCAATGACGTCGGCACTTACGCGAACAATGTCGAGCGAAAGTATGTCTATGCGGAGTCGCGCTACACAATCTGGGGCGGTGAGACCTGTGCCCTCACTCCTTACTGCGAATGCAGCCTTACTCTTCCCAAATGTGAGGAACATCACATGACATACCTTAACCTGAACTACCACACGAGCGTAATCAGCCGCTGGAGGAGTCAGGGATGTTTCAGTGAGATCTCCCGCAGAATGGGCTACAGGCTTTCGCTTGAGACGGCGATGCTGTCAAAGAATCCGATGCCGGGGGAGAACATGAAGATGGTTCTGAAGATAAGGAACAGCGGCTATGCCGCCCCGATGAATCCCCGTGCCGTGGAGATTGTGCTTGTTGATTCGGACGGGACAAAGACGGTTCATCCTGTCACGGATGCCGACCCTCGCTTCTGGTTCGAGAACACCACATCCGTGGTGGAGACTGAAATGAGGCTTCCGGATTCGTTCGGAAAGGGAAGCCGGCTCTATCTCAACCTCCCCGACCCGGAAAGGAGCCTTCACGACAACCCGGCATATTCAATCCGGCTTGCCAATGAGGGCGTGTGGGAAGAGGAGTCCGGCTATAACCTTGTATGCACTTTCTGATTTGCCATGATTCGTCTGAAACAGAACTTCCTTGCGCCTGCGCTGTCCCTCCTGTTGACGGCGCTCTGTTTCTCGTGCGTGAGTCCGGAACGCCGTCTCGAAACATTCTGGGACGGACATGACTTCGGCTCGCTGGACGGTTTCGATGACATCGGCTCTGCGGAGGACCGTTTCGGCGACTACATCAGGCTGCTTGGGATGGCCCGGCCGGAAGCAGCCGAAAAGTCGTTGCTTGCCTTCCTCGATTCCGCGTCGCGCCGTAGGGTTGCCTACACCGTCTGGGCCGGATGGCTTGAGGGCTGGCTTCATGCAGTGGATTCCCCATGCCGTGATGACAGGCTTTACGCCTCCGCCCTGAAGAAGATAGTCTCGGACAATGTCATAGACCCCTATCTGATGGAAGGCTTCCGGCAGAGCCTTTCGGTGATTGACAATGCTTCCGTAGGGATTCCGGCGCCTGATGTCTGCCTGAAAACGGCGGACGGAGCGGATTTTCGCATAGCGGATTTCGCTCCGTCACGGGTGCTGCTCTGCCTGCTCGACGCAGGCTGCTCCTCCTGCACCGCACTTCTCGGGCGGAGCGACAGGGACTGCCCGGAAGGGAATCTGACGAGGGTTGCCGTCTTTGTCAATGCGACGCCGGATGTGCTTGACGGACTGAGTGACGCTTTGCCGCAAGGCTGGATTGCATCGTGGTGTCCCGGTCGCGAGATTGAGAGCGGGGAGGTGTTCGACCTCACGATGATTCCGTCGCGGATTCTGGTCGGAAGCGACGCCCATATAGAGAAAACATATTTTTAATTCTTTATGAAAAGGAACATATTCATACTGATGATTCTTGCCGTCGTCTTCCCTACGGCCATGCTCTCGTGCACGAAGACTTCCGGAGAAGGGGAGGAACGCGGCGAGATTGTGAAATACAAGTCGAGTTCCGAGGATTTCTGCAATCCGGAACGCGGATTCTACACCCAGTATTCAGTGAAGTTCGAGAACGGGAAGATTCCTTCCCCGCTCACTTCCGAGACGCTTCAGGTAAACCGCGTTTCCAAGAGAACCCTGACCCTTACGCTCTTCTATCTCACCGACTTCATGGAAGGCGACATCAGCGACGCCGCTCTCCAGATCATGCGACGGAGCCTTCTGGCACACAGGGACGCCGGATTCAAGACGGTGCTGCGCTTTGCCTACAAGAACAACTACGGGAAGGGGTATGAGCCTTATGACCCGGAAGTTGACGTCGTGCTTCGTCATGTGGCGCAGCTCAAGCCGGTTCTCACGGAATACGGTGACGTAATCCTCGTACTTCAGGCCGGCTTCATCGGAGCCTGGGGCGAATGGTACTACACGAGCCACTTCAATTTCGACCCCAAGACCTCGGAGCAGTTCGAACCTCGCCGGAGGCTTCTCAGGGCTCTTCTTGACGCGATGCCGGCGGACAGGCAGGTCGCGCTGCGCACTCCGGGCTACAAGACTGCCATCTTCGGCACGGCGCTCAAGGACTCCATCACGGCAGAAACGGCTTTCACTGCGTCGGACATCGTGCGTGTCGGCGGGCATAATGACTGCTTCATCTCCGACGGAACGGATGTCGGCACCTACACGAGCGCGGCTGACCGCGAGCTGTGGGCGGCCGAGACGAACTACACGCTAATGGGCGGAGAGACCTGCTCCGGAAGCGCGATGTTCTGCGACTGTGTCCCGGCCTACAAGGCTCTGGAGACCTATCATTGGACTTATCAGAACAGGGGCTATCACAGCGGAACCTTCGCGCTCTGGCAGAAAAACGGATGCCTTGACGACATTTCCAGACGGCTCGGCTATCGTCTTGTCCTTGAACGTGCCGCCTTTGATTCCTCCCTCAAGGCCGGTTCGGACATGAATGTGGTTCTGACCGTGCGCAATGACGGCTTTGCGTCTCCGGTCAATCCTCGCGGGATGGAGTTCGTGCTTGTGGAGAAGTCCACGGGGGAAAAGACCGTTATACGCACGGAAATTGACCCGAGACGCTGGAAGGGCGGAAGCACAACCAAAGTCAGGACCGGTTTCACCTTGCCTTCGGGACTCAGGAGAGGTGCGGAGTATTCCCTGTTCCTGAATCTCCCCGACGGACGGGACAGTCTCCATGACGACCCTCGCTACAGCATAAGGCTGGCCAACAGGGATGTCTGGGATGAAGACACAGGGTACAACCTTATATATGAATTTATTGCACAATAACAGCTGCCTCAGATTTGGAATTTATTTTTGAGGATTTCTAAACGGAGTGAATAGATGATGAAGAGAACAATTATGCCATTTTGTCCTGCGGCGGCGTTTCGTGCCGCCTGCGCCGCAGCCGTTGCGGTGTGCGTTGTCCTGCTGTCCGGATGTTCCGGGTACGGAGGGGGAGAGAGTATGAGCATCAGGCTTGAGGACGGGGAACATATATGGGGCGGTCTTGTGAAGGACGGTTCCCTGATGCCTTATGAATCCGGTTTCAGCCGCTCGCTCACGAACAACAGGGAAAATCAGGGACAGGGTCTGCTCGTCACGGACTGCGGGCGCTATGTCTGGAGCGACGGGCCGTTTGCCTTCGCGGTGTCGGAGGGGATGCTGAGGATAAGCTCCGCCCGGTCTGGGATAAAAACCGGAATTGCTGGCAACAGCCTCGCCGACGCCTGCCGTTTCGCCTCGGAGAATTTCTTTCCCGCAGACGGGAAGATGCCTCCGGCGGAGTTCTTCACCAGCCCCCAGTACAACACGTGGATTGAGCTGATGTATGACCAGAACCAGCAGGGCGTGCTCGACTACGCCCGTGGAATACTGGAGAACGGGCTTCCGGCCGGAATCATAATGATTGACGACACCTGGCAGGAGGACTACGGCAAATGGGAATTCAATCCTCGGAGGTTTCCCGACCCGAAGGCTATGATGAAGCGCCTTCATGAAATGGGCTTCAAGGTCATGCTGTGGATATGTCCTTTCGTCAGTATGGACCAGTACCCGATATGCCGTGAGATAAACTCGTTCAAGGGTTTCCTCCTCTCCGGGGAGGACGGCTCGCGTTCGTGGGAGGAGGCGTCGCTGCCCTATCCGGTGCGGTGGTGGAACGGAACCTCTGCGGTGCTGGATTTCTCCAATGAGCGGAGCGTGGAATGGTTCCGGGGGAGGCTTGACTATCTCACTGAGACCTACGGCATCGACGGCTTCAAGTTCGATGCCGGCGACTACAACTTCTACCCGGCTGACGCATTCAGCAAGGGCGGGATTAACGGAAACGAGCAGTGCCGTCTCTTCGCTGAAATAGGTCTTTCGTATCCGTACAACGAGTACCGCGCGTGCTGGCAGATGGCGGGGCGGCCTCTTGTTCAGCGTCTGCATGACAAGGCGCATTCCTGGGATGACCTTCAGAAGCTTGTGCCCGAAATGCTTGCGGAGAACATCCTCGGCTATTCCTTCTCCTGTCCCGATATGGTTGGCGGAGGCAGCTTCTCCACTTTCCTTTCCGGCGATATAGACCGTGACCTGATTGTGCGCTCGGCCCAGTGCCATGCCCTCATGACCATGATGCAGTTCTCCCTTGCTCCGTGGCGGGTTCTCGACGGGGAGCACTATGCCGCCGTTCTTAAGGCTGTTGCGACGCGGGAGTCCCTGATGTCGGAGATTCTTTCCCTTGCCCACAGGGCGGCTGAGACCGGCGAGCCGATAATGCGTCCGCTTGAATATGAGTTCCCTCATCAGGGGTATGCCGCCGTGCATGACCAGTTCATGCTCGGGGACGGGATTATGGTGGCTCCTGTTCTCACTCCCGGCTTCGTCCGCGAGGTCGTTTTCCCTCAGGGCCGCTGGGCGGCCGACGACGGCAGCGTCTATGATTCCGACGGCAGTCTAAAGGCTGAAATTGACGTGCCACTGGACAGAATCCCGTATTTCCGTCTCCAAAAATAGCCGTACGATATCTCATGTCTCCCGCGACGGCGGCAACTGCTCAACAACCTGTTGAGCAATTTGATTCCGATGTTTCACACCTCGTCGGCGAAGCGGTGGCGGCCGAGGAGGCAGGCTCCGAGAACTCCTGTTCTGTCCGGGTTTTCCGACTGGAGAATCCGGACGTTCTTGTACATGAGCTTGAGCGAGAACTTGCGGATGCTGGACTTGATGGCTTCGGTGAAGTAGATGCTGTCGCGGCTGAAGCTGCCGCTGAGAATCACCGCCTCGGGGTTGAAGAGGTTGATGAGGTTCGCCAGCTGCTTGCCGAGTTCCATTCCCATGTTCTCGATGAGGTCGATGCAGAGCGGGTCCTCGCGGTTGATTGCGTCGAGGATGTCCGCAGGGGTTGGCTCTGCGCCGTTGCTGATCATGCCCTTCAGAATGGTCGCCTCGCCCTTGCGGATTCTCTCGACCAGCATCCGCTGCATCGCCATTCCGGAGACCTCCGTCTCAAGACAGCCCTTCTTTCCGCAGTGGCAGATGATTTCGTTGTTATAGACGTTCATGTGCCCGAACTCCCCGGCGTAGCCGTTGTTCCCGCCATAGACCTTGCCGTCAATCACGATGCCGAGCCCGAGTCCCCAGCTGATGTTGACGAAGAGGAAGTTGCGGAACCTTTCGCGGTTGTAGAGGCACAGCTCGCCGAAGGTCATGGCGCGGGTGTTGTTCTCGATGATGCACCGCAGCCCTATTTTCTCCGTGAGAGTCTCCGCGAGCGGGGTGTCGTCGCCCTCGAAGTTGAACGCGCTGTGGCTAATTCCGGCCTTCGAGTCGATGCGGCCGCTTATGCTGAAGCAGGTGTAGGCGATTTTGGACTTTTCAACAGGCAGGCTGTCAATGAATTGCAGCACCGCCCCGCACATCTTTTCCAAATAGGGGGGGGGTATTGCTATAGACCATATCGGGGAGACTCGTCTCCGCGATTACATTGCCGGAAAGGTCCATCGCGCATATCATCAGCGCGTGCCGCTGTATATCCACTCCTATGAAATATTTCGCGTCCTCCCGCGTCATATAGACCGTGGGCTTCTTTCCCCTCGTCAGGCTTCGTTTCCCGGCGGTCACCACCAGTCCGGCGTCCATCAGCCCGTTGATGTACTTGGTCACAGTGGGTACGCTGTAGCCGCAGAGCCCGGACAAATCCGAAATCATGAGCCTGCCGTTCTCTATGAGGCATTTCAGAATTTTTCGTCTGATTTCTCCCGCCCTGTCGGGGTTTTCATGCTCCGTTTCATTCCATTCAGTCATGTCGCGTTGTTTTTCACAAAATTATAATTATGAAACCTTAATTTCAAACAAATGGGGCTTGAAATCGCTAAAATAAATCATTTTAATAAAAGGGTATGACGATTTCGTCCGGATAAATAAATCTGTTTAATATCGATTATTCGATATGTTTCTGCATTTTATTGATATACACATATTTGTTGCCAATGCCCATGTGGGTGAAAATAAACTTTTGGGGTCTTTTTGTTTGTCGGATTATAGAAAATAACTTGCACAGAAATACTAATAACTAAATCCAGAAACAATGAGAAAAACTCAACTGCTCAGCATCTGCGTTTTCTCCTTATTCCTCTTTGAACTGGCGGCCACGGTTCCGTCCGGCACGGGCAGGACGGCCTGCGCTTCGGAAAGCGCCGCGTCTCAGGACGACAGGCTCGTCAGGGGAGTAATCAGGGACGCGAACGGCGAACCGGTAATCGGCGCGTCGGTCATAGAGTCCGGCACTTCCAACGGAGTGGTCACGGACGTCGATGGAAAGTTCTCGCTCACGGCTCCGCAGGGAGCAAAGATGGTGGTGTCATGCCTCGGCTACAGCGATGCCGCCTTCACAGTCGATAAGCGGGAGCACTACGACATCCGGCTCATGGAATCCTCCGAATTTCTTGACGAGGTCGTGGTGGTCGGCATGAACAACCGCCAGACAAGGCGTTCCATCACCGGCGCCGTCTCCACCATCCAGACCAAGGAACTCGTCCAGTCCCCGGTGGCGAACATCTCCAACGCCCTTGCCGGCAAGCTTCCCGGACTCATCACCGTGCAGTCCTCCGGCGAGCCGGGAGCAGACGCCTCCTCGCTCTATGTCAGGGGACTCGGCACCTACGGGACGAGCGCACCGCTTGTGGTCATTGACGGTCTGCCGAGAAACAAGGCCGACTTCGATATGCTCGACCCTAACGAGATAGAGTCCATAACCATCCTCAAGGACGCGTCTTCTTCTTCACTCTACGGAATCCAGGGAGCGAACGGAGTCATCGTCGTGAGCACCAGGCGCGGAGGCGGGAACGAGGCTCCGAAAATCTCGTTCACAATTCAGCAGGCCCTCCAGCAGCCAATCCGTCTGCCCGAGACCATGAGCTCATACGAGCAGGCTCTCTACAACCGTGCGGTCGATTACAACGACGGCCAGCCGGAACGCTACACCGAAGAGGTGCTTGAAATCATAAAGAACGGCTCCGACCCCTACCAGTATCCTAACACCGACTGGTTCGACGTCGTTCTGAAGAACCACTCGTGGCAGCAGCAGTACAACATCAACATCTCCGGCTCGCTCGGAAAGAATAACCGGGTCAACTACTTCATTTCCGGAAGCTACATGAATCAGGGAACTCTGCTCAACCACACGGACGAGTTCACGGCAAATTACGGGGTGAAGCCAAAGTACGACAGGTGGAACTTCCGTTCAAACCTCGACGTGCAGGCGACAAAGAGACTGAACATAAGGATTGACATGGCCGGCCGCCTTGAGACGAGGGTCGGGCCGAGCGAGAGCTTCACTC
The DNA here is from genome assembly GCA_934725015.1 of uncultured Bacteroidales bacterium. Classification (GTDB taxonomy): domain Bacteria; phylum Bacteroidota; class Bacteroidia; order Bacteroidales; family UBA932; genus Cryptobacteroides. Next base: position 46,248 of record CAKVAS010000017.1, read on the forward strand.
ATGTGTTCAACATCATCACGAGCCGCCTTCCGGGCTCGCAGTCAATCTATAACCCTGACGGCACTCTCGCGGCGGGTTCCGCGCTTGAGATTCCTTACCAGAACAACCCTTACGGGGTCATCACCCGAAGCGGCTACTACAACCGTGGCAGCAACGTGATGTACGGTACCATCTCCGCGAAATACGACTTCGACTTCATCACCGAAGGGCTCAGCGCACAGGCATATTTCAGCTTCGAGAACACCAACAGCCTCCAGAGGGTGTGGAGGCAGGACTTCGAGCAGTTCTGGTACAGGGGAACTGACGCGGTCACCGGCGAGCCTGTCTATCAGGACTACACCACCAACGGCCGTCTTCAGGCAAGCACATTTTCTTCCGTCGAGCGCTACACCTACTACGACCTCCGCCTGAACTACGACCGCGACTTCGGCCGCCATTCGGTGAGCGCACAGCTGCTCGGCAACCGCACGCTCAAGAACCTCTACAGTTCCGAGTACATGTATGCCTATCAGGGTCTGAGCGCCCGCGCCGCCTACAACTTCGCCCAGCGTTATTTCGCCGAGTTCAACCTCGGCTACAACGGCTCGGAGAACTTCCCAAAGGGCAGGCGCTACGGCGTGTTCCCGTCCTTCTCCGCCGGCTGGGTCATCAGCGACGAGCCTTGGCTTCATTCTCCGGACTGGCTCAAGATTTTCAAGATAAGGGGCTCCTACGGAACTGTCGGAAATGACCAGATCGGCGGCAACCGCTTCCTCTACATCAGCGAGTTCGGTCCTGGCGGCGCTCTCGGGAGCATATTCCCGAACGGATATTACTTCGGAACGACAAACGGCGGAACCTCCGCTGCCGGCGGACACAACGAGACCCGCGTCGGCAACGCCTACGTCACATGGGAAAAGGCCTACAAGACCAACGCCGGATTCGACCTCTCGCTCTTCGAGGGTAATGTGCTCAACCTCACGGTGGATTATTTCCACGAGAGGCGCGACAACATCCTCACCGCAGCGGGAAGCGTTCCCGACTATGTCGGCATCACCAACATCGCTCCGCGCAACTCCGGAAAGGTCGTGAATCAGGGAGTGGAGGGTGAAATCCGCTTCTTCAAGGCGTTCTCCAAGGACTTCTCGATTTTCTCCAACCTCCAGATGACCTGGGCGAAGAACAAGGTGCTCGAAAACGACCAGCCTGCTCCGGCCTATGACTATCAGGACCTTCGCGGCTATGAAATCGGCTACGCCCTCGGCTACAAGTCGCTCGGCTTCTTCGAGAGCCAGGAGGACATAGACAGCAGTCCGGCGCAGAAGTTCGGCCCGGTGATTCCGGGAGACATCAAGTACCAGGACACCAACGGAGACAATGTGATTGACCCGTCCGACCGCGTGCCTATCAAGTGCTTCTCCGTGCCTACCCTCACCGGAGGCCTCTCCATAGGCTTCAATCTCTGCGGCTTCGACTTCAGCATGCTCCTCAGCGGCGCCCTCGGAGGAACGGCGCGCCTGTGGTCCTATCCTTCCAGCGTCATCAACCTCCGCAGGTGGACCAAGGAGAACAAGGACGCGATACTCCCTGTAGCCCACACCACCGCGAACAACAATGTGGTTTCGGACCAGAACCTCATGAAGACCGACTACCTCAAGCTCAGGAACATCGAGCTCGGCTACACCTTCCCGACCGCGTGGATGAAGAAGATTCACGTCACCACGGCTCGCATCTATGTGAACGCGCAGAACGTGGCGGTGTGGGACAGGCTGTGGCTCAAGGACCGCGACCCCGAGTCCGCCGGTTCCGGAACGCTGCCTTACCCTCTCCAGAGAGTGTTTAATATGGGGCTTCGCTTTGAATTACAGTAAATTACGATTGAGATGAAAAGAATATACTATATTTTTACCGTCATTGCCGCTGCCTCCCTTGCCGTTTCCTGCGGCGACTTCCTCGAAAGGGCTCCGGGAGACAACATGACCAAGGAGGAGCTGTTCTCCAAGATTGAGACGGCGGAGCGCTATCTGGACAATGCCTATGCCTACCTTCCGGACTTCCAGTGCAACACGGAAGACCTTTCCGGACGCTACAAGCTCGGCGGGGCTACCGATGAAATCGGCTTCCAGCAGGCCTCTGGCTATCCGGCCTCGCCCTTCGACATCAACCTCGGAAGCTGGAATCCGACCCAGATGCCCATGGCCCGTAACTGGAGCGACTTCTACGGCTGCATCCGGCGCTGCAATATGTTCATCGAGAACTATGACCTCATCCCGGAGGATATGTCGGCCGGCGGGGCGAGCAACCGAAAGGAGAGGCTGCTCGGAGAGGCCTACGGACTCCGTGGCTACTACTATTTCCTGCTTTTCAAGCAGTGGGGAGGAGTACCGATTATAAATTCTGTTCTTGACCCGGGCAACATCGAGTCCCTCAAGGGAATCAAGCGGGCGAGCGCGGAGGAGACCGTGAATCAGGTTCTCTCGGACATGGACGAGGCCATGCTCCATCTTCCGGAGAAGCACGACGACGCCAACTTCGGCCGATTCACCTCTGTCGTGGCGGCTGTCGTGAAGGCGCAGGTGAAGCTCTACTGGGCCAGCGCCTACTGGAACAGGGACAATGACCTTTCGCGCTGGGAGGACGCCGCCGAGGCGAACCGCGAGGCGCTGAACATGGCGGAGAAGGCGGGCTACATCCTTGCCCCGACCTACACGGAGATGTTCAACAAGGCCGCCATCTCAAGCGAGTTCATCTGGACGAAGAACTCCGAGCACTACGAGTGCTACTGGTGGGACTTTTACGCGATGCCGCTGGGCTACAATGCCTACAATGTCGATGGCCCGCTTCAGGAGATTGTGGATGACTTCGAGATGAAAGGCACCGGGGAGATTCCGGTTCTCGGATATAACGATGACGACACGCAGATTCTCAATCCAAAGGCTACGGACTATGACCCCGAGCACCCGTGGGAGGGCCGCGACGACAGGTTCTACAGCTGCATACTTTACAACGGGGCGCAGCTTCAGGGCCGTCCGATTGACATCTCCGCTAACGGAAAGGACAACATCAACATAGGTTCCATCATCCGCACGAACTACTTCACGAGGAAGTATCTCGACGAGAACCACAATCTCGTGACCAACGCCAGCTGGACCTACCGCCGCTTCGCCATCATGAGGACGTCGGAGCTCTATCTGAACTATGCCGAGGCGCTCATCGAGATGGGCGGTGCTTCCAACCTTGAGCGTGCCAAGGAACTCATCAACACCATCCGCCGCAGGGCCAAGTGCACCGTCGAGCTGCCGTCGGGGCTAACTCAGGAGCAGCTTCGCGCGAAGGTCCGTCAGGAGCGCAGGATGGAGCTTGTGTTCGAGAACCACAGGTTCTGGGACGTGCGCCGCTGGATGATTGCGGAGACTGTCGATAACAAGAAGGTGCACCGCGTGGCGGTTGACGCCGACGGCAGGATTACCTACCCCGTGTTCCAGAAGAGGGTGTTCGACCCGACCCGCCACTACCTCTTCCCGATTCCTCAGACCGAAATCGACAAGAACCGCGCACTGGAGCAGAATCCGGGCTGGTGATAGAAATCATTTAACAACTAATAACTTTAAATCCAATTTATTATGAAAAGAATCATGTTTGCAATCAGCGCCGCCGCCCTTGCCGCCGGCCTGTTTGTCTCCTGTGAAAAGACCCCTCAGGACAACGGAAAGCCTGCGGACGAAAAGATTACCGTCAGCATGAAGGCTGACGCGGCATTTGCTGAGGACAACACCGCGAAGCTTACGCTTGAACTCTCCAAGGCGGCTTCGGCCGACGTGACCGTGACCCTTGCCAAGGCTCCGGTTCAGAGCGGCAAGAACGAGGTGCCGGCCAACTTCTCCAAGAGCGTGAAGATTGAAAAGGGCAGGACATCCGCCGAGGTGAATGTCGAAGCCGACGTGCTCGGACTTGAGTCCGGAGAATATCAGGCTGCAATCAAGATTGCGGCTGTGAAGGGCGCTGAGACTCCGGAGGACGCAGTGGTATATATCGCCCTCAGCTATTCTTTCAAACCGGAGGTCAATGTCTATGCCGACAACACTTTCGCCGGTGACAGGACCGCGAAGATTCGCGTCGCCCTCGCAAAGGCCACAACGAAGGACGTGAAGGTGAAGCTTGCTCCGGCGGCGGATAACAAATATACGGTGACGATTGCTCCTGCCGAGCTTACAATCGCGGCCGGGCAGACCGAGGCCGAGGCCGTTGCCACAATCGAGCTTCCGGAAAGCGTTGAAATCGGAGTGACTCCTCATGTGATTGACATCGTTGAGGTTGAGAACGCCGTCAAGGGCAAGGTCACCGCGGCGACAATCAATCTTGCATATCCGTTCTCTTACGCAATCACCATCGACGGCGACTTCTCCGACTGGGACAAGGACGGAATCATCACCTATTCCCTTCCGGAGGGAACGGTGCTCTATCCGATGATTCGCAAGATGAAGCTTACCGGAGACAGTAAGACCGTTTATCTCTATTTTGAGTTTGTGGATCCGGGCACGATTGAATACTACAGCAGCAACAAGAAAGAAGTCCGCAAGGGCGAGCCTCTCGCAAGCAACACTCTGCCTATTGACATCTGGATTGATGCGGATGGCAATGTCGAGACCGGATGTTATGTCGGGGCTACTGACAATGAACTGACTTATCCTCCGTATGCTCAGGACAATATGGGACTTGAGTGGTACATCGAGGGCGGTTTCCATATGGGCAATCCTTTCACCGACTTCACCGGCCTGACGGCTTATTTCTATGGAGGAAAGGATAAGGATAATGTCTGGAGCGGAGGACTCACCACACAGGCCGGCAACTATACGGCAGCCGAATTTTTCGGACAGGTCTCTTTCGACGAGGGCAGGAACCTCGGTCAGGCGGAGGTCATGTTCGACAGGAAGTTCTTCAAGATGACCACGAACAAGGCAAGATTCGCCCTCAAGCTCATGGACGGCCCTTGCAACTGGAATGCGATAGGCTATCTTCCGCAGGGCAACGCCACCGACATGAAGAATCCTGAGTCAAGAACACAGGTTGATATGGCAACCGTAATCCTCCCTGACTATGTTGAATAAGATTCCCAAATTTTTGACACTTTTTGCAGCCTCTCTCCTGCTGCTCGCGCTCTGCGCGGGCTGCGGGAAGAAGGCCGAAGAGCCTTTCTTCAAGCTGCGCGGCGTGATTCTCTGCTGGGACGACATAAAGAATCCGGACGTCATCGACTGGATTGAGCTCATGAAGAAGAACGGGCTGAACACCATCAGCGTCTGCGGACATCCTTACGACAGTCCGGAGTACTACGAGTTCCGCCGGAAATGCATCGATGCGGGACTTGACTTCGAGTACGAGGAGCACGCGATGACATGGCTTCTTCCGCGAGAGCTGTTCGCGACCCATCCGGAGTATTTCCGCATGGACGAGAACGGCGTGCGCCAACCCGACGGCAACGGCTGCCCTTCATGTCAGGAAGGCCTTGAGGTGCTGATGTCCAATGTACCGGAGTTCGTCCGCACACATCAGCCGTCAAACCACAAGTACTACACCTGGCTCTTCGACGGCGGCGATGTCTGCCACTGCGAGAAATGCCGCGGCTACAATGTCGCCGACCAGGGGCTCATCTTCGAGAACCACATAATCAAGGCTCTCCGCAAGATTGACCCCGAGGCACAGCTCGCGCACCTCGCCTACCACAACTCCATAGAGGCCCCGTCCCGCGTCAAGCCGGAGGAGGGGATATTCCTTGAGTTCGCCCCTTTCTTCCGCACATGGGACCAGCCCCTCAAGAACAGGGAAGCAGTCGGACGCGACGGCAAGACGACCCACGGCGAGTTCCTCCGTATGCTGGAGGACAATCTCAAGGTCTTCCCGGCCGAGACCGCGCAGGTGCTCGACTACTGGATGGACGACTCGCTCTACAGCGGCTGGAAGAAGCCTCAGGTGCGTGTTCCATGGCACAGGGATGTATTTCTCTCCGACCTTGAGACTTATGCGTCCTACGGCATACGCAACATCACGGCATATGCCATCTATGTGGATGACTATTATGTCAAGACTTTCGGGGATATTTCCTTCGTGGATGACTATGGGCAGGGCCTGCTGAATTATCGTCGGGCTAAATAGAAAGCGGATTGCCGCGTTGTGCGGCTCGCCTAAATCCTCACAACCATCAGGTTGCTGCGGTTTGGGCTTCGCCGCACGCCTTGCACTCCATCTTTTTATTTAACCCTCTTCCCCGGATTATTAAGAGAGAATACTTTTACTAAGAGAGAGCTTATTAAGCGCGAACATTAAGAGACTAAGCGCGAACAAGGGAGAAAGAGAATACCTTTTATTGAGAGAGAATACCTTTTATAGAGAGATAAAGAATGATGATTAGAAAGACTTTGTTGATTATGGCGCTTGCGGCGGCTGCGCTGATGGTGTCCTGCACTCCGGAGAATACGGGTTCGGCGGTGAGCGGGTGGGAGAACATCGGCAAGGACGACCCCGATAAGCCCGACCCCGACAAGCCGGGGCCGGAAAACCCTGAGAAACCGGACAAGCCGGAGGAACCGGAGCGTTTCTTCCGGATGAGGGGACTCGTGCTCGGATGGTCCGAGGTAAGTAACGCCCGCGTGATTGACTACATCGCGATTGCAAAGAGGAACGGGATAAACACCTTCAGCGTCTATAACGCCCCTCGCGGCACGCAGGTGTGGACGAACTTCGAGAAGGAGTGCGCCGACGCCGGGATTGACATCGAGTTCGAGGAACACATGATGTCGTTCCTCCTGCCGCGAGAGCGCTTCGACAACTACCCTGACTGGTTCCGAATGGACAAGAACGGCAACCGCACCAATGACGCGAACGGCTGCCCTTCCTCCGAGGGCGCTCTGAACGAGGTCTATCGCAACGCCATAGACATAGGCCGGCGCTATGCCTCGACGAACCACCGCTACTATTTCTGGCTCGACGACGGCGGCGACATCTGCCACTGCCCCAAGTGCAGGGAACTGAACGCTTCCGACCAGGCCCTTATTTTCGAGAACAAGGCAATCGAGGCGCTCAAGACCATAGACCCGGAGGCGAAGCTCGCGCACCTGTGCTACAGCAACACCCTCGAACCGCCCGAGACGGTGAAGCCGCACGAGGACATATTCCTCGAATTTGCCCCTTTCTTCCGCACCTGGGACCAGCCTCTCGCCAACACATGGGCGAAGGGACGCAGCGGCATCACCCACGCCGAGTATCTCAAGCAGCTCAAGGCCAATCTCAAGGTCTTTCCGGCCGAGACCGCTCAGGTGCTCGAATACTGGATGGACGACTCGCTTTTCAGCGAATGGAACGAGAGCAATCTCGTGGAAGTTCCGTGGAGCAATGAGATTTTCCTCAAGGACCTTGAAACCTACGCTTCCCACGGCATCACCAACATCACCTGCTATGCGGCCTATGTCGGTCCGAAGTATGTGCAGAAGTTCGGCTACCCGAAATTCCTCGACGAGTACGGTCAGGGGCTGCTGAACTACGGAGTGGAGAAGGAGTGATTGTGAATCTGACAAATCATGGGAATCCCCAAACAATGAGGATATGATGAAACGAAAATGTAGTTTGACAATATTTATGGCGACCGCCCTCATCTCGGTTGCGGGGGCGGCCGCAGTTTCCTGCGGAGGTGCGGCGGGCGGCGACGGAGTTTTCGTCGTGTCCTCGTCCGCTGCAATAGACGGGCTCCATGCCCCTTGGGACGGCCTTGAGGACAGCACGCTCTTCCGCTGCTTTTCCGACGGCGAGTCGTTTTACTTTTTCTATGAGGTTCACGACCCGACTCCGACATACGCGGAGCGCTTTGACGGCGAGGCAACCGTGGAGAATGAGGACAGGGTGGAGATATTCTTCAGCCCCGGGCGTTCCATGGACGATTATTACTGCGCGGAGATTGACCCGCTCGGGCGCGTACTCGACTATTCAGGGCACTACTACCGCGACATTGACTACGGCTGGAACTTCCGCACCATGCGGCTTTTCGGGCAGCTGACGGCCGACGGCTATATCGTCGCAGGCAAGGTTTCCAAGGCGGAGCTCCGCGAGCTTGGCTGCGACCTTGAGGGCGGCTTTTGGATGGGCGTTTTCAGGGCGGACTACCATTCTGACATGAGCGTGAACTGGTATTCGGCTGTCGCCACGGACGACATATCCCCGGATTTTCATAAACCAGACGTTTTGTTTTTCACGAAAATAAGATAGATAATATGAGGAAGACAATTCCATTTTTAACCCTGCTTCTGCTCGGCACGGCGGCATTCGCGCAGACCGTGACGGTCAAGGACACCGTCTATACGACCTACGGATTCTCGGATCCGAACCCGATTCCTCTGACGTCGGGCAACGTGTATCCGTATCATAAATATGAAACTTTCGATTTCGGCTCATCGCGACGGACATGGAAGGTCGTGGTTCTCGAAAACGACTGGATTCGCGTGCGCATAATGCCGGAAATCGGCGGAAAGATATGGTCTGTTTATGACAAGACGACGGGGAAGGAGATGTTCTATGACAACGACGTGGTGAAGTTCCGCGAAATCTCCCTCCGGGGACCGTGGACCAGCGGCGGCATCGAGTTCAACTACGGAATCATAGGCCACGCCCCTTCCTGCGCCCATCCCGTCGAGTGGCGTACTGAGACAAAGGCTGACGGAAGCGTGAGCTGCTACATAGGCGTGCTCGAACTGCTCACCCGCACCTCGTGGACGGTGGAAATCAATCTTCCCAAGGACGCGGTGTGGCTGAGAACGCGCTCGTTCTGGCACAACGCCTCGGGCGAGTACCAGCCTTACTACACCTGGGCGAACTCCGGAGTGAGGGCTTCGGACGACCTCGAACTCATATATCCATCGACCTATACGATAGGGCACGACGGCGTCACGACCCCGTATCCGGTCGATGAAAACGGACGCGACCTTTCGCTCTACGCGAACCAGAACTTCGGCATCGACAAGTCTTTCCATCCGGGCGGTTCGCACAAGGGCTTCTTCGGGGCGTACTGGAAGGACGACGACTTCGGAATGCTGCACTACGCCCTTCGCGACGAGAAGCTCGGCCGCAAGTACTTCAGCTGGGCACAGTCGCAGCAGGGCGACATCTGGGTGGGGCTGCTTACGGACAAGAGCCCGCAGTATGTCGAGCTTCAGAGCGGCAGGCTCTTCAACCAGAACCTGCTCAGCAGTGTCGATACCCCGTTCAAGCAGACGCTCTTCACGCCTTACGGGACGGACGAATGGAACGAGTACTGGCTTCCGGTGGCGGGGATAGGCGGAGCCGACGAGGTGAGCCTGCGTGCCGTGGTTAAGATGAACGGGGATGTTCTGGGGATATATCCCCTCACCGCGCTTTCCGGACAGCTCGTGGTTGAGGACTCATCCGGACGGGAGATTGTCTCACGCGAGGTGAGCCTTCCGACAGCCGTGCCGTTCTTTGAGAAGCTGCCCTCCGATGCTGTCCCGGCGAAGGTCCGTGTCGGCTCTCACAGGCTCTGGAGGGCTGACGCACAGGAGATAGACCGTCCTCACAAAATCAATCCGGAGTTCAGCCTCGACTCGGCGCAGGGGCAGATGACCCACGCGAAGTACCTCTACGGAATGCGCTGTTACAAGGAGGCCGAGAAGCACGCGGACAAGGCTCTCGAACTTGACCCGTCCCTCGCTCCTGCGCTGAACCTCAAGGCTCTTCTTCTGCTGCGGAAACTGGACTATGCCGGGGCCTACGAGACGGCCGGCCGCGCTCTCGCGATTGACGGGTACGACCCGATGGCGAACTACATCTGCGGACAGGCGGCGGAGGGGCTCGGCAAGATCTGGGACGCGATGGACCGTTTCGAGGTCGCCGCCGTCACCTCCGAGCTTCGCAGCGCGGCGCAGATGCAGCTTGCAAGGCTTCATTTCCTCGACGGACAGAGGGAACTGGCGGCTGACTACGCGCGCAAGTCGCTGGTCGGCAATGCCTGGAACCTGTCGGCCTACGAGCTGCTCTATCAGGCGGAGCCCTCGGAGAAATGGCTCACTGCCATCGAGTCGCTTGACCCGCTCTGCCCTTTCCCGGCAATGGAGCGTATGCTCGCGGGGGAGAGCACGGCTTCCGAACTCGCCGCTTCGGTGAAGGAGGAGCTTCGCTGGCAGGTCTATCTTGAATACGCCGCTCTCTACAGCCGTCTCGGCCTTTCCGACAAGGCTGCAAGGCTTCTTGATGCCTGCCCGGAGCAGAACGCCCTGCTCGCGGTGTGGAAGGCATGGCTCCGGAACGACGCGGATGCGCTTTCTTCGGTCGAGGATGCGGCGATTGACCTTGTGTTCCCGTTCAGGGCGGAGTCCTGGCGGCCGCTCGAATGGGCGGTGAAGAACGGCGGCGGATGGAAGTCCGGCTATATGTTCGCGATGCTTGAGGACTTCCTCGGACACCGCGACGTGGCAGTGGAGACATTGTCCGCCTACGAGCCTGACTATGCGCCTTTCTATGCCTTCAGAAGCGCTCTCACGGATTCGCAGTCCGACATTGAGAAGGCTCTGCGGCTCGACCCTCAGCAGTGGCGCTATGTCCAGAGCCTCGCCCTGCGGCACTACCGCTCCGGGGACTATGCCGAGGCTCTCAAGGTCGCCGAGCCATATTATCTCAGACATAAGGACAATTTCCACGTCGGCGACACCTACCTCAAGACCCTCATAGCCCTCGGGCAGTACGGCAAGGCGGACAGGGTCATCACCGGAATGCGCATCCTTCCATTCGAGGGACAGAGCGGCAGTCATGTGATGTGGCGCGACATAAAGCTCCACCTCGCGGCCGAGTGCATTGACCGGGGCAATCTCAAGGGAGCTCTCAGGCGCATAGACGAAGCTCTCGAATGGCCGGAGAAACTTGGAGTCGGCAAGCCGTACGACAACCTTGTCGACACCTCGTCCGAAGACCTTCTCCGCGCCGTTGCCTACGCCCGTCTCGGTGACCAGGCCAAGGCTCGGGACTGTCTCGCGAAGCTGCACGACCCCGACGGCTCCAAGGCGGAGTTCTTCAGGACGGCCACCACCAAGGTGAACGGGAAGTTCCCTAAGCTCTCGCCGATGCTCGGCAACATGGACTCGTCGCTGGACAAGAAACTGTTCTGAGAGCGGGACATCTGTCCTCCCCGAGGCTACATTCCGTCAGGATTTTCCACTTGGAGAATCCTGACATTTTTTTCGTAAAAAAATAGCGTTTATTTGGTATTTTTCGGGGGGGATGTTATCTTTGCACCCGAAAAAATATAAAGAGTATGAAAAAGTTTGCATTTGCTTTGCTCTGCGCCGTAATGACGCTTGTATGTAGTTGTAACAAAGAGGGCTCAGACAATAGGACTACAGTCTGCCCCGGAGAGACTGTAACCTGGGCTGCACTCGTCGAGGCATATCCTTTCCTTGACGGATTCCCTGCTTTTGACGGGGAGGTGGAGAATGCGCAGTACAGGGAGCTCGGCAGCGACATGAAGACGGTGACGTTCTTCGACTACGAGTGTGAGGAGTCTGTGGCCACGGCCTATTACGCCAAGTTCGAGTCGGCCGGCTTCACCAAGAGCGATGGCTCGCACATCTATCGCAAGACGACGGACACTGCGGAATATATTTTCACTGGCAGTTACTCCGGCGGCAGCTTCGCCCTGAGTTTCAATGTTTCCAAGTAGTCCTGCCATGAGCGTGAGACTTATTTCGGGCGGCATTGCCATGGCGATGCTGCTTTTTGCCGGCGTTTCCGCAAGCGCCCAGACAGTCACAGTCGTTGACAAGAAAACCGAAGAGCTGAAGGACGACGAGGACGTCAGGGCGAGAATCTGGCTCAACAAGGGCGAGGAGAGGGTTCTTGACGGCTATCTTCGCTCTCCGCTTGTGAATCGTCCGGATCATGTAGAGTTCAGCCTCACTCCTGACGGCGAGAGGACAAGATACATCAACGAGGATGTCGATTCCCTGCTTCTGGAAGGGACTGACAAGTATGTGAAGAGACTGGTCAAGGTCGCGGGCCCTTTCGGCGGGGCGGCCAGGGTCGAGTGGGTCCGGGAGGAGTACCGGGGCAATGGCATTGACCTGTATTCGCTCTTCACCGTCGAGGCGGAGAGCACCGGGCGGAATGTCACTGTGGTGCGTCCGCTGCGCGGGTGGTATCTGAGCATCGCCGGAGACGTGGCCATTATGGTCGGCACGGACACTCGCGGGAGCATCTTCGACAGGGCTGAACCATCCATGTCGGAGGCGATGCTGGGCAAATATTTCGGGAAAATCTATGACTATCCCGACTTTGCCGCAAGGATAAAGGCCGGGGAGTTCAGGACTTTCATGGATGTCATCTATGCCTGGGAAGTCGCCTACGGCAACACCGCCTGTCGTGCGAAGGGAAAGCTGAAGCAGGAGCAAATCGGCGTTCAGGACGGAATCGCCGCGTCTGACGCGGGGAAGAATGTCGCCTGGAAACGCACGAAGCATGAGATTGTCTTTCCTAAATATACGAGAACCATACAGCTGGGAGTCTCCCCTGTGGTCGCCGACTGGTCGAGGGTTATGAAGCACGCCGCGGATGATGCGTCGCGGTCGTCGTTCAGGATGGTCGTCCCTCCCGTGATGATATATTCGGACATCTGCTTCCTCGATTTCGGACGTTTCGGAAGTCTGGGCTGGGCGGTAGGCGGGGAGTATTCGCGCTACGGCTACAACTGGATGCTGGACGACGGATACGGAGACAAGCAGCAGGACACGTTCTGCAACCGCTTCGACATCGCTGCCGGCCTGAGCTACCATGTCACTCTCTGCCGCCGTCTCGAACTCTATGCCCGCGCGATGATTGACGCCGGTCTTATCGGCGAGCACACTACGGAGCATGAAAGCGGGGAGAAGGCAAGCTCCGCCTTCAACAAGATGGACACGCGGATGACGTTCGTCGCCGTCGGCGGACTCCGCTGGTACTTCTGCGAAAAGGTGGGTCTGTGGGCTGAAGGCGGTCACGACACCGGCTATGTCTCTGCCGGACTGTCATTCAAGTTCTGATGGCTACAGGCAGAACAGCATCAGCATCTGCGCGGTAATCACTCTGAGAAACATACACACCGGATAGACCGTGGCGTAGGCTACGGAAGGCTCATCGTCCTCAACCGTGCTCAGCGCATAGTTGAGGGCGATCGGGTTTGCCATGGCTCCGCAGAGCATTCCGACATTCGAGGCGTAGTCGGTCCTGCAGAACTTCGACGCGATGAAGCCCACGATGAGAATCGGTACGATGGCGAGCAGGATGCTTATGCCAATCCACATCAGTCCCTCGGGGCGGAAGACCGTCTCGAAGAACCCCGGGCCGGCGCTCAGTCCGAGAGCGGCAAGATAGACCGTGAGGCCGAGCTGGCGCAGCATCAGGTTGGCGCTGTAGGTCGTGTAGGTCGTCAGGTGGAAGCGCGGCCCGTATGCGCCCATGAGAATCCCCACGATAATCGGCCCGCCGGCGATTCCGAGCTTGATCGGCACGCTCATTCCCGGGATTGACAGCGGAATGCATCCGAGAATCAGTCCCAGCACGATTCCGATGAAAATCGAGAACATATTGGGATTCCTCAACTCCTTCTCCTTGTTTCCCAGCACTGCGGCCACATTGTCAATGGCCTTAGCCTGCCCGACGATGGTGAGCTTGTCGCCCATCTGAAGGACGAGGCTGCTCGACGGCAGTATGTCTATTCCCGCCCTGTTCACCCTCGTGACATTGATTCCGAAGGTGTTGCGCAGGTGCAGGTCCCCGATTTTCGCCCCGTTCACCTTCTCCTTGGTCACGAGGACATGGCGCGACACCAGCTGCCCGTCAATGGCGTTCCAGTCGATGTCCTTCTTGTTCCAGTCCTTATCGACAGTCTTTCCGAACAGGCGCTCCGCAATCCCGACCTCCTTCTCCTTGCACAGCGCGAGCACGTGCTCCCCCTCCTCAAGAACCGTGTCCCCGTTGGGGATTATCACCATTCCCTTTGGCCCGTCCTCATGCTCCTTGTCGGTGAATTTCCACACCCTCGACACCACGAGATGGAAGGATGTCCCCTTCATGATTTCCTTGATGGTCTTGCCGAAGATCGCCGGATTGCTGATGACGAACTCCGTGATGAAGGTCGGGTTGTCGTGCAGGTTCTTCTCTTCCTTCGTGCCCTTGTGGAATATGGCCTTGAGTATGATTACGCAGAGGATTACGCTCAGCACGCCGAACGGATATCCAACCGCGCAGGCCATTGCCATCTCGTTCGAGACCGTCGTCGCGGAAGGGGAGTGATCTAAAAGCGCCTGCTGCGCCGCTCCGAGCATCGGGGTGTTGGTCACCGCACCGGAAAAGAGGCCCATCGACACCGGCAGCGACAGATTCGTGCACCACCAGACTCCGAGCGTCATGAGAATCCCGAGGGCGAGCACTCCGAATCCCAGCACGTTCAGCCTGATGCCGCCTTTCTTCAGCGAAGGGAAGAAGCTCGGCCCGACCTGCACTCCGAGCGCATAGACAAAGAGTATAAGTCCGAAGTTCTGCGCCAGCGCGAGCATCTGCGGGTCAATCATGAATCCGAAGTGCCCCGCGACAATCCCCGCGAAGAACACGAAGGTAATCCCCAGCGACACCCCCCTGAACTTTATCTTGTTGCAGGCCAGCCCCACCGCACAGATGAGCGACAGCACGACAATCGCCTGCGTAAATGTCTGTTTCTCAAATAAATCTATAAACCAGTCCATAACATATTCCCGGCACATTTCAGTAATTCCGGCCGGAGAGAAATTTTTGTGCTGCAAATATCGTCAATATATCAGAAATCCCAACACTCCAGCCGCGACAATTATCAGAATCGCGTTTACCTTGAAGAACATGTGCGCCGTGAAGGCCGCCGCGAACAGCACCCAAGATTTCCAGTCCGGGAAGTTTTCCGGCGTCATCAGCAGCACCGCGGCCGCTCCGATGAGTCCCGCTACGGTCGGTTTCAGCCCGTTCATCACTCCTTTATATATATTGCTCCGGCTGAACCTTTCAAACGCGAAGCATATTCCCAGAACTATGAGGAAGGACGGCAGCACGACGGCGCTTGTCGCGGTGAAGGAGCCTAAGACGCACATCCATTCCGCCGCGCCCGCGTTCTGGAGCACCGTGTAGCCGATGTACGTCGCCGAATTGATTCCTATCGGACCCGGGGTCATCTGTGAAATCGCCACGATGTCGGTGAACGCCGCGTCCGTAATCCAACCGTGGACCTCGACGACTTGATGCTGGATGAGCGAAAGCATCGCATATCCCCCTCCGATTGTGAACGCCCCGATGATGAAGAAAGTATAGAAAAGCTGAAGGAATATCATGACTTATTCATTCTTTTTTCGCGATATACGGATATTCCGAGGAATATGACGATGACGCAGAGGAGTATATATATGGGTGAGACCCCGAGGAATCCGACGAGGGCGAGAACGACCGCCGAGAGAGTCCATTTCCACCACGTGTCGTCCGATTTCCGTGCCATATTTATCATCGGAACGAGGATTAGGGCGACGACGACGGGGCGTATTCCCTTGAACACGCGTATGACTATGGGGTTGTCCTGAAATCCGCTGAATGCCATGGCGATGGCGAGAATTATGAGAAATGACGGGAGTATGCTCGCGAGCGTGGCCACGATGCTGCCCTTCACTCCCCGGAGCCTGAACCCGGTGAATATGGATATGTTGACTGCAAGGAGCCCCGGAGCGGTCTGCGCGAGGGTTATGAGTTCAGAGAAGTCGTCCTCGCTGAGCCACTTGCGCCGCACGATTTCGTTCTGGATGAGGGAAATCATGGCGTAGCCTCCGCCGATTGTGAAGGCTCCGATTTTTGCGAACACCCCGAAAATCTGCCAAAGCGAGGTCTTCTGATTGTCCTGATTCTGTCCTTTTTCCATCAATTTTGTGTTTGTGGCGGCAAAAGTAGGAAAAATAATCGAAAAAAATCGTGAAAATGTTTGGTAGTTTCTAAAAAGTCCGTATCTTTGCAGCCCATTTGAGAAAAACAGGTGGACAACACGATGAGAAATCAGGTGTTGGTTTGAAATTGAAAGTTCATTGAAAAGACTGAGAGGAAGAGACTTCCGAGTCCCGCTAACGGCGCGAGCCGGGGAGCTCGGAGGGTGTA
>CAKVAS010000018.1 GCA_934725015.1 uncultured Bacteroidales bacterium
ACGAACATCGTCGGCAACCTCCTCACCGACCAAGTAATCTTCAACGTCGAGATCAAGCCTGCGTTCGAGGATGAGGAAAATATAAATGTGACGAACATCAGCACTCTGAATGACCTCAAGACCCTCTTCGCCAACGGCGGCTCGGCGACGCTCATGGCTGACATCACTGTTCCGGAGTCTGTCGTTCTCAAAGGACAGAAGACCGTGAACCTCAATCTCGGCGGCAAGACCATAACTTATTCCGGAACCGGAAATGCCATGTTCCGCGTTGAGGAGGGAAAACTCATAATCGACAGCGATGGTAATCTCAACGGCGGCGGCGACGATGCAAAAGAGCGTGTCATTATCATGGCCAAAGGAACCGATTCCCACATCATCATCAAGAACGGGAACTTCAAGATGGGCAAGTGCACCGCTTCCGAACACGATTATTACGACTGTGTTTATGCGATGGCCGGCGGCAAAATTGACATCTACGGCGGAACATTCGAGACCGAGGCAACCCGTCCGAACGGAAAGCATTATATCCTTAATGTCAACAACGACAATCCGGGCGTGATAAATGTCTATGGCGGAAAATTCATCGGCTATGACCCTAAGACAGGAGATGATGTCAATTTGGGGACCTTCGTCGCCGCCGGCTACACCTCAAAGAAGACAGGCACGAATCCTGACGTCTATGAGGTCGTTCCTGCTCCGAAGGCTGTGGTAAAGACTGCCGCAGAGCTGAAGACAATGCTCACCACTCTGACGTCTTCAGGTTCAGGCGACAATGTTGTCGAGATTACCGATGACATCATTTTTGCAGACGGTGAGACGTGGACTCCGGTGACAGTCGCAGGCTATACCGGTGCCGGTGTCATCACAGTGAAGGGCAACGGCCACACAATCAAGGGCCTTGACAATGTTCTTTTCGCCGGCGGCTTTGCCGGAAAATCAGGCATTGCCGTGTATGATTTGACTCTGGAATCTTCAAAAATCAATGATTCCGCAAATGGTCAGGGTCTTGGCGCCTTCGTCGGCAGCATCGATTCAATGGAGAAAATCGAGCTCGTGAACTGCCATCTTGTGAACTCTGAAATCACTTCAACCGGCGGTGCCCGCGTGGGCGGTCTCATCGGCTGGACTGCAGGGTATAATGATCCTAACAACGGCCCGGTCAGCACATACATCACGGTTAAGAACTGCTCCGTTGAAAACTGCCAGATTACGGCTAAAGGTTCAGTCGGCGCAATCATCGGCCATGCCGGTGCGAACCCTGCGACATATCACACAATCGAGGGAAACACTGTCAAGGACTGTACGCTTCATTCAACGGCTGACGGCGGATGGCGTGTCGGCGTCGTTGTCGGAACAGCGAATGTCGGTGAGGTGACGATCAACGGAACGATCGAGTCCGGCAACACTCTCATTCAGGACGGCAAGACCGCACCTGCAGGCCAGAGCAACCTCTACGGCCGTTTTGTTCCCGGAACAACCGGTAAACTTACAATCGACGGCGTTGCGGTCACCCTGTAACTGACCTGCGCCGCAGTAAATCTCAACCGGCCCGGAGGCAACCCCTCCGGGCCGGTTTTTTAGACCTTTACATACTCTCCGCGATTGTCCGCAGTTCATCAAGGCTCAATCCCATGCACGAGGCACGGTTTCCATAGGGACTCCAGCCGCCATAAGTTTTGCAGCCCCCGTCACGTGCTTTCGACATTTCCCCTTTGGCGATTCCTTCTGCTACTCCGGTCTTGTGCGCATACTTTCTCTGCGCGATGATGTCCATTTCGTTCATAATCTTCCTCTCATATAAAAGTTTCTTGCCCTTGGGGAAGGCGGCGAGCCGGCAGGCCTCAAGCAGGTCCCTGACGAACGGCTTCCCCATTGTCAGGCAAGAGCATTAACCTCATCGATGCTCAGTCCGGTGCAAAACGCAATCGTTTCAATGGGGATTCCGACAGCGCGCATTTTTACAGCATTGTCTCGGGCGTTTTGTGTTGCACCTTTCTTGAAATTGGCCTTCATCTCGGCCTTGTAGTCCATTTCCGTAAACATAGTCTTCAAGTAATCTAGTTTTGTGTCAGCGGGGAAGTTTTCCACTTCGCAGGCTCTTGTAAGTTCTCTTGCCACTTCGTCTTCAAGTATCTCTTCAGGAATATTTCCGACATTCCATTTTTCCGAATGTTTGAACACGTAGCAGGCCTTGTCGAAACTGCCTGACAGTTCATCCAAACTTTTGATGAATCTTCCCAGTTCGACAGAAATACAAATAATTGTTTCAGGAGCAAACTCACCTGTCGCTTTTTCTGTCGTATTCCGCTCCGACTGGAAGTTCATGTCCGTATGCATTTGAACCATACCACATACACCTCTGGAAGAAGCATTCGTGCATCTCTCGTTGCATCTCCACTATGAACTCCCTTCCGTATGTGTCCTTGACGCGTATGTCAACGCGAGAATACTTGCCGAATGGCGTGAAGCCGTTCACCTCGCGGTCACCATAGCTCTCAATCTCAGAAATCTGCCTGTTATGTGGCAGCACGAGATTGAGCAACTTTTTCAGAACGGCTCTGTTCCGTGGCTCAGCAAGTACAGCTTTGAACCCCGCGTCACTGAGCAGACTTGCGAATTTAGGTAATTTCTCATTTGTCCTCATTTTTTCTTCTTTTGTATTACTAAGATTTTTTTTTGTAAATCAACGAAAAAATTCAACGCGAAAACAGCCGGCAAAACTTGCGAATCGCAAGAAAAGGTTGCGGTTTTGAGAAATATTTCGGAAAAATTTTCAAGAAAGTTGTTGCCCCTACGGGAAATAGTGAGTAAATTTGCGGTCGTGTTTCCCGGGGAATGTTTAGCCCGGGACAGTTGTATGGAATATAGGATTGTATGTTGAGAGTATTCTCTGGCATATCAGAATTTGGAATGAATGTGGCGGCGCTGTCATCGGCGTGTGCCTTTTTTATCGTGCCATACTCCACCTCCTCTGTCAATAATCAACTGCTAATTTCTCTGGGGGGGGTATATAAACCCCTGATTGATAGTATTTTGCCTTTAAGGGCTCTTTCGTACGACAGTTTTCTGCCGCACGGGATTTCTTGTGCTCTGTCATTCCGTGGGATTTCTTATGCTCTGTCATTCCATGGGATTTCTTGTGCTCTGTCATTCCACAGGATTTCTTATGTCCTGTCATTTCGAGCGAAGCGAGAAATCTTTGAGCATAAAGAAAAAACGGCAACAATACAACACAAAATAAAACAACAATTTAACACAAAGAATCATGAACAAAACAACACTCAAAACCATCGCGGCTGCGGCCCTGTCACTTCTGACAGCCGCCTGCGCGAAGGAACAGCTTGCTGACAATCCTCAGCAGGCAGGCGTGTCGTTCACGGTCGAGGTTCCGGGCGCACCGGCAACCAAGGTCATCGGCGACGGCACCACGGCTACGGAACTTTACTATCAGGTTTTCGACAACAATGGGGAACTGATAGACCTTGATTATCAGAGCGTGACGCTTCAGGGCAAGACTGCCAAGGTAAACTTCCGGCTGGTGAAGGACCAGACCTACAGCTTCATATTCTGGGCGCAGACAGCGAAAGAAGGCTACTACGAACTAGGAGGACCGGATGTAACAGGAAAGGAACAGGGGCTGAAAATGATTAAGGCCAACTACGTCGGCAAGTCTGCCAACGACGAGAACTTCGATGCCTTCTATGCAGTCGAGACTATCAAGGTTACCGGCCCGGTATCAGAGACCGTGACCCTCAGGCGTCCTTTCGCGCAGATTAACATCGCGTCCAACGACCGGATTTCAGCCGGCGGCACAGCTCAGCCAATCGATTTCGCTGGCGCAACATCAATGATTGCAATCAAGGGCATCCATACGGCATTCTCTCCTCTTACGGGTGCACTTGCCGGAGCGGACGAGTCCTATGTTGAGTTCGCCACGGCTTCCGCACCTCTGAACGAAGTGAAAGTAAACGAAGCGACCTATACTAATCTTGCGATGAACTATGTCTTCGCTCCTGCTGACGGCGCAGTCTGCGACATCAAGGCAACGCTCACCGTTGGCGGCAAGGAAGTCGCTCTCGAAGTTCCGAACGCCCCTATCAAACGCAACTGGCGCACCAACATCGTCGGCAACATCCTCACTTCCGAGGCCGGCTTCGATGTGGTAATTGACCCGAACTTTGACGGAGATGACAACCAGCATCCTGTCTTTGTAAACGGCGTGGCGTACAAAACTTTGGATGCAGCCGTTGCGGCAGTACCTGCTGGGGAACAGACCATAATCAAACTTGAAAATGATATTGCCGGCAATGGAGTTAAGACAACGGATGGACAGGACATTGTAATTGATCTCGGCGGACATACATTTGACATTGATGGAACGATGGTCGGATCAACTGGTTCAGAGACAAATGGTCTTCAGCTTCTGAAAGGTTCAAAGGTGACCCTCAGAAATGGAATAATCAAATCGACGAAGGCAAATATTCTGATTCAGAACTATTGTGATTTGACTCTTGAAGATGTGACCCTTGATGCATCAGAAAGCGTAGGAGCGAATGAAGGCTCTTATGTCATTTCAAACAATCATGGCACGGTAAAGATTCTCGGCTCAACCTCAATCTTGGCGCCTGCCGGCAAAGTAGCTTTTGATGTATATTACTGGACTCCAGCTTATAAGGATGGTGTTAATGTCTATGTGAATACGACAGGAACAATCAGCGGTGCCATTGAGTATGGCTGCAGCTCCGGTTCAGAGACGGCAAGCGAAACGCTTTCTTCCCTTGTAATTGATAATGCCGTGCTGGAGAACTCTTCATTCAAGACAACCCTCGCACGCCCGAATGTTAAAGTTGCGGCAGCTGTCTTTGCTGATGCTGCTGCAGTGAATGCCTGGATTCCAAGCGGTTATTGGGCAGTAAAGTCCGGTGACTACTATCTTGTCACAAAGAACAGTGCTCCCGTTTCAGTCAGTGTCTCCGGTCAGGACGAGCTTGACGACATCATCGCCAACATCCCTGATGGCGAAACGGCTGAAATCACACTTTCCGACGGCACATACACGCTTCCTACCCTTGCCGGTGGCACGACAATCACCGGCCAGACCGGAAACGAAGTCATCGACTGCGCTTCCACGGCGACAGTTGCCGCCGAGGATGTCACGATTTCCAATGTTGTCGTCAAAGGAAACGGTGCAGTCACAGATGGCTCAAGCCTTGCCGTGAACGGAAAGAATTCAACGGTTTCCGGGTGTACTTTCAAAAATGGTCGTCAAAATACCTATGGCAGCGACCTGTCCGTAAGCAATGGCTCCGGCTCAGTGGCGACTGTCAGTGACTGCGACTTCAGAAAATCGGGCTTCCGTGGAATCATGATCTGGAACACAGGCGACGAGGTTAAGATTGACAACTGCCTGTTCGACAACACCTATCCGTTCAACTGCGATGACGGCACCGGCAAGATTACCGTCACTGACAGTGAACTCAAGGGCTGGACATCCTATACGGATGAACTTGAACTTGTTTCGTTCACAAACTGCAAGTTCGGCAAGAGCACCAGCGGCTATGCCTATCTTGTTCCGTACAGCAAGACCATAGTCAAGGACTGCACATTCTCATCTGGCTTCTGTGTTTCTCCGAGCGGTTCAGCAGTGTTCACCATCGAGTTCATCAACTGCAAATACGAGGACGGTACAGCCATCACCTCCGCTATTATGGACACTGATGCAGGTAATAAGAATGCCGAAGTGGTTATAGACGGCGTGACATACAGCTATTGACAATGAGGTAACTCTGAGTTCTCCTCAATATGCAACCGGCCCGAAGGCAACCCCTCCGGACCGGTTTTGTTTTGCAGTTTTCAAAAAACATAGTATTTTTGCGCCCCGGTTTCGGGAGGGTTTTGGAGCCTGTTTCCCGGGACTGTAGTGTAATTGGAGTAGTGTCAATGTTTTATGAGTAGTGGTAATGGCGGTCGGATGTCCTTGGGGACTTGGCTTCCGCTCATAGGGCTGACCTGTTCGGCCTTCATATTCAACACCTCGGAGTTCGTCCCCATCGGACTTCTGACGGACATCGCGGCGGATTTCAGCATGAGCGAGGCGCAGGCCGGGATGCTCATCTCGGTGTATGCCTGGGTGGTGATGCTGCTGTCGCTCCCGCTGATGATTCTTGCTTCGCGGATGGACTTGCGCAGGCTGATGCTCTGCCTGATAGGGGCTTTCTCGGTATTTCAGGTCATGTCCTTCCTTTCCGTCAATTACTGGATGCTCATGGCCTCAAGAATCGGAGTCGCGTGCACTCACTCGATTTTCTGGTCCATCGTCTCTCCCGTGGCCGTGAAAATCGTTCCCGACGAGCACAGGCCTCTGGCTCTCAGCATGATTGTCACCGGGTCTTCTCTCGCAATGATTCTCGGGATGCCGCTCGGGCGTGTCATCGGCCTGCACATCGGCTGGCGCATGACTTTCCTCAGCATCGGAATCTTCGCCTTCGCGACCTTCCTCTACCTGCTTTTCCTGCTGCCGAGGCTTCAGAACGACGGCGGCTTTTCCGTGAAGAGGCTGCCGGCCCTGTTCCGTAACCGCGCACTGACCGGCCTGTTCTTCTTCACCGCTCTGTTTGCCGGCTCCTACTACACCTGCTACAGCTACATCGAGCCGTTCATGAAGCAGGTCGCCGGAATGTCCGACGAGACCGTGACCGCAGTCCTCATGATTTTCGGAGGAGCCGGTCTGATAGGGAGTTTCCTGTTCTCGAAGTACTACAGCCGCAACAGCCGCCTGTTCACCACTGTCGTGATGGTGTCAATAACCGCCAGTCTCCTGCTGTTCTACCCGGTCTCCTTCAGCAAATATCTGCTCGTCGCTCTCTGCATCCTCTGGGGCATAGCCGGCACGGCCTACAATGTCTCCATGCAGGGCGAGGTCATAAACCTCACTTCCGCTCATCCGGAATCTACCGCCGTCGCGATGTCAATCTTCTCCGGCATATTCAACATGGGGATAGGCTGCGGCTCATTCGCGGGCGGTCTCGTGTGCACTCATTTGTCCCTCAAGTACATAGGATATGCAGGGGGTATCGTCGCCGCGCTCGCGCTTGCATACTGGCTCCTCCGCCTGTCCCGTCTCTTCGAGAAGGCGAAGTCCGGTGAAAAGGCGTAATCCTGCGACCGTGACCGGATGATGCGGATGATGACGGCGGGACGGGGAAATTGGGTCTTGTATTTTAGAAATATATGCGTAACTTTGCAGTCCGCTTTCGCGGGTATTGCAGCGCTGCGGATGTGTTGTAATTGGTAGCCAAGCCAGACTTAGGATCTGGTGCCGAGAGGCGTATGGGTTCGAGTCCCTTCATCCGCACGAGAAAAGACAGTTGGGAGACTGTCTTTTTTTCGTACAGTCGAAGGGTCTCCGTCCTCCGAAGCCTCTGTATCTTCGAGACACCTCAGTTCTGCTGCGGGATGTCAGTTTCAGTCAGGACGCTCTCGTCGAGTTCCTTCTGCTCCTCTTCGGTGAGAGGGACGACGTCTTCATCAACGGCGGAGACATAGCCTATCTGCTCTTTCTGCCGGCGGATGGCTTCCTGGGCTTCACCTGCGGCGATGGCTTTCTCCACTCCAGTCTCGAAGACATTGCGGATGGAGTTGGAAAGATTCATCTTGGATTCGTCTATGGTTTTTGTGAAGACGGGGATGCTGTTCGCATTCTTGTATTTCGCCTTCCCGAGCCTGAACTTCATGTGGTCGAAATCCTGGCCGTAGAGATCCACCCCGAACTTGAAGACGAGTGGGGACTTTATGACAGAGACATGATAGCGGAACGACATATCGAGGTTCTGGATGCCGCTCATGGCGAGTTCGTAGCGGTCCACATCCACAATGAACGGGAACACTTCCAGACGGTTGTCGCTGATTTGCCCCTCTACCGACATCGAATTGATTTTCAGGTCTCCCTTGTTCTTGAACTTGAGGAGTTTCGTGATTTTGCGCAGGCTCTCGTCCTGAGCGAGCGTCAGGTCTTTTCCGCCTATGCGCATCACGCCGTTCACGGTCGGCATTATGAAATTCATATTGGTGTCGAGGGCCGCCGTTCCTGCAAGTTCGCAGTTCAGAAGACCGTCGAACGAACTCAGCATCGGCACGATTTCCTTAATCTGCGGCGCCATGCTGAACACCTCGGCCGCCGTAAGGTCAATAAGACTGAGATTGAAGCCTGTCTTGATGTTCGTTTTGCTCCGCGTCGCGTAGAACCCCTCGAAGAAGAGGTTGCCCATATTTGCGGCCGCCAGAGTGTTGTAAATCTGCACACATCGCTCCTTCACCTTCACATTGCAGTTCAGCCAGTCAATCGTCATGTTCGCGTAGCTGATGTCGTAGCCTTCGACGGCCACATCGGCGATGACATTTGCGGGAATCACAAACAGGCTTCCGGCAGTTGAGTCCGCTTCCTCGGTCTGCATCTGCGTCACAGCCGATGCAAGGTATTGGCTGTCGCTGAGTTCCGAGGCTCCGCTCACTGTCCCGGCAACTTTCTGCCCTGCGGCGTATGCGGCGAGAAGCTCGTTGCAGTCAAGCTTCTCCGCCTTTATCTTCATGTCCGCCATCACAGGGCCTCGCCCGAGCATCGCCCTGCGCAGACCGGTGATGTTTCCGGTTACATCGACGTCGGATTCCCCGGAGGTGAGGCAGAAACTTTTGAGATGAATCTCGTTGTTCGTGAAGTCGAGGCTCGCGTCCGAGACGACGTTCCTGAGCGGGAGCAGAGCCGTCACGATGCGTGCCCTTCCGAGCGACAGGCCGCCGCTGAGCCCCCAGTCTCGGAAATACCTGCGGAGAGTCCCGTCAAGCCTGAAGTCTATGTCCTGCTTGAGAAAGTCCTTTTCCCGGAGCCATTCCGGCAGTTCTCCGGCCGCCATCGCGGCCATCCTTTCCCGCCGCGCAACGCTCATCAGAGAGTCCCTCGGCACATCCGGATATATCCTGGCCAGCGAGTCCAGCCTCCTTTCCCGTCTTTCGGCGCGTTCGGAGGTTCTCATCCTTGCCGTCGCGTTCAGATTCACGTCCGACGCGAACACGCGGCCTTCCGTGCTCCTTGCCGACATACGCCTGTTGCTGCTGCGGAACGAAAGCACCGGAATCCTGAACTTGCCTCCGCCCTCGTGGGTGATTCTGAAACTGTTTTTAGTGCCGCGCAGCCCGAACGATGTCTCCGCCCCGTCCCTGAGCAGCAGCCGCGTGCCGCTGAACTGACCCTTCATCGGATAGAAGACCGTGGAGTCCGTCCTGTTCAGGATTCCCGCGTCGTTTGTCATCGACAGCTTCATCCCGCGTCCATGAAAGGCCATCTCCCGCCCGTAGGCCGCGCTGACAGTGTCTATGCTCGCGTTCAGTTCCAGCACCCGCGACTTTCGCGACAGTCCCTCGTCAGCCTTCGCCCGCCTTGTGACGAGGCAGAAGTCAAGGGAGTCGAGGTAGAGGTCCACGCTGTCCGCAGGGGAACTGAAACGGAGGTTCAGTGCCGCCAAATCCACGTCAAGGCTTGCTTCAGGGAGCCTGTATAAATCCAGCTGCGACATCCTCACGCTGCCCTTTGCCTTGCCCTCCACGGCGCCGGATGCGCTCATCCCGAGGCCGTCGGGAAGCACAGCCGCGATTTCGTCGAGCCTTGAGCGGAAGGAGATGTCCGGCCTCAGCAGGATGTCGTCCCCGAGCAGGTCTATTATGCCGAGCGAGCCGTCGAGATGCGTTGTCCCGAGCGCACAGAGGCAGATGTTCGAGAGGTTGAGGCAGTACCTGTCCCGCTCGTCCACGCCTATCTCGCCCGCAAGCCCCACCTGGGCTGAAATCCCCGTGCCTTCGACGATCACGTTGGCCTTGGGCACGGAAAATTCCCCGTATATCCCCGGCAGCCGCGAACCGTCATAGACATAGTGCCCTTCCGTCCCCAGTCTTGCGGAAAATTTCGCGTCCGTCCGGACCATCCCGGCGCCGGCGCTTACAATCTTGCCATATTTTTCGACCAGCTTCGCGACGTCAATGTCCTCGAAGTTCATTTCCGCCTTCACATAGAGACTGTCCTGAGGCATCCTCACCTTTCCGGAAAGCGCGAACGGGATGTAGGCCACCGACCCGTCAAGACGCTTGAAGTCAAATGCCGGAACCGTGTCCCTGACAAGGTCGAGATGCCCGCAGAGACTCACCGGAACCTCAATCCGGCCGAAATCCCGCGTCCCGAGGTAGGCCTTTGAGTCGAGGTCAAGGTGCACGTGACGCCCGTTCCTCCCCTCTATGTGCAGCCTGTCAACTCCGGCGAGCACGGTGTCCCGTCCCATCCTTCCGGCCGCGAACAGGCTGTCAACCTCCAGCTCAATCTTTCCGACCCTTCTGAAGTCGGAGCGCAGCCTCCCGGCAAAGGCCATGTCCTTCAGCGTGATGAACGCGCTGAGGGTGTCGGCGGCGTTTGAATATACAATCGTGGGTCTCCCGCTCATCCTCACTTCCCCGAAGGCGATTCGCGGCAGTCCGGAATCCCCTCCGCTCCCGCCGCTTTCCTCCGCCTGTCCGGAATCTTCCCCTCCGTCCATTATGTCCCAGTTCGACGAGCCGTCGCTGAACGTGTGCGCGAAAATCCTCGGCTTCACAAGCTCAATCTGCGGAACGTCGAGCTTCCACGCGAGCAGCCCGAACGGACTGACCTTCACTTCGAGACGGTCAAACACCGCGAGCGTGTCACAGCCCGCGAGCCCCGTCAGCGTGTCGATTTTCCCGCGTCCCATGAACTGGACCGGCATATCCCGCGTTATCAGGGAGTCGAATCTTTCGTGCGGATATGTCACCGTGCAGCTGTCCATCCTCAGTTCGACATTAGGGAACGCGCGGAACATGGATATTCCGATATTCCTGAAGCTCAGGTCCGCGCAGACATATTCGTTCGCGTACTTTTCTACGATTCCGGTCATCACCGACGGCGACAGGACAATCTGCAGCACCACGAGGATGCCGATCCATATCCCTGAGACCCATGCGCATATTTTCAGACCAACCCTCCACGGCCTTCCTTTTTTCGTCGTGTCCTTCGTCGAATCTTTCGTGTTTTCAGAAATATTCCCGTTTTCCATATATACCGTATTCTTCGTCTAAAGTTTGCAAATTTAGTAAAACTAACCCATACAACATATTTGTTTTTATGCTAAATTTGTCGTCCGATAAGTTTTTGACATTATGGGAGAAATATTCGATTTTGACAACTATGTGACGGGGCGTTCGTTCGTCGGACGGCGTTCTGACTGTCTCGCACTGGGAAATCTCATTGAAAATCATGAGAATGTGTGCATATATGACGCGCCTAAGAGCGGAAAGACCTCGCTCGTGCACCAGACTCTCATAAACCTGCGGACATCGGGACACAGCGTCGTCGTGCCTGTCTGCGTCCTGACCGGAGTCCGCACCGCGGAGGAACTTGCCGTGCGGATGGTATCGACGCTCATGAAGCAGCTCTGCGACGGCCCGGCGGATTTTTCGGACTTCATCGCGAGGTGGCTTCCGGACACGAACTTCAGCTTTGACGGGGAACTCTATGAGGATTTCGGCAAAATGGCGGTCCTGACAGGGAAGCTTTCTCCTGAGGATCTTACGGCAGTGCTGACGCTCCCGTACAACATCGCCTCCGGGACTTCGAGCGACCTCTGCCTTGTGTTTGAGGAATTTCAGAACATCTTGGAAATAAAGGGTTTCGAGCGTATCCTTAAGGAGATGGAGAAAATCGCCTCCGAGAACAGGACGTCGTTCAGCTACATCTTCAGCGGTTCCGCGACCAACGCGATGAAATGGATTTTTGACTACAGGAAATATTTTTTCCGCAACGTCGTGCACCTTCCGCTTTCCCCGGTGACGGAACAGGAGGTGATGGAGCACATCGTCTCGGGCTTCCGGCCGACGGGCAAGGTCATTGAGAAGGACCTCATCCAGAAGCCTTACGGAATTTTCCGGGGAAATATGTGGTATCTCAACACGATGGCGTTCCTCTGCAACGCGAGGGCAATCGGATATATCAATGAAAAGACCATCAGCGACGCCGTGGAGACCGTGATTTCCATGAACGTGCCGCGTTTCAGGATGGTTGTCGATGACCTCACCGTGTTCCAGCTCTCTTTCCTGACGGCGGTGCTGCGCGGGGAGAGCCGTTTCAGCGCCTCGGATGTCATAGAAAAGTACGACCTGCACTCCTCGGCGAATGTGAAGAGGGTGAGGGACGCGCTGATGAAGAAGGAAATCCTGACCTTCACGGCCAAGGACGAGCCGGTGGTGATTGATCCGTTGTTTGAGTATTGGTTCAGGAGGGAAATGCTGTGAAAAAGAAGATAGTCGTGCTGACCGGCGCCGGAGTGAGCGCCGAGAGCGGCATCAGCACGTTCCGCGATGCCGGCGGACTCTGGGAAAACTACAATGTTCAGGACGTGGCCTCAATCGAGGGGTGGTACAGGAATCCCGGACTCATGCTTGACTTCTACAACGCGCGGCGCTCGGAGTTGGAAAAAGTCCGTCCGAACGCGGCTCACATTGAGATTGCGGGGCTTGAGCGCGACTATGACGTGACTGTCGTGACGCAGAACATCGACAATCTCCATGAGCGGGCCGGTTCGACGCGGGTGATTCACCTTCACGGGGAACTGACCAAGGCGCGGCCGGAGAACCGTTACAACGAGGCTGACCATTTTTCCACGGAGTCGGTGCGTGACATCGGCTACGGCGAGATTCATCTCGGCGACAAGGCTCCGGATGGGGCGCAGCTGCGTCCGCACATAGTCTGGTTCGGCGAGGCCGTCCCGAACATGGACAAGGCTATTGACGAGGTTGAGTCGGCTGACATTCTGCTCATTGTCGGCACCTCCCTTCAGGTCTATCCCGCCGCCGGACTCTACCGCTATGCGGAGCCGGGGACACCTATATATATTATAGACCCGTCGCCGCTGACCGTCCGCGACCCTCGACTGATTCATATACAGGATGTTGCGACAAGGGGTATGTCTAAGTTCAGGGAATTGGCTCAAATTTGAGAAAAAGATTCCGCAATCTGTTTGAAATCAGAATAATATTCGTATCTTTGCACGCTCAAAAGTCGGAAAGTATCCCCGTGCGGGACGTTTTTCGACCGATACTATAGGAAAAGGAGGTGATTTACAAATGATTATAGTACCTGTTAAGGAAGGCGAGAACATCGAGAAGGCGCTCAAGAAGTTCAAGAGGAAATTCGAGAAGACCGGAGCAATCCGCGAGCTGCGTGCCAGAAGAGAGTTCGAGAAACCGTCAGTGAAGGCAAGGAAGGCGAAGATGAAGGCCATCTACGTTCAGCATCTGCAGCTTCAGGACGAGCAGTAATTGCAAATTTTTATTTTATGGCTGTCAAGCTCCTTGAAGAGCCGGTGGAATGAGTCCGGCCGCTTGCAGTTGAAACGCGGAACCTGTCCGGGAGGGCAGTTCCAAAATTTTATAAAACAATATGTACGCAATCGTAGAAATTGCAGGTCAGCAGTTTAAGGTTGAGGCTGGCAAAGAAATTTTCGTGAACCGTCTTGCGGAGGCTACAGGCTCTGCGGTCGAGTTCAGCAAGGTGCTTCTGCTCGACAACGACGGAGAGGTCAAGGTCGGCGCACCGTATGTGGAGGGCGCAGTTGTGAAAGCCACCGTCCTCGACGATTCCTGCAAGGGCAAGAAGGTTCTTGTCTTCAAGAAGAAACGTCGCAAGGGTTACCAGAAATGCAATGGTCACCGTCAGTATCTTTCTAAAATCCAGATCAACGAGATCGCTTAATTAAAGAGGAGAATCAGTTATGGCACATAAAAAAGGCGTCGGTAGTTCAAAGAACGGTCGTGAGTCAGAAAGCAAACGACTTGGCCTCAAGAAATTCGGTGATCAGGCTGTAAAGGCCGGCAACATCCTCGTCCGTCAGAGAGGTACGGTTCACAATCCGGGTCTCAATGTCGGCATGGGCAGGGATCACACCCTTTACGCGCTGATTGACGGAAGGGTGAAGTTCTGCAAGAAGGCAGAGAACAAGTCATTCGTCTCGGTTGTTCCTTTTGAGAACTAACTCGGGGATTGTATGCTTTGGAATAGTGGGTTGTTGCTCCGAGTTGAGTGACAACCCATTTTTTGAATTTTGCGCGAAAAAGCGGTCTGCGGCGTTGGACTTTCTCGGCCGCCTTGCATCCCATCTTTTTCTCGTCAAAATTCTCTTGTTTAGAAGTGGAAAAATTTAAAATTTAAAGATATGCTTACACTTAAGTTGCTTCGTGAACAGCCGGAGTATGTGATTAGGAAACTGGCTGTGAAGAATTTCGACGCGAAGGAAATCGTGGAGAAAATCAATGCTCTTGACGCGGACAGGCGTGCATTGCAGACTGAACTTGACAGTTGCCTTGCCGAGCAGAAGAAGATGGCCGCAATGATCGGCGCTCTCATGAAGGAGGGAAAGAAGGAGCAGGCCGAGGGCGTGAAGTCCGAGGTGGCGGCTCTCAAGGCCCGTTCCGGCGAGATTGACGCGAAGGCGCAGAAGACTCAGGAAGAGCTTACGTCTCTGATGGTTCTTCTTCCTAACATACCTTGCGACGCCGTGCCTGAGGGCAAGACCGCTGCGGACAATGTTGTCGTTAAGATGGGAAACGAGATTCCTGACCTCGGTCCGGACGCGCTTCCTCACTGGGAGCTCGCGAAGAAGCTTGACATCATAGACTTCGACCTCGGAGTGAAGCTTACCGGAGCCGGATTCCCTGTCTATAAGGGCAAGGGAGCGCGTCTTCAGCGAGCGCTCATCAACTATTTCCTCGACATCAACACCAAGGCCGGCTATCTTGAAGTTGAGCCTCCTGTGATGGTGAACGAGGCATCCGGATTCGGCACTGGCCAGCTTCCTGACAAGGAGGGGCAGATGTATCATGCCACTGTGGATAACTTCTATCTCGTTCCGACCGCCGAGGTTCCGGTGACCAACATCTACCGTGACGTGATTCTCGGAAACAACGATTTCCCTGTGAAGATGACGGCATACACCCCTTGCTTCCGCCGTGAGGCGGGCTCATACGGAAAGGATGTGCGCGGACTCAACAGGCTTCATCAGTTCGACAAGGTTGAGATTGTCCGCATCGAGAAGCCGGAGAACTCATACGCAGCCCTTGACGACATGATTGCTCATGTGGAGGGCATCGTGAACAGCCTCGGTCTCCCGTACAGGATTCTTCGTCTGTGCGGCGGGGACATGAGCTTCACGTCCGCCATAACCTACGACTTCGAGGTTTATTCAGCCGCCCAGGGTCGCTGGCTTGAGATTTCTTCAGTTTCCAACTTCGAGTCCTATCAGGCAAACCGCCTGAAGCTCCGCTACAGGACCGAGGACGGCAAGACCGAGCTTGCGCACACTCTGAACGGGTCTTCGCTCGCTCTTCCGCGTGTGGTTGCCGCTTTACTGGAGAATAACCAGAAGGATGGTAAAATCATAATACCTGAGGTCTTGAGGCCTTATACGGGATTTGATGTTATTGATTAAATTCTTTGTGCTTTTTGCATTTAAGGCACACTGATTGCATATACATGAGTTTGTATGCAAGAATCAGATAAGATAATAATGGGAATTGACCCCGGAACCAATATTCTTGGCTTCGGGGTCATTTCTGTGGGGGGACGCCGTCCGGAGTTCGTGGATATGGGAATCGTGGATCTGCGGAAGGAGGCGGAGCATTTCAGGAAGTTGGCGGTGATTGCGTCTGAGATTTCGGTCCTGATGGACCGGTATTCTCCGGATGAACTGGCGATAGAGTCGGCGTTCTATGCCAAGGACGCGCAGGTGATTCAGAAGCTGGGGCGTGCGCAGGGGATAGTGATTGCCGAGGCCATCAAGAGGTTCATTCCGGTGCATGAGTATGCGCCGAGGAAGGCCAAGATTGCGGTGACGGGGAACGGCGCGGCCTCTAAGGAGCAGGTGGCGCTGATGATTCAGAGGCAGCTGGAGCTGAAGGAACTGCCGAAGCACCTTGATGCCACTGACGCCCTTGCAATCGCGCTGTGCCACTACCACGAGTCTCTCAGCCCCCTTGGAAAGGTTTCCGGCGGCGGTGACTGGAAAAAGTTCGTTGAGGCTCATCCGGAGCGGGTCAAGTGAGTTTATTCAGATTTTACTTTGGAGGGGTTGTTTCAGATCTTACGGCTTCATGCCGGATTTCGTGGATTTATTCAAAATTTACGGCTTCACGCCGGAGGCGGGAAGCCGCCGCTCATGAAAAAAATCGCATCGGGTTTCCCGTCTCCGGCTTCCTGAAGCCTATAAGCAATTTATTCAAGTGATTTTTTTAGTGTTTCTTAATCTTTGATGGTTCCGGCTTGTCTAAATACTCGGTTTTTGTAGAATATATATTCATCTTGTGAAAGAGAATTGATTATGAATGTGGTTAAAAGGTTATTGAGTGCAGTGTGTCTGGCGGCTGCCGTCCTGTTTGCGGCTCTGCCGGCGGCGGCTCAGTCGGGAGTGACGGTGAAGCTGAGGCTTGTGGATGAAAAGAGCGGGGAGCCGGTGCCGTTCGCGACGGTGTCATTGACTGTCAAGGGAGCGAAGGAGGCGAAGCATTATGTCCTCACTGATGCGCAGGGCGCGGCTTCCATCGCCAAGGTCGCGAAGGGGGAGTATCACCTCAGGGCGGAGATTATGGGCTACAAGAGCTTCGAGAAGGATATGCTCGTGGAGAAGAGCGTCGATTTGGGGGACGTGAAGATGGCTGCGGACATAGAGATGCTTGAGGCGGCGCAGGTCACGGCCGTGGGAAACCCGATTGTCGTGAAGAAGGACACCATCGAGTACAACGCCTCTTCGTTCAAGACCTCGGACAACGATATGCTTGAGGAACTTCTCAAGAAGCTTCCGGGAGTCGAGGTTTCGGAGGACGGTTCGATAACCGCCAACGGACAGACAATCTCGAAGATAACCATCGACGGCAAGACCTTCTTCCTCGACGACCCGTCGCTCGCGTCGAAGAACATTCCCGCGAAGATAATCCAGAAGGTGAAGGTCGTTGAGAAGAAATCCGATCAGGCGATGTTCACGGGCATCGACGACGGCAACGAGGAGACGGTCATCGACCTTTCCATACAGCCGGGTATGATGCAGGGCTGGTTCGGCAACATAATGGCCGGAGCCGGACATGACGTGCCGAGCGCCAACAATGACATGAACGACTGGCGCTATCAGGGCGCGGCCATGGTCGGGCGTTTCACGGACAAGAGCCAGATCAGCCTCATCCTCAACGGCAACAACACCAACAACCGGGGATTCAACGACCTTGCCGGCTCCATGATGGGCAATATGCGCGGTGGCGGCGGTGGAATGGGCCGCGGTCAGGGCGGCTGGGGGCGCGGAAACGGCATCACGACCTCGTGGATGGGCGGTCTGAACGGCGCGTTCACTCTTCTTGACGGGAACATGGACCTTGCCGGGAACTATCTCTACAACGGCAGCAACAAGTACGTCACGGAGGACAGCAAGCTGACGAACTATCTTGACGACGGCAGCAGCCTCATCACGGACAACAGCGGCTACAGCACGACGAAGACTGACGGGCACCGCTTCGGGGTGCGCCTTGAGCACAAGTTTTCCGAGAATACCTCAATTCTCTTCGAGCCTCGCGTGAATTTCGGCAGTGGGAGCTATGTCGAATATTCCGACTACGACATAAATAAGGATCCCGGTGACGGCACGGAGTCTGCGCTGACCAACAAGGGAACGACCCAGAACACCGGAGACAACAAGAACTGGACGACCGAGGGCTTCCTGCTCTTCCGTCAGAAGCTCGGCAAGCCAGGCAGGACAATTTCCCTTAACACCCGCTACAGCTTCAGCGGAAATGAGCTCGACGGACTGAACCAGTCTCTCACGCAGACCTACGGCGCCTCGCCGGTCACCGACTTCGTGAACCAGCGGATTGACAGGACATCTAACACATATTCCATCGACACGCGTCTCGTCTATACCGAGCCTCTCGGAAGGAACTTCTATCTGGAGGCGAACTATTCCTACGGATGGAACAAGAACACGTCGGTGAAGAACGCCTACAACAGCGGAAACAACGGCTCTCTGTCGCCGTCTGGATTTGATGACATTAAATATGTTTCCGAAGGCGAGAGTCTTGACGGCACATACTCCAATGACATTACGAACATCGGTCAGAATCATGCTGCCGGAGCCAACCTCATGTGGCAGAAGGACAAAATCCGCGCACAGCTCGGAGTCTCGGCGAATCCGACGATTACGAAAAATGTCACCAACGGGGAAACATACAGCAGCAATGTCGTAAAATGGTCTCCACAGGCCTCGTTCAGCTATGATATGTCAGAGAGCGCGAACGTGCGGTTCTTCTATTTCGGAAGCTCCTCACAGCCTTCGACCTCGCAGCTCATGCCTGTGCCGGACAACACCGACCCTGTGAACCTATCGCTCGGTAACCCCTACCTGAATCCGTATTTCAGCCACAGGCTCAGGGGGATGTTCCGCTACTCTAACAAGAAGAACTTCATCTCTGTGAACGGATTTTTCGGCGGGAACTATGTGCAGGACGCGATTACGAGCGCGACATGGTATGACGACAACAGCGTCAAGTACAACATCCCGGTGAACACCAAGGGGACGGGCAACTTCGACGCGAGGGTGATGACGAACATTCCTTTCGGAGAGTCGAACTTCTCGATGTTCTCAATGACCTACGCGAAGTATTCGCAGACGACCTCGTACATCGGAACTTCGGCGTTCGCCTCGAAGGCCGGTGCCTACTATGACAGTTCTTCGGCCGAGTTTGACTACGACAAGTTCCACAGCGACTATGGCACGGACCTTTCGGCATTCGCCGATGACTTCACCACTAACAGGACCCAGAGCCTGAACTTCACGGAGCGTCTGCGCTTTACCTACAGGAATGATTTCGTGGAGCTTACTCTCGGCGGCAGGACGAGGATTTCAAAGTCTTGGTACACAATAGCGTCCGCATCGACCAACGCTACGTTCAACAACAAGGTCAACGGTTCGGTGAACTGGACCCTGCCTTGGGGAATGAACCTCATCTCGCAGCTGGACTACAACTGGTACAACGGCTACACGACGCCGCAGTCCGACGAATTCATCTGGAACGCCGAGATTACCCAGCTGTTCTACAAGAAGAAATTTACAGTTGCGCTCAAGGCATACGACATTCTGAACCAGTCGAAGAACCTTTCGGTTACGGACGAGTCGAACTATCATCAGGAGGTGCGCAACAACACTCTCGGACGCTATGTCATCCTGTCGCTGACCTACCGCTTCGGCAATTTCGACAATGCCAAGAACGGCAGGCGTCGCGGTCCCGGCGGCCCGATGGGGCCACCTCCCGGACGGTAGTCCGGAAGGTGGCCCCGCAAGGGGCTTCCTAACCCCGGCAGGCTTGCGCCTGCGACCCCTGTTAGGGGTGTTCTGCGCCTCCGGCGCATTCCCTCCGGGACTTTCCCGGACGGTAGTCCATAAAATGTAAATGAAAAAGGCCTTTGTGTAAGAAATTTTGCGCGAAGGCTTTTCTTTTGTTGTCACATATTGATTAAATTTGCATCTTATTATGGTCGTGCCTTTGGCACGGAATGAGATGAGACAATTTTATAAACATTAACAATTTAATATTCAGTAAATTATGAAGAAGGTATTTTTCGCTGCGCTTGCACTCGTTGCAATCCTTTCAGTGTCTTCCTGCAAGACAGACAAATGCAAATGTACTTATGAGGCAGAGGTTCTCGGCGTTAAGGCAGAGAAGGAAGTTGTTGTTGACAGGCCTGATGACAAAAAGTGCTCAGACCTCACGGCAAAAGATGTTCTCAAGGCCGGTGACAACAATATCAGCGTAACCTGCAAGAATCATCACGAGTAATAAGCTCCATACAGTGAGCGCGACAGTCCTGAGAATCTTCTTGGGACTGTTTTTCTGTGTGTCGGCGGTTCTGAAACTTGTTTCGGTCGATGACTTTGAACTCTACATCTTTTCCTTCGGCTTCGCCGCCTTTGACCTTTGCTCGCTTGCGGCGCGGGCCGTCATTATCGGGGAACTGATTCTCGGGCTGGGTCTCATCAGCGGATGGTGGCACAACTTCGTGAACTCCGTGACGGCATTGCTTCTCGTCGGGTTTTCGGGATTCCTGATTTGGCGCATGGCCGTCGGTGACGAGGGCTCCTGCCACTGTTTCGGAAACCTTGTGGAGATGAATCCGGCTCAGTCTCTTGTGAAGAATGCCGTGGCGCTGGCCGCGCTTGCGCTCGCGTGGAGCCGCCCGGGCGAGTTGTTTGCTGCACGGCATGATGACACCTCAGATGACAGTGTGCCCGAAGCAGGTGAGCCGTCAAGAACAAGGGCGGAACGATTTTCCAAATGGATTTACCTTCATCGGGGAGTCGTTGCCGCTGTCATTTCGACCGTAGCGGCGCTGACAATCCTGATAATAAATCCTCCGGACTGCTGGTTCCGCTGGACCCGCAGCGAATCCAATGAACTCAATGTGACGGAGTTCAAGCCATACGCCGACAGCACGGGGGTCAGTGCCGGCAGAAAGATAGTCTGCTTCTATTCCATCAACTGCGAGCATTGCCGCCACTGCGCCGCGAAAATGGCCGGAATCATCCGCCGCAACAATATCCCCGAAGAATCTGTCTTCTGCTTCTTTATGCAGGAGTATGTCGATATGTCCGGCCCCGTCTCGCTGTTTTTTGAAAAATACGGTGAAGACCTCCAGCTTCCTTACCACTGGATATATCCTCTCCGATTCATTCCTCTCACCAACGGCTCCATGCCTCTCGTCTGCCTTTTCGACGACGGCGCTCTCATAAAGGAATACGACCGCCTCACCATAGACGAAGCGGCCATATCCGAGTTTATTCTTCCTCCTCCTCCAGCGGCATATTCTGCGAATACTTTCTCCATTTCTCGATGAGTTCCGCCATATCCTCGGGGATAGGGGAGTCGAAGCGTATGTTCTCCCCGGTGCGAGGGTGGACGAATCCGAGGGTCTTCGCATGAAGAGCCTGGCGCGGGAGAATCCTGAAGCAGTTGCGGATGAACTGGGTGTATTTCGCGTAAATCGTGCCCTTGCGGATTTCAGCGCCGCCGTAGCGCTCGTCGTTGAAGAGCGGGTGGCCGATGTAGTTCATGTGGACGCGAATCTGGTGCGTTCGTCCAGTTTCGAGTATGCACTCCACGACGGTCACGAAGCCGAAGCGCTCGATGACGCGGTAGTGCG
The DNA here is from genome assembly GCA_934725015.1 of uncultured Bacteroidales bacterium. Classification (GTDB taxonomy): domain Bacteria; phylum Bacteroidota; class Bacteroidia; order Bacteroidales; family UBA932; genus Cryptobacteroides. The sequence goes on from CAKVAS010000018.1 coordinate 21,281, forward strand.
TGACGGCGTGCTTGCCGTGGTTCCCCTCAGGGAAAACCCTGAACTTCATTCGGTCGGAAGGGTCGCGGCCGATGTTGCCGACAATGGTTCCCTCGTCCTCGCGGATGTTGCCCCAGACAATCGCGACATATTTCCTCTCAATCGAATGCACGAAGAACTGCTTGGCGAGGTTCAGCTGTGCCTCGTCGTTCTTCGCCACGACGAGCAGTCCCGAAGTGTCCTTGTCGATGCGGTGCACCAGCACGCCCATGCGCTCGTCCTGCGCGTCGGGTCCCTGCGAGATTCCGAGGTGGTAGGCGAGGGCGTTCACGAGGGTGCCGCTGAAATGCCCGTGTCCCGGGTGCACGACCATTCCTGCCGGCTTGTTAATCACCAGCACGTCGTCGTCCTCATACACGATGTCGAGCGGTATGTTCTCCGGGAGAATCTCCAGCCCGCGCCTCTGATAGGGCATCACGAACTGAATCACGTCGCCCGGCTTCACTATGCAGTTGGCCTTCGCGACCTTGCCGTTGACACGGATGTACTCGGACTTTATCGCCAGCTGGATGCGGTGGCGCGAGGTGTACTCCATGTGTGAGGCGAGGTACTTATCGACGCGCAGGGGTGTCTGCCCCTTATCGACGTCGAAGCGGTAGTGCTCGAACATTTCCTCCGGGCCTTCGGACTCTTCTGAACCGTCGATGTCCGAGGCGCTCTCTGTGTCGTCGAGGAATTCCTCGCGAAGTTCGTCGTCAAATATGCTCATGTCTTCTGATTGTCAGATGTCTGCCTTATCAAATGTCTGCCTTGTCAAATTTCCGCCTTGATTTTGTCAGAACTTTACGGGCTTCTTCGCGAGGTCGGTCGTGAGATATATGGAGACGTCGCTTCCCATAGGCAGCGGCTGTTCTGACGGTTCCGGAGTCATCCTCCAGACAAAGGCCTTCGTGCTGTCCTCATAGGTCTGAACGGTCTTGTCATAGACGACTTTCCTGACATTGAGGGAGTTTTCCTGAATCATGTCCCTGGCGCTCATCATCTTCAGACCGCGAACATCCGGAACGCTCGTCATGTTGTCGTCGGAATTGAGCCCCACGACGAGATCGATTACCGACTCGCTCTCAATCGGCGTCCCTGGCTCTATCTCCATGTTCCCGTGCATCTGCCTGAGCACATTGTTCGTTGCTATGTCATTGACATACATGAGCTTCCCCAAAATCAGCCCGCGAGTTCCGAGTTCTGCCTTGGCTTGTCTCATCGAGTAGCCCACGAGGTTGGGCATACTGACTTTCTTCGGGGTCACTGCGTTGATTGTCAGCGCGATGCGGCGGCCTTTCTTGACCTTTGCCCCCGGCGCGGGATTCTGCTTATAGACATATCCCCTCCCGAGTCTCTTTACATAGACGGAATCGACTACCTCCGTCCTCATTCCGGCCTGATGCGCCTCGAACTCCGCGTCCTTGACCTTCATTGCGGTGAGGTCCGGCACCGTGAGCTCCTTGTTGTGCCCTGTAATCAGGTTCAGCCCTATCGCCGCCCCGCCGATGAGCACGGCGAACACCACGGCCGCTCCGAGCAGATTCTTTACAATCCAGTTTCCAAAAAACGACTTTATCTTGCCCATAATATCAAATGTTCCTTAATATGTTACAGCCGAGTTCCGTCCGTCCCTTTCCGTCCGTCAGAACAGCTGCGCTCCCTGAAATATCACCCTGAAAAGCCCCTCGCTCAGCAGCGCGAGGCCGAGAATCGCGATGACGGCACCAGTGATGCGGGTTATCCAAATCAGAGTGCGCATCTTCACGTATTTCCTGAAATGGCTTACAAGCCAACTGAAGAAAAACCAGTAGAAAATGGTTCCTCCCGAAACGGCGAGGATAATCGGGGCCGCGGTCCAGTCCTGACTGTTCGTGGTGTCGATGCCGAAAACCGTGAACAGCGCGAAGAGTACGAGTATCCCTCCCGGATTCGCGAGCCCCATCAGCAGCGCCTTGATGAAGTCATTGACAGTCACGCGGTTGTTCTTGCTCGTGAGCTTGGTGATTCGCTCGTTCCCCTTGCTCAGCCGCGCCTCCCGCTCGATAGGGTTCGTGAAAATCATTATGACTCCTATGATTGCCACGGTGATTCCGCCCGCCACGAGCAGCAGCTCGCTGTGCCTGTCCATGAACTCCTGCGCGTATGCGAGGGCGAAGATGGAAATGCAGGCAAAGACGGTATCGACAATCGTCGCTCCGAGACCGGTGATGAACCCGGCCTTGTGCCCCTTGCTGAGGCTCTGCTGGATGACATAGACGGCAATCGGCCCGATTGGAGCCGACGAGCACAGTCCGATGCAGAATCCCTTTATTATATTCAACAGCTGAAGATCCAGTTGCATATTTTCCCTACTTATATTTGCATTGCCGGAGTTATGCAGACACCACCTTCCCGAAAACACTTTTTGTCCTGCCACGGCATCGCATAATCATGCAAAGATAGCAATTTTATTTATAACTTTGCGTCGTCTCACCATGTGCGGCGGACATTCTGTCCCGAGCGGAGTGAGCCTAAATTTGCCGGGTATATGAAACTGAAGATTTCGCGTGAAACGCTGATGATATGTGGACTGATTTTTCTGTTCTCCGTGATGATGTCCATGCCTTTTCTGCTGCCGCATTGCAGCTGGATGGCGCTTGTGGGGTTCGTGCCGCTTCTCTGTGCGGAGAGGCTGCTGACGCTGACGGGACGCCGTCATGCCTGGCTTTATCTCTATGCCGCATTTGTGCTCTGGAACGCCTTCACGACTTTCTGGGTGTGCAATGCGACCGTGGGCGGAGGAATCGCCGCGGTGCTGCTGAACGCGCTTCAGATGCTGGTCGTTTTCCTGCTGTTCCGAGGTTCGCGCCGGGCCTTCCGAGGCGTGCTGCCCTACATTTTCCTTGCGGTCGCGTGGATAGCATGGGAAAAGGCATATTTCGGCTGGGACATATCCTGGCCCTGGCTCGTTCTCGGCAACGCCTTCGCGAGGACGCCGGCTCTGGTTCAATGGTACGACGTCACCGGAACTCTCGGCGGCTCGCTCTGGGTCTGGACCTGCAACCTCGGAGTCTTCGGACTTCTGGTCCGGCTTTCCGACGGAGAGTGGTTCGGCCGCAGGCTGGCTGACGGAAGTTGGCGGGGCTTTTCCCCTAAGGCCCGTGTCGTCTATTCGCTCAGTCTGGTCATTGCTTTCCTCGGTCCCGTGACATGGTCGCTCTGCAAGTGGTTCTCTCCTGCCTGCGAGCCGTCCGAAACCATCGACGTGCTGGTCGCGCAGCCGAATATCGACCCCTACCACAAGTTCGAGGCTATGACGCAGAGCCAGCAGAATGCCCTGCTGGAGGAACTGATAAAACCGGAGCTGATTGATTACAGACGCTCTCTTGAGCGGGATTCGACTTGGGGCGGGAACGCTTCCGAGCCGGGGCTTCTCGTGCTCGCCCCCGAGACCTTCACCTCTGATGTGACGACGAACTTTCTCGGAGCGAGCCCGACGCTTGGCCGCTTCAAGTCCCTGCTGGGCGACTATCCCGGGGTGAATATGCTTCTCGGAGCATCGACCTACACACGCATCGAGTCCGCCGTGCGCCCGTCACTGACCTCCAGAAAGATTACCGACGGTCTCTGGTACGAGTCGCATAATTCCGCCCTGATGATTGACGGCAGCGGCCGCGACGAGATTTTTCACAAGACCAAGCTGGTAGTCGCGGTGGAGAAGCTTCCCTATCCTGTTGTCTTCGACCCGATTGACCGGGCGCTCGGCGGCGTGATGGGGCGCTGCATAGGACAGGACGAGATTTCGCTTCTGCATTTCCGTGCGGCCGACCGGAGCGGAATCGTTCATGACGTGCCTCTCGGGTGCGCGGTCTGCTACGAATCCGTCTATGGGGATTATTGCCGGGGGTATGTGCTCAAGGGTGCGCGCGCCCTTACGGTCATAACCAACGACGCTTGGTGGGGCGACACTCCGGGCTACCGTCAGCATCTGAGCTATGCGTCTCTCCGCGCCATAGAGACCCGCCGCGCCATCGCCCGCTGCGGCAACACCGGCATTTCCGGCCTTATCGACAGCAGGGGGCGCATCATTGAGCAGGGACCGTGGTGGCAGCCGGCAACCCTCCATTTCCGGCTTCCCCTGAGCGACGACCTCACCTTCTTCGTCACCCACGGCGACATCACCGGCCGCCTCTGCACCTTCACCTTCCTCCTTCTCCTCGCCGCCGCCCTTGTCAAAGGCATCATTAATCGTGGGTACAACAAGGCGCATAAGCGCCGTGCGGAGAACAGCGAAGCGTAGGCCAGTGCGATGGTGCGCACGGAGCACAACTTCCCCCACAAAAGGGGGACGGGAGGGGGATTTTAAAAGAGGGTCGGTTGGTTCTCGTCGAGGACGCTGAGGACGCGGAGCATGACGGATTCGCGGATGAGGGCGGAGCGGGAGCGGACCTTGAACTTCGCGCTGTAGAGGCGTATGGCGGCGAGTTCGGAGTCGTTCAGGTAGATGACCTGCCGATGCCTCCTTGCCGGCGCTGCCGGACGGAGCGACGACTGAATGTCCTCCTTCCGTGCCTTCCCCTTGCCGGAACTTCCGCTTTTTTTAGCCTTTTTTGCCATGCCTTTCTGCGTTTTAGCGTAGTGAACGCCAAATTTAGCCAAAAATTATCGCATTATGAAAAAATTGCGCTACATTTGCACCGGATGTCATCGAAAAATGCGGCGGCATCGTTTTGAAAAAGGATTTGTACATACAAAATTAGTTGCTATCATGAAAAAGTTTCTTCTCACTGCGGCACTGACAGTTCTCGCCGCAGCCGCTGCAATCGCGCAGCCACGTGCGCTCGGAGGCCGTATCGGCTACGGCATCGAGTTCTCCTATCAGCACTCTGTAGGCTCGTCCAACATGATTCAGACGGAGCTTTCATTTCCGGGCTTTGTCGGCGGAATAGCCGCAGCCGCGACCTACGACTGGATTTTCCCTATCACCTCATGGACTGAGAGGGGTGAATGGAACTGGTATGCCGGAGTCGGCGCCGGACTCGGATTCGGCTGGCCGAATGTTGACAAGGCGACGATTGGAGGAGTGACCTCCCGGGTAAGTTCCAACTGCTTCAACTTCGGCGTCGCCGGACGAATCGGAGTGGAATACAACTTCTGGTTCCCGCTTCAGCTCTCGTTTGACTGGCGGCCGCTTTTCGGCCCGTCAATTTCCTGGACGAACTCTTCTGTCAAGGGCGGCGGATATGACACCTCGTCGCACGACACTTCAGCCGGATTCTATGCCGGAGGTCTCTACGCCGGCGCCATTTGCCTCGGAGTCCGCTACAAATTCTAGTCGGGGCGAAGAAAAAGCGGATTACTCCGTCTTTTTCTTCATCCCCTCTTTCTTAAGATTATCCTTTTGGAATGTTCTAAAGCGGCAGCAATTTGTGCTGCCGCTTTTTTAGATTACCAAAGCGCCACGCGCCCGTATCTGCCCATGTCGAATGCCGCTGAAATATCCATAGCCTTAAATACTTTTGCGATGGTGACGAATGTGAGATTGTGCCCGTTTTCAATCCTTGAGACTTGTGCCCGCTTCACTCCTATCAGTTCGCCTAACTGTTCTTGAGTCAGATTTTTGGACTGTCGTGCCCGCCGTATTGCTTCTCCCATAAGAAATGAGTTCATTTCCTCTTCGTAAGCATCCCGGTCTGAAGTCCCCTTGATGCCGATGACCCTGTCGAGGGCTTCATCTTCTGTGTAAAACTTAGTCTTTTCCATTTTGTGCCTGCCTTTTTTGTTTGAAATATTCTATCCTTATTGCTTCTGCCTTTTCAATTTCTTTAGTCGGAGTCTTTTGCGTTTTCTTAATTATCGCGTGCGTCGTGACTACGAGACATTCCATTTCAGTATCCCAAAATGCAAATATCCTGTAATGTGTTCCATTGTATAGGGTACGAAATTCCCATATTTCAGAACTCTCCAATTTCTTGAACAGGTTTTTATCAAGAACATATTTGCACTTGTTTATGTTGTACATAATCTTTGCGCTGGCTTTTTTATTTAATTGGGATAAGAAAGCCACGACATCCTCCGAATATATAATTTTAAATTTCTCAGTTACCTCCATTTCACGCTAATTTGGAGCAAATATAATAAATGTTTCCATATATGTAGCAAAATGTTTTTAATTTTCATTTTTGAGTGAAAAATACCGCCGGAGGATGGTGCCTTGGGTGTCGGTTTCGAGCAGGAGGGGGAGTGTGGTGAGGTCGAAGCTGTCGAGGAGGCGGGAGAATGTCTCTGGAGAGCTGGACCGGATGTCGTCGATGTTGATGGAGAGTGTGTTGATGTTCAGGGACTTGGCGGCCTGAAGCTCGGCTTCGCACTGGTGGCAGCCGGTTGTGTGGAAGACTATGACTGTCCTGCCGTTGATTTCCCTTGCCTCCCTGCGCGTTGAGGACGGGTGTTTCGGGTGAAGCCTTCCGGGGGCATGGCTGAGGCGGTCGAGGCGGTAGTTTCTTGGCCTGCGGCCGTTGAGGGAGGCACGGACTTTCAGCGGGACTATCTTTGTGCCGGGGCGGGCCTTTGAGAGGAGTTCCTTCTGGATGGCGGCGAAATTCACTACCATGAGTGAATCCTCGGCTGTGCTGAACGGGGAATTCTCGCAGAGGATGCGGGTGTCGATGAGATATTCGAGGGCGTTCTTCGCGTCTTCTCCACGGAGCGGAATCAGCTGGTAGAACAGGTCGGTGACGGCGGTCTTTTCGCGCCTTGTCCGCTCTTCAAGCAGCAGCTCCAGAGACTCCGTGTCAAGCATCCGGCCTATGATTGTGCCATTGGTGTCGATGAGGAACATCCTCGGGGTCGCGGTGACGGAGTATTTGCGGCGGAAGTCCGTGGCCTCCAAAGGGTCGCTGAGGTGGCGCGCGTCCGGAATGCCGGTGAAATGGCTCTGGAGAAATTCCTTCCATTTGACGGTGTCATTCCCGATGTAGAAAGTCACGAGTGCGCAGTCGTTTCGGCGGCGGAAGAAGTCTTCGAGCCTTATGCTCTCTATCCTGCATTTCGCGCAGTCCGTGTCATAGAGCCAGAGAACGGTCGGCTTCTCGGCGCTGAAGCCTTCGAGTCCGGCTTCCGGGAGCAGCGGGGCTTTCGAGCCGAGGAGGGACGCTCGGTTGAAGTCGGCGTAGCTGCGGATTGCGGAGAGCGTGCTGTCCGGCAATCCGTTAACACTATGGTTTCTGTCGGCTTGTCCGACGCCGGCGGCGGAACTCTCCGGCGCCTGACCGGCATCGCCGAGAATCCATTTGTCGGCTACATGGACTGCAACATTTTCGTCCCCCATCAGTTTCGAGTCGCGGAAGTGCCTGAAGACCTTCTGCGCCGTCTCTGGCAGGGAGGAGGAGTCGCAGCTTCCGAGAATGAAGTCACATTCCTCGATTTTTGTCTGGATGTCATACCCGTCGAGCGTGGCCAGGTACTCTTTGAGAACCTCGTCGCGGGTCTGCGCCACTGTTGCGACGCAGAATGTCAGGCAGCTGATTGTCACTGCGCAAAGATGTCTCACTCCGTTCGACATGACAGGTTGTTTGTTGAAAGACGTTTCACTCCATTCGTCATGACAGGTTGTTTGTTGAAAGATGTTTCACTCCATTCGGCATGACAGGTCGTTTATTGAAAGATATTTCACGCCATTCGGCATGACAGGTTGATTATTGAAGGTTTGGCCGGGAATAACAACGTGGGCATGACGCTCAGAGCTTTATGCCTTCGGGGATGAAGGCGGACCAGTCGCCGCCGTGCTTTATGATGTCGCGGACGGCGGTGGAGGAGATGTGGGCATACTCCTGCGCCGTAGGGATGATGATAGTCTCGATGTCCGGGGCTATGCGGCGGTTCGCGTCGGCGATGGAGCGCTCGGTCTCGAAGTCAATCATGTTCCTGACGCCGCGCACGATGTGGCGGATGCCGAGCCTGTGGCATAAATCGACGGTGAGGCAGTCGTAGGCAAGCGCCGTCACCCCTTCAAGCCCGGCTGTGGCCTCGCGGATGATTTCAAGCCTCTTGTCGTTGTCGTAGAACCCTCGCTTGTCGCTGTTGATTCCAACCGCCACCACAACTTCGTCGAACATCGAGAGAGCCCTCTTCAGAATGTTGAGATGCCCTGCCGTGAACGGGTCGAACGAACCGGGGAACAATGCCTTGCGGGGCGTATGCTGTTTCATGTCCATATCCATGTCTTGTCTTGGAATATTATGTTGTAAGAAGGGAATGCGTCGTCAGTCACAGCCTCCAGTCAATCGGCTCCCTGCCGTGCGCTGCGAGCCATTCGTTTGCCTTTGAGAAATGCCGGCATCCGAAGAACGCCCCGCGTGCAAGAGGGGAGGGGTGAGCAGCTTCGAGCACGAGGTGCTTGTTCCCGTCAATCAGTTCCCGCTTGCTTCGTGCAAAGCTGCCCCAGAGCATGAACACCACGCCGTCGCAACGGTCGGATATGCAGCGGATTACAGCGTCCGTGAATGTCTCCCAGCCAATCTTGCTGTGGGATGCGGGGACGCCTGCCCGAACCGTGAGAATCGCGTTCAGAAGCAGCACGCCCTGCCTCGCCCATCCCTCAAGGTTAGGCCACCCGGACATCTGCACCCCGAGGTCGTCGCTGATTTCCTTGAAGATGTTCTTGAGCGACGGGGGAGCCGCCACGCCGTCCGGCACAGAAAAGGACAGGCCCATGGCCTGCCCGTAGCCGTGGTACGGATCCTGTCCCAGTATCACGACCTTCACCCGGTCAAGCGGAGTCAGTTCGAATGCCCTGAAGATGTCCTTCCCGGGAGGAAAGACCGTCGCCCCGGCAGCCTTCTCGCCATGAAGATACTTCACGAGCCCGGCGAAATACGGCTTCTCGAACTCCGCCGCCAGCGCCTCCTTCCAAGATTCTTCAATCTTTACGTCCATATTAAGTAAATTTAGAAACCTTCAAAACTCAAAGACTTGAACTCACTTTGACAATCCTGGTTGTTTGATGAAAAATAAAGGATGAGATGCAAGGCGCACGGTGCGGATGAATACCGCAGCAACCTGATGGTTGTGAGGATTTCATCAAGACGTGCAACGCGGCAGATCGCCTTTATTTTTCGTCAAACACGGCGTTTAATACATCGGTGATGTTCTTGACATAGATGAACTCCAGCCCCTTGATGTAAATCGGCTTGATGTCCTCCACATCCTTGCGGTTGTCCTCCGAAATCACAATCGTGTGTATTCCGGACCTCTTCGCCGCGAGAATCTTCTCCTTTATGCCGCCGACCGGAAGAACCCTGCCGCGCAGCGTCATCTCGCCCGTCATCGCGTAGCCGCTGCGAATCTGCCGGCCTCGGAACGCGGAGACCATGGAGGTGACCATCGTGATGCCGGCGGACGGGCCGTCCTTAGGAACCGCTCCCTCCGGCACATGGACATGTACGTCCTTCTCGGAGAACTGCTCGTAGGTCAGCCCCGTAAGCTCGGGATGAGCCTTGATGTACTGGTAGGCAATCGTGGCTGACTCCTTCATCACGTCACCGAGGTTTCCCGTCATCGTCAGCACGCCCTTGCCCTTGCTTATCGAACTTTCAATGAACAGAATCTCCCCGCCCATCTCCGTCCATGCAAGTCCCGTGACCACGCCCGGCGCCTCGTTTCCGCGCTGCTTGTCGTGGAACGCCGTCGGCAGCCCGAGATATTCCTTCAGGTCGCCCGGCCTGATGGTCTCCGGCCTCTCCTCCTCGAGGGCAATCTTCTTCGCCGTCACGCGGGCAATCTTCGCAATCTGCTTCTCAAGGCTGCGCACGCCGGACTCCCGGGTGTATTCCTCGATGATTGCAGTCAGGGCAGGCTTGCCGATTTTCAGCTGGTCCTTCTTGAGCCCGTGCTCCTCAAGCTGCTTCGGAATAAGATAGTGCCGAGCAATCTCCATCTTTTCCTCGGCGAGGTAGCCGCTCACCGGAATCATCTCCATGCGGTCTCGCAGGGCCGGCTGGATGGTCGATGTCGTGTTCGCCGTCGTGATGAACAGCACCTTCGACAGGTCATAGTCCATGTCGAGGTAGTTGTCGTGGAAGGTCGTGTTCTGCTCCGGGTCAAGCGCCTCAAGGAGGGCTGACGACGGGTCGCCGTGAAAGTCGTTGCCAATCTTGTCAATCTCGTCGAGGACAATCACCGGGTTCGACGTCCCGGCTCTCATGATTCCGTTCAGGATTCGCCCCGGAAGGGCTCCGATGTAAGTCTTCCTGTGTCCGCGAATCTCCGACTCGTCATGCATTCCGCCGAGGGAAATCCTGATGTACTTCCTTCCCAGAGCCGCCGCGACCGACTTGCCGAGACTGGTCTTGCCCACTCCCGGAGGACCGTAGAGACAGAGAATCGGCGACTTCATGTTGCCCTTGAGCTTGAGCACCGCAAGGTACTCTATGATCCTGTCCTTCACGGTGTCCAGCCCGTAGTGATCCCTGTCGAGCACTTCCTTGGCGTGCCGCAGGTCGAGATTGTCCTCGGAAAACTCGTTCCACGGAAGATCCACCATGAACTGGAGGAAGTTCAGCTGCGTGCTGTACTCCGGGGAGTTCGGGTTCTGGCGTTCGAGCTTCACCATCTCCTTCTCGAAAATCTCCTGAGTCTCCTTGGACCACTTCTTCTTAGCCGCCTTGTCGCGGAGCTTGTCGAGCTCCTCCATCTCGTCCATTCCGAGCTCTTCCTGAATGGTGCGCAGCTGGCTGTTGAGGTAGTACTCCCTCTGCTGCTGGTCCATGTCGCCCTTGACCTTCTGGTTAATCTCGTTCTTCAGCTTGACTATTTCAGACTGGTTCACAAGCAGTTCCAGAAGCCTCTCGCCCCTTTTCTGGACGGAGGATATGCTGAGCAGCCCGGCCTTTCCGGCGTAGTCGTCGAAGTCAATCGTCGCCGCCACGAAATTCACGAGGAATTCGAAGTTGTCGATGGACTTGAGCGCGTTCACGGCCTCCTTCGGCATGAACGAGGCGTTCTTGGAAATATAGACGGCCTTCTCCTTTATCAGGTCGGCGGTTATCTTCAGGATGCTTTCGTTCCCTTCCGGCTTCTCGTCGCTGAGGTAGGTGACACGTCCGAGCATATAAGGCTCATATTCATATATCTCCTCAATCCTGAACCTCCTGAATCCCTGGAGTATGGCCGTCAGAGTCCCGTCCGGCATCTCCAGCGTCCGAATGATTTTCGCGACGGTTCCGAACTCGAACAGATCCTCTGCCTTAGGCTCCTCGACGCTGAAATCCTTCTGCGGCACGGCCCCGATGAACATGTTTTTCTTCTCGGCCTCCTGAATGAGCTTCAGGGACTTCTCCCTCCCGATGATAATCGGATATACGGTACCCGGGAACAGGACTGCGTTTCTCAGCGCCAGAACCGGCAGTGAATCAGGCAGTTCCTCGTCCTTGACCCCCTGCATCGGACCGTCCGGCGACGCGACCGGAATCACGCTGACTTCCGCTCCCGACGGTGACAAAAAATCATCTTTGAACAAATTTTTCATTTTCTATCCCTTTCTGTATATGTCTATTTCCTGATATTTTCAAAATCCGCACAATATCCCCATACTGACAAAATGTCAGCATGAAGAGATTCCTGTGCGAGCGTTATATAGTCGTCAATCATTATGCCATATCCCCGATATGCCAGAATGCCCCTTTTCGTTAGTTTGTCCGTCGAATTTGATGTTTTTTTTTGAATATTAGAAAAATAAGTCTAATTTTGCGAGGTTTTTACCGAAGTTAGAATTTCTAATAAACATTTTATACACAAGTATTATGACAAAGGCAGAAATCGTAAACGAGGTTGCACAGTCAACCGGCGTTCAGAAGGAACAGGTAGCCGCAGTAGTTGACGGCTTCATGGAGGTAGTCAAGGAGTCACTTACAAAGGGACAGCCGGTTTATCTCCGCGGATTCGGCAGCTTCATCATCAAGCACAGGGCTGAAAAGACAGCGCGCAACATCACTAAGGAGATTACAATTACAATCCCTGCACATGACATTCCGGCATTCAAGCCGTCTAAGTCATTCGTGAAGCAGATTAAGAAATAACTAATATCTTAAACCAATTACATCATGCCAAACGGAAAAAAGCATAAGAGGCATAAGATGGCGACGCACAAGCGCAAGAAGAGATTGCGCAAGAACAGGCACAAGAAGAAGTAGCCTGTCGGCGCTGCCGTTTAAGCAGTCTTATAAGTGAAGGCTGGCCCGGGCGGCCGGCCTTTTTTGAGTAATTGTCAATAAAATTTTAATGGAAGCCGGAAAAGAATCCGTAAAAGATCTTGTTGTTGAAGTCAGTTCGTCCGAGGTCTCCATCGCGCTGATGGAGAATCATCGGCTGATTGAGTTCAACAGGGAGTCTGTCCTCGGGCACAGCTTTGCGGTGGGAGACGTCTATCTCGGAAAGGTGAAGAAGATCCTGCCTGCGCTGAACGCCGCGTTCGTGGATATCGGAGACGAGAAGGAGGCTTTCGTCCATTACCTCGACCTCGGGCTGTATTTCAATGCGTTCGACGAATTCGTGAAGCGGGCAAATCCTAACTCTGACCTCAAGGGGATATATTCCCACATAAAGATAGGTCAGCCGCTGCCGAAGGAGGGGCGCATCGAGAACGTGCTCACTCAGGGACAGATGATAGTCTGCCAGATTGTCAAGGAACCGATCTCCACAAAGGGCTCCAGACTGACAGCTGAAATTTCATTGGCAGGACGCAACATTGTGCTTCTTCCTTTCGCGGAGAAGGTCAGTGTGTCACAGAAAATTGCTTCGAAAGAAGAGAAGAAACGGCTTGAGACGCTTGTAAAGAGCATCCTCCCGCGCAATTACGGTGCGATCATACGCACGGCTGCGGAGGGGAGGAACGCTGCGGTGCTTGACGCGGAGGTGATGTCTCTCATCGAGAAATGGGAGAGCTCATGGAAAAAGATTGCCTCGTCCAAGAAGGTGCAGCTGCTCTTCACCGAGTACAGCAAGACAACCACAATCCTCAGGGATCTCCTGAATGACTCGTTCAGCAACATCTACATCAACGACGAGAAGATTTACGAGGAGACCCGCAAGTACATCTCGCTCATCTCTCCTGAACAGGAGAAGATCGTGAAGCTCTATGAGGGCAAGGAACCTATCTTCGACCATTATGAGGTCACACGTCAGATCAAGAGTTCCTTCGGGAAGGTCGTGCCGCTGAGGCAGGGTGCCTATCTCGTCATCGAGCACACGGAGGCGCTTCATGTGGTTGACGTGAACAGCGGAACGAGAGCCAAGAACAAGGAACAGGAACAGAACACCTTCGACGTGAACTGCTATGCAGCGGAGGAGATTGCCCGCCAGCTGAGGCTGCGGGACATGGGCGGAATCGTCATCGTCGACTTCATAGACATGGAGACGGGCGAGCACCGCAACCAGCTCTTCAAGTATATGCAGCAGCTGATGGAGGGGGACAGGGCGAAGCATAACGTGCTGCCGCTCACTAAGTTCGGCCTGATGCAGATTACCCGCCAGAGAGTGCGCCCGGCAATCGAGCTTAACACTCTGGAGGTTTGTCCGGTCTGCCACGGCACCGGAAAGATTTCTTCGAGCATTGTGATAGACGAGGACATTGAAAGGAAGCTCTCGTGCTATGTGAACGACAGGCATATCACGGATCTGACGCTGAGGGTAGGCCCGATTCTGGGTGCCTATCTGGCAAAGTCGGAAGGACTTTTCAAGGGGAGCATCCTTGACAGGTGGAAGAAGAAGTACCGGTGCAGGCTGAAGATGGAGACATCCACGGACTTCACCGTCCTGCAAAATGAATTCTATGATGAAAAGGGGGCCCGGCTTGAATAGCCGGACCCCCTTTTTTCAAAGCCTTCTGTTTCTTTCTGGATTTTCCGCCAATCTTCTGCCGCCGGACTGCGCCGGAGGGGGATTACCTTCTCCGCGTGGCTATACCTATATAGTAGAGCAGCGTGGCGATGGAGCCGATGGCCGCGATGACGTATGTGTAGGCTGCCCATTTGAGGGCATCCACTGCCATCGGACGGGTGCGCTCGTCGGCGATGCCGGAGCTGCTGAGCCAGCTGACTGCCCTTGCGCTGGCGTTTATTTCGCAAGGCAGGGTGACGAGGCTGAAGAGCGTCGTCATGGCGAACAGGGCGATGCCTGCCCAGAGTATTGCCTGGACGTAGTTTACGAGCAGCACTCCGAGAAGGAGAACCCACTGCACGGTCATGTTGCTGAAGTTCACCACCGGAACGAGGGCGCTGCGCAGCTTGACTGGCGCGTAGCCCTGCGCATACTGGACGACATGGCCGCACTCATGGGCTGCGACTGCCGCCGCTGCTATCGAGGTGCTGGAATAGACTCCCTCGCTGAGGTTCACGGTCTTTGTCCTCGGGTCGAAATGGTCGGTGAGCATGCCGTTGGTGCGGCGTACCTGCACGTTGGTTATTCCGTACCAGTCAAGCATCTTCCGGGCTACCTGGGCTCCGGTCAGACCCGCCGGATTGGGAATCTGGGAGTACTTGCTGAACTTGCTTTCCAAAACCTGCTGGATGGCGAAACTTATCAGCATCACAGCGATTACTATTATCCAAATGTTCATATTCTGTGTTTTTTGTTTGCACAAAGATTTCTCACTTCGTTCGAAATGACAGGCGCTGCCGTTTGCTTGAATGACAGGCGCTGCCGCTTGCTCGAATGACAGGCTTTGCCGTTTGCTTGAATGACAGGCGCTGCCGTTTGCTTGAATGACAGGCTTTGCCGTATGTTCTGAGTGCTGGGGTCTTACAGCATGATGGCTTTCGCGACGCGGTCCGCCTTGGCCTGGCCTGCCGCTGCGGACACAATCGCAAGTCCGAACGCGATTGCGTGTCCGGCTCCCCGCGAGGTGATTAGGTTTCTATCAATAACCACGCCAGCCTCAGTGCTGACAAGCGCTCCGGCATCCTCAAGAGCCTTCTCGAAGCCGGCGTAGCAGCACATCTTCCGGCCGCCGATGCCGCGAAGCCTGCCGAGAACCACGCTCGGAGCCGCGCAGATGGCTGCGGTGATTCCGCCCCTGTCGAAATGCCTCTGTGCGATTTCCAGCAGTTCCGTCTTCTCCTCAAGATTTGTCGAACCCGGCATCCCGCCCGGAAAGGCAAGCACGCCCTGTCCGTCAATCTCCTGTGAGCCAAGTTCTTCCAGAAACTCGCTCCAGCCCAGGTCTGCGGCAATTCCTATCCCGTGTGAGCTTTTCACAATCTTGTTTTCGGTGATTGAGACGGTCTTGACTTCCAGACCGCCGCGCGTCATCATATCCACGGGGCACATCGCCTCCGCAATTTCATATCCTTCTGCAAGGAAAAGATAGTTTCTTTCCATTTTTTGTCATTCATTTGCGGCAATGGATACTCTCATTTCCAATAGCCAAAACTTTTCCATCTATGGCAAATGCCGTGCAAATCTTATCTTTCTGTGCGAAAATTCATTAAAAAATGGTACTTTTGCAGCCTGTTTCGCATGAAACTGCCGGATTGGGCGGATTGAAGCGGAACTGAATGGAATTTGAAAGATGTTTTGAAGGTTTCTTGGCGGATGCCAAGGTATTTATCTGAAAGAAAGGAAAGGAGGGGATAAAATATGTTCGGAGAGGATGATTTCTCGCGGCTGGAGCTGAGCCTGCCGGACTGCGAGGCTAACTATAAGTATTTCAGGGGCTTGCTCAAGCCCACGACCAAACTGCTCGTGCTCGTGAAGGCGAACGCCTATGGACACGGGGCGGTGGAGTTCTCCCGTCTGATGGAAAGGGCGGGGGCGGACTACCTTGCGGTGGCCTATCCTGTCGAGGGAATGGAACTCCGCGCGGCGGGGATTCACAAGCCGATTCTGGTGCTCACTGCCGGAACGGACTTCTTCAACGAGATTATCGACAACAATCTTGAACCGAGCATTCCCAACCTCTGCTCGCTGAAGGCACTGTGCGGCATACTTGAAGAGCGCGATGTCCACAACTATCCGATACACATTAAGTTGGATACGGGAATGCACCGTCTCGGATTCATGACTTCCGAGCTTGGGGAACTTGAGGGATATCTCTCCTCGACCGACCGCGTGAAGGTGAAGTCCATATTCTCGCACCTTGCGGCTGCGGAGGATTCGTCCAGCGACAGTTTCACTCTCGGGCAGATTGAGATGTTCGGACGCAACGCTACGGCACTGACGGATTCCCTGGGATACAGGCCGATGTGGCACATTCTGAACTCAGCGGGAATCGAGAGGTTCCCGGAGTATCAGTACGACATGGTGCGGCTCGGCATCGGGATTTACGGCATCAGCGCACTGCCGGGAATGAAACTTGCCCCGGTCGCGTCGTTCAAGTGCAAGATTCTGCAAATCAAGCATCTCAAGCCGGAGGACGGAACCATAGGCTACGGGCGTCACGGGCAGATTGCTCCTGAGGGGACTGTCATAGCGACCATCCCTGTGGGCTATGCCGACGGGATTGACCGCCACCTTGGCTGCGGCCACTGCTCCTTCCTCCTTAACGGGAAGCGCGTGCCGACAATCGGGAACATCTGCATGGATATGTGCATGCTCGACGTCACAGGCGTGCCGGCGCAGGTGGGCGACACCGTGACCATATTCGGAAAGGAGCCGACAATATCAGAACTCGCGGACATTCTCGGCACCATTCCATACGAGATTCTCACCTCCGTCCCGCGCCGCATCGAGCGCGTGGTGGTTTCTGAACCGACGGAGTGAGGCCGCCGTTGACTGATTGCTGATACACCTGCTGTCATTTCGAGCGGAATGAAATGAAGCCGAGAAATCTGTAGCGCTGTAATGTCGCACAAAGATTTCTCGGCTTCGCTCGAAATGACAGGAGGACTGTCGCTCGAAATGACAGGAGGACTGTCGCTCGAAATGACAGGAGGACTGCCGCTCGAAATGACAGGAGGGTATTCGCCCGAACTTACAGCCAGTCAGAGGCGTTGTAGGTGTCTTTCGGGGCGTTCGGGACGTTCGGGAAGTAGCTGAAGCCCGTCAGTTTTTCGAGGTCGGAGACGGACATCATGTCGTTTGCCTGCGGCTTGTGGCCTTTTTCCATTTCATGGCACATGACGAAGGCGACGCACTGAAGCTCTGACGATGAGCACTGCGTGACAGCCTTTCCTGTGTTTCCTTTTTTCGTGCGAAGCAGGACATAGTAGAACATTGACGGGCGTGTCACGTCACTGCGTCCTCCGAAGGAAATTTTCTTCGGATTGCCTATGTTGCCATATTTGTCCTTGAATTGCTTGAAATAGCAGCCGACGACTTCATAGAGCGTGTCTGAGCATACGAGGCCATCAATATGGTCTTCAAGATTGTTCCATGATCCTCCGCCGGTGTTGAATGTGCTGGAATATTGCGGGGCGATGTTCGTGTAGTAAAAGACCTGTTTGTTGGTCGCGGATGAACAGGTCCTTTCTGAGCTTCCCAGCATATGGCCTTTGTTGCAGCCTCCTCCGGTTGCCTTCGATTTGTATTGAATGTCATAAGGGATATCGGGGTCAGTTCCGTATCCGCTTCTTCCTGAGGATCCGGTGTACATACGATGTCTCGGGGCTGCCACCCATACCGGACAATGTTCTTCTGCACTGTAGCACACCGTATAGTTCCTCGCAGTCTTGCCGTTCGGACCCTTTTCTCCGCCGGCGCACAGGTGATGGGCATAGTAGAGCGTGTTGTCGTCCTTGCTAATCAGATACTTGCCGGATTCCTCGTAGTTCGTCACAGGCAGCTCAAACCAGCCGTATTTTGCATTTGTCGGTTTCGGATTCGGATTTGGATTCGGGTCAGGATTCGGGTCTGGGTTGGGATTCGGATCTGGATTTGGATTCGGGTTGTTCTTGATTCCGGTGGCCTCGAAGCGGCGGAAAAGAACCGCAGGGGTGCCGCCGGCGCTGACGGTGAAGGCTTCCTTTGACGCGTCCCAGACAATGGCGGTCGTCTCATCGGCGCTCTTGGGGCTGATCTGCACATAGCCCGTGCCGCCTTCGGAGAGGAGGACATCCCAGAGGTAGGCGTCGTCGGTGCTCTCCGTGTAGGAGCGGACGAACCCGCCCTTGCCGTCGTAGCCTATGTAGCCGACTCCCGCGACGTGCATGATGTAGGAATATTCATCGGCCTTTTTCAGCACGGTCTTGACCTCGTCGGCTGAACTGCCCCAGAGAACACCGCCCGTGCGGATTTTCAGCGCCTTGCCGGCTTTGCCGTCTGAACCGTCGAGGGCGGCGAAGGGCTCGACAGACTTTGTGTCGATGACGTGTGCCACGACATAGTCGCCGCTCCAGTCATCGAGCAGCTCCGTGACGGGAACATAGTCGTCCTCAAGATACTCCTCCGTGCCGTCATTTCCCGGCATCTTGTCGCAGGAAATGAACGTGGCTCCGCCGAACGGGGCGACCGCAATGATGAGCAGAATCCTGCTCAAGAGGCTGAGCATATTCTGACGCAAAAGATTATATTTCATCTTATGTCTTGTTTTGTGTTATTGTGAAAAACAAGGAATGAGCGAACTGCAATTTCACACATCCCTTGACTCCGAACGACAAATTTATAACTTAAATCCCATTTTTCCAACACTTTACGAGTTGTCGAAACTAAGAAACAAAAAAATGAACCGCTTCAGATATGTCTTTGATTTTCGGGTATAGATTTTTTAGGGGGCGAAAGAGTGTATTACTCTGAAATAAAGGGGATGAAGAAAAAGATGGGATGCAAGGTTATTCGCTCCGTTCGTATAATTCCAACAACCGCATCTCGACATCGTCGGTCCTCTTCAGAATTTCCCCGATGCGCTCGGAGGCCGCTTGAATCTCCCCGTAGGGCATATCCGGAGCCGACAGCCTGGCCTCCAGAGCAGCCTTCTCGTCCGAAAGCGCCTGAAGTTCCGCCTCCAGGGCCTCCATCTCGCGCTGCTCCTTCCACGTGAGCTTCTTCTTCGCCGGGGCGGTCTGTCCGCCTGGAGCCCCGCTGCCGACCGCTGCCTTTCCCTGCGCCGGATCGCTTCCTGATGCTCCCGCCGTGTTCGTCCGCTCCTTCTCCCGCCGCTCGGTCTCACGCTGCTTCGCCTTCTGCGCGGCCTCATAGTCCTTTATGTAGGCACGGTAGGAGCTGAAGTTGCCGATGAAGTCCTTCACGACGCCGTCGCCGCAGAAAACCAGCAGATGCTCCACGAGGCGGTCGAGGAAATGGCGGTCGTGAGAGACGATTATGAGGCTGCCCTGATACTCGGAGAGATATTCCTCAAGGATGTTCAGCGTCATGATGTCGAGGTCGTTGGTAGGCTCGTCGAGAATCAGCAGGTTCGGCTGCCGCATGAGAATCGTCAGGAGGTAGAGCCTGCGCCGCTCGCCGCCGCTGAGCGTGGAGACCTTGTTGTTCAGCATATCGTGCGGGAACAGAAAGCGGTTCAGAAGCCCGGTGTCGTTCACTGTCTCAAGGACGGTCTGCTCCTCGTCGAAGCTCATGCCTTCCTGACGGTAGTAGCCTATTTTGAGCGACTCGCCGCGCTCTATCGTGCCGGCGTAGCCCTGAAGTTCGCCGGTAAGGAGGTCGATGAACGTGCTCTTGCCCACGCCGTTGCGCCCGACGATGCCGATGCGGTCGCGGCGCTGGAACTTGTAGCTGAAATGGTCGAGATAGCAGTCCGCGCCATAGTAGAAGCTCACGTCCTTGCAGTCTATGACCTTGGTCCCCAGCCTGTTGGCAAGCTTCGCGTCTGATGAGAACCCCTTGCCGCTCATTCCGGCCGACACCGCCGACATATCCACGGACTTTGTGGAGCGGACCTCCTCGGCCCTGTCCTTCAGCTCGTGGAAGGCGTCAATCCTGTATTTCGCCTTGCCGCTCCGGGCGCAGGGAGTGCTCCGCATCCACTCAAGCTCGCGCCGCAGGATGTTGTGCACCTTTTCCGTCTGCGCGTTCCAGTTGGAGATGCGCTCGTCGCGCTTTTCGAGGTAGTTCTGATAGTCGCCCCGGTAGGTATAGACCGCGCCGTGGTCCATCTCCATGACGATGTTGCAGACGCTGTCGAGGAAGTAGCGGTCGTGCGTGACCATCAGCAGAGTGCAGCGGGAGCGCTTGAGATATGCCTCCAGGTACTCTATCGCGTCGATGTCGAGGTGGTTGGTCGGCTCGTCCATTATGAAGAAGTCCGCCTCGGTGGCGAGCATCTGCGTGAGCGCGACCCTCTTGACCCCTCCGCCGGAAAGTTCCTTCATCCTCTGCCCGAAATCCGTCAGCCCGAAGTCCGTAAGCAGCCGCCTGACCCTGCGCTCGTATTCCATGAGGTGTTCCTCGTCGAGCTGCCGGGTGAACTCCGCGCTGCCGTCCATGACCTGCTGAAAAATCCCTTTCTCCGGGTCGAACTCATATTCCTGTTCCAGAAAGGCTATGCGTATGTCCTTGAGGAACAGAATCTTTCCGCCCGAATCGCTCTTGTCCTTCCCGGCGAGAATCCGCATAAGCGAAGTCTTTCCCGTGCCGTTGGGCGCAATCAGCGCAATCTTGTCCCCCTCGTTGATGTTGAATCCGATATGCTCGAAGAGCACTTTCGGACCATACGATTTCGATATGTTCTCAATCTGAAGATAACTTGCCATATATTGCTTGTTTTCATATATTTACGGGATGATACTCCCTATCTTACATCATATTTCCTTGAACGAAAGTCCGAAGTCCGCGTCATTCGCCTTCTTGTACTCGGCGCAGAACGCCGCATACACGACCAGCGCCTCCTCGGTGCGTTTCTGCCGCCGCATGGCCCTGATTACTGTCCGCAGGGCATTCTCGTCGGTGGGGTCGATGATCGCAATCATCTCGCCGATTTCGCACACGGCCTCATAGTCCTTTGCCCTGAACCGCGTGTCAAGCTCCTCCTGAAGCAGCGGAAGCACGATGTTCTCCGCCTTTTCTTTGAAGTCGTCGAAAATCTCGTCGCCTATGGACTTGAGGAACTTTCCTCCGGAGATGATGCCGAGAATGCGGTTCTTGTCGAGTTCCTTTTCCTTCAGCGCGGAGTTGAGCTCGAACCAGTCGCATGAGCACGGGGGAGCGAGTTCGAGGTAGTAGCGCCCGTCGCGGTAGGCCACCGAGGCTCCTTCGAGCCGTGAAAGCGAGCGCCGGAGATTGTTTAGGGCGACGCCTCTGGAGTTCTTGACCTTATCCTCCTCCTTGTCCGGCCAGAGTATGCTGCTGAGCCGGCGGGTGGAGATGCCGTTGTCCCCGCGCTTGATGAGCAGGCAGAGGATGAGTATCTGCTGCGCCGTGAACAGGGGCGTGATGTCCTTTCCCTCGTGGTCCGTGACGGTGAAGTCCCCGAAGAGGCTGATGCTGTCCGGCTTCTGGGCGTGGCGGAACATTTTTCTGCTGCCCGCCCCGCCGTAGCTCCGTCCGAACTCCTCCGCACGCCTTTTCCGAGCACGTAAAAATACGGCGACCCCGCACAGGGCGGCGGCTGCACCCAGCGCACACAGGACAGCCGCCCACCATGGCAGTCCTCCGCCGCTTTCCCCGTCGAGCGGAGCCCCCGCCGCAGTGAGAGGCGGGTAGGCGAGCGAGTAAATCTTGAGGGTGGACTTTATGTCGTCCTCAAATTCCTGGACGGTGGCGAAGAAGCAGCCGAGCTCGCGGTCGAGCCACAGGTTGGCGTTCGTGCGCATCTTGTCCGAGATGATGGGGATGCTGTCGCCGAGAATCTCGCGGCTTCCGTCGGCGATGGAGAAGCGGTAGAGGTAAAGCTCCGATTTTCCGACATATTCGGGATAGCAGAGGGTGTAGAACCGGTCCCCGTCGGTGCAGAGGTTGCGCACCGGCACCTTGTCGGCCTCGTCCCAGTCGAGCTTCCAGAGCAGTTTGCAGTTCCCCGTGCGCGGCTCCACGCGGTGAAGGTCGTAGAAATAGCGCCTTCCGACGACCTGTTCCCCGCATTCGTTGCCCATTCCGCCATATACGTATATATACTTGTCGTCGCATCCGGTCGAAGTGAAGTAGCGGGGATATATGACGTCGCCGCCGTGTTCCTTCCAGACCTCGTTCCATGTCCCCGACTTCTCGTCGAACTCGTAGAAACTGCCGTTGTAGAGCATATTCCCGAATCCGCCGAGTATGGTGTAGCGTCCGGAGACGGGGTTGAAGAAGCATCCGTGGTGGTGCAGCGGCATTCCGAGCCGTTTCGTGCCGAGCGTTTTCCACACGCCGGAGTCGAGGTCGAACTCGGCCGCGGACGGGCTGTCCTGCGGCACCTCGTCGTTGTAAACCTCGTAGCAGACGACGCGCTTTCCGTCGGGAGCGACGAAATTGTTGCCGAGCTTCATCTCGACCGGGCAGGAACTGCGAAAGCGGAAGCTGTAGCTGCGGTCGCCCATAAGGTCCATCACCGTCATCTCGTCCTTGGTGAAGTAGAGAAATTCCTTCCTGACGCTGTTGTAGGCGGCTCCGGCTATGTCGCTGTAGCTGAACGAACCGATTTCCTTCCAGCGCAAGGCCTCGTTTATGAGCCATTCGGGATTCTGGACGCTGCCCCTGAGCCTGTGGCGTGAATCCGGCACGCTGTTCCCCGTGCGCTGGTTGAGCGGGAAGAAGAACTCCCTGCCGGAGCCGCTCACGCGCAGTTCCCTTATCGCGAAGGCCGGAACGTCGATGATGTGGTCGCTCCTGCCGAACTCAAGGCCTGCCCGCAGGCGGTCGGGAAGTCCCTCTGAATGTGCCGAGAAGGATTCCCCGGCGATTTCGAGCCGCACCGAATCCTTCAGAAGGTCGAAGTCGAGCGCGACCCTGTGCCAGTGCAGGGGCTTCAGACGGTCGTGGGGAATGGAAGCCTTGATGAGGCTGTGCCGTCCCTCCTCGTTAAGGCGCACGACTATGCTGTCGCCCCTGCTGTCGTAGGAGAGGTTCCAGATGCGGCGGGAGTCGCTGCGGTCCTTGAGGCGGAAGAAATAGCCGAACTCGGCTGCAGGTCTCGTGTAGAGACCGAATTCCATGCGGAACTCCCCGTCGAAGACCTCCGGCCGGTCGCCGAAGACATTGTAGGAGGTGCGCTGGTCTATCCTGGCCTCCATTCCGTGGAATCCGAGTCCCTGAGCCATTCCTTCCGGGACGGCGCAGACAAGAGCGGCCGCGACGGAGGCGAGAAACAGTGTCTTAACCTTCATTTAACCAAAAAACTTTGTGTAAAGATAGAAATTAAATGTGTGAGGCAATAATTTTTTGAGGTGATTAGCGTAAATTTTTTCTGATTTAATCTTTCATTAACCTATTATTTAACCTTGCCCGCCTTACTTTGCATCCACTAATCATTAAATCTTTTAGAAATGAAAATCACTAAAATTTTATCCATGGCGGCCATGACCCTCGCACTCTTGGGGGGGGCAATAATGGCTGACTCCTGCAAGAAGGACAACAATGAGCCGGCGGAAGTCGAGAAGGGCAGTGTTGCCGGCGTTGTCACCGACAACCTCAACACACCTATAATAGATGTGGAGGTTTCCATAAAGGGAACCGAACTCAAGGCAGTCACGGCCGTTGACGGTTCCTACACCATCGAAAATGTTCCGATGGCAAAGCAGACGGTACTTTTTGTCAAGGAAGGCTATGCCGAGGGTTCCTCTTCCATCACGGCCTCCTCTTTCAAGGAAGGCAAGGCGACCGTAGATATGGTGATGGACATCGCGAGCGCGAAGATTACGGGAAAGTGCATCGACGCGAAGAACAACAATGCCGGAATGCCGGGAGTGACCGTGAAGCTCAACGGCGCGAAAGAGACTCAGACCGATGCTGACGGCATCTATGTGTTTGAGGGTCTTACGATTGATGACTACAACCTCGTGTTCACCGCTCCGGGATGCGTCGATGTCGTGCGCAGCGTGAGCAAGGACCAGTTCGAGGGCGATTTCGTGGTTACTCTCGCGGATGTCCGCATGGGCGCAAAGGAGATTCTGCCGGGCGCTACCGCAGAGGACCTGAAAAAGGTGGATGTATGGCATTACAACGAGTACCGCGGCGGAAAGAACGGCGACGACTATCCTCACTTCGACTGGTCAACCGACTATATGGCCACATTCACAAGCTGGTACGGCTGGCATGAGGAGCAGAATGAGGGAACCACAATCCAGATTCGCAACCGCGAGGAAGACGGCGACTGGAAGAACCCGGCGGATCACGAGAACTTCGACTCCTATCTCGCCGGACGCAAGAAGATTACCGAGGACAACTGCATACTGGCCATCAGGATGCGTACCCATGCTTCTTCAGAGGATGCCCCTTGCCATTGGGGAGTGATGGTTATTGACATCAGTGCCGCAGACCCCGTGGCGGAACTTGTGGGCGAGCAGCAGACTTCATGGAACGAGAGCTACAGCAACCCTGACCCGACCTTCGACCTTTCGAAGTACATCGGCAAGGAAGTCGTGATTGCAATCGGAACCTATCGTTGGGAGACCGGCGACTACTACAAGCAGCTCGTTCTCCGTCGCCTCGCATTCGCCAAAGAGGCACCGGATGACTGGAACTATCTTCCGGGAGAGGCCGTTCCGGGATTGGATGCCGGCTACAAGATGACTATGGAGATGGTTCGTTCAACCATGCCTGTGACCGAACTCAGCGAGTTCACGGGGCTTCCGCAGGACGGATGGACTGACATCGACGGACCTGAGAAATACCGTGATGCATACGCGAAATACAGAACCGTCGGACATTTCGCCGGCTGGTGGTCATGTATGCCTGTCCAGAAGGACAATGAGCCACAGGCAAGCGAGGGCTTCGTTATGAAGACGAATGGTGGCGGAACACCTGTCAGCACTACTGCCCCTCAGTCATATTTCTATGCAAAGTTCGCGATAGCCGCAGGTCATAACAACCTCACGCTCAAGGCTCGTAACTTCAGTTCGGAGAATGCGACATATTTCAAACTTACCGCAATCACCGAGGACGGTGCAGTTAAGCATATCACTCCTAAGGCTTCTGTAGGCGAGGATGCCGCTGACGGCTGCTGGAAGTTCTGCCACGAGAACGGCAGCGCCGATGATCCTGACGCTTACGCTACCTTCAGCTACGACCTCTCCGAGTTCAACGGAAAGAACGTGGTTCTTGCTCTCGCCGTCTTCAAGGGAGAGGACAACGGTGATGAGAACAAGCTGAGCATCTACAGCATTTCCATGAAATAGCCAAACGGATTTAACGGCATGGACGGTACCTGCAAAGGGGCGCTGTCCATGCCTTTCTTCTATTATATAATTAGGTAGGGAAACGACACCATCGTACAGACATAATCTTCATAGAATTTAGAATATGAAAATCAATCGTTCCGCATTCATTTCTCTTCTGGGGCTTTTCCTTGCAGGGTGCGTCTCGTGCAGCAGTCCGGAGAATCCCGTGGAGCCTGCTCCGGGCGGCGGGGAAACGGACAACCGTGCCGAGAAAATCGAACTCGCGAAGCGTGACCTCACCCGCTCGATGAGTCTGGTCGCCGCCGCAAGGACTAACTATTTCTCCTCCGACGGGACTGCGATGTCGCGCTACTACAACCCCTACACCGGGCTCAAGTCCTCGGAGAAGGGCAGCGTGTGGATGTTCACAAGCGCGATTGAGGCGGTGAACTCCGTGCTGCACGGACTCACTGCGCTCAGGGATGCGGGGGACGGGAGCTTCTACGACAGCTACTTCCAGGCATACGCTTCAATGCTCTCCGAACTTGTGGAAAACCTCAAGTGGTACGAGGGTACATACACCCTTACATCCTACACGCAGACCAAGGAATGGACGGTCTATGGCGTGGACCGCGCCTCAAGTTCCGGGCAGGCTGCGGTGGAGGGAAGGATGAATGTCTATGACGACCAGGAGTGGCTCATCCGCGAACTGATTGAGGCCTACAGGCTTACCGGTGTGGAGCGCTATCTCGAAAAGGCCGAGTACCTTGCCGGATATGTGATTGACGGCTGGGACACGACGCTCGACTCCGACGGCGTAGAGCACGGCGGCATAGTCTGGGGACCGGGCTACTACACCAAGCACTCGTGCAGCAACGGTCCGTTCGTCAGCCCGCTCGTCTGGCTGTCGGAGATTTACAGCGGCAGGGCCGACGAGGTGACATACAGGTATATAGGGGCAAACAAGGCGCGTCTGACGAAGCAGATGAACAAGGGCGAATACTACCTCATGTACGCGAAAAAGGTCTATGACTTCCAGCGCTCGCACCTCTACCGGAAGAGCACCGGGGTCTATGCCGATATGCTCGGTGCGAAGGGCTGGGGCGGCGACAACATCGCCTACGAAACAGTCGATGGCGTCAGATACCGAGGCCACAACGAGGAGGAGTCGGCTACCGGCGAGGCATATTCCTATAATTCCGGAACCATGCTCTCGGGCGCGGCGGACCTCTACCGCGTCACCGGCGAACAGGCATATCTCGACGACATGAAGTCTCTCTCGACCTCGTCGTTCCTCTATTTCGCGAAGAAGTCCACAGACCGCCCCGGATATTACGAATATGCCATCGACGGCTTCAACAACTGGTTCAACGGGGTGCTCATGCGAGGATGGGTCGATGTCTCGGCTCACTACGACAATGTCGCACTCAACATAGGAACATTTCAGAGCAATCTCGATTATGCCTGGGACAACTACTTGAACAAGAGTATGTTGCCGACGAGCCTGCTCTATGGGTGGAATACGGATAAATCAAAGAACAGGGTCGAGGCGATGTTCACCTTCGCGTTCGCGGCGGAATATGCGGTTCTCGCCAAATGGCATCTGTCGCAGTTTGACTGACTGTCATTTCGACCGAAGCGGATTCTCCAATGTCATTTCGACCGAAGCAGATTCTCCAATGTCATTTCGACCGGAGCGGATTCTCCAATGTCATTTCGACTGAAGCAGATTCTCCACTGTCATTTCGACCGAAGCAGATTCTCCAATGTCATTTCGACCGAAACGGAGTGGAGTGGAGAAATCTTCGCGCAAAGATATCTCACTTCGTTCGATATGACAGAATGTTTTTAGTTTCGATATGACAGAATGTTTTTAGTTTCGGTATGGCAGAATGTTTTTGGTTTTGATGTGACAGAATGTTTTTAGTTGTGACAGAATGTTTTTTTCGATAGGATTTAATAATACAGAAAGATGAAAAAGATACTGATAATCGCGGTTTTTCTTCTTGCCGCTGCGGTCGGGCTTGATGCCCAGACAATCACGGTGAGCGGAACGGTTGTCGATGAGTCGGCGCAGCCGGTGTTCGGGGCAAACGTCATGGTGAAGGGCTCGAAGACCGGAGTCGCGACGGACATGGACGGAAAATATGAGATTCAGGCGGCCTCCGACGCCGTGCTGGAGTTCTCATTCCTCGGATTCGCGACTAAAGACGAGAAAGTGGGCGGACGGCAGGTCATCAATGTCGTGATGGCGGCCGACAACACCTGGCTTGAGTCGGTGGTCGTGGTCGGCTACGGCACGCAGAAGCGCGGCTCTCTCACCGGGGCCGTGTCCGGCGTGGACGGCGAGAACATGATTAAGACAAAGAACGAGAACCCTCAGAATATGCTCACGGGCCGCGTGCCGGGCGTGCGCGTGTGGCAGAAGTCGGCCGAGCCGGGAACATACAGCAACAGCATGGACATCCGAGGACTCGGGGAGCCGCTCATCGTCATCGACGGCGTTCCACGTTCGACCGAGGATTTTCAGAGGCTGAACGCCAACGACATCGAGAATGTCTCCGTGCTCAAGGACGCGTCGGCTGCGATTTACGGAGTGCGCGGCGGAAACGGAGTCGTGCTCGTGACCACGAAGAAGGGTTCGGAAGGCAAGGCCGCCGTGCAGTACAACGGCTCGTTCACCTTCCAGATGCCCGCGACCATGCCGAGGCTCGCGGACGCGCAGGGGGCGATGACCCTCTACAACGAAATGGCGCTGAACAAGTCCGACGGAAGCGGTTCCATAACCTTCACGAAGGATTTCATGAACCAGTACGCTGACGGCACCCGCAAGGCCGCCGACTGGAACTCGCTCGTGTTTTCGGATATGTCCCCTCAGACCCAGCACGACGTGAGCATTTCCGGAGGAAACGAGAAGTGGCAGTACTATGTGAGCATGGGCTATCTCTATCAGGAGGGATTCTTCCGTTCCCGCGACCTCAACTATTCCAAGTACAACATCCGCTCGAACATCGACGCGGAGCTTGCCCGGGGACTGAAGTTCAACCTCAACATCAGCGGGATAGCCGACAACCGCAGCACTCCGGACTCCGACGCGGTTTCCCTCATCCGCAACCTCTGGAAGCAGGGCGTGCTCTTCCCGGCATACGCCGATGACGCGCAGACCATGCTCAACTACGAGGGGCTTGACCTCATGCAGAACACCGTGGCGATGATGACACGCTCAATTTCCGGCTACAAGGACTACCGCGAGAAGCAGTTCCAGTCTTCAGCGTCGCTCGAATATGATTTCGGGACGCTCACCGATGTCCTCAAGGGGCTGTCGCTCAAGGGTATGGCCAGTTACGACTTCCGCTACGACGACAACGAATTCTTCCGCAAGTCCTACAACCTCTACGCGCAGGACGAGCTTACGGGCGAGTATGTCGCCAAGGAGTTCTCGGACCACTCCGACCGCCTCACCCGCGAGAACTACACCAAGTGGCAGGCTCTCGGGCAGATTCTTCTCAACTACAGCCGCACCTTCGCGGACCGGCACGACGTCGGCGCGACCTTCGGCTACGAGGCCCAGAAGCGCCGGGGCGACAACTACTACCTCATTGGCGACCTTGCCTTCAGCTCCCCGTACCTCACCGCGCTCAAGGACAAGACCCAATCGACCTTCGTTGACATCAACAGCAACATCGGCTCTTTCTATAATCTTGCCTATCAGGCTCTCATCGGCCGCGTGAACTACGCCTTCGACAACCGCTATCTCTTCGAGGCCCAGTTCCGCTACGACGGCTCGTCAAAGTTCGCCCCGGGACACCAGTGGGGATTCTTCCCTTCCGCATCCGTCGGCTGGCGAATCTCGGAGGAGCCTTTCTTCAAGAACTGCAGCGCCTTGTCGTTCATCAACCAGTTCAAGGTGAGGGCAAGCTACGGCTCGCTCGGAGACGACAGCGACCTGAACTACGAGTGGATTTCCGGCTATGTCTATCCGGCGACCGGAAACGACGGCGAGAAGGGCTACTACAGCGGCTATGCCCCGGCCTATCTGATTGACGGGGAGATGGTCTATGGCGTGACCACTTCTCCGCTTCCGAACACGAACATAACCTGGCTCAAGTCCAGGACCTTCAACATTGGCGTGGATTTCGAGGCATGGAACGGTATGCTCGGAATCACTTTCGACTATTTCCAGCGCAGCCGTGACGGCGTGTTCGGCCAGAACACCTCCTCGCTTCCTACGGTCGTGGGCGCTTCCGCCCCGGTGGAGAACCTCAACAGCGACAGAAACCTCGGCCTTGAGCTTGAACTCTCGCACCGCCACAAGGTAGGCGACTTCAGCTACGGCCTCACGGGAATTGTCACCATCACCCGCCGCCAGAACCTCAAGGCATTCGGTCAGGGCCCTTATGGCAACTCCTACGACCGCTGGCGCAACGACAACCTCACCAACCGCTATCAGGGCATCCAGTTCGGCTACGAGTCGGCGGGACGCTACGAGTCCTGGGAGGACATCTGGAACTACGACATCTACAAGGAGAACGACACCCTTCCCGGTGACTACAAGTACCTCGACTGGAACGGCGACGGTGAAATCAACAGTCTGGACGAGCATCCGTACGCCTACGACCAGACTCCGTGGATGAACTACTCCCTCTCGTTCAACTGCGCGTGGAAAGGGCTGGATTTCAGTATGCTGCTTCAGGGCTCGGCGCTCGGCTCCTATATGTATGACGAACCGCTCTACTCCATCTGGGGCTCCAACGGAGGCGGCGCCCTTGAACAGTTCCTCGACCGCTGGCATCCGGTGGGCGACTACACCGACCCTTTCGACCAGACCCTCCAGTGGACCTCCGGGCATTACGCCTTCACCGGCCATTCGCCTGAGAAGAACTCCTCGTTCAACCGCGTCAGCACTTCATATCTCCGTCTCAAGAGCATCGAACTCGGCTACACGATTCCTAAGCTCCGCAGGTCGTCCTTCGGGCTGAGGGTATTCGTGAACGCATATAACCTTCTGACGCTCACGGGGATAAAGTATGTCGATCCGGAACATCCGGACTCCGACTACGGAAGGATGTACCCTCTGAACAAAACCGTTTCCCTCGGTATGAACCTGTCATTCTAAGATGTTATGAAAAAGATATTTACAGCGATATTGTCCGTTCTCGCGGTGTGCTCGTGCAATATGGACATAACCCCGAAGAACATAGTTTCCGACGACGACATGATGGGTTCGCCTAAGGGAATGTCCATCTATATGGCGACGCTCTATTCCCACATGCCGTTCGAGGACTTCAAGTATATGGCGGCGTGGGGCTTCAATTTCAACGGATGGCTCGGGACGCTGGGGATTGACGGCTGCGGCGAGGCAATGAACCGCGACGACGTCTTCCGCACCTTTCAGGGTGAGGAGAACCCGTGCTGGAGCAATGCCTTTGAACTCATACACGACGCGAACCACCTCATCGAGTCCCTTCCTTCCTACAAGTCGAATTTCACCGACGCGGAATATGACTTCTTCATGGGACAGGGATATTTCGTCCGCGCATATGTGTTCTATCAGATGGCGCGCCGCTTCGGAGGCATTCCGCTCGTGACGCACACGATTGCATATCCCAATTCCTCCGACAAGCTTGAGGTTCCCCGCGCTTCCGAGGAGGAGACATGGGACCGGATTTGCGAGGACTTCGACACCGCTGTCTCGCTTCTTCCCGCGACTTCGCTCCAGAGCGGACTCCCGAACAGGTATGCCGCCCTCGCGTTCAAGGCCGAGGCCATGCTCTATGCCGGGTCGGTCGCGAAGTACAACGAGACGGTCACGAGTGCCGGACTCACCGGGGTCGGAATCAAGACCGGGGTACGTGTGATGGGATTTTCCAAGGAGACCTACCGCGAGGCTTACATCCGCTATTTCTCCGAGGCCTACAAGGCTGCGCGCGAGGTGATGGAGTCGGGGAGATATTCTCTCTACAAGAAGAAATGGGCGGCCGGGGACAAGGAGGCGATGTACCAGAACATGGTGGATATGTTCAGCGACCTTTCGAGTCCGGAGAACATCTTCGTGAAGGAATATCTCTATCCTTCTCTCACCCACGGACTTGACGCCTACAGCTCGCCTTTCATCTTCCGCGACCCGCTCTGTTCGGGCAGCTGCCCTTCGCTCGACTTCGTTGAGCTTTTCGACGGGTTTGACAGGTATGCCGACGGCACGATCCGTGTCACTGACGGGGAGGACAACACCAAGGGACACTACCTCATGTTCGACTCCACGATGGATTTCTTCAAGAACGCCGAGCCCCGTCTGCGGGCGTATGTGATTCTTCCGGGCGACGAGTTCCGCAATCAGGAAATTGAAATCAGGGCCGGTGTCTATACGGGCAGCACGCCTGTCTCGCCGCTTTGGGACGACTACTCATGGAGCCGGGCCACTCAGAACTTCTACCAGAACCTTCCGCAGTACACCGGCACGCCTAAGACGCTCTATCTCAGCCCTCGGGCACAGTCCGGGCAGGAAATCGTGACGCTTGACGACGACACGAAGATGACCGCAGCAGGGGCGAACGGCCCTTTCTATGACGTGAAGGACAACGAGGCCAACCTCTCGGGATTCTATCTGAGGAAGTATCTCAATCCCGATCCGAACTACATCCGGGGCGAGGGCAAGTCCGCGCAGCCGTTCATCCTCATGCGCTATGCCGATGTGCTTCTGGCGGCGGCCGAGGCGGGCGTGGAGCTTTCAATCGAGGGCGTCGCCTCTCCGGTTGAGGGTGACAATATGCTGGACGTGGCGACCAAGGCAATCAACGACATCCGGGAACGCGCCGGGGCGGACCTTCTTTCAGGGGGACTTTCCGGCGACGAGGCCAGCCGCGACCAGGTGCGCCGCGAGCGCCGCAAGGAGCTGGCGTTCGAGCACAAGTCCAAGTGGGACATCCGCCGCTGGAGGGTGCAGCACGCGGAGGGGCGTGACGGCTTCTGGGGCGAAAGGCGCGACGCGAGCCGCTTCGGGAACGGCGACAGCTACCGCCTCCACGGCCTCTATCCGTTCTACAGCACGGTGGCGAAAAAGTACTTCTTCGACGCCAATTTCCAGATGGCACGCGAGATGGAGCTGAAATATACTCCTAAGGACTACTATTTCGAGATTCCTTCGTCAGAAGTCTCAAAAAGTGCATATATTGACCAACAACCTAATAGATAACGAATTATGTCTGATATGAAAAATATAATGCTTGCTGCGGCGCTCGGCGGACTGCTGCTGAGTTCCTGCTCGCTTTTCAGGCTTGACAACTACGACGCTCCGGAGGAGACGCTCTACGGCAAGGTCACGGACGTGAAGACCGGAGACCCGGTGCTGACGGACCAGGGCTCGGAGGGCATACGGGTGAGGCTGATTGAGACCAGTTGGGAAGGGAACGTGACCCCTCAGGACTTCAACTGCCGTCCGGACGGGACTTTCCGCAACACAAAGCTCTTCGAGGCCGACTATAACATCCGCGTCGATGGCCCGTTCGTGCCGATTGTCCTTGAGGACGGCGACGGGAATGTCGTCAGGAATGCCAGTGTGAACACCCATATCAAGGGCAGCACGGAGGTAAATTTCGAGGTGCAGCCGTTCCTCAAGGTGGAATTTGTCGGCTCTCCGACAGTGAGCGCGGGAAAGGTCACGGCGAATGTCAAGGTGACGCGCGCCACCACCCGCGAGGAACTTGCCGAGGCGATGGAGGCGACCAAGACCTGGAAGGATGCCTACGCGAATGTCACTGACATCCAGCTCTTCGTGAGCCGTTCCTCTTCGGTGGGCTACCGTGCGCGTGACACCCGCTGGTCTTCCGAACTGACCTATACGGGCTCCGCGTTCGAGACCGAGCTTGGCAAGTCGGTGCGGATTCGTTCCAACGGGACCATCCCTTCCGGACAGAAGGTCTTCATCCGTGCGGCCGCGAGGATTAACTATGACACTCCTGCGGGAAGCGGAACGAGGCGGTGGAACTATTCCGACATCATTGAGGTTGACATTCCTTGATGCCGGAAAAAGCGGATTGCGGCGTTGCTCGTCTTGCCAAAATCCTCACAACCATAAGGTTGCTGCGGTTTTGCCTTCACCGTGCGCCTTGCACTCCATCGTTTTCTGACATCAAGGTGGCTCAGCCAAAGCGGATTGCGGCGTTGCACTTGCATAAAACTTTTTTATTTTTTGTAAAAACAGGCGTTTTATTCGTCTTATATAATGTAACAGCTTCTCAGATGAAACTGAATTTTCTTAAAATATTCATTACCATGGCGGCGCTGTCCTTTCTCGGGACGGCGTGCGCCGTGTCTCAAGAGCCTGTGGATACCCCTGTGGACTATGTCAGCACGCTGGTAGGCACGCAGTCAAAGCACAGCTTCTCCACAGGCAACACCTATCCTGCGGTCGCCCGTCCGTGGGGAATGAACTTCTGGACTCCGATGACGGGGACTATGGGCGACGGCTGGACCTACAGCTACACCGACGACCGGATTCGCGGCTTCAAGCAGACTCACCAGCCGAGCCCGTGGATAAACGACTACGGCCAGTTTGCGCTGATGCCGGTGACAGGCGGTGAAGTCTTTGACCAGGACGCCCGCGCAAGCTGGTTCTCGCACAAGGCCGAGACCGCGAAGCCGTACTATTACAGCGTCTATCTCGCCGACCACGACATTCTCACGGAGCTTACCGCGACGGAACGCGCCGCCGCCTTCCGCCTGACCTATCCCGAGAGGGAACAGTCCTACCTCGTCGTGGATGCGTTCGACAACGGTTCCTGGGTGAAGGTCATTCCGGAGAAGAACATGATTGTGGGCTATACGACCAAAAATTCCGGCGGTGTGCCGGAGAATTTCCGCAACTGGTTCGTCATCGTCTCGGACACTCCGTTCGAGAGCGTCAGCACCGTCAGCGACGGCAGCCATATCTCCGGAAATCTTGAGGCCGGCTCATCGCACTCCGGCGCGGTCGTCGGATTCAGGACATCCAGAGGACAGAAGGTGAATCTTCGCGTCGCGTCTTCGTTCATAAGCCTCGAACAGGCGGAACGCAATCTCTCCGAACTCGGCGACGGCGATTTCGACCGCCTCACGGCCGAGAGCAAGGCGCGCTGGAACGAGGTTCTCGGGCGCATCCGTGTCGAGGACGACAACATCGACAATCTCCGTACATTCTATTCCTGCCTCTACCGCTCGGTGCTTTTCCCGCGCAACCTTTCTGAGATTGACGCCGATGGCAGCATCGTTCATTACAGTCCCTACAACGGCGAGGTCCTTCCCGGTTATATGTTCACCGACACGGGCTTCTGGGACACCTTCCGCTGCCTTTTTCCGCTGCTGAACCTCGTCTGGCCGGACGAGAACGTCAAGATGCAGGAGGGGCTTGTGAACGCATGGCTTGAGAGCGGGTTTCTTCCGGAGTGGGCAAGTCCGGGGCATCGCGGCTGCATGGTCGGGAACAATTCGGCATCGGTCGTCGCCGACGCGTACATCAAGGGCCTGAGGGGCTACGACATCGAGGCTCTGTGGGAGGCCGTGAAACACGGGGCGAACTCCGTGCATCCCGAGGTCGGTTCGACCGGACGCTTGGGTTGGGAGGAATACGACCGTCTGGGATATGTCCCTTGCGACATCGGAATCAACGAGAGCGCCGCGAGGACATTGGAATATGCCTACGACGACTGGTGCATCTGGACGCTCGGAAAGGCTCTTGGAAAATCAGACGACGAGATAGGGATATATAAGGAGAGGGCTCTGAACTACCGGAACCTCTATCTTTCCGACGCTTCGCTCATGTGCGGACGCCATGCCGACGGCAGCTTCAGCCTTCCGCTGAACCCGTACAAATGGGGCGGCGACTTCACGGAGGGCAACGCACTGCAATACACATGGTCCGTTTTCCACGACCCTGCCGGGCTTATGGCTCTGATGGGAGGGGAGGACGCGTTCAATGCGAACCTCGACAATATATTCAACGTTCCACCGATTTTCGACGACAGCTACTACGGCTTCACCATCCACGAAATCCGTGAGATGCAGGTCATGAATATGGGGAACTATGCACACGGGAACCAGCCGATTCAGCATATGCTCTACCTCTACGACTGGGGCGGGCAGCCGTGGAAGGCGCAGAAGCGCATACGCGAGGTGATGGACAAGTTCTACACGAGTGCTCCCGACGGCTACTGCGGCGACGAGGACAACGGCCAGACTTCGGCCTGGTATGTGTTCTCGGCACTCGGGTTCTATCCTGTCTGCCCGGCTACGGACCAGTACGCGATAGGCACGCCGCTGTTCCGTAAGGTCACGCTCAACCTGCCTTCCGGCAACCGGGTCGTGATTGACGCGAAGAACAACGGCAGGGACAACTTTTATGTCAAGTCTCTGAAGTTCAACGGTAAGACATACACCAAGACATATTTCACCCACGGAGACCTCACTGCCGGAGCGGAGATTGACTTCACGATGTCCCCGGAGCCGGACAAGCATCGCTCCACGGCACTCTCCGACCGGCCGTATTCGTTCTCCGACGCGGAATGATGTCATGTCGAATATTCATGTCATGTTGAACATTCATGTCATGTCGAACGTTTTTTTTGTCATATCGAACAACTTTGTCATATCGAACGCAGTGAGATATCTTTGCGCAAAGATTTCTCCGCTCCACT
>CAKVAS010000019.1 GCA_934725015.1 uncultured Bacteroidales bacterium
TACACCCTCCGAGCTCCCCGGCTCGCGCCGTTAGCGGGACTCGGAAGTCTCTTCCTCTCAGTCTTTTCAATGAACTTCTCGGTGCCTTCCAGAAGGGCTTTCCGGTGTGCCTCGCGGCTCTTGAAGTACCCCCGTTTCCGAAAGGGATTGCAAAGGTACGCCTTTTTTCTTTACCTGCAAACTTTTTCGCAACTTTTTTCAAACTTTTTTTCACTTTTTTTCGACGGAAAATGCCGTCTGGCGGCTAATCGTCTGGACGACACGAGGTTAGAAAAAACGGGGTGAAGTGAGGATTTTGGAGTCAGAAAAAAGATTTCTCGCTGCGCTCGAAATGACAGGAGGGAGGCGCTGGGAGGACAGGCGGAGATGATAAAAAATAATCAGTTCTCGACGGTAAAGCCGACGGATGCGGAATTGCCGGCGACATCGACGGCAGTGATGGTGTGGGAACCGCGTGAGGGGCGGAGGGAGAGGCGGTGAAGGAAGCGGGTCGAGCCCATATAGTCGGAATCGAGATGCCAGAATACTTCGGTTTCCGGATTGGTGTGGGCAAGGCTGAAGACAATTTCCCCGTCGGAACCGTCAAGAGCCCGGGGTATGAAGACTGTGCTGCCCTGCTCCGGATAGATGAAGGCCATCGGGGAGGACGTCGTCACGAGAGAGCCCGGCTGCAGTGGCGGAAGCGGGGTGTAGTCGGAATGGGAACGCCGGTAGTACCATTCCATCGCCGGCGGAAGGATGAAGAAATTGCGGGTGATGCAGCCCGGGGATGGAGATGTCAGCCGTCGGGTGCCGTCCTTCGTCAGGAGTACGGGCTTATGGTAGGGACAGACCCTGCCGCGAAGGCCTGCGGCGGGAACAATCATAGAGTCGCATTCCTCGCAGAACTGACCTTTGAGAAAGCCTGAGCTGCGGCACACCTCCGCATAGACGTATTCATCGCGGGAGGGTTCGTCGAACCATTCCGACGGCGGCAGCATATTATATATGTCAAAGAGGACGGGACCGGCGGTACGAGCCCCGACTAGCCCGGAAGCGGACTCCCCGTTCGCGTTTCCCGCCCAGACCCCGACGGCATAGTCCCGCGTCACACCGACAGCCCAGGCGTCACGGAATCCGTAGCTCGTGCCCGTCTTCCAGGCTATTTTTCGCAGCGACGGCACGAGCCGCCAATCCATTTCATCCGGACGGTTCAGTTCCTTGAGTGTGTCGAAAATCCACCAGAGGGCACAGCGGTCGGTAAGCGGCCATTCGGACGGGTGCCAGTCCGTGATGTGCTGATACCAGGCGGACATCGCGGCATACATCTTCGTAATCTCGGCAAGCTTTCCTTCCGCACCTCCGAGAATCAGCGAGAGTCCGTATTCGTCAGGCGGGCGCGTAAGCGTGGTCATTCCGGCCTTGCGCAGCAGTTCATGAAAATTCCGCACGCCATATTCTCGTAACATCCTGACATAAGGGACATTGAGCGAGCGTGCAAGAGCCTCGGAAGCGGAAACTGCGCCGGAGAACTGGAGATCGAAGTTCTGAGGAGTGAATCCTCCGATGTTCAGAGGAGTGTCGGGAATGAGAGTATGAGGCAATATGCCGCCGTCCTGCAGCATGGCGCCATAGAGAAACGGCTTGAGAATGCTGCCGGTGCTCCTCGGAGAGTCCGCGATGTCGACGAGCGCACCTTCACGAAGTTTTGGATTCTCAGAAGACCGTCCGTCGGGACGATCCGTCGAAATGTTTGCATTTCCGCAATATGCGAGTGTCTCACCCGTATGAACGTCTATGACAACAGCCGAAAGATCGCGGATTCCCATTTTCGAAAACTCTGTATTCCAACGATTTATCGTTGATTCGAGACGATTCTGAAGAGACATGTCCACTCCGGTGCGAACGGTTTCGCCCGGATTTGTGCGTCTGTATTTCTCCACAAGGTGATATGCCGTCTGCGGAAGCGGCTGCGGCTGCTCGGGAAGAGGTTCGGCGCACGCGAGTTCAAAAGTCACGGCATCGATTACACCTATATTATACAGACGTACCAGAAGCCTGTCGCGTTTGCTGCGGAGCAAATCGCGGTTCCTGCCGGGATGAATCAGCGACGGAGAATTGGGCAGAACGGCAAGTGTGGCGGCTTCCGCCCAGGAAAGTTCCGAGGCCGGGCGGCCGAAATAGCGCCGGGATGCGGCTTCTATGCCGACGACATTGCCGCCAAACGGGGCGTGGGAAGCATACAGAGCCAGTATTTCCTCTTTTGTGCATCGCAGTTCGAGACGGGTTGCAAGGAATGCCTCCACCACTTTTTCAATTAACGTGCGTTCAGGTGCCCGGACTGCCTTCTTATGACTGCGTTCAGGTGTCTGAACTGCCTTCTTATGACTGCGTTCAGGTGCCTGAACTGCCTTCTTATGACTGCGTTCAGGTGCTTGGACTGTTCCCTGATGACTGCCTTCAGGACGCCCCTGCCCATTGGAGGGGCTGTTCATGGCAGCGCGTGCCCCGGCGGCGGCCCGGCTGAGCCGGATGACCTGCATGGTAATCGTGCTGCCGCCGCTGACGGTGCGGCCGGAACGGAGATTCTGGACTGCTGCACGGGCTATCGCGGCCGGATTGACTCCGTGATGGGCATAGAAATGCCTGTCCTCGAACTGGACGAGGCACACGGCATAGCGCCTCGGGACGGTGTCGGCTGGAGGGAAACGCCACTGGCCGTCCTCCGCGACGCGAGCACCGAGAAGTTCTCCGCCGGAAGCCTCGACGACCGTGGAGTATGACACGCCGGGGAACAGGTTCAGTGGCAGGGAACACAGCCACACGGCCAAGAGAGCGGACAGGCACACGGCCAAGGCGACGGCCGCCCTCCGGCGGCCGTCACTTTTCAGCAGTCTCAGCTCAGACTTAATCCACGCATACAGATTTGCTGCTTTTTCCCGGTTCAAGTTCGCGGAAGCAAAGCCTTTGTCATTTCGAGCGGAACGAAGTGGAGTCGATAAATCTTTGGGATTGGTCTCGCTCATAGATTTCTCACTTCGTTCGAAATGACAGGGAGTCCGACGGGGGTTCCAATGACAGGGAGTCCGACGGGGTTTCCAATGACAGGGAGTCCGACGGGGTTTCCAATGACAGGGAGTCCGGCAGGTTTCCGCGTGCTGCCTGACCATCGTCCCGTGATGAGCTGATATTGGCTGCGGAGGGCACAACCTTGACGACACCGGAGGCGGTGCGGGCGAAGAGGGAGTTGTCGTACATGGCCTCGCAGGAGACTGAAGGCAGGATGAACTCACCGGGGTAGGCGGCAGAGAGACGGACGGAGAAAGTCTTGACGGACGAGCGCGGAAGATCGAAGTACCAGCGAACCTCGCTGTCACGGATGTCGCACGCCGTGTAGTGCGCAGAGATATCCGGCCCACCGTCAAACAGGCGGCTGTTGTAAATCTCCCAGCCAGACGGCACAGGCACCGACAGAGCAAGATTTCGCAAGTCCGCTGCGGCACTGCCATTGCGGACCGTCACGTCTGCAATAAAATCCGCCCCCTGAGAAAGAGACTTCGGGCTTATCGCATTTCCGTCCACATCCTTATAGACCACAGAGAGCGAAACGCCGGACGCGGCCGCCTTGACAGGAGTCCCGGCCGGAACAGCCGCCCTGGATGCAAGGCTTGCATACAAGACTCCCTTTGACGTGTTCCTGAGCGTCACCGAAGTCGCGCCCTGAACCACATTTCTCGTCCACAGAGAGCCTGCCGACTTCACTGCCTCCGCATTCGCGCCGTCATTTCCGAACGCACATTCATATCTGAAATTCATCGCTTCCTTGTCCGTGAGCCCGGCCATCCGAGCCAGAGCAGAAGCGGCAAATGCCGTGGTCTGTGTCGTATAGCTTTCCTTCGCAAACCCGTCGGCGACGAGAGATGCAAGCTCCATCGCCGCACCGAGATTGCCGGCAAGCAAATTTGCCTCAAGGGCTATGGCATCATCACGCAAACGAGAGCCAAAGAACATGGACTCGTTCCGTGACGGCTGCAAAGACGCTGGTGCTGCCTTGCCGGACGATTCCTTCAATCGCGCCGCATTTGGAGACAAGGAATGCCCGGAAAGAAGTTCCTGAGCCACAGCCTTGCGGCCGGAAAGCGAATACGCAGACGCAAGCAGGTTACGGGCACTGCCATGCAGCACAGCGGATTCGCGAAGACGATTCATAGGACCGTCCTGCGCGTTTCCGGAAAGGGCAAGGGCATATAGGTCGTACGCGGCGAGTTCATCATATTCGGAACCGTCTGACTTATAGACATTCACATATTTCTTCACACTGTTTCTCCATGCCCCGAAGACTCCACCGTTCACGGAAAATCCAGCGTTTGAGGCAAGAGCGAGAAAATGCCCTGCCATGGCGTCTGCCCAGAGGTTGATGAGCGTGCTGCCAGGCCACATCACGAAGCTTCCGTCCGAAAGCTGACGGGAATAAAGCTCGGTCAGGATGTCAGAAACAATCCCGTTCGCCTCATCGCGGCGCTCCCCGTCAAACTGCGGAAGCAGCGACAGCAGGGTTATGCCCTTGGAGCAGAGCTGCTCGGTGCAGGAATGAGGGTAATATTTCATATAAAGCCATGCCCCGTTAATATCAATTGAAGGGAATGAACTTACTTCCAATATGTTATACTCGCCGTCCGCTGAACCTCCCGGGCAGTCGAAAGCATACTCCTTCCCCGGCTGAAGCACCGCCCGCCGGACAGAAAGAACGGCCGGGTTGGCATTGCGCACTTCTATGCTCAGGTTCTCTTCCGCAGTGTAGTTTCCGGATTTGGCCGTCACTTTCAGATGGGCCGTGCCCTCCGTCGCTGATGTTCTGAAGTCAAACGTGACCAATTTGTCTGAGGAAGTGGTGGAGGCGCCCGAAGCCGCCCCGGATGCCGAGGCCGCGTCGAATCTCAATGAGCGCTTCCCGGAGCCTGACAAACGCAGCGGTCCGTCGGCAGAGACTGAGACCTCAACATCACGTACGGAGTCTTCCATCGCGAACACATTCACCGGCACCGTCACTTTCTCGCCCGGTCCCAGCGTCCTCGGCAGCGTCGACAGAACCATCAGCGGTGAACGCACCGGCACAGCCT
Source organism: uncultured Bacteroidales bacterium (assembly GCA_934725015.1). Classification (GTDB taxonomy): domain Bacteria; phylum Bacteroidota; class Bacteroidia; order Bacteroidales; family UBA932; genus Cryptobacteroides. Next base: position 5,100 of record CAKVAS010000019.1, read on the forward strand.
TGTCGGCAGAGCCGTATGCTCCGTCATGAGCCGCGACGAGCATCACACGCACAGAACCGACATACATCGGAAGAGTCAGTTTGTGTACATTTTCCCCTCGCTTCAAGGTGAACGGCCCGAGAAATTTCACGACCGGTTCGAAACGGTTGTCACGCACGGAACCGTCCACGCGCACATCCTCGTCACCGCCGACGCTGAACATCGATGCGAACGAAGTCCCGTATGCTCCCAATACATTATTATATATGTCCCAAGTCTTCACTCCGAGCGCCGCCCTGCGGTTCATCGCCGCCCGCGGATCCGGAGTCCTGAACCCGGTGAGGTCCAGAAGCCCCTCGTCAACAATCGCGAGCGTGTAGGTCATAGGCTTTCCGGACTTCTCGCGGACACGAATTTCAAACTCCTCCTGCGGGTGTATCACCTGCGGAATGCCAAGCTGCGGTTCAAGATGCGAACCGGGATTGCTGACAAGCACCGGCTGAACGCCATAGAGGCGCAGCGGCTGTCCCTCGGCGGTGCGCTTATGGGGATTGAGCAGAGTGACATGAGCATAGCAGTTCGGAGTCATTTCACCTGTAACCCTAAAATGGAACGGCGTCTCTGTACTCTCCGAAGTCTCCACCCACGAGGAAGAAATCACACGGCTGTCGTTCTCGAATGAGACCAATGCGCGTGCCCCTTTTGCCGCCGGTATATAGAGAGTTCCCTCCTCGCCGACGGTGTAGGATTTCCTGTCGAGCGAGAATGTCAGCATGGAGGCGGAGGTGCCGTCCTCCCTGTCCGCACGTCCGCGCCAGTCGGGCCAGTCGCAGAGGAAGGTCGTCCCCGAAGAATGCCCGCTGTCGAGATCCGTGACATAGAGCAGGAAATTGCCCCAGTCAGGGTAGTCAAGCCTGAAAGGTATTTCCGAATCATTCTGCCCGGAAACAAGCTGCCCGGAAGCATAAACCTTTGCGGAGGAGCCTCTCACATAAGCGGAGAGAGCCTCGCCGCCGTTTTCCCACCACCAGCGGTTGTCAAGTCTCCAGATGCGATACTCAAGACGATGCCCGGCAACGCGCCGTCCGGCCTTGTCGACAACGCAGACCCTGAATGCCCAGTCTTTGTCCGTTTCGAGGAGCCTGTCCGCCGCTGAAGGCATGCGCACGCCAACGTATGCCCCGAAAGGCGAGCAGACGGCGTTCTGCGAGATTGTGCTCTCGTTGCCGCCGGGTTCGGAGACACGGGTGACGAATGTCGCGTCCAGCAGGCCTGGAGCATCGGATGCCGCCGGGATACGTGCCTTGACGGTGGCATTCCCCCGTGAATCGAGCCTGGTGTTCAGAAGTTCTGCGGAGAGGGACTTGAATTCGGACAGAGGATTGGAGAAAATGTAGCCGTCAAAGCCGCTGAAAGCCGTTCTGCGCGGAGTCAGCTTCAGCGAAACTTTTGCAGGAAGCGAAGACGCGACGGCTCCGGTAAGCCACGAGGAGCTGAGCCTGAACGTTGCCAACGAGTCGGCGTCAAGCACGTCAGAGGGCAGCGTGAGCGCCACTTTAAGACGGTTCGGCTTTATGCTTTCGACATGAAGCGCCTTGTGGAAAGCCGCGCCGCCGACCTTGGCGTAGGCATGATAGGTTCCGGTCGGGTCGTTTTCGGAGGTCTGAACCTCAAAGACATAGAATCCGTCAACGGACTTCGGGCAGACTTGCCGCGAAAAGAACTGACCCTTAGGGCTATAGACTTCAAGCACGGCAGGGTGTTCCGCAGGAAGCGGATTTCCGGAAGACTCGACCAAAAGCGTCAGGTGCATGGTGTCGCCAGGACGCCACACACCCCTCTCCCCATAGACAAATCCGCGTATTCCCTTCTCCACCGTCTCTCCGCCGACATCGAACCTGCTGAGCGAATTTTCCTGCCCGTCAATGACCTTTAGATATGACACGGCATCGGAGGTTTTGGCGACGACGGCAAAAGGCTTTCCTTCAAACGACAGCTCCGCACGCCCCTCGGCATCGGATTTTGCAGAGGCGAGCCTGCGCAGCTGGTAGTTATATGCCGTAATCTCGACTCCTGAAAGCGGCGAGGTCGAAAGGATATCATTCACATATACCCACATTTTCCCGTTTCCGGCAGATTTTGCGACGACGCCGATGTTCGAGGCCATCAGATTGACGCTCGGAAACCGGGAGGACTGCATATAATAGGTAGGATTCAGCGGATTGTCGCGTTCTTCCCATTCATAGAGATTCCAGTCATAGTAATTGTCGTAGTAATATGAATTCGGAATATCCCATTCCGCCTCGTCCGCAGCGGTCATTTCGCCTTCGGCGAGTTTCGTCAGACTTTCGTCTTCCGAGGCGAGTGTGACGGCATTCTTGCCATAGACGGAATAGTCCTGGACAAAAGAAAGGGATATGCGATAGACGGCGCCCGGTTCGCGCTTCATCAGACCCGACAAATCGACAGAGAAATTCTGCCACTGATGAAGGTCGGTCTGCGGATTGCGGTCGAGAGAAAGTTGCTTCCGATAAATCAGGCGTCCGGAGCGTCGTAGTCCGTTGTCACCGTCGAGGCTGTTTTCCTGGAGGAAATGCAGGACGTTGTCGCTGTAAATCTTTATGACTTTCAGATCCACCGCGCGCAGGTTCACGGCCTGGAACGGCAGGCGCAGGTCTGAGCCGTCCGGAAGGATATTGCCCTGATAGGACAGGCGGACTGCCGGCTTGAGTTCGTCGGCACGGAAGTCCGCCGTCCAGTCCTCGCCGAGACGGTTGCCGCGCCAGTCTTTCAGAGCCTCTGATACTGTGAGACTTATGTCAGAAGGTCGGGACTTCCTGTCGTAGAAAACGCGGACAATGTTGCCGTCCGATGTCGAGTAACTGCGCCCGTCTCCGGAAAGAATGAACAACCCGGAGAGATCGGCAAGCGGGTCGAGAGGTTGGGACAGAGTTATCTGGATATATGGTTCCGCTCCGTCATTCTTCTTGGCAGACAAGACTCTAAAGCCATCGGTCCCCGGGATTGTGACTTCTGCTGAAACTGTCTTTTCAAACCCGGAGGAATGTCCGTCGAAAACTACGGTAAGCCTGCCATCCTCTTTGCGCCTGTTCAGCGGAGACACGCTGAACTCGTACACTCCGGCTTCAGGACCCGTCTTGAGACTGACTTCCGCCGCTCCGGAGACACCTTCGGAAAAAAGCATCTTCGCGACTTCATTTTCCGGCAGACTCTCGCTGAGCATAAGCCTCCCCTCTACGGAAGCAAGTTCCGGAGACTGCCTCAGAATCTTCACGCCGTCGATGACAAGCGCCGCACGCTTCGGAGCCACCCTGAAAGCGAACTCGAAGGTCTTCAACTTCGGGTTCTCAACTCCGAAAACCTTGTCAAGCGAAAACTTTCCACGATATTCCCGTCCCTGCTTCAGCTGTCCGTCCTCCGGCACGAACTCAATCATCCCGGCTCCCACCCAGCGGGACTCGCCCCGGAGTGATGGAGAGAAACTGAAAAGCCCCTCGGCAGGCACCGAGGTGTCCGGGGTCGATGCGAACTGAATTTTCACCGAAGAGCCCTCCGAGATGAGCCCTCCCGTGTAGGCCTCTATGTAGTCGGCAAATCCGGCGTCGGGGTTCTCAGTTCCCTCGTTTTCGTTTCCGCAGGAAGCGGCCGTCACAGCCGTGACAAGCATAATCATGGATTTCAGAATACTCTTCATTGCAAAAATCTTTTTCAGTTACATATCGCTAAGCTTTCAGCGCGACAAAGCTGTCAATACATATCACAAATATATGAATAATCATAATTGAAATTTCAAAATCATTTTCATTTTTTTACTAATTTTGCGGATTCGTTTGGAGAATCCAACTAATTTTGCTGATTCGTTTGGGGAATTTAACTTTATTCGGATGATTATGGACAGGAAGGTTGTCATCATCCCGACTTACAACGAGCGGGAAAACATCGAGAAGATTATCCGGGCGGTGTTCGCGCTGGAGGGAGACTATCATGTGCTCGTGATTGAGGACGGGTCGCCGGACGGGACTGCCGGGATTGTCAGGAATCTGCAGAAAAGTTTTCCGGAACGGCTGTTCATGATCGAGAGGTCGGGAAAGCTGGGACTCGGAACGGCCTACATAACGGGCTTCAAATGGGCGGTTGAACGGGGATATGACTACATCTTCGAGATGGACGCGGACTTCTCGCACAATCCGGAAGACCTGCCTAGGCTCTACGAGGCCTGCGCGAAGGGCGGAGCCGACCTTGCCATCGGCTCGCGCTACTGCAACGGAATCAGCGTAATCAACTGGCCCATAGGCCGCGTCATCATGTCCTACTACGCCTCCGTCTATGTGCGCACGGTGCTCGGGATGAAGGTTTATGACACGACGGCCGGCTTCAAGTGCTACAGGCGCAGGGTGTTGGAGACCATCGACTTGGACAGAATCAGCATGTACGGGTACGGCTTCCAGATTGAGATGAAGTACAGCTGCTACAAGCTCGGATTCAAGATTGTGGAGGTGCCCATCATCTTCGTTGACCGCAAGGAGGGGACGTCAAAGATGAGCGGGAGCATATTCGGAGAGGCCTTCTGGGGCGTGCTGAGGCTGAGGTTCAGAAAAATCCGTCCGAAAAGGCAGTCTTAAAAAACGAAAAAATCGCCTCAAAAAAGTTTGCCTGGACTATGCGAACGTAGAAAAGCAACGATTGAAAATCGAATATAGACCAAAATAATGAAGAGCAGGGAATTTAAGGGGAGTTTTTTGACATATCTGTTATCGCTGACGGCAATCACCCTCTGGGGCGCGTCCTACATCTGGTCGGACCGTCTCATCGGCAGGGGGATTTCCATATTCTATTTCGTGTTCGTCAGGATATTCATCGCCGGAGTTCTGCTGCTCGCGTTCAATGCGGCCACGCGGAAACTGACGGCAATCAGGAAAAAGGATCTGAAATGGTTCCTGCTTCTGGCTCTGTGCGAGCCGTTTGTCTATTTCCTCTTCGAGACCTACGGAATCAAACTTACGGGTTCTCCGACACTTAGCGCGATGACGATTGCGACGATTCCGATATTCTCGATTTTCGCCGGCGTCGTCTTTTTTAGGGAAAAGATTTGCGGACTCAACATTTTCGGAATATTCCTTTCGCTCGGAGGAATCGTCCTCGTGGCGATGGCAAAGGGTGAACTGGGAGAGCATTTTCTGGTCGGAATCGCGTTCCTGCTGATTGCCGTAATCTCGGAGGTCTGCCACGCGAGCATAACCAGAAAGCTCAGCGACCGCTATTCAAGCCGGAACATCGTCATGTATCAGTTCCTCATCGGCTCTGTGTATCTGTTCCCGCTGTTCCTTTTCAAGGGTTTCGACAACTTCACCCCGGAGACCTATCTCAGCCGGGAGACCTGGCGGCCGATTCTGTGCCTGTCGGTGCTCTGCTCGAGCGTGGCATTCTCACTTTGGGTCGGGACAATCAAGAAGCTCGGGGTGGCGAAATCCAGCATTTTCACTGCGCTGATTCCTGTGGCCTCGGCGATTATCGCGTGGGTGCTCGGCCATGAGCTGCTGAACTGGCGGCAGTGGCTCGGGGTGGCAATCTGCACGGTAGGCGTGATTCTGTCGCAGATGACGGTCAGAGACAAAGGCAGACTTGCCTGAGCTATGCCGTGTGCAGAAGAGTGGCGGATGAAAAGATGATGCAGGGTGTTTTTTAAAGGTTTCGCAAGAATCACGAGATATGGAATCAGAAGACAACACTTTCAGGAACGGCGAGGAGCATAGGCCCGTTTCCGGAGACGAAAGATATATGCGCGAAGCCCTCAAGGAGGCTCGCGCCGCGTTTGAGGAGGACGAGGTGCCCATCGGGGCGGTTGTGGTGTGGAACGGGCGCGTCATCGCGAAGGGGCACAACATGACGGAGAGACTGCACGACCCGTCGGCGCACGCGGAAATGATTGCCATTACCGCCGCGACCGAGGCAACGGGCGGGAAATATCTCGACGAGTGCACACTGTATGTGACCGTGGAACCATGCCCGATGTGCGCCGGGGCGATGAATTGGGCGCAGGTCGGAAGGCTCGTCTATGGGGCGGCAGACCCGAAGCGCGGGTTCTCGAAGTTCACGCCGTCGCTGCTGCATCCTAAGACGGAAGTCGTTTCCGGCGTGTTGAGCGAAGAGTGCGGAGGATTTGTCAGCGAATTTTTCAGGAGCAAGAGGAAGTAGTGTCGGATGTTTAACTTAGAGTCACTCGGACTGTTAGGATTATTTATCGGGACATTTCTCGCCGCGACGGTGCTGCCGTTCAGTTCGGACGCGCTCTACATCGCCGTGCTGGCCGCGACGAAAGACCCCGTCGGGTGTCTGGCGGTAGGAACGGTCGGCAACTGGCTCGGGAGTGTTCTGACCTACTGGATCGGATGGATTGGCCGCTGGGAGTGGATTGAGAAGTGGTTCAAGGTGAAGCCCGAAACTCTTGAAAGGCAGAAGGCAAAGATTGACAAGTATGGAGTGTGGCTTGCGCTGCTCGCATGGGTCCCGTTTATCGGCGACGTCATAGCCATAGCCCTCGGCTTTTATAAGACCCGCCCGTGGGCGACGATGTTCCTGCTGCTCGTCGGCAAGTTCGTGCGATTTTTGCTGTGGAACCTGATTTACGGACTGTTCTGAAGAAACGCAAAATGAATTCGCCGCCGGAAAAAGGATTTTCCGACGGCGAGTGGTTGTGGTATTGTTTATCAGTCCCCGATGTTGGCGGAGAGCTGCTTCCACATTGATGCAGTCATGCCGTAGCTGACCGGCATTACAACAAACAGTTGAATAAGCAGTCCCAATATCGCCAGTGCTATGCTGACTGTAGGACTGAAGAATCCGACTATGCCAAAAATGCCTCCGATAATGCCTGATGCGACTCCGAAAATCAGGGCAATCACTATCTGGACTCCGAAAATCGTCCACTTGCTGCCGTAAGTAATCCTGTTGGACTCGCGGATTGCATCGGCAGGCGAATATTCGCGATCAATGATTATGAGGGTGCTGAACATCGTGGCTATTGCAAGTACAAATGCCGGAACAATAAGAAGAACAGCAGAAATAAGAAGAATCGTCCACCTGAAAGAGCCGCCCAGCAGAAGCTCCGGGAGCATTCTCCTGTATTTGCCGTCAAAAATGTCCGTGGCCTTGAACGGCTCGCCTTTCGCCCAGGCGTTCACCATCCCCTGAAGCCCGAAGAAGGTGCCGAGATTGATGTAGGGAATCCAGCACGTGAGCAACCAAAGAAGCAATGCCCCGCCACAGGTTCCGACATGACCGAAGCCGATGGAGAATGCCTCATGGAACGTCTGCGAAAAGTTCAGGGCAGTCCTGTTGGCAGGCCATGTCCCGGAAGCCGGGGACGGCGATGCGGGCTGCCGTGAAGAGTATCCGCCGCCCTGCTGTGAAGGCTGCTCATATCCCTGCGGCTGCTGTTGAGGCTGAGAAGCCGCAGAACTGAGAGCATTGCTGACAATATTCCAGTCAAACGGAATGTTGCCGGGGAAGATTATGCTGTCCCCGAACGAGACGGCCACGGTGTTCTGGTTAATGAACTGGCCGTTGACATATGTGCCGTTCGTACTGTAATCCCGGAAGATGATTCGTCCGTCGTCGCAGACCGTGAGTTCAGCGTGCTTGCCGCTGATTGACGGCTCGTTATAGACAATTGTGTTTTCGGGGCTGCGCCCGATGTAAAAAGTCATCATAAGCTGTTATATTTTAAGAATATGTTTTAATTTTTCTCACATTTATTTTATATGTTCGTTCTTTTGGTGTCTTTTTGGCCATATTTTCCCATTTTGCTCGTCATTTAGCACCGCTAAACTCCTCTCAAAACAGAAAAATCTGACTCAAAAATACATCCCAAAATAACTGAACAAAAATTCAAACATCTTCTAAGAGTTTTACTGATTGCCGCCTGTCTCGCCGCCTTCCGTTCCGCCGGACTGCTCAGGCTCCGGTTCCTTTACCTTTGCCCGCTGAGTTATGGAAATCGGCGCCAGCTGCCCGTTCAGAGTACACTTCACCGCGAGCCCCGAGGCTGTACGCTCCGTCTCGTCAGGATTGTCCTCAACCCTGATGGTGAGCATACATGAACCGGTAAACGAGGTTGTGGTAGGCACTACCCAGCCAGGGACATTCACAAGTTCCCAGCGAACCCAAGAAGAGCAGTTGATGTTTATGTTCAGAAGATATGAGTCAACGGCATCGAATGTATGGCTGACGGACGGGACATCGAATGTTATGCCTTCCTGCGACACCGTTATTTCCTTAACGTATTCCGGGTTCCGGGCAAGGTATTGGCTCTCGACGCGGAATGTCGCGGAACGGGAAGCGGTGTCATTATTGTCAGAAGCAGTCAGGACGATGCTGTTGCCGTTCACACGGGCAGACAGCCAATCCGGAAGACCGGCAACGGACCATGTCCCGGAGCACTCGCCCATCGTGACAGTCTGCGAAGCAGCCTTATATGCGCCGAACTGCGGCACCGTCACGGACTTTGTGTCGAAGATGAAGCCGGTCTGCATCACCTCTATCGGCTTGAGAGCGTCGGTTAGGCCGCTCTTCACCGCGAAGCCGGACGAACTTCTCGGCTGCTCGGAAGTGTTCACATCGACGGAAACCGTGATGTCCGCGCTGCCGTTGCCGGACAAAGCAGAAACCTTGACCCATGACGGAACGTTCACGAGACTCCAAGGAGATCCCGCCGTGCAGGTCACCTTCACAGTCTTTTTCGACTCATCGACAGGAGAGAAAGTCATGGAGACAGCAGTTTCGTCAAAGACATAAGCTGTCTGGGAAACGGTGATTTCTTTCTTGAGCTCGGGATTCCGCGAGATGTACTGGCTCTCGACGCGGAATGTTGCCGAACGGGCGGACAAATCCGTGTTGTCTGACGCAGTAAGCGTAAGCACAGAGCCCTGCACGGCGACGTTCAGCCAGGAAGGTGCATCCTTTACGGACCATGTCCCGGTGCAGTCACCAAGCGTAACGGTCTGCGAGGAAGCCTTGTACGACACAAACTGAGGCACCGTCACAGCCTTTGTGTCGAAAACGAACGCCTTTTGTGAAACTGAAACTTTTCGCGTCAGCCCGTTCAGCGTACTCTTCACATACATATCGCCGACAGAACGCTGCGAAAGGGCGAAGTTGTCCGAACACTCAACCTTCAGCGATGCATTTCCAGTTCCCTGTGACGGAGTGACCGTAATCCATGACGGAACGCCGGTCATCTCCCATGGAGCCGCAGACGAGATTTTGACATCCACAGTATTGGCTGAAGGAGCAACCGCATCGACAGTGAAAGTTGCCGCCGCCCCGTCGAATACAAACGCCGCCTGCGAGAGTGTTATTTTCTTCTTCAGAGCGGAATTGTGCCCGACATACTGACTCTCGACCGTAAACTCCGCAGAACGTGCGGCCGTCTTGAGATTGTCGGCAGCCTTGACTGTCACAGCCGAACCGCTGACACTGACCGTAGCCCAGTCCGGAGCATTCTTCACACTCCATGTCCCCATGCACTCGCCCATCGTAAACTGCTGTCCCGATGCATTCAGTTCGGAGTATTCAGCGAGCGTTACAGGAGCGGTGTCATAGACAAAGGCTGCCTGGCTGAGAGTTATCGGCTTGAGCAGGCTGTTCTTGGAACTTCGGATGCCGAAGCCGGATGAGGCCCGGACAGACAGATCATAATTGTCTGCGACTGAAACGACGACCTCTCCATTTCCTGTGCCGGACGCGGAAGAAACCGTTGCCCACGACGGCTTGTCGACGACTGTCCATGCCGCGCCGTCCGAGATTGTCACAGGAACTTTCGTCTGCGCAGGAGAAAGGGTAACAGCCTGAATATTCACCGCAGTCTCGTCAAAGACAAACTCGTTCTGCTGGAAACGCACGGTCTCGGAATAGCCGCCCAACAAACTGGAAATCTTCACTTCCGCCATACGGGACGACTTGAGAACATTGTCGGAAACCTTGAAGGTCACGCTTCTGTCCGAGTATTTCCCGGAAGAAGGAGTGGCTGTAATCCAAGATGCCGCCTCGGAAGGAATTTCCACTTTCCAGTCGCCCGAGCACTCCACGGAGCTCGTGTATGACGATGTCTGAATCGGGGCGAGGCCGGTGAACGATGTTCCCGAGACATTGAACACAAACGCGGACTGCGTCACATTGTATGTGTGGCTATGGGTCACGCCGTTGAGGGTGCTGCTGATTGTGAACGTGCCGCTCCTGTCGGACTTCGTCAGGTTGTTCTGAACCTTGATGACGACCTGTCCGTCTCCGGAGCCTGAAGATGGTACGGCGGAAATCCAGTCAGAACCGCTCACGCTCCAGATGTGCGAGCATGAAACGCTTATCGTATGGCTCTCGTCAGAAAGCGGTCCGAAAGCAAGAACGCCAAGGGCATCCGGAAGCGGGGAAAGCTCAAAGGTATATTTGCGCTGCGTAATCTGAATCTTTATAGGCTCGACGGCAATGCCGGCCTCCTCATGAGTGACGCTACGGATGCTGATGACCGCGAAACGGTCTTTCTGCACCTCGTTGCCTGTCAGGGCTCCGTAAGAAAGCGTCGCGTCCCCGCTGCCGGAAGTTGCAGAAATGCCAAGCCAGTCAGCGGACGGCGAGCCCTCATAAGAGACGGAAACGCTCCATTTCCCTGAACTCTTTATGTAAAGGTCATATTTGTCGGTCGAAAGCGTATTGAGACTGAGATTCGCGGCCGTGGCCTCGAAGATGTAAGGAGCCTGACTGACGGAGAATGACTCCGACAGAGAATTGAGAGCGCTTGCGACCTTGAACTGAGCTGTCCTTGCGCTGAAGCCGAGATTCTGCGACAAGGCCTTCAGTGAAACGGACTCGGGAACGGCATCAGGGACATGACCGCTCCCGGCAACGGGACTGACCGAAAGCCAGTCCGGAGCCCCGGAAATCGTCCATTCGCCGGACGAGAGAACATCAAACGACTTGGCGGAAAGGTCATTGTTGGCAATCTCAGCTGAATTTGCGGAAAGGTTATGAACATACGCCGCCTGCCGGACATTCACTTCGTTAGGAAGCAGAGTCTCCCCTGCCTTGCCGACGACACGCAGCTTCGACACCTGAGCCGTCTTCTCCGGGTTCGCATTTTCGCCGCAGCCAGCATGATTCACATTCAGCGTAAACGAAGTCGCCGGAGAATCTGCGCCAAGGCTCTCGCCACGCGGGCTTTCCGGAACGGTAGAGAGCCATGCGGCATCCTTCTCGACATACCAGTCAATCTCGGAATCCACGGTCATCGTCATCCCGGAGGAATGAGCCGCAGGAAACTCGGCATAACCGCTGCTGTAGTCAGCCGACATACTGACATTGAAACGCACGTTGTTCTGCGAGAAATCCACGACATATTCATCAAGGGGTTTGCCATCATTTCCGTCCGCGCCGACGAACCTGAGCCGGAGCGCCCTGTTTTCCCCAGTCGCATTGTAGGTTTCAGGAATAAACGGCAAGGTCCAGACACCCTCATCATTAAGTTCATATTCCCCGAGAGCCGGAGTCTCAAGCCATCCGTCCTCCACTCCGGAGCGGGTCAGGGCCTCTGAAGAGGGAGAATCCACGGAGTCATCGGCAGCCAAGGTTCTGCGGCTGTATTTCCTGTAATCAAGCGAGATTGACTTCGTGACCTCCTTGACAATCCGCCACCCCGTGTTGGACTCGACGGCGAATGTCACTGCCTCGCGGCCGAAAGGCTGCTCGGAAGTGAAGTTCCATGGGAAAATCACGCTGTCGGAATGTCCGAGCTCCCCGGCGGAAACAGCTCCCGGTTTCCGGGCAGTTATCACGAAATACGGGCAGGGCTGTTCCACCTTAACCTGTCCTGACATGGAGCCGTTTTCAGAATCGAAGGCAAGGACTGCCTCACGCCGGGTTCCGATGCCGGTATGCTCATCATTGACAGCAGCCGAGACCGTGAATGACCGTGTCCCGGCCTTGACCCTGTCCCCGTCCTTGAGCGCCTTCTTCCCGTTTTCCTCAACCACTGACAGCCATGAGGGGATTCCCGAAATCTTCCATTTCGAGTCCGAGGAAACCGTGAACGTGTATTCCCCGCCGAGCGGAGCGATGTCAATCTTGCTGACGGAAATCGCGTTCTGCGCAGGAATCTGTTCTTCCTTCTGAAAATCATCCTTAGCGCAGGAGCCCGCAGCGCACGCGAGCACCGCCGTCGCGGCAAGGCGCATTATCTTTATGTAATTGTATTTCATCATATTTTCAACATATTACCTGTCATAAATCAAATCGCCCGGAGTTGCCTTAAGCAGGTTCTTCATGACATACCACACCGTAAACACAGACGAGGCAATTATAATCAGAACTGAAATCACAGTCTTGAGGTTCCACAGAGACAGGTAGCCGAAGCCTCCGTCCCTGACGATGCCAAGCAGCAGCGACAGTCCCTGAATGAGCCAGACTGCGGCAAGGGAAATGAAGGTCGCGGCAAGAATCGTCGCCACCATAATGAGGACATATATCGCGGTAAGTTCGAAATTGCTGATTCCGAATGCCTTGAAAGTGCCGAGATTGCGTTTCACCTTCTGGAAATATGACTGGAGCAGGTTCACGATGAAAAGAATGATGCAGACGATGGCGAAGGCTATCATGGTCCATGAAAGGATGTTGGCCATCACGCTCACCGCATTGAAGTTCTCCTTCGCGTTAATCTGCGACATCTCGATTTCTATCTTGAAATGTTCCTTTACATATTCCTGGAAGTCATTGATTTTCGACAGGTCGGCGAAATGGACTGAGATGTAGTCGTCATCGTCGTCATTGTAGTCCGCCGGGATATAATTATAGAGCCGGATAACGCCCTTTTCTGAATATTCCGACATGAAGGCGTCGTTTATCTCCCTGTTCACGGAAAAATCGACGTCGTCCTCATAATCGAAGAGAAGGGATATGAATTTGCCCCCTCGGAACGAAAGCATCGACGGGAGCTCCATGTCAGGTTCGGAATAGAAGGTCATTTCCGTGTGCTCCCGCGTAATCGTCTCAAGACGCTCCAGAGCCTTTTCGGAATCCACCCCGTCCGGGACGTAGTAGATGAACGAACTGAAATAGGACGGCTCATAGAGGTTGAGCGCCTGCCCGTTGTCCTGATGGTAGAAATACTTTGTTCCGATGATGTCCATGTTGGAAGGCAGCCGCTTCACGACAGCAAGCACGGGAACCGGGTCATTGGCGAAATGGTCGTCCAGAAGTTCGGCACAATAGTCTTCCGCAGCCTCGGGGTCGGTGTAGCCGCGATAGTTGATGTATGCCGGGACTTCCTTGTAGCCGAGCTTTTCAGTGAGGGCGCTCCATGTGATAATCACGCCGTAGGAATCGTTCTGCAGCTTGTCGGAAGCGATGCGGCTGCGACCGACGACATTGTCATCGGCAAGCACGGCCTCGATGAGCGGGGTCCGGATGTCCGCGAAAAAACGGCACTTGAGGTTTCGTCCGGAATTGCCGGCGGTGCTGAACAGCGAGTACCAGTACTTGTCGGTCTGGTAGCCGCGGCAATGGTACTCGTTCAGGAAGGCATCGTCCTGAAGTGCGGCCTCGAAGCCGTCGAAATCGTTTTCGGCGAAGTTGTTCTTTATATCGACCCAGTTGATGAACGGGTCGTTCATCTTGTAGGACAGATACTTGAGGCTGGCATTGCTGAACGCTATGGCCAAGAAGGTGACCGTCAGGACCGTTGAGAGCAGCCAGAGGCTGGAGTAATTCTTTCCGAGCACGACCTTGCCCTCCCTCCTGATGAAGAGACGGAAATAGTCGCTCGACAGAACTTCTTTTAATTTCATAAGTCAGGTAAATTTATATTTCTGATTCTTTAATTCTTTTCAGATTCTCTTCAGGAATTTCTCGAACTCCGAAGCCGGATAGGATTCGCTGCCGTTGCTCCAGATGCCGTCGACGGACGGGGTGAAGACACTTGCGTCGTCAATCACGCCATAGTAGGAAACCTCATCGCTGACCGACTGCGAACGACGGCTTTCCTTGCGGATTTTGATTATTACATCGGCAAAGGAAACGGCAAGATGCATATCGTGCGAGACGATTATTGCGGAACTCCCCTCAAGCGACGAGAGTTTGGCGGAAAGAAGTTCCATTGCCTTCACGGCGTTGTCGCTGTCAAGGTTGCCGGTAGGCTCGTCGCCGAAGAGCACGGTGAAGTCAGGAAGCACGGCGCGGGCAAAGGCAAGCCTCTGCTGCTGCCCGCCGGAGAGCTCGTGGGTCATGCGCGTCTCGTCGATGTGGTCAAGCCCCAGTTCGGCAAGCACTTCTCGGGTCTTCTCGAATGAAGACTCCATGGAGTAGCCCTGAAGCATCCTCGTGAGGGCGATGTTCTCGAACGCGGTGAAGTTGCGCATCAGGTTGGTGCTCTGAAAGATGAAGCTGAAATGCTTCAGCCGGAATTCAGAAAGCATGGCATCGGAGCCTTCCCAGAGTTTCGCGAGGTCGGTGTGTCCGGAGTCGTTCTCATAAAACCAGAACTTCGCGCCCTCGTCCGGAACTATCGTGCGGTTCATCATGCCGAGAGTCTCCAGAATCGTGCTCTTGCCGATTCCCGACTCCCCGACGATAAAGACTTTCTTCCCCTTGGGGATGACAAGCCGATGAATCTCAAGTATCACCTTTGAGATTCCCTCCCTGTATGCCTTGTCGTAGGAACAGCGGAGGTCTTCTATTTCAAACAGTTTCATATTTCGTTTTATGACAGGTTCTGTTTATGGCGTATGATTTATGGTATAAGGATTTACGGCAGGTCTTCAATCGGAATCCAGTAGTAGCGCGAGCCGTTGAACTCCTTGACATACTTGTAGCTTTTGCTCTGGCGGATATTTTTCAGGTTGTCGTATTTCCTTGTAAAGGTGCTGATGATTGACAAATACATCTGGTTCGTCACAATCTGCCGGTTGGAGACATCATCCAGACGATATTTCTTCATGCTGGAAGCCGCCTCATTGAGCCCGCCGATGATGCGGGTAATCTGACTGTTGTCAAGCGCCGCCAAATCAGCGTCTGTCATACCCGGAGCAAAGCTCTTGACCAATGCCTTCATTGCCTCGATGAAAGGTGCGCGGTCGTTCGCCGCAGATTTTTTCGCGTCCTCATAAACCGGAGCCATTCGTTTGAGAAGTTCGTCAAACTCCTCCTGAGCAATGAATATGACAGGCTTGTAAAAGTCGCGGCCGCTCTCGTCCTGACGGCTGGCGTAGCCCTTGAAGTTAATCAGTGATTTTGATTCTGCAAGTGCCTTAACATACGCCTCACCGAGACGCTCCTTGAGAAACTTTCCTGAAATGTCTATGCCATCCTGCACCGGCCCATTGTTCGGACCGAACGTCGTCGGCTTTTTGACAGGCCTTGACTGTCCGGCACTTACGATAAGATCCATCTGCTTCTGGATTGCTTCCGCAAAGCCGCCGATTGATGAGGTCATATTCTCCGTCAATTTTGTCGGATCCATTTTTCCGTCATTCACGGACGGATCCGCAGTCCTGTGGCTGCACACATATATTTCCGGCACGGAATTGCCGTGATAATCAAAGCCGTCCTTAGCCTTCGTTGCCATAGTGCTGACCTTTATTTCAGGGTCATAGGCATGATAATTTGCAAGGAGAGACTTTCTGATCATTTCCGTAAGCTGTCTATTGAATAGACTATAGGCGACAACATTCTTGTTCTGCACCTGAAAACTCATGAGACTGATCTTCTTGGAGATGAGCTTGTTTATGATATCATCCTTGGAATATCTGCTGTCCTCAGCATCATTTCCGCAGTCACCGATTACAAGCATCATGTTGCTTTCATCCTTATTGTAAGAAAGTTTGTCAAGAGCCGTGTTCAGTCCGCAATAGAGAGCCTCGGTCTGCGTCCTGTCTTTCGGTGAGCTCTTTATTCCATAGGAGCCTCCGCTGTCAAGAAAGGCGTTGATGCGGGATATGTTGTTTGCGGATGTCATCGGCATGACCTCCACAAGCCCAGCATCACCGTCGGCGTAGTCTCGGTAAATCACTATTCCGACCTTGATTTTTGAGTTTTTGGAGAAATACTTGACGCCCTCCTTAATTGCCTCCTTGACGGCAGGGTAATATGGTTCCATGGAAGATGTTCCATCTATCACAATGCCGAGATTGATGTGCATCATCTTTTCAAGCTCCGTCTTTTTGCTGGCATCAATAATCTGGGACGGGTCATCATTTTGCGGATTGTTCGTCCCGGCGGCTTCACCACCTATTGTGCTGAACGTTGACATATTGAATATAGTCGGAGTGCCGTTATCCAAAATAGGATAGCGAAGTTTCTCACCGTCCATACGGTACAGATACTGTTCATATTTGCCGCTCATAGGTTCCTTTTTATAGAAGGGTATGCGGCTTATCCAATTGCCCTTGAGTTGCTTGTTAGCATAGATATAGGAATATATCCCCTTCGCGGCGAAGTATTCGACATCATCATGTTTCCATGTAGGCTCAAGGCATGAGCGCTGGTTCCAAGGAACGTATGACTGTTCGGGAACCCAATAGTAAAGAACCTGAGAAGAGTACTGGCCGTCCATCTTGCTCTGGGTTGAAAGCAGAGCCATCCCGTTCCGGCGCTTCATGATAAAATAGAAGTTCATGTCGGTGGAAAGCCTCACTTTCTGAGCCTTGACATCCGGCGCGAGATAGCCGAACCCGACATTTGTCTTGTCATTCACATTGTCGAGATTCATACAGAGAAGAGCCTTGTAATAGATACCATGATTGTCCGTAGGGCATGACTGCCACAGCAGCAACTTATCCATAGGAACCCATCCCCGGCACACGGCAGCCTCGGAAATTTTAGGATAGTCCGTTATCTTCTTCTCGGCATAGACGAGAGCCATACCGTTCTCTATCTGAGCAATCCGCAGTTCCTCATTAAATTCGAGTGCTGAAAATTTCGGACCGGAGATTGACGATGTCATGTAGGTCACATTGTCAGCCCTGTCGCTATAGACCGTCCAGAATGTTTTTGTATTAACGCTCTGACCGTATGACGACTTCTCTGAAGTCACTTGTTCGGCAATTTTTTCCGAGAACATGTTTTTAGTAAGTTCCTGCGGGCGCCACACCTTACATTTTGACGGCAATTTGGGCTGAGCCATGGAGGCAGCCGCAATCAGGAAAAAAGTCGATACCAATAACAATCTTTTCATATTACTAACATATACGCTGATAAAACCACTAATAAGTCAACGGAATGAATTTAATTCCATCCATAAGCCCCTTCTGGCCGAACGGATGCTCGTCATCCACGGGAAGGACATCATTCTCATCATAATAAAACTTGAGGTCAAGATATCCCCTCGCGACAAGATCCGGCATTTCCATAATCCATGAAAGGGCAGCGATTACCGATTCATTATAACCCAATGCCCAGAATGTCGAATTTATATACCAGTCCCATTCAACATTCTCAAATGCGGATTCTCCACCGCCGCCAGTCGTCTCTATCTCCCGAAAAACCCGCTGAATGCTTTCAAGGTCAGTCTCCACATCAACATCATGGCTGCGCTTGCCCTGAAGTTCAGCAACAATCCTGTCAAACTCCTTCGGGTTTTCATTTACCGTATTGACACGCACAATCTCCGGATAGTTGCCGTTGGGCAGATAAAACACGACCGCACGCTGTTCCGGATAGTTAAGCGCATCGTTATAGTAGTCCCGCAGAACATAGATAAGTTTCTGCGTGACAGTGTTTTCGTCATGGGCAACATAGACAAAACGCAATGTCCTGCCTTGTGCAGCAGCGTCGAAACAGAAAGCCGCAAAGACGAACAATATCACTAAAAGCCTTCTTTTCATCGCCTATTGCTCCGTTATTATTATTGTAATGGATTTAATCCTGTTATACCTGTCATACTCAAGTCCCTTTACCGATGTCACCCTCCATCCCATAGCCGACATGGATGTAAAGAATGAACTGAGTGAAACCGGGATGTTGCCAGCGTCGCTTATTCCTTCAAAACTGAGTTTCAAGTCAGAAGTGAAATGGCGGTAGAACTGCTTGTCCTGCGCCGGAGCGTTCAGCTGTTCGGCAATGAAGCCGGCCGTCCATTTCGGCATGAGTCTGAAACCTGAAACTTCCCTCTCCTCAAGTGTGCCGTCCGCAGCAATTACCCTAAGAATATATTTGGCGTCATTGACGGGCATGACATCATTGAAAATTCCTTTCGCTGAAGAATACTTGACCTGTCCGTCGTGAAGAAGCTCCGCGCCGCGAACCCTCACACCCTGCGTGAACGTGACTGCCAACTGGTAGCCGACGCGCTCCGGGGATGTCGTCGGGTACATCGCAGGACCGGATACCTTTGCTATCATAGGCAAATCAGGGGTGCAGACATCATCCGGATCCGGTTCCCTGGTCGCCGCATCATCAACGGACTCTTCCGCCACAGCATCTGGAGTCCCGGAGGGCATGGAGGTGCCGCTGCCGTTATTCAATGAATCCGACGGAGCGGATGTATGATTGCCATCACCTCCGGGTGTCTCAGGTGTTGTCAAGGGCTCATTTAGAGCCGGTGTCTGAGGAGTCCTTTCCGTCTGAGGTGCAGACTTGCCGTCATCAACAGTTCCACCGCCTGCATTTCCGCCATCGACGACCGAGGCAATCATCGTGGTCGTGCGCGGCATCCTCGCAAGGTAAGCCCCGCCGAATCCGGCGCCGGTGCAGGCGGCGAAAGTCAGCACGATGCCGGCAATGTTTATGTAATCTTTCTTAGTCATAGTCATAAAACAAATCTGCGGCTTGCCGCACTAAAACTTGAACATCATTCCCAATTCCGGCCATATCGCCTGCCTCCTGTAAGAGACGCAGCCGGCGAACGAACGGCTGACGACGTTGCTTCCGCCGCCAAGAGGAGAATACACTACAGGGTAGGCCGTATCCTCGGAAAACCACGCGATTCCATCCGACTTGTGCAGGTCCGTCAGTCCCATCTCGAAACTGCATCGGGCGTAAATCCAGACGAGGCCGGACCAGAGGTCATAGCTCAGCGACAGCCCTGCGGTGAGACTATAGTCAATCTTGTCTCT
Organism: uncultured Bacteroidales bacterium; assembly: GCA_934725015.1. Taxonomy (GTDB): domain Bacteria; phylum Bacteroidota; class Bacteroidia; order Bacteroidales; family UBA932; genus Cryptobacteroides. The sequence goes on from CAKVAS010000019.1 coordinate 24,191, forward strand.
CGAGTATGAGCCGGGATAGAGGAAACTGGAACCGCTTATGTCGAAATCTCCGACGGCGTCATCCTCCGTGAACGAGGGCGCGTCGCCGCTTACAGTTCCCGTGATATGGAAAGGCGCCGCATGAGTGATTCCGCTGAAATAAATCTTGGCCCCGACATCCACCCCGAGCAGGAGCCCCTTCATCAGACGAATATCAAAATTCAGATATACAGGTACATACATATCCTTAAACGACAGTTTGTCCTCCGCGAGCGATATGTGATAGTTCCTGTTATATGGCATCCCGCAGGAGCCGTTCATCCTGTAGGAATACGAAATGTCGCTGACGGCAAGGTCAAGGGAGCTGAAGGAATAGCCGGCTCCGGCAAAGAGACCTATGGTGAGCACGCGTCCGACAGGAACCGTATAGCCGAGTTCAGCGCCTGCCTGCCAGCCCATTGACTTTTTCTTCGAGAAAGCCGTTTCACCGCTCACCTTCAGCGAACCTCCGGCAGCATATCCGGCATGAACCTTTGCACGGAAATGAGTCGTGCTGTAGCTCTGGCTGAAATAGTCGTATTTCTCCGTCCGGGCATAATAGTTTCTCTTAATCCTTATGTCATCGTTCCACGGATTCACCGCCCCCTTAGGCACGAATGCCTGGTCGAAGCTGTTGAACCGCAGATGCTTGCCGGCGACCTTCAGTCTGGCATCAGCCTCGCCTGACTTCTCCAGGACATCGAAACTCTCCGGAAGGTCAGGGTAGGCCGAATCGATAGAAGAGGAAATGCTTTCGATGCGAAAACAGTCCGCGTCATTGTCATAGACACAGGAAATCTCGACACGGAGATCCGTCCCGTAATATTCGTCAATCGAGAACAGCACACCGTTCGCATCATTGTAAGAGAGCTGTTTGTCGAAGGAGAGCGTGCAATGCCATGTCCCGTCAGAAAATTCGTAGTCGCCCCGACGGAGATTCTTCACTGTCACGCTGACATTCTCGCGGGAGCCGAGGGCAGCCGCATACTCCGATGCCGTCAGCGTCCTCCCGAAACTACATTCGGGAAGGTCGCTGACCACCGGGACCGAATCGTCAGTGCACAGGCTAAGGAAGGCGATACGGCTGCCTTCGTCACCGAATGTGGAGCAGAACTCATAGTTGTCCGCCAGTTCGAGAAGCTTAGCGTTGAACATACGCCTCTTGTCATTGGACAGGTCCTGAGCCTGCACTCCGACATTCAGATACAACAACACAAACACGGCCGCGCCGAATTTCAATGGTCTCATCGTATTCTATCTATATACAAAAGTTCAACACGACGCCGACAGCAAGCCCGACAACGGCGGCTCCGGCATAAAACCACCCGTAAGGCAGATTCAGCGAAGCCTTCGAGGCGGTCTCACGGGCGGGATTCTTCTCCGGAGGAAACTGCGTTGAGACACGGCGCGTGCCGGATGCCGAGACACTCCTGCCCTCGGCAAGCTTCCTCAGGTCCTCAAGCATCGCCTCCGCAGACTGGTAGCGGTTTTCCTTTTTCTTCTCCGTCGCCTTGCGGATGATTTCCCTGAAGCCCTTGTCGTCAATCTCCTTGAGCGGCATCTCCTTGGTAAGCTGAGCCTGCAGCACCTCCTGATTGGTTCCGGAGAAAGGAAGGTGCCCGGCGGCGAGCTGGAACATCAGGACTCCGGCGGCATAGATGTCGGTCTGAAATCCCTGATTCGGAATGTCGCCTATGGCAAGTTCCGGAGCGGCATAATTGACCTTGCCGATGAACGAGCCCATCTTCGTCCCGCCGCCTCCGGCCGAGGAAGTCCATGCGCTGACCTGCTTGCTCACGCCGAAGTCAATCAGCTTGATCTTGCGGTCCATCGTAATCATTATGTTGCTCGGGTCTATGTCGCGATGGATATATCCTCTCGAATGGAGTGCCTTCAGACCGGAAAGGAGTCCCGACATTATGGTGATTATCGCCTGCCTCTTGTCGGAAAAGTACATCTGGTATATCTCCTGCGCATACTGAACGGCAATTCCTGACTTGTCGAAGGTCATGCCTGAAAGCACGTGCTCCAAATCAACCCCTACAAGACGCTCCATCACCATGTAGTAGCGGATGATGCCGGCTCCGGTGACCGGACTGATTTCCACGTTGGGAATGAAACCGTACATCCGCAGAAGGTTGTCGTCGTCAATCTGGACGGAGGACTCGCGCCGCGCCCTTTCAATCAGTTCCGGATTGGACGCGACCTCCTCACGGATTTCCTTTATGGCCACGGGGCTGTACTTTCCCGTGGCATTGTCAACTATATATCCCTGAAAGACACGGCCCATGCCGCCCTCCCCGAGCGGTGCGCTGTCACGGTCATATTCGTAGTGAAAGCCGTTCGCAAGCTCGTATTCTCCCTGAATGGAAACAACATTCATAAGCGCAGACTATTTTACCACCTCAAAGACAGCCGCCTCAACTCCGTCAATATACGGAAGGACGAGGTAGTAGCCTGGTTCGAGATTCTTCACGAAAAGTTCCGTCGCGTCCTTTCCTACGGCCGCGGAAGAATAGCCGCAGCGCATATAGGCGTCGCCGGCCTTGTAGTAAGGGTACCGCGACCTGTCCCTGTGATAGATGCGCTCCACCTTGAGCCGTATTATCTCGGGACGAACCGTGGCGGAGGAATCGACAGGAACCGAGATGCGCACGCCGCGCCCCTTCGCCTTGATGACATTGCGGTTCTTTAGAACCAGCTTTCCGTCCGCCTCCTTCGTGAAGGTGACCGGCTTAAAGGAGACCCCGTCAATCTTTACCTTCTCAAGTTTCTGAGCAAATGTCGGAGGCTCAACCTTTTCAGGCACTTTCTTCACCGGCGGTGCAGGAACGATGTAGTCAGGGTTCGGCACCTTGACATACTTTATGATTTCGTCCGTGGGGATAACGCGCTCCGATGAGCTGTCCTTTGCCCTTATCGTAAGCGACTGCCCGGCAAGCCTCGCGACGATGAATCCCTCGATTATGTCCCCGTTCCTGACGTCAATCCTGTCAAGCATATCCACCTGGCTCCACAGCGACGCCTTCTGGTCAGCCGGTTCGGAAGAGATGCAGAACACATTGTCATATTTCAACACAACACTCGAACTGTCAGGAAGCTCAATCCGATAGCTCTTGCCAAGGACGGTCTCGACGATGTGTCCTTTATAGTACCGGCCGGTCTTGAGAACTACCACATCGAGCACGCCTCTGGTGAAATCCGAGTTCCTGTCAAGCTTCTCCGTCTTCTCGACCGTGTTCCAGCCGAGCCTGTAGGTGGAGTTTTCAGTCTTGACGCAGATGTACTCGCCTGGAACCTGCTCGCAGATGTATCCCTCGTATGTTTCACCTCCTGCGGTATATATCTTCTCTATCTTCTGCCCCCATGCCGACACTGCCGCCGCACATAGGAGGGAAGAGAACAAAAACAATCTTTTCATTTCTCTTTTATTTTAACAGATTTATGATATTCTCGGCCTTCTCGCACTGGTTGTATTCCTTGCCGTCGGCGAATGCCTTTGAAACTACCCCGACAAGATAGCCATCCTCATCAAACACCGGAGAGCCGGACGCTCCGCCGGTCACCACGGCATTTATCCCGTAGGTCGTCTTGTTGACGTTAGTTATGGAGCCGTTGGTAAAGGTCGCCTCAACGGTCTTGTCGATGAAGACGTTGTCATGCCCGTCGTCCTGAAGGAGGAACGGCACCGGGTAGCCGAGAGAATAGATTTTGGACGCTATCGGCATATTAGACTTTATCGCGAGCGGCACATAAGTCGCCCCTTCCGGAAGACGGGCTGTAACCGTCTGAAGGACAGCGAGGTCGATGTCCTTGTCGTCGCTCTTGTTCACGATGCGGCAGTTCACCCAGTTGTCAATTTTATTGTACTTGCCGTTGGGAACTATCCGGATGTATTTGAATATCGTCTTCACGGTGACGTCGGCAAACGCAGGCTTGTTCCCATACGCGTTGCAATAAAGTTCCTTGATGTGGTTGGCGGCAAATTCCTCCGCACCGTATTTAACGGGATCGGCCACATGAAGGTTGGTCACCAGACGGCCGTCCGGCGAAACAAAAAAGCCGGTCGCCCTGGCAACCGTATATTCGGTCTCATCAGGATTGGCACGCCACAGCAGACATCCGTTCTCATTGTAGTGAAGCGTGTAGTTCAACGGGCTGGTACCGCTCAGAGGGCTGGAAGCCTGAAAATAGAATCCAACCTCAATGAGCGCCACGCTCGACGAATATTTATTGTAAATCTTCTCCGGCGTCACAGGCTTGGCGATAGGCGCATCGTCACCGCCGAACCAGCCGAACGGATCCTTCACTCCGACAAATATGCAGAACGCAACCAGCACTGCGGCCACGCATGAGCCGACTATTGCCGCCACGCCTGCTCCCTTGGAGCCTTTCCTGGCCGGATTCGGCACAGACACTCCTCCGCAGATTATTTCATCCTTTACCGTAATCCTGTAGTCCTGATTCTTCGGAATCCGGGCGCCGTTTACCATAGTCCCGTTCGTGCTGTGGTCGGTTATGTACCATTTGCCGTCCTTCTTCTGCTTCACGGTGGCATGGAAGCGGCTTACTCCGGTGCCTTCTATCTGAATGGCGTTCCGGTAGTTGCTGCCGATGCCGAGAATGGCCTTCACGTCGGAAGGAACCCTCACGGCAGGGACTGACGTCCAGTCCAGCTGCTGGTCTGCGAACGTCACGGTGTCGCGACGGGTCACTGCCACCTCCTTGTTCGGAGCAATCTTCCTCCCGTTCACATAGGTTCCGTTCGAACTTGCGGTATCGACAAGGAGTATGTCCCCGTTGTCGAGCAGTATCAGTTCAGCGTGGTTGCCGCTGGAATATTGACTTGTGAGAACGATGTCGCATTCCGGCGCACGTCCAATCTTAATTAGTCTCATAGTAAATCGTTTGCGAGCCGTCCGCTGCCAGCAGACGGCTTCAGGTTAATTTTTCGTTAATAAATCGCATCCGGAACAGCTTTCGGTGCCTCCGGTTCTTCAGTCTTTTCTTTCTTAGGCTTCACGACACGCGGCTTCGGCGCAGTCTTGGCCTTTTCCTCGGTAGAAGCCTTGTCTCCGTCGAGAACCTTCGGAGCATCCCCGCCAGCGTCGGCATCCGTTTCAGGAACTGTTCCGACTGCGCCCGGAATCACGGTTTCAACAGAGCCCTTATCAGCATCCGCCTTGTTTCTCTCTGATATCCGTACGATGCCGAACACGAGCAGCGCAATGACAGCCGCCGCGCCGACGGCCGAGAGCAGCGCCACCAGAAGAGTCCTGTCCTTAGGAACAATATCCCAGTCAAGGTTCTGGACATGAGCGAAAGAAATCTCGTCCTCCCGCGTAACCGGCACCTTCTCGTTCTGCGATATGCGGATGCCGTTGACATAGGTTCCGTTCCGGCTCTGGTCCGTTATAAAGTATTTTCCGTTCCGCCCGACTTCGAGGACGGCATGACGGCGGCTCACCACATCGGAATCGTCATTCAGCACGATGTCCGACTGCAAGTCCCTTCCTATTGTAAAATAGCGTTTCATAATCATTTGCTTTAATTCTGCCCTTTTTCGTCTTCGGAATCAGCTGTCTCGTCCAGAAGTCCGTCCTCCTGTACGGTCGCGGATTCCTCCGCAGGCACGACCTTTTCCATATTCGTCCCCCGCCCGTTCAGAAGCAGAGCGGCATTTCCCGCAAGGCTAAGAAGAAGCAGGGCTGAAAGGACGCCGACTATAATCTTTGCTTTCCTTGTCATCTTTTCCTTAAGTTTTGAATTGTTCAGGACCTCTATCAGGGATATGGTCATGTTGTCATAGCTTCCGCCCTTTGTCCGCCCGATTCTGTCAACGGCATCCGCGACTTTCTGCACAACGATGCCGGCCTGCGTCCTTTCAGTCAGCATGGACACCAGCTCCGTCTCCTTCATCGTCCCCCATATCCCGTCCGTACACAGGACGAATCTGTCGCCGGCCTCATACGGAAGAATCTCTATTTCAGGCTCGACATCGGGGAATATACCCAGTCCCTGAGTTATGATGTTGGAGTTTTCGGACATTCTGGCCTGCTCCTCGGTGAGAACACCGGTCCGCACCATCTCGAAGACCATCGAATGGTCGAAGGTTCTGAAATGCTTGCCATGCCCGCGCAGCTGATAGACACGGCTGTCACCGAGGTGAGCGACGACAGCGTGGACATCATTGATTATAAGCAGTGTAAGCGTGGTTCCCATTCCGGATATTCCGTGGGCGGCAGCGGCTTCAATCACATCCTTATTTGCCTTGCGTACCGCACGGCGGACAATGTCCGCGTCGGACTCCGCCGTCTCCGAGGCAAGAAGGGTGGAGAGTATGCTGCTCACAGCCACGGAAGACGCTATCTGTCCGCCCTGCATACCACCCATGCCGTCGCATACGGTCACGGCAAAGCCGAGCGGGGTGTCACAGTAACCGTAATAGTCCTGATTTTCACCGCGTCCGCCTATACGTGTCTCGATGACGCCCCTGAGCTTATGTTTTGTCTTAACGGCTTCCATCCGTCGCTACATTATTATTGTCCCGCCGTTAGGCTTCTGAGGTTCATTCCTCTGCTGCGGCTGCCCCACCGTCTGGCCGAAAGGGCCGAAGCCTCCGGCAAACGGGCCGCCCGGAGCCGGCGCCTGATAGACCGGCGCGGCCTGCCGGTTCACGGGTATGAAATCGGGCGAAGGCTTAAGTCCGAGGGACTTGACATCGATGAGGACAAGGTAGAATTCGTAGTGTTCCCCTATCTTGATTATGTCGCCGTTGTGACATTCCGCAGGATTGAAGCCGAGAGTGCTTCCGTTGAGAGTCGTGCCGCAGGTTGACTGCGTGTCCTGGATGAACACAAGGACGCTGTCCGGATTCTGCATCTCACGGACAACTATCTGGGCGTGGTTGTCGGAAACGGTGGCCTCCGGCAGATTGATGGCGCAGGTCGCAGCCCTTCCGATGGAGTTCGGGCCGAGGTAGAGCGGCCAGTATTCTCCGTTGGCGGTGCGTGAAACGCTGTAGAGAAAGCCCATAATCGGCTTGTGCAGTTCCTTGGCCGCCGGCGCTGCGGCAGCCTGATTCATTCCCGGAAAAACGGTTCCGTTATAGGCCGGTGATACAGGTTGAACTTCAGGGTTGAATCCGGCCGGGGCAGGAGCCGCCGCTCCCATTCCCGGGACAATAGTTTTGTTGTTGCTCATATTGATGTTAGTTTGGTAATTTCATTCCTGCGACATAAAAAACGAGAGTGTGGAGCAGTCATCCGTCTCTATCACAACGGGGTTCTGGAACGACCCAAGCACAAATAGAAACACTCCTCCACACTCGTATTGCTTGGGTTTATCCTTCGCAAATACAAGAATGAAGCGACGCCGTTTCCCCTGTGCTTAATGAATTTTCCAGATTCCGTTGCAGGGACAAAAGCTAATCACTTTCATCAATATGTCCGAAAAAATCGCGTATGCCCCAAGGACTGTCCACGACATTTTCGCCGTAAAGATAGGCATTTATTCCAATGTACGCAAAACTAATTTCATTTTTATTTTCTTTTGTCTTATTTTTGCACTGCGGCAGGCGGCGGCATCATGATACGCGCCGGCACCGTGCCATATACATATTTGTAGGGAAACTTTGCCGTTTTAGGACGGAACTACTTTATCACATATTTTTATTTGTACGAAATGAAGCACGCATATGTTTTTCCAGGACAGGGAGCACAGTTCACGGGGATGGGGCTGGACCTTTATGAGAAAGGAGGAAAATGGAGGGATATGTTCGAGAGGGCAAACGACGTTCTCGGGTTCAGGATTACCGACGTCATGTTCGGAGGGTCCGCGGAGGAGCTGAAGCAGACGCGGGTGACACAGCCGGCCGTGTTCCTCCATTCGGTCATCAAGGCGCTGGACTACGGACGGCCCGACATGGTGGCGGGGCATTCGCTCGGGGAGTTCTCCGCGCTGGCGGTCTGCGGTGCGCTGGAGTTTGAGGATGCGCTCAGGCTGGTCGCCGCCCGTGCCGAGGCGATGCAGAAGGCCTGCGAGACGAGAGCCGGGGCAATGGCGGCAGTCATCGCGCTGGAACCGGCGCTGATTGAGAAAATCTGTGCGGAAGTCAGCGGGGCCGCAGATTGTGCGGGCGCGGCGGATGACCGCCGTGGCGACACCGGGACAAGGGAGCGCGGACAGAAGGGCGTCGTCGTGGCGGCCAACTACAACTGCGACGGGCAGACCGTGATTTCAGGAGACACGGCCGCCGTGGAGGCTGCCTGCGAAAGGCTCAGGGAGGCGGGAGCGAAGAGAGCGATCATGCTTCAGGTAGGAGGGGCGTTCCACTCCCCTCTCATGGAGCCGGCCCGTGCGGAGCTTGCCGAGGCCATATCCGGAGTCCGGATGCATGAGCCGGCATGCCCGATATATCAGAACTATACCGCCCTGGCCACGACCGACCCGGAAACAATCAAGCGGAATCTGCTCGCGCAGCTGACCGGGTCCGTGAAATGGACGGAGACAATCAGGAACATGGCTGCGGACGCGGCCGCCGGGCTCGGGGTTCCGGCCGCCGAGGCGCTCGACTTCACGGAAATCGGTCCGGGAACGACGCTGACGGGGCTTATCCGGAAAATCGCGCTGTAATCACATGACGAAGTCCGCGGAACAGTGGCAATCAGTTGAGATAATATCAGGTAATATGTACTCGTACAGGAAAACAGGAAACAGGTTTATCGTGAGTCTTGACAATCATGTCGAGATTTTCAGCGCCCTCACGGCGTTCTGCCGGGACATGGGCATCGGCTCAGGAAGCATCTCAGGCATCGGGGCGCTCAGCGGGATGACGCTGAGGTTCTTTGACCCTTCGACAAAGAAATATGTCGATAAGGAGTTCAATGAGCAGATGGAAATCGCGAATCTGACGGGCAATGTCTCGACGCTTGAGGGCGACGTCTATCTTCATCTGCACATCGTCGCGGGACGCAGGGACTACACCGCCCTCGCCGGGCATCTCCTGTCCGCGACTCTCAACGGGGCCGGCGAGTTTTTCGTCGAGGACTACGGCGTTTCCGCAGAAAGGATCCATGACCCCGAACTCGGGCTGAATGTGTATAAGTTCTAAGGGTTTCTAAATATAATCCTTGTACTCGTCACAGAGACACAGAATCCTCGAAGCGGTCAGAGTTTCCCGACAGTTCTTCACCACCTCAAGCCTGCGTCCCAGAAGCAGCAGCATCTGAGCCCTTGTCTCGTTGTCATCAATCATTTCGAGCCCGTCCCGAATCATCCTGTCGCCCAACCTTATGCTCTTCCTCACATATTCAGGACGCTCCTCATCGCATTCATACCAGTTCTTCAGATAGTGCGTGAGCGTCCACGCGAAAGTCACGGCCGACTTTGTCCCGATGCCGAGATATACCTTCGCCACGCCCTTCTCGTCAGGGCCATAGTCTCCTCGAACAATCCTTTCATATTCAGCCATCCGCTTCGCAAAGTTCAGCTTATAGTCCGGATATATGTTGCCTCTTTCATTGAGCGCGGTCTCAAAGGGGTCCCGGTCCATATAGAACACCGTGTTCAGGCAATTCTGATATGCCGACGGAACCTGTTCCAGAACTTTCACCGCCTGCGCATATTTTCTTTCCAGTATCAGCCTCGTGCCTGCCACATCCAGGAAATAAGCGTTGTTCACATATCCCCTCGCGTCAAGGAAATCGGCGAGTGCATTCGAAGCCTTTCCGACAGATTCCGCATATTTCAGAATGTCGGAGATTTTCGCCTCACGGTCTATCAGATTGAAAAGGCCATTGCAATAGTCCCGTTCATTGAACATCTTATAACAGAGTTCCCTGTCGCACGGGAAGTATGTCAAGCCCGGATAGCAGTTATCCCAGCATTGGAGAGTTCCTTTTCGCTTTTTATGAAGGGAGCCGTCATCGCACAGCCCGACAAGCCTGTTGTCCGCCATATTGGCAAGCCGTATCGCCAGCACACCTTTCCCGCAGGCAAGCATCCGAGGGCAGACCTCGCCGAGAAGGATTTTCTTCAGCATATCATTCCAGTAATAGTAACTGATGTTATTGGTCAGACACCACGGTTCCTCCTTTGTTTTGCGGCGTATCTCGTCAGTCAGATTGTCCTCAATCATGCTGTCCAGCCAGCGGAGGTCCCTAAGCAGCCGGCTCTCATAAGCCGAGTCATAGACGGCGGTCCTGGCATCGAGGTAGATATTCAGCACCCTTACTGAATTTTTGATGAACTCGGTTCCGGCCGCAGCCTCGGCCTGCTTTCCGACACGCGCGGCTTCCCGGCAACGCCCGTTAAGGTCCAGAGCCAGCGCCTTGCAGTACAGCCACATTGCAGGATTTTTCCTGCATTTTCCGCTGGAAAGGGCAAGGTTACAGAGCCTGCATATCATGTCCGCCTCCTCACGGCTGATTCTCTGCTCCGTCATCCTCTCCGCCCAGCTGCCTCGGCTGTGCTCGTACATCACATGTTCCGTAAACCATTGCTGAAGTTTCTCCGCCGTATAGTTGTCGTCCGGACAGTACCTCGCCACCCATTCAAGGACATCCGTTCCCGAACTGCGCTTTCCCATCCTTTTCAGGCAGAACTCCAATGAGAAGAAATCTCCGCTTGACGCATAAAATTTCAGCGCCCGCGACTTGTCCCCGAGCTCAAACTCGCCTCTCGCGACATATCCCGCGCACATATCCCTTATGACCCCTTCCGGGATGAGGGGCGAGACCCTGTTCCAGAATGCCAGCATCGTCTTGTAGTCCCGGAGCGTGAACATCGCCCGGAGGGCCTGCAGGACATATCGCGGAGCGAGCTGCCCGCCCTCCGCCGCCTTGGAAACGCACAGGTCGCGGATTTCTTCAAGGGAGAGCGACACCTCGTCGCCCCTGCTCGGATAGTACCATCGGGAGTTGTGCCTCCCGCGTGTCTGTTCGCATTCTCTGGCGAGGACAAGATAATCGACTACATCAGTCCTGTTTTCCGCCCTCATCCATCTCGCGAAGCTATTTGACAAGGCTGCAGTTCCGACAATACTCCTGATTTCGGAAACTGACCAGTCATTGACAACAGCCCTCATGTCGCTCGTCCTGATGTCCTTTCGCCCGGTCAGTGCCAGCCAGTCCAGGAACAGGGCATCGGAATCCGCAGAAGCACCGGAGCGGTCATCGGCATCGAAGATTCGCGGCATCATGTAATCGGCCGGGCTCCACCAGAACGGCCCGCAGGCAAGAGCCTCCGCGACCGGAAGCGTCAGAGCCAGGACGCTAACGATATATTTTTTCAATCTCATTTTCAGCATATTTCGAAAGGTTCAGCGAGTCAAGGTGATAGATGATGTTGCCGTGCGCTTCCCGGCCGAGAAATCGTTCAATCCGGTCTTTTGCTTTCAGGATTTCCCCTATGTCGGAAGTCTCAATTCTTATCGTGTCCCCGGGCCTTATCTCGTGGTTTTCAATATTCTGACATTTCAGCACCTTCACCGAGCCTCCGTCGCATGGCTCGAATGCTTCCCTGTCCGAAAAATCCGTCGTGCGCAGCAGTCCCATAAATTCATTCCCACGAAACCAGACGCCCCAGCCGAATGTGGGATAGGCAAAGTCGAAGTCCTTGAGCTCCGCCTGCCTGTTCACATACTTCCTGACGGTGTCACAGTCCAGAATTGAGTTACGCGCGGAAGCGCTGCGTAATCCGCCGAGATTGTATATCATCAGGACAGACTTGTCGAACGGCAGGCCGTCATCATAGACCTGATGCAGGCGGACGGTTCCGCTCAGAAGGATGCCCTTCCCGGAAATGAGCCTTCTGACCTCCCGGCACAGGGAGAAATAGCTGTCCCTCGTGCTTCCGGTCCAGTCACAGTCGAGCTGGATTGCCTCAATCGGCCCCAGGTCGTTGTATGACACCATTGCCAACACCCTGTCAACAATGTTCTTCGCAAGTTCCGGCTCTTTCCCTCCGGAAAGCCTCAAGGCCTCAAGCGTGATATAGACCGTAGGGATTATGCTGACATCCGCCGGCTTTTCGGAAACGAAGCGGGTTGTGGCAACCGGCACGACCTCTTTCCCGTCCGTATCCCAATCCTTTTCCGCCGCCACATCAAACACCTTGACATACAGCCTCTTGACCTCATGGATTTTCAGAAATGTCTCCTCATAGCCGTTAAGTTTGAAGACGGATTTCCAGAAATAAATCCCGTTGCTGCAGTCTATGTCATTCCGCAGCACGCCCGCGCCCGTCGCGGAACCGTGCCCGCCGCCCTGTCTCCGGCCTTCCCGCTGCCCGCATCCGCTCAGGGCAAGCGCAATAATCACAATCAGAATAAACTTCGTTCTCATTTGTCAAAAATTCATATCGAGAACGCAAAGTTCGGATGAAACCTCCTGATATTCAAGAGATTTTCATACGGATATACGAAATGCCGCGACGATGTACGAAAAAGCGGAGTAAGCATATTTCATACACCACGCCGCAATTTCGTACATTGGTCAGATTTCCCCACCCCAATATAAATACGCGCCCCTATCCGCGCATTCTACAGATTGTTTATTGCACGGATTTTCTCTGTGAAGTAATTGTTCGAAGTTCCGAGCAGACGGTATTTCACATTGCTCCACGAGGCTGGCTCGTCGCGGATTTCCATATCCTGACCGGTGTCGTTGGGCACATATTCCCTTATTCTCTCCTGCCACTCACGGATTCTCCCCGTCGCGGAATCAAAGTCCATAAGCCCGTTCTCCGGTGCCACAAGGCGCTTGAGTTCCGAGACATATATCTCCCGAAACTCAGGAATAGCCATCATCCTGGACATCAGCCTGCCCATATTTCCCCACTGGAGAGGATTCTGCTTCGCCGGGTCGTAGGTGTTGCTGGTGCCGAGGGTGTTGTCGTAGTCGAACGGAAGGAAATAGACCTTGTAGCTGAACTTGTCCTGCGAGTTGAAATAGAGGTAGTAGTTGTTTCCGTTGTTCCAGTGGTCGTCCCACATCCCGACGGCGACGTTCACGGCGTATGTCCGCAGCAGCAGTTCCACATCACAGACCTCCCGAATCCATGTCTTGAAACTCTCGTCTCCCTTGCCGTTCAGCTTGAGTATGAAGTCCTTGAGCTGTTCAAGGGCCGTGGCGTAGTCGCTTCCCGTCTCCTTAAGTTCATAGGTGAAGTCGTGGACGTTGTCGTCCTCGCCGAAATTCGCGTTCGTTGACCGCAGGTCGGCAGGGCCGCCGGAACCGTAGCTGCACTTCCACAGATTCCCGGCCACAGCCCCGAACTTGTCCGCCTTGCGCTCCACATATTTGTCGTCATACGGCTCAATCATCGTATAAACTCCATAATACGCAGGCTTGTCGTCCCCTTCGACCGACACCCGGACACGGCAGTACGAAGCCTTCCCCATTGTCCATACGCCGGCCCGGGCAAACAGGTCATAGCAGAAGTTTTCGCGGACATAAGACGGGTCGCCGTTTGCCCATTTCAGGGTCATCTTACTGATTCCATGTATCTTATGCGCCTTGTCCTTCACATATTTACGAAGGTTTATCCCCCAATGGCAGTGCTGCCAGTCCGCAGAGTTCACCCTGTGCTGTCCGTTCCCGCCTTCAGGCCTGCGCCGCGACGTGTTTCCCCGAAGACGGACTCCGGCATCCTTTATCTCGAAGACATCGCTCCCCTTCCGGTAGGTCACGTCACAATGGACATATTCCTTAGTGCTCCTGTTCGCATCGTACTTGGCAAGCAGGCCGTTCCACTGTTCAAGGCTGAAACTCAGCGTAATCTCCGGAATCACAGAGGAATCCCAGACATACTCAAGCCCGTCACCGGAAGGAGCGTCAGTCTGTCCCGGCTTTTCCGGCTCATGATTTCCGTTCCCCTCATCAGGAGCTATCCCGACCGGCTGGCACGCCGCAATCAGAAGAGCCGCTGATGCGGCATGGAATATCTTGTTCAGGTTCATGGTACAAATCTATTTTGGCACAAAGATATAACTTTCCCGCGAAATGTTTCCTTGCGCATCTGCTTTTCAACGCGAGCCGTCATCCGCCACTTCACGATGATATGCCATTTTCCTTCCGATGTCCACATCGTCTTTCGATAATTCTTTGATTATCAAAACATGGACATCAATCAATGTCCACCTCAAAATTATATAGGGACACGATTTTAGACGTAACTTTGCAGCCGCAAAAAAAATTGAAAGTTATAAATATCAGACTTGAACGCGAGGACGACCGGAGAGAGGTCGAGAATCTGACACGGGAGGCATTCTGGAATGTATATCGGCCGGGATGCACGGAACATTATGTACTGCACAGGTACAGGAGCAACCCGGATTTCATTCCGGAACTTGACTTTGTAATGGAAGAGGACGGGAAAATCATCGGGCAGGTGATGTACTCGAAGGCATGGATTGTCTGTGACGACGGGCGGGAGATTCCGGCATGGACATTCGGTCCAATCGGAATACATCAGCCAAATGCAGCAGTACTTCCCTCTTTTGAAACGCTGGCGGAAGAAGTAATATTTCTTTCCTTTTTTCAACAGCTGATTCCCAATCTACTGACGCATTGGACTTGAAAAAACTTTGAGTTCAGAGATAATTTGTCTATTTTTGTTCATAGTTAAAGGCTCTTGTTACTTGCGATACTTAAGGAGTTAATATGGCATTAGCAATAAACATCAACGACTTACTGAATAAGCAGAAGATAGAATCCAACCGTATTGAGTTCAAGAATGGTTGGAACCAGGCAAGCATATATCATAGCATATGCGCCTTTGCGAATGATTTTGGTGACCTCGGAGGCGGTTACATCGTGGTTGGTGTAGATACTGACGAGGAAACAGGAATTGCCATTCGCCCTGTCGAAGGAATACCTATAGAGAAAATTGACGGTATTCTTAAGGATATGGTTGGTTACAACAACAAGATTTCGCCTTATTATATGCCTCGCACAAGTGTAGAGGAGGTTGATGGAAAACAGGTTTTAGTCATTTGGTGTCCGGCCGGTATCAATCGACCGTATTCTGTCCCGGAAAATGTTACCGCAAAGAGTTATACTAAAGAATACTTCTACATTCGCAGCGGCACAAGCAGTATAATCGCCAAAGGCGAAGTGCTTGATGAACTTCGTGAATTGATTACACAGATAATTGACAGAACATTGGAATACCTCAATCGTATGCTTGTCATGCAGACTGTAATAAAGCCAAAGGATAACAGCAGAAGTCACAAATTCTTCACTTATCCATATCAAGCATTGGAAGAAAGTGTAACAAATTCGCTTTATCACAGAGATTATCGGGAATGGGAACCGGTGGTAATTACTGTAGAACCTCAAGGAATCACCATACAAAATGTAGGCGGGCCTGACAGAAGCATTTCTGCCGCAGATATTTCAAGATGCGAGATTCTTGTGTCTAAACGCTATCGTAATCGCAGACTCGGGGAATATCTTAAAGAATTGGATTTGACAGAAGGACGTAGTACCGGCATTCCTACCATTCAGAATGTTTTAGAGAATAACGGTTCACCACGAGCCACGGTTGCGACAGACGAAGACCGTACTTTCTTCAGAATAACAATTCCGTGCCATGAATCTGCGGGGAATGTCATCGCAGACATTGCACATAAAGATGGTTCATTACGGGCTTCTAAACGAGGCACACAAAAGACTACACGACAAAGTGCACCAGAAACTGCACTACAAAGTGCACCAGAAACTGCACTACAAATCATACATATAATCAAGGCCAATCCTAACGCCACCCTTTCAAAGATAGCAGAGGAAATTAGTGTGTCCCGCCGTTGGATTGCAACGAATATGAAACATCTTCAAGACACTGGCGTTGTTAAAAGAGTCGGCCCTAATAAAGGTGGCCATTGGGAAGTTATAGGCATTTCAGAATAGCTAAATTTGGGGAATTATGAATAACAACAGGAAAACGACGCCGGGGCACGTGACCACCCTCGCAGAAAACGAAGTGTTCGTGTTCGGCAGCAATAAGGAAGGGCGACACGGTGGAGGTGCTGCCAAATTCGCATTCGACAATTTTGACGCGGAATGGGGTGTCGGAGCCGGAATGACGGGGCAATGCTATGCAATTCCGACCATGGACGGAGACCTCGAAATAATCCGCAGTCATGTGAAAGATTTCACCGATTATGCGAAAACACACACCGAACAGACATTTTTGGTTACGCCAATCGGATGCGGGATTGCCGGATGGAGAACAGGGGAAATCGCGCCGCTTTTCAGAGAAGCGTCAAGGCTTGACAATGTGTCCCTTCCGGAATCGTTCTGGCGCATAATAGAAATGTCACCTATTGAGGCCATACGGAGCAGGCATTCGGTACGCAGATACCTGGCGGAACCGATACCTAACGAGATACAGGAGCAGCTGCGTCAGGCCATTCAGAAGGTCAATGAGGAGGGCGGTCTTCACGTGCAGCTCGTGACCGGCGAGCCGAAGGCGTTCAACGGCCCTATGGCATACGGGAAGTTTTCCGGCGTGACGAATTATCTCGTCATGGCTGGGGCAAAGGCCGATGACCTTGACGAGCGCATCGGCTACTATGGCGAGCGTCTCGTCCTGCTCGCCCAGCAGTCGGGACTCAATTCCTGCTGGGCCGGCGTAAGCTACAGGAAAGTCAGCGGGACATACGAGCTCAAACCGGACGAGAAGATTTGCTGCTACATCGCCCTCGGCTACGGGGAGACGCAGGGCGTGCAGCACAAAAGCAAGCCCATAGAAGAAATCAGCAATGTCAGCGGCAGGACACCATCATGGTTCTATGACGGAGTCGAGGCTGCCCGCCTTGCCCCGACAGCGGTAAACCAGCAGAAATTCTTCATAGAGTACCTCGGCAAGGTCGATGACGGCCTTCCCAAAGTCCGCATCCGCAAAGGATTCTCAATGATCGGCTACACGCGGATGGACATGGGCATCGCAAAACTGCATTTCGAAATCGGAGCCGGAAAGGAGAACTTCGAGTGGGCTGCGGAGTGATAAATCTATCATCATCCAAACAGCCGGGAGAGCCAGAAGTCGTGGTCGTTCTTTAGGGAATGGGCGCCCTGGTAGCCTCGGTAGCCATGGAGGCCGTCGGGATAAATCATGAGCTCGAAATGCCTGCCTGCCTTCTGGAGGGCGTCGATGAGGATGAGGGTGTTCTGGAAGTGAACGTTGTCATCGCCGGTGCCGTGGGTGAGGCGGAGCATGACGCGGTCGTCGCTGAAGTCTGAGGGATAATCATTTACATAGTTCAGGGCGCAGGCGCGGGCATAGCCGTCCGGGTTGGTCTCCGGGGTCTCCATGTAACGCTCCGTGTAGTGCGTGTCATATAGAGCCCAGTCATAGACCCCGCCGCCGGCGATGCCGCAGCAGAACTTGTCGCTGTGGCGCATCACGAGCATAGTCGTCATCGTGCCGCCGAAAGAGAAGCCCTCCACGCCGATGTGCGCGGCATCCACATAAGGCTGAGCCGCAAGATAGTCCGCCCATTCGCAGAAGTCGCTTACAGGCCATGAGGTCACATCCTTATAGACCATGTCCTCCCCTGCCCTGCCGTTGTGCCCTGCCGCACGCGAGTCGCAGACTATCTTGATAATGCCGTTCTCTGCGAACCATTGGTTGGCCTCGCTCGGGGCACGCCACTGGTCGCGTACATACGGGGTGTCCGGGCCGCCGTAAATCTCCATCACCACAGGATATTTCGTCGCCCCGGAAGGGTCGAATGACTTAGGATATGTAATCAGCGCAGGAAGCGTGAATCCGCCTTTCGTCGTCATCGAGATGAGCTGAGGAAGGGCATATCGCGCCGCGTCGAAATCCTCCGGAGTGAAATCCTTCACGGTCTCCGCGGATATGACTTTCCCGTTCTTCAGCGCATGGCGGATTTCCTTTGTCGGAGTTGCGGAGTTCGAGATGTATGCCGTAAATGACTGCGCATCATCAGCGAACTTCACACCGGATGCGTTCATGTCAAGCGGAGTGAGGGCCTTCAGGCTTACGGCAGAGGAAGCGCTCAACACCGAAGAAGCGGAGCCGGACACCGCAGCAACGGAAGCGCCCTGTGTTGAAACTGCAGAGCCCGACACCTGGGCAACCGCAGAAAAGGTCCCGGAAGATTTGCGTGATGGCTTCAAGGCCGCACGAGGAATGTCCACCGAGAATACCGCCGCCCGAGGCGCCCCGTCAATCTTCGCCGAAAAATAGAGTTTGCCGCGCCTTTCGTCGGCCTTGAGCACGGTCGCCGACCACAATTTACTGTCAGTCAGGCGGAGAACCGTCTTTCCGTCGTATGAAATGTAGTAAATCTGATCCCACCCGGTCTCGAAACGCCTTGCGACATAAAGACCGTCGCATCCGAACTCCATACTCTCGAACCACTCAATCCATGTCGGATATTTCTCATTGTAAATCAGTTGCTTGGCACCAGTCAAGGCATCCACGGCAAAAAGGTTCAGGTCGTTCTGAATCCTCGGAAGGGTCGGAACATAGAAATCGCGGCTGTCCGCGCTCCAGAAAGGGATGCCGAAATAGCCGTCGCAGACATTGCCGTCGCCGTAGGAGGACACGACGGTGCAGCCTTTGGTCGCAGTCCTGGACGTTCCGCCCATAACCGGGAAATCGGCCCAGACGATATAGGCGCCGGCCGTTCTTTCCGAGTCTGGAGAAACTGATGACGAGGATAAAGAGGCACCCTCTGTCAAGGACGAGCCGGCGTTGTCCACATGAGCCGACGATTGAGCAGCATCGCCGGAAGCGATGGCGGAGCCGACATCCACAATCCCTATGCGTACAAGCGGATTCGCCTGCCCGGCCTTAGGGTAGCGGGTGTTGTTCAGATGGCCGGGATAGCCTGCATGGTCAGGCGCTGAGACATCGTGACCGGCAAACGGGGAATATATCGGGAAGTACGGAACAGCAGTGTTGTCGAAGCGGTAGAATCCTATGCGACGACTGTCCGGAGACCACCAAAAGGACTTGTAGCGCGATGCTCGGCCAAGAATTTCCTCATAATAGACCCACGAGGCGAATCCGTTGAGAATCAAGTCACTGCCGTCAGATGTCAAACGATATTCCCTGTTCGTCGCGACATCCTCGACCCAAAGGTCGTTGCCCCGTGTAAACGCGATTTTCGTCGAATCCGGCGAATATGTAGGATTCACCCTCATCTGAGAACTCAACTTTCCGTCACCGGCCTGCGCGGTCACAGCCCAGCATAACAAGACACAAAATATAAACTTCTTCATATCCTTAATATTTCAATTTCATGCACGTCAAAATCTTCATTCCTCATGTCATCCCCGGAACAGTTCATCCTTGAAATTAACCAGATATACCTTCTCGACAGCCCTCGTCAGAGCCGTGTAGAGCCACTTCAAATCGTCAAGCGTCAGGAAATCCTGCCAAAACGCGTTGTCGATGAACACGCAGCGCCACTGCCCGCCCTGAGACTTGTGACAGGTCAGCGCCTCGGCATACTTGAGCTGCAGCGCGTTGAAATACTTGTCCTCACGCACCGCCTCCCAGCGCTTCTTCTTCGAACTGATGTGCGAATAGTCCGCATCCACACCGAGATACAGCATATTCTGCTGCTCGTAGCTGAGCGACGCCGACTCCGAATCCAGTGTGTCAAGAATCACCTTCGCTGTAAATTCCTGGTCATTGTAGTCCGGGAGAAGGAGACGAGCCGAGGCAAAATGCAGCCCGTAGCGTTCCTCATATCCCGAAATCCTCAAAAGCTTCGCGATGTCCCCGTTCGCGATGTAGTCAACCCCCTCAAGCTCCTCGCAAAACTGATAGCAGTTCTTCACAATCATCAGCTTATCGCCCCTCACTAACCTCTCCTCCTTGAACTGAACCATCGAGCGCACGCCCATATTGTACTTTATCGCCCTCTTGTTCGAGCGGCAAAGAATCACCGTGTCGTCCTCCCCGTAACGGGAATATGCGTCGCCGAGACTCTCGATGAGCTCGCCGCCACCTATCCTCGCGACGTCGTCATATCCTCGTACAGACAGGCCGACGTCCTCATATTCAAACATATCCTCGCCATACTCCGAACGGGTGATGAGTTCGCGGAGCCTCGTCGCGTTTGCAAGGATTCCGGACTCCTTCTGCTGACGCACTACCGTCGTGAGGGTACAGAACACCGTCCCGCCCATCATCGCCATATACTCGCGGGAAAGAGCCGGGCTGCAGTCCATCCCCACGGGAGGGAGCTGGGCGACATCACCGATGAGCACTAACTTGCAATCGACGCCGCCGCGCACGAAAGTCACGAGGTCATCAAGAAGGTTTCCGCTGCCGAAAGAGGTCGTGGACTGCTGCTGCCCGCCCTCTATACCGATGAGCGACACCTCATCGACAACAAAAAGCGTGTCCTTGTCCTTGTTCGGGGCGAGCGAGAACTGCCCGTAGCCGTCCCCGCCGACAGACTTCTGACGATAGATGTGCTTGTGTATCGTGGCGACCGGCTTTCCGGAATAGTTGGAGAGAACTTTCGCCGCACGCCCCGTGGGAGCGAGAAGCACCGTCTTGATTTTCAGTTCATTGAGCGTGTTTATGACGGCGGAAATTGCGGTGGTCTTTCCGGTGCCGGCATAGCCGTTCACTACCATGATGTCGTCGTCCTGCCCGACAAACTCCGAAACCGTCCGGAGAAAACTGTCCTGACAGGGAGTCGGCTCATATTTCAGATGGGAACGAAATCCCTGATAAAGAAAATCCGACTGTCCCATCACCTTGCCTTTCTGTTAAAGATGAGATAGGCTACAACCAGAACCGGATAGATTTCAACACGGCCGAGGAACATATTCAGGCAGCAGACAAGCTTTGCTGCGGCGGAAAGCCCGGACATGACCCCGGTACCGATCGCGCTGATGCCCACATTTCCTATGGTTGCAATGGCAATTGAGCTTGCGTCCGAACCGCCGAGCCCGGTGGCAATGAGCGCGAAAATTGCAAATGTCGCGAGAACCGCATATACGACAAAATACATAAGAACTGAATTCACCGAGCTGTCGGACATGAGATGACTGCCCAGCCGGACCGGGAAAACAGAATTCGGATGAAGCCTTCGCCGGACCTCACAGCCTGCGGCTTTCAGCGCTATAAGAACACGGTCGGACTTGATTCCTCCTGAGGTAGAACCCGAACAGGCGCACTGTATCCCGCAATATATCAGAAGAACGGATGGAAACATCGGCCAAAGATACGGATTATCTACAGCAAATCCGGTAGTGGTGATAAAGCTCACGACATGAAACAACGATGTCCATAAGGCCTTTCCCACAGACTTTGTCACGCCCTCAAAAAGCAGTCCCGAAGCGACCAGCACCGTCATGACGGCAATCGTGCCCAAATAGAAGCGGACGACCGGATTCTTGAACACCTTAAAGGAGCCGGTTG
This sequence comes from uncultured Bacteroidales bacterium, assembly GCA_934725015.1. Classification (GTDB taxonomy): domain Bacteria; phylum Bacteroidota; class Bacteroidia; order Bacteroidales; family UBA932; genus Cryptobacteroides. The sequence goes on from CAKVAS010000019.1 coordinate 45,629, forward strand.
TGGCAAAATGAAATATCAGTCCGAAATGCATTCCGGATATGACCATGAAGAAGACGACTATTCCCTCGATGATGCGAGAATCGAAATATGCAATCGACGCGTTCCTCGTGCTGAACCCTCCGGTCGCGATTGTACTGAAAGAGTGATTGATAGCGTCGAAAAGGCTCATTCCGGCCGCCCAAAGCAGAAGGGTCTCGACTATGGCGAGCGAGAGATAGACAAGGCATATTATCCACACCGTGCGCGAGGAGCGGTAACGGTAGCCCTCGCGGGAGAGCGACGACAGTTCAAGGTTCGTCATCCTCAGCCGGAACGGGCTGGCCTCCGGAAGCACGAGGAGAAGAAACACAATAACTCCCAGACCGCCTATGAAATGGGTAGAAGACCTCCAGAACAGCAGGCTTTTCGGCAATGCCTCCACATCATTCACGACAGAATATCCCGTCGTCGTAAAACCGGAGACAGACTCAAAGAGCGAGTTAATCAGCGAAAACTCCCCTCCGTACAGGACGTATGGCAGCATTCCGAAGATGAACGACAGAATCCATGAAATGAAGATGATGAGGTAACCGTCGGTCATGGTGATGGGAGGAGTCTTCCTGACGAATATGAAAGGAAACGCTCCGACGACAAGGGTAATCAGGAAACTTATTGCAAGCGGTCCGAAGGCCGCGTCCATGCCGTTCACTATGGACACCGTCATAGACAGGAACATGAACAGGGCACTCACCAGAAGTGCCTTGCCCACATTCACCGATATGACCTTGATGTTCAAAATAAATCTATCCTCAAAAATAAATCCCAAATTCCATTCACTTTCAGAAATCCGGGCTGCCTTCCTCTTCCGGCTGATGCTGCTTCAGTTGCTCAATCTTGGTGCGGAGAAGCTTCATGCGTCTCTTGAGGTCGGCGTTCTCCTCGGTGACCTCGGAAAGGGAGTCGTTGAGCGCGGCAAGCTCGTCGTCCCCGTCGAAGCCGTAGGTGTAGCGCTTGCCGGAAGTGCGATAGAGGGTCATTCCGGCGTTCATGCGCCGTATCGGATCGACGAAATAGGACAGGAAGAAGAAAAGCAGCAGCAGAACTAACAGCAGTCCGGCGGCAACCGACACGACCCCCGGCACGATGCTGCGGTAGAAGCTCTCCTGAAACGTCTCCGAGTTGGCCTCAAGGTCTTCGTAAATCGCGGCGTTGAGCGTCTCAAGGTCTGAATGCAGACGGTTGAAGCGCGGCTGGAGCCTCTCGAAATACCAGCCTCGGGAGTCGATGAAGTCCGAGGATATGACATTCTGGAGCTCAAGCGAGGTGAGCATATAGGCCGAATAGGCGTATGCGACGGAATCCGCGAGAGGAAGCGCCCGGCGCGAAGTCAGCGACTGCTTGAGGCTGTCACAGTGGCTCAGGAACAGTTCACGGTCGAACTCCGGCAGGATGTTGGAGCTCTCGTCGCCGATGAGCGCCAGAATCTTGAGGTTATAGCTGTCCGTGATGGTCGCGAGCCGCTGCGAGACATTGAGGCTGTTGATGTTGGAAGCAATGAGGTCTGAGACATAGTTGCTCATCCTCCTGTACTCCGCCACCGATATGATGCTGGAGAGCATGAGGATAGCGGCGATGGAACTCATTCCGAGGATGAATTTTCCCCTCATCGTGAGTCTCCGCTCGCCACCACGCCCTATTTTCTTCCAATCAAAGCCCATTTCAATATCATAAAAATGACCAAATATACAACTGAAGGAAAGGGAATGCCCTTTTAGGCGCCCCGTCAGAATTTGAATGAGTCCTTCAACGCCGTCGTCTTGTTGAACACAAAATGCTCCGGCGTCGAATCAGGGTCTCTGAAGAAGTAGCCCACGCGCTCAAACTGAACGGCCAGCCCGGAATTGTCCTCAAGAAGCGCGGGCTCGGCAAAGCCCGAGGTCACCTTGAGAGAATCCGGATTGAGATACTCCTTGTAGTCCTTTCCCTCCGGAATCGAGCCCATCTCCGGCTCGGTGAAGAGCTTGTCGTAGAGACGAAGCTCAACCTCCTTCGCGTGCTCCGCGCTCACCCAGTGAATCGTGCCCTTGACGGAACGCCACTCGCCTGAACCCGGACGGGTCGAAGGGTCGTAGGTGCACTTGATCTCGACCACATTGCCCTCGGCGTCCTTGACGACCTCGTTGCACTTTATTATATAGGTATATTTCAGACGAACCTCACCGTCCGGCTTGAGACGGAAATATTTCTTCGGAGCGTCCTCCATGAAGTCCGCCCTGTCGATGAGAAGCTCGCCGGTGAACGGGACCTTCCTTGACGGGCCTTCCGGAGCCGCGGGGTTGAGAGGAGCGTCGAACCACTCGACCTTGCCCGGCTCCCAGTTGGTAATCGTGAGCCTTACGGGGTCCTGAACGACCATGTAGCGGTTGGACCTCTCGTTAAGATCCTGACGCACGCACCATTCCATAAGCTGTAGGTCAATCAGCTGCTCCCTCTTCGCGAGTCCGACCTTGTCGACAAACATCCTGATTGCCTCAGGAGTGTAGCCTCGGCGGCGTATTCCGCAGATGGTCGGCATGCGAGGGTCGTCCCATCCGCTGACGAAGTTGTTGCGGACAAGTTCGAGGAGCTTGCGCTTGCTCATCACGGTGTAGGTAAGGTTGAGACGAGCGAACTCATACTGGTGAGAAGGGAAGATGCCGAGCTGCCGGATGAACCAGTCGTAGAGCGGACGATGGACGTCGAACTCAAGGGTGCAGATGGAGTGGGTGATGTGCTCGATGGAGTCGCACTGGCCGTGGGTGTAGTCATACATCGGATAGATGCACCACTTGTCGCCCGTGCGGTGGTGATGAGCGTGCACGATGCGGTACATGATAGGGTCACGGAACATCATGTTCTTGCTGGCCATGTCAATCTTCGCGCGGAGCACCTTCTCGCCGTCGGCGTATTTTCCCGCCTTCATCTCCCTGAAAAGACGGAGGTTCTCCTCGACACTGCGGTCCCTGTACGGGCTGTTCTTGCCCGGCTCGTTCACGGTCCCGCGTCCGATGCGGATTTCCTCTTGAGACTGGTCATCGACGTATGCAAGTCCTTTCTTTATAAGCTCTTCTGCCCATTCGTACAGCTGGTCGAAATAGTCCGAGGCATATCTTTCCTCCGCCCACTGGAAACCGAGCCACCTGATGTCCTCCTTGATTGAATCCACATATTCCGTGTCTTCCTTGACCGGATTGGTGTCGTCGAAACGGAGATTCGTCTTTCCGCCGTATTTCTGCGCAAGCCCGAAGTTGGTGCAGATGCTCTTCGCGTGTCCGATGTGCAGATAGCCGTTAGGCTCCGGCGGAAACCGCGTGATGATGCTGTCATACTTGCCCGCGGCAAGGTCCGCCTCGATGATTTCCTCAAGGAAGTTCAGAGTCTTAGGCTCCGTCGCTTCCGCTGTCTTGAAAGTCTCTTCCATTCTTCGTATTATTATTTATACAAAACAAACTACAAATATAGGAGATTTTTTAGTAATTTTGCGCCGGTTTCGGGCATTTATCAATCTGTGATTATATATTCCGGATTATATATCCCGACAAATATGTGAAACTCGGAAATATTAAAAGATGGCGTCAGTTCAGTCAATGACAGGCTACGGAAAGGCGGAGCTTGTGCTGGAAAAGGGAAAGATTACGGTGGAGATACGGACGGTCAACGGAAAGACCGCGGACATCAGCATAAAGTCGCAGATGTTGCCGAGAGACAAGGAAGTAATTATAAGACAATATCTTGCAAAGGAACTCCAGCGTGGTTCGATCGACTTTTTCATGAACTTCGAGCAGAATGACAGCGACGCGTCAAGGGAAATCAACGAGGATGCGCTGCTCGGATATTTCTCGCAGCTGAAAGACATCCGGAGACGGATTGCTGACGAGGAGCTCGGACTTTTCGACGCTGCGGTGCCGTCGCTTCTGAGGCTGCCGGACGTGGTTGGGCAGACCAGGAAACAGGAAATCGTGAACGACGGGAACTGGGAGGCCGTTTTCGGAACCGTGCAGAAGGCGGTAGCGACGCTGAAGGAATTCAGACTGCGCGAGGGCGAGGCACTGAGGCGCGACGTCACGGCGAAGGTGGAGAACATACTCGCCTGCTCCCGCGAGATAGAGAAGTTCGAGCAGGAGAGGATTGCCCAGATCAGAGAAAAAATTTTGACGCGCTTCGACGAGCTGAAGCTTGAGGTCGATCAGACGAGGCTCGAACAGGAGATGATATTCTACATCGAGAAACTCGACATAAACGAGGAGCGGGTAAGGCTTAGACAGCATTGCAGCTACTACCTCGAAACCCTTGAGAATGAACCGTATCCGGGACGCAAGCTCGGATTCATCGCCCAGGAGATGGGACGCGAAATCAACACGACCGGCTCGAAGTCCAACAACCACGAGATGCAGAAATATGTCGTGAAGATGAAGGACGAGCTGGAGAAGATTAAGGAACAGTCGCTGAACATATTGTAAATCAGCGCAGCGGATTCTCCGCTTTGCCGGAGAAATGAACGGGCGCGCAACAAGCTAATAATGATATGACAGACAAGGACTTGAAGGATATGGCACCATCGACGGAATATCGGGAGAAACTTGCCCGTTATGTTCTCATTGCGCTCGGAATCGTCCTCGCCGGCGGCGTGTGCTGGTATTTCAGCAGCGTGCTGGTCTATCTCCTGCTTGCCGGAGTGGTGTCGCTCGTGGCGCGTCCGATAATGCAGCTGCTCGGAAAAGTCCGTGTGAAAGGGAAAGCGGCGCCTAAGTGGGTGTCGGCCGCGCTGACGCTCGTCATACTCCTGGTCGTTTTCCTCTCGGTGATTCTCGGCGTGACGCCTCTTCTGACAAATGTCGTAAACGAGGTGTCCTCGGCATACAGCGGCAACATTCAGGGCATAGCCGGCCCGCTCAGAGACCTCAACAACTGGATGATTGACACCTTCCCGTCGCTCGGGAGGGACTTCAGGATAGAGATTGTCGTCCTCCACGAGATTCAGAAGGCATTTGACATCTCGATATTCTCAAGCATCATCGGCTCCGTGGCATCGTTTCTCGCCAATTTCGGTATAGGACTGTTCTCGGTGATTTTCATCGCGTTCTTCTTCATCCGCGACGAGAGCCTCTTCACAAGAATCATCGCCTCGCTGGCGCCGGACAAGATTGAGGGCAGCGTCAAGGAGTCCATCGGAGACGTGGAATACCTGCTCAGCCGCTATTTCGTGGGGATTCTCATCGAGATGGCGGGAGTCGCTCTGCTCGACTTTCTCGGCCTCGCCCTCATCGCGAGACTGCCGTGGGGTTCCGCGCTGGGAATCGCCTTCCTCGCCGGGCTGCTGAACGTGATTCCGTACGTCGGCCCGCTCATCGGCACCTGCCTCGGAACGGTTATGGGACTGATACTCAAATACTGCGGAACCGGAATGGTTGGGCTGGAGGTTCCTTTCTGGGCCTTCGCGCTGATTCTGATTGTAATCATGTGCTGCACGCAGCTCGTCGATAACTTCATCTACCAGCCGGTCATCTACTCGAACAGCATCATGGCCAGTCCTCTGGAGATTTTCATCGTGCTGCTCATGGCCGCGACGCTCGGAGGCGTGTTCGGAATGCTTGTTGCTATCCCGTGCTACACCGTCGTCAGGGTTGTTGCCGGACGCTTTTTCAGAAGCATCAAGCCCATACGGGAGCTGATTCCCGAGGACAGGATTTCGAGGTCCGACACCAAGGCCGGGAGAATCAGAAGACTCTTCAAGAACCACAAGTAACACTACATAAATTAAAGCATTATGACACATACATCTGTAACGGAAATAATCGGCTCGCTTGCCACACTCACCCTGCTGCTGGGTTACCTGCCGCAGACGATTCACACGATACGCACCCGCAAGACGGACGACATCGCGCTCGGGACTTTCCTGCTGCTCGGGCTCGGCTCGGTGCTTTTCTGCGCCTACGGAATCCTGCTCGGAAGCTGGCAGATTGCGATTGCAAACGGGATCACGGCGGTGCTGAGCGCGATTATCTTCGGAATCAAGATGTATAACGACCACTTTAAGAACAAGAAGCAGGGAAATATGCGAAAATAAGACTGCGGAGGGCTGTGCGGGTGCGCGGTCCTCTGTTTTTTATGCCTGCGCACAACAAGGGCTAAGTAATCGTAAAAAATAAACGCTTACTAAACATTTGGAGAGTAATCAATAACAACAATTTTTAAACATCATTTCTATGTCATTTGCGGAAGAAAGAATCAACTCGACGGCGCTCACTTTTGATGACGTCCTGCTCGTGCCCGCCTACTCCGAGGTTCTGCCCCGGGAGGTCAGCACAAAAGCCCGTTTCACACGGAACATCAGCCTCAACATCCCAATCGTCTCCGCGGCGATGGACACTGTATCCGAAAAGGCGATGGCGATAATGCTCGCGAGAAAGGGAGGCATCAGCGTGGTGCACAAGAACATGAGCATTGAGGCCCAGGCACGGCAGATTCGCGAGGTGAAGGAATATCCCGCAGAGGGCGACAAGATTCCGTGCCTCGACGCGGAAGGCAGGCTCAGGGTAGCCGCAGGAGTCGGAATCACGGCGGACGTGCTCGACAGGGTGACGGCACTCGTCGAGGCCGGGGTAGATGCGATTGTGCTTGACTCGGCGCACGGGGATTCACACGGAGTCGTGGAGGCGCTCAGAAAAATCAAGTCCGTATATCCTGAACTCGACACGGTCGTGGGAAACATCGCAACGGCTGAGGCGGCAGTGCGCTTGATTGAGGCCGGCGCGGACTCGCTCAAGGTCGGCATCGGACCCGGCTCAATCTGCACGACGAGAATCATCGCCGGGGTGGGAGTACCCCAGATTTCAGCGATATACGACGTTGCCAAGGCTGCGGAAGGCTCCGGAGTTCCGGTGATTGCCGACGGCGGACTGCGCTACTCCGGCGACATAGTGAAGGCCCTTGCGGCAGGCGGGGACTGCGTGATGATAGGCTCTATGTTCGCCGGCACCGACGAGGCGCCGGGAGAAATCTTCGAGGAGAACGGGCACAAGTTCAAGTCCTACAGGGGCATGGGCTCGGTTGATGCGATGAAGGCAGGCTCACGCGACCGCTATTTCCAGGACGGCGAGGACAGCACGAAAAAACTTGTGCCGGAGGGCGTCGTCGCCCGCGTGCCATACAAGGGCAGCGTCGGGGACATCATCTATCAGCTCGTGGGCGGCATACGTTCCGGCATGGGCTACTGCGGTGCGGCCGACATCGATGCGCTTCACTCCGCGCGTTTCGTACGCATCACGGCCAACGGACTCGTCGAGAACCATCCGCATGACATCACCATCACCGGCAACACCCCCAATTATCATAAATAAGAACAGTGATTCCCTCTGTCATTTCGAGCGAAACGAAGTGAAGTCGAGAAATCTTTATGCAAAACAG
>CAKVAS010000020.1 GCA_934725015.1 uncultured Bacteroidales bacterium
ACAAGGTTTGAGCCGGCTTTTAGCCTGCCCGATTGTTAAATTTTAAAATTATCGGTAAAATTTACCGAAGTATTGAATAGTAAAAAGTGCCGAATAATGATTCAGGGAACGCGACGGACACTGATGTCAGTTCTTCTGCAACATTTTTCAACATCATCTTTCCATACGCAACTATATGCTTGAACTCTATATCAGCATTTGCCGGAAGGTCGTCTGTGTAGGACACGCTTCCCGCCACCATGTGCACCTGTTCATCGCACGAATTCTTTAGAGGTTTCTGTGATGCCGGAATGTTTACATAAAAGTCACTATACTTGGTGTTGATGCCGGAAAAACCACCTGAACGATCTGAGTTATAAGGAGAAACGGCATATATCGTTCCCGCTGTCTTATCATCAGCAGAGAATGTGACATCAAATGATGTCGAAGAACCAGATGACTGTGGTTTAACCTCCACCACATTAGCCTCATTGAGAGAGAATGCGACATTTTCCGTACCGTTCCAGACAGATGGGTAAGCATCGCCGACCTTATCTCCGAAAGATGTCTTCGTTTCCGCCGGCAGGTTAGCGGAAAGGCTTATCGTGACAGTCTGTTTTTCTGCCGTCGGCTGTTCTTTTGCGCAAGCCACACACAGCAGTGCAGCAATTGCTGAAAATGCAAGAATTTTCTTTTCCATACTGATGTCTATTTTAGAATGAAACCTCCTGCAACTCTTCTGCGTCATAGATTGAATTTCCATTCATTTGCAGGCTCTGGGCGAAGCCGCTTTCCGTCGAGACGCCAGTCACCTCGACGAGGGGCGTCTCATAAGTGTTTGTTTTTGAGTAACTCATGTTTGTTTTGTTTATAAGTTTTTATTTGTTTCTCAATTCCAGTTCGCGAAGGAGTGCGCAGGCCGGTGACTGAACTCGACCTGTAATATATTTCTTAAGAGCCGATGGCTTCAAGTCATCACAATTCAACTTGTTATATGCATCGAGAAGCTCATCAAATTTTATCTTGAAGGCATTTCCCGTACTATCTCTACGCCCAGAGACAATACAGTGATGACGCGATTCATAGGAATAATGATACACAATACCCGTAACGCTTTCTGCCGTCGTTATTTCACGTATCATTTCTTCAAATTGTGATTTGCTCACCGGTTTCCCATACTTTTTCATTTTTACAACTCAAATTCGTTTAAAATGAGCCCCTGTGCGGACGACCACTGGCGTTTCTCAACGGCGGGGCTCAAACAACCTTTATAATTTCAATGTACTACGCTCGTCCGTTTGCGCATATACGACGGAAGGGTACTGAAGCCATGATTGGCTTCAGTACCCTTCCGGATACAATCATGTTCAATATTTTACCCGACTCTACGGACGCATATTCCTGCCCCCCCCCCGATGGTGGTTGCAGCACAACGCTTCACGCTCATATTCATTCCGTTAAGTCTCATCTGTCTCTTTCACATTCAACGCCGCAAAGGTCGCAATTCTCACGCAAATAAGCAAATAAAAGTTATCAATCTTTCAGGCATCCTATCGGAACCACATAGACCCCGTCTTCCCGGCGATAGGCAATTTCTCCGATTCCGACAAGAACCATCAGGAAAGAAGGATTTTTCATTTTCGTGGAGTCAATCTTGCCACGAAGCTTTATGAGTGTTTCCGCCCCATCGTTTATAAGCCGCTCTCCGCCAATTTTAATCTCAACAAGACCATAGCTGCCATCACGCAAATGAACGATGGCATCGCACTCCAACCCCTCAGAATCACGATAGTGATAGACCTCGCCCAACAAGGCGGACGCGTAGGTTCTTAAATCACGCACGGCCAAGCCCTCAAAATGAAGTCCGAAAGTATTGAAATCCGCCAAAAGGTCGCCTGGACCGATGCCCAAAGACGCCGTACCTATGGATGGATCCGTATAATACCTGGTGTTGGTCGTTCGTATGGCCGTCTTTGAACGCAGATTGGGATTCCAAGCCTTAGACTCCTCAATTACAAAGAGTTTACGCAAAGCGTCGATATAGGAAGAAATGGTTTCCGCGTCCATTCCCTTGGGTTCATTGGCCTGCATATCGGCCGCGATTGTTTCGTAGGTAGCCTGTGACGCTATGTTTCTCGCATAGGAACGCATCAGACGCAGAACTCGTTCCGGACTGCGTCGGACACTGTCCACCACTCGGTTCATATCCTTTCTGGCCACCGAATCCACATAGTCGAAAGCCTGATCCAAAGCGATGTCGCCTTTCAGATCCGTAGCGGCAGGCCAGCCTCCACGACACAGGACAAAAGCGAGGTTTTCTTTGGTGAGACCGCTGGAGGCATATATCTTTTCCGGAGCTTCAAAAAGTTCTTTCAGGCTTACAGAGCCATTAGACTCTCCTGATTCATAGAGAGCCATCGGACGCATCCTCACCCATCCATAACGTCCGGTCCCGGAGTGGCGCATCTTCTTGCTTTCCTGCTGTTTCGAGCCATCCTCACGAGCTTCCTCAACAGGAACTGATGAGCCGGTGAGAATATAATGCCCGCTACCTTTCCGATGGTCAACATCAAAACGGATTGTATCCCAAAGCTGCGGCGCTATTTGCCACTCGTCAAGCAGGCGCGGACGCTCGCCCTCAAGCAGCTCCTGAGGCGCAAGTTCCGCTTTAAGAAGGTTTCCCTTCACGGTTGCGGGATCATCCATATATATGATGCTTCTCGCCTGCTGTTCTGCCGTCGTTGTCTTTCCACACCACTTCGGTCCCTCAATGATGACCGCGCCCTTCCCGGCGAGCTTTCGCGCAAGAATCGAGTCTGCAATTCTGGGTTTGTAGTTTTCCATATCAATGTTTTATGATGCAAAGATATAAAAAACCGACGATTGTGGAAAAATTTTTCCGATGATTATTGAAATAATTTTTCGAGAATTGTGGAATTATTTTTCCGGCATTTATAGAAATTGCAATAAAAACAGTGAGAATGCGCGGAATATTTATTATTTTTGCCGCATGAAAATTACTATGCTGACAGTCGGGAAGACCGACAGGGATTGGGTGAGAAGTGGGATGGAGATTTATATTGACAGACTCAGGCACTACACGAACTTCGCTCTGGTGGAGATTCCCGAGCTCAAGAAGGTTTCCGCATTGAGCAGGGAACAGATAAAGGCGAAGGAAGGAGAGCTGATTCTCAAGAACATACGGCCGAACGACGATGTCATACTGCTCGACGAGCACGGGAAGGAATACAGCTCCGTTGAATGGGCTGCTGTCATCAACGGGAAGATTTCCGGAGGCTCGACACGCGACATTGTCTTTGTCGTCGGCGGGGCATACGGGTTCAGCAAGGCAGTATATGACCGCTGCGACTCCATGGTATCGCTCTCGCGGATGACTTTCTCGCACCAGATGGTAAGGGCAATCTTCGTCGAACAGCTCTATCGTGCCTTCACCATAATCAAGGGTGAACCCTATCATCATGAGTAAGTCAAATTATTCTTTTCTAATGTCTAAAGGACTTCTGAAGAAATATGAGAATTAGTCTGAAACAAATCTGGAAGGACTGGATGCTGCCGATCGCCATGGCCGGCGGAGTTGCGGCATACCTTATTTATCACAGCATACCGGCGCTGGCACCGGCCGGGCCCTATCTGGACAGGGCAGTGAAGATTATCCAGCCCGTGCTGATGTTTCTGATGCTGTTCCTGTCGTTCTGCCGCATAGCGCCGAGACAGATGAGACCGCACAGGTGGCAGTTCTGGCTGCTGCTCGTCCAGACCGCAGGGTTCGTGATTCCCGGAGTCGTGCTGATGCTCTGCGGAGGCGGGCACTACGGACTGCTCATCGAAAGCTTCATGATATGCATTATATGCCCGACGGCGACGGCCGCTGCGGTAATCACCGGAAAACTCGGCGGGGATATGCCCGGAATCATCACCTACACGATACTCATCAACATCGTGACGGCGCTCATTGTCCCGGCAATCGTCCCTCTCGTGCACCCCGCCGCAGGCATATCGTTCACGACGGCATTCTGCATGATTATGGCAAAGACTTTCCCGCTGCTCATCATGCCCTGCCTCTGCGCATGGCTCGTGCGTTTCCTGCTGCCGGGCTTTCACCGCTGGATTCTGCACTTCAACGACCTCGCCCTATACCTCTGGTCAGTTTCGCTCCCGCTCGCGATTGTCGTGACCACAAGGTCCATAGTCAAGAGCGGCATTCCCATAGGCTATATGGCCGGAATGGCGGCAGTATCCCTGCTGTGCTGCATATTTCAGTTCTGGACAGGACGGCGCATCGGCGCGAAATGGGGCAACAGCGTCACGGCCGGACAGGCTCTCGGACAGAAAAACACGGTCTTCGCCATCTGGATGGCCTACACGTTCATGACTCCGGTCACGAGCATAGCCGGCGGCTTCTACAGCCTCTGGCACAACATCTTCAACTCATACCAGCTCTACCGCAAAGGCCACCAGCATCACCACTCCGACTGACCCCACATTTCATTATAACTCTTATTATTCTTTAGACCCGGCTGTAAAAAAGCTTAAACAAAGGGGATGAAGAAAAAGATGAGATGCAAGGCGGACAGCGAAGATGAAACCGCAGCAACCTTATGGTTGTGAGGATTTCATCAAGCTGTCCAACGCAGCAGATCGCTTTTTCTTCGCCCCGTCACTGAGCGATGAAGCGATAAGTGATTTCCCCCACCTGATTGGCCGGTGCCGTGGACGACATACTGAACCGCGAGGTGCGGGCAGCCCTGACAGCCGCTTTCCGCAGACACTCGTCAGCACTGGAAACAGCCTCCACTATTTTCGCGCTCACCACCGCCCCGGAATTATTGACCTTAATCAGCACAGTCACATCCCCTCCGTTGTAGCACTTGTATGCCGGCACCGGAAGCGTGCTGGCCTTGCGCCCGTCAAGCGTCCAGCTCAGCACCGACGGACCGCTGTACTGCCGCCTGTCAGACTTCCTCTCCTCATGCGGCTTTGTCCCGCTCATATCCACAGTCTCGTCCCGAGCATCCTCCTGCCTTGAATCCAGCCCCTTCAAATCCCGCTGCAGGCGTTCGTTCTCGCGGTAGAGTTCCTCAGCGTCCGTGTTTCGGTCATCCTTGAGAGGAGCGCTCCTATCGACCGTCACATTGCGCACCGGGATGCCGTAAGAACCGCCGCCGATAAGTTCGTCCAGCCGACGGCTTATGCTCTCCTTGAAATCCGCCTCCCTTTCCTGCCTCTCGGTTTCCTCCTGCCTGGAAAAATCCATCAGAAAGCTCGTGTCTCCCCTGAACTGCGAGCCAATCTGCACGGCGAGCAAAACAATAATCACCGTGAGATGGAATATCACGGTGACATACAGCCCTGCCTTGTCCTCTGAATTTATCCGGCGCATGACAAGGCGGCGTTTACCGGTGGCAGGAGTTCAGCGACTTTTCGATGGTCGCCGCAATCACGTCGATGGCCACCTTATTGTGACCTCCCTGCGGGATAATCACGTCAGCATATCTCTTGCTCGGCTCGATGAACTGGAGAAACATCGGCTTCACGGTGCGGGAATATCTCTGAATCACCGTCTCCACGGTCTTGCCGCGTTCGATGATGTCCCGCGCCATCACGCGCATCAGCCTGTCATCGTCGTCCGCATCCACGAATATCTTGATGTCCATCTGCTCGCGGAGCTCGGCACAGCAGAAGATCAGAATGCCCTCGACGATGATGACCTCGGCCGGATTGACAGTGACGGTCTCGGTCTTGCTGCGCGAGCAGGTGATGTAGGAATAGACAGGCTGCTCGATGGACTTGCCCGACCTCAGATCCTTCAGATGCTGAATCAGCAGGTCGAAATCAATCGAATCCGGATGGTCGAAGTTCACCTTCTGCCGCTCCTCCATCGGGAGATGGCTGGAATCCTTGTAATAGGAGTCCTGAGGGATGACGACAACCCTTTCCTTCAGCTGGTCAGTGAGCGCCTTCACCACCGTTGTCTTTCCTGAACCGGATCCACCGGCAATTCCGATTATCAGCATGATTTTCCTTTATTTACAGATTCTAATATTCAGCGTTTTTCGGAGTCCTCGGGAACGGAATCACGTCCCTGATGTTGGCCATGCCTGTCACGAACAGGAGCAGCCTCTCGAAGCCGAGACCGAAGCCGCTGTGAGGAGCGGAGCCGAAACGGCGCGTGTCGAGATACCATTCGAGCGACTCGCGGCTCATTCCCAGCTCGTCTATGCGGGCGTTGAGCTTTTCCAGAGACGACTCACGCTCCGAACCGCCGATGATTTCACCGATTTTAGGGAAGAGCACATCCATTCCGCGGACGGTCTTTCCGTCCTCGTTCTGCTTCATATAGAACGCCTTGATGTCCTTCGGATAGTCCGTAAGAATCACCGGACGGCCAAAGTGCTTCTCGACGAGATACCTCTCGTGCTCGGACTGCAAATCCACGCCCCAATAGACAGGGAACTCGAACTTTTCGCCGGACTCTTCGAGAATCCTTATGCCTTCGGTGTATGTCAGACGCACGAAATCCGTCTTTATGACATTCTGCAGCCGCTCGATGAGCTCCTTGTCATACATATCGTTCAGGAACTTCAGGTCATCCATGCAATGGTCGAGGGCGTAGCGGATGAGCGACTTGATGAAGTCCTCCGCAAGGTCCATGTTGTCGTTCACGTCGTAGAAGGCCATTTCCGGCTCAATCATCCAGAACTCCGCAAGATGCCGCGGCGTGTTGGAGTTTTCAGCGCGGAAAGTAGGCCCGAAAGTATAAATCTCACCGAGAGCCATGGCTCCGAGCTCTCCCTCAAGCTGTCCGCTCACAGTAAGGCTGGTGTGACGGCCGAAAAAGTCCTGGCTGTAATCGACCTTTCCCTCCTTTGTGCGCGGAGGATTCTCCATGTCGAGGGTCGTGACCTGAAACATCTGTCCTGCGCCCTCGCAGTCCGATGCCGTGATGAGCGGAGTATGAAGATAGACGAATCCCTTGCTGTTGAAGTAGTTATGTATGGCGTATGCCATCGCGTGGCGTATTCTCAAAACAGCGCCGAACGTGTTGGTTCTCGGACGGAGATGCGCTATCTCGCGGAGGAACTCAAGGGAATGACCCTTCTTCTGGAGGGGATATGTCTCCGGATCCGCCTCCCCGTAGAGTTCAATCTCCTTTGCCTGAATCTCGACGGTCTGGCCGCTTCCGAGGGACGCGACAAGTTCTCCGGTAACAGCGATGCACGCGCCGGTGGTGATTCTCTTGAGAAGATTCTCATCAAAGGCGGCGAGATCGACAACGACCTGAATATTATTTATCGTCGAGCCGTCATTAAGGGCGATGAAGTTTATTTTCTTGTTGCCTCTCTTTGTTCTGACCCAACCTTTCGCCAGAACGATCCTGCCTGGCTCGCTCGAAAGCAAGTCCTTGACCTTGGTTCTGATAATCTTTTCCATTTCCGTTAGTATTATGTCCGACCATTCAACGGTCAGACCAAAAATCTCACAAAGATACTAAGCCCTCGCTACTTTTTCAAAAAAAAGAGAGGCTGTTTTGATTTTTTATCATCAGCCTCTCCCTTTTCGTTCGGAGAACCTTGCCCCGGCTCATTTTTCCGTGCAGAGTATCCTCTCCTTAATCTGAGAGTTCTCATAAAATCCGGTGAACTTCTCCGCGTTCTTTCCTATCGCATAAATCGGAACTGGACATCCTGTGTGACCGTGCGCCGACCAGTTGACGTGCGCCTTCGCATTCAGCTGCGAATTGGTCTCGTCAGTGAGCGACGAATCATCGTGCCCGCAGGCCGTCCAGAACTCGTCCAGAACTTTCCAGTTGGTCTGATAATGTTCGGTGCCGAACGTGAGCCCGCCGGTCTCATGGTCGGCGGTGACAAGGATAAGCGTCTCGTCCGGATGCCTGAGATAGAACTCATAAGCCTCTGCGACGGCCTTGTCAAGGAGCTTCACGCTCTCGATGACCCTCATGGTGCGCCCGCCGTGCGACGCCCAGTCGATGTAGCCCTGCTCGCACATGATGAAGAACGGCTTGTCCTGATCAAGGGTTTTCAGGCAGGCTCTGACGAAATCCGCCGCCTGCATTCCCTGACCGGCCATCGCGAGGTCGTAGTTCTTGTTGGAGTCCATGCTGTCGAAATCGTCGGCGTCCTCAGGGTCTGAAGGAAGAAGAACCTTCGTCCTCGCCGTGGAGGCCTCAAGTTCATCAAGCCCGAAGCACACGTCAGTGCCGCCGTCAGCCTCAACGAGCTTCACGACATCCTCCATGTCATGCTTCCGGCCGTAGCGGTCTATAATTTCAGAACCTCCGAGGAAGTCAAACCCGCAGGAGGACATCTCCTTCGCGATGTCATAGTAGTGGCTGCGCCGGGGCACATGGGCATAGAAAGCCGCCGGAGTAGCATGATTGACAGGGCCGTCGGACATGATTCCTACCTGATAGCCCGCATCCTTAAGCTCGTATGCGACGGACCGCATCGGAGCGCCGTCCGGCTCCGTCCCTATCATGCCGGTGTTGGTCTTCTGTCCGCAGGCAATCGCCGAGCCCGCCGCGGCTGAATCTGTCACGCCGCTGTCGGCGCACCACGTGCGGGTCAGTCCGACAACCGGAAACTGCGCAAAGCCGAGGTAGCCCCCGCCATAGCAGGAGTCCTGATAGGCAAGGAAGGAGTCTGTGGCAGAGACATGAGCAAGGCCCATCCCGTCTCCGATGAAGAGGAACACATACTTGGGAGGGTTCTGCCCTTGTGGCTTTTTCAGTGAAACTACAATGCAAACCGTCGCCACTGCCACAAGTACGGTCGCCACAATAATGGATATCTTTCTCTTGTTCATAACTTAATCATCAAAAAGAGGGATGCCCCAATCATTTCGATGTCAGGGCATCCCTCATATCATCTATACGGGATTATTTTTCAGCCTTTCTGGCCGAGTACATGATCTTGAGCGCGGAGCATCTTCTCAGCTCCTGCTTCACGTCCGTTACAATACCCATGGTAGTGTTCTCGTCAGCCCTGATGGCGACCGTCATGAACGACCTGTCGGCCTCGCTCTTGGAGTCACGCTCCGAAGCGATGAAATCACGGATGTCGTCAATGGTCTTGAAGGAATCGTTCAGCTGAATTCTGGAGTCCGTTCCGAACTGTGCCTGGAGATGCTTCACCGGCGTACCTATGTTTATATAGGATGCCAGGTCCTTCCTTTCCAGTTTCACGACCTCGGATGCCTCCGGCAGTTTCACGATGACCTTGTTCTCCGTCTTGCGGAGGTTAGTGGTCACCATAAAGAAGAACAGGAACATGAACACGATATCTGACGTTGATGCCGTGCTGGCCATCGGCGTCGTTTTCTTACCGTCTTTTCTGAATTTTGACATATCCTAAATCCTCCTATCTTTTTGAAACATCCTTAGGCTCGGCCTCGGAAATCTTCTGAGGAACGGCGTCGCGCACGATTTTCTGCTGCTCCTCGGTGAGCCTCTCGTAAGGCTTCCCGTAGTTTGCGCGTGAGAAATCGTCACGAATCTCGTTGATTGCCTTCACCAGCTCGTTCTGAACCGCGATGTAAGCCTGATAGCTCGTTCCGCGGTCGTTCTGAAGAGAAATCACACCCTCGGAAACAGGATATTCTCCATATCCCTCGATGTCCTTGATTTTCTTCTCCGGCAACTTAGGGTCGTCGGTCGGGTTGGTGAGGAATTCCTTAATCTTGTCTTTCAGCTGGCTGACTTCCATCGCTTCATTTCCGGCGAAGAGCCTGTCGGCGGAGTTGATCTTCACAATGATGATATTGCGTCGATTGACCTTCTGGTCCTCTGCCTTCTGGTTTTCTGCCGGCATCGGCGGAAGACGGCGCTGCAAGCCGGAGTCCTGATTCATCGTAGTGGTCATCAGGAAGTAGCACAGCAGCAGAAACGCGATGTCCGCCGTGGAGCTTGAATTTATTTCTGGAGTCTTTTTGCTGCCCATAGTTGCAATTATTTATTACGTACTGCGTTCACCACAGCACCGATGATGATTGCAACAACAGCGGCACCGCAGCAGAAGTAAGTGACATTAAGAATTGTGTCGGTGAACTTGAGCATGCCCGCAGAAGTCTGGACGCTTGTGCCGACAGCCTCCGTTCCCGGAGCCAACAGGTACGCTATGCCGACGATTGCAGCGGCGGCAACCAGACCGATTCCCATCTTGATGAGACCCTTAGGATTCTGCTTTATCGTGAAGTAGAGTCCAAGGCAGATGACGGCGAGGATAGCCACAACAACCAGAGCATACGCGCAGTAAAGCAGGATATCAGTCGCGAGACCGTCGTTCGAAACGAAGCCATACGCGAAGCCGAATACAGCCAGAAGAACGCCGATTACGAGGAGAACCCACTCTACAACTTTGATTATTTTTGCGTACATTTTATTCTGATTTATTTGTTCTGATATTTAACCAAGATGTCCACGAGGCTGATTGACGCGTCTTCCATCTCGATGGTGCGCTTCTCAATCTGAGAAAGGATGTAGTTGTAGAATATCTGAAGAATCATGGCAACAATCAAACCGCCGACGGTTGTGATGAGGGCGACCTTCATACCTCCGGCGACAATGTTAGGAGAGATGTCTCCGGCAGCCTGAATGGCGTCGAATGCCTGAATCATACCGATGACCGTTCCGAGGAATCCGAGAGAAGGGGCGATTGCGATGAAGAGGGAAATCCAGCTCAGACCGTTCTCCATGAGGCTCATCTGCACTGAACCGTAGGAAACGACCGTCTTCTCGACAACCTCGATGCCCTGGTCCATGCGGAGGAAGCCCTGATAGAAGATGCTTGCGACAGGACCGCGTGTATTGCGGCAAAGTTCCTTAGCGGCCTCTACACCACCCTCGTCAAGAGCCTTCTCGATGCCTTCGAGGAGCTTCTTGGTGTTGGTCTTTGAGAACGCGAGGTAAAGGATACGCTCGATTGCGATTGCAAGACCGAGGATAAGGCAGAGGATGATGGCTGCCATGAACTCAGGACCACCTTCAATGAATTTGGTCTTGATTGCCTGGTGAAGAGGAACTTCTTCCTGGGCTGCAGTCAATTCAGCGAGAGAAGTCACCTGGGTAGGAGCGGCTGCGACCTCTTCGGTAGATGCAGCGTCAGCTGCCTGATCCTGAGCTGATGCGAACTGTGCAGAAAAGGCCATCAAGCCAATAGCTGCCAAAAACATTAAAACTTTTTTCATAACGTTTTTTGATAATTAATACTATTAAATTGTTTGTTTTTCATTAAATATGTCATTTCCTCAGGTTCGGAACACCGTCGCCGCGTTGCCAAAACCTTAAAAATCGGTGCAATTTAGCAATAAAAAATCATACAAAAAAATATTTGCGGGGATATTTGTCCATGAAAAATTGCAGGAAGCCTTCCGGAAGCATCTCGTACCGTCGTCCGGTCAGACAGTAATCTCGCCTCGGAGACTCCTCTCAAGCTCCCTTTCCACCCCCGCGTTGTCCGGGTTCTCGCCCAGAAGCACAAAAAGTTTTGCCAGCGCGCTCTCCGTCGTGCTGTCATAGCCGTTGAGCACCCCTGCCCGCTTCAGGCATTTCCCTGTCGCGTATATATCCATATTGACAGAACCCGACAGGCACTGGGTGACGTTCAGAAGAATCTTGCCCATGTCATGAGCCTCCCTCACAAGCGTCATGAACCATTCCGCCGACGGGGCGTTCCCGGAACCGTAGGTCTCTATCACGACGGCACGGGTGCCGGCTCCGCACAGGATGTTCCGCACGACCTCGGAGGTCATTCCCGGATGAATCTTCAGGATGGAAACCCTCGTGTCAAGCTTCTTGTGAAACACCGGCGGCCTGTTCCAGTCCTGCGGCTTGAGGATGAGAGACGAGTTATAGCGTATGCTGATTCCGGCCTCGGCAAGAGGCGGAATGTTCTCGCTGCTGAACGCCTTGAAGTTGTCCGAGCTCATCTTGGTCGTGCGGTTGCCGCGCATGAGCAGGTTGTCGAAGCAGATGCAGACTTCCGGCACGACGGCATGACCGCAGGAATCCTTCGCGGAGGCAATCTCCACGGCGGAAATCAGGTTCTCCTTGCCGTCGGTGCGCGGCATCCCTATGGGAAGCTGGCTGCCGGTGAAGACCACGGGCTTTGTCAGCCCCTCTATCATGAAGCTCACGGCCGAGGCCGAATAGGACATGGTATCCGTTCCGTGGAGCACCACGAAGCCGTCATATTCATCATACCTGCTCTCAATCAGTTCGACGAGCGCCAGCCACATCGACGGCTCCACATCGGAGGAATCGATTATCGGGGTGAACGAGTAGGAGTCTATGCGGCAGGCGAACTTCGCGAGCTCCGGAACCTCGTCCAGAATCTGACTGAAATTGAACGGCTTGAGCGTGCCGTCGGCC
Source organism: uncultured Bacteroidales bacterium (assembly GCA_934725015.1). Classification (GTDB taxonomy): domain Bacteria; phylum Bacteroidota; class Bacteroidia; order Bacteroidales; family UBA932; genus Cryptobacteroides. The sequence goes on from CAKVAS010000020.1 coordinate 12,386, forward strand.
GGATCTGACTTCATGCCTATGGTTCCGCCGGTATATATTATGAGTATGGACGACTTGTGATTCTCTGTTTTCATATTCCAAAAAGTTTTTCCGCGTTCATCGTCGTCACTGACGCGGCTTCATCTATGGAGATTCCCTTCAGTTCCGCGAGTTTCCCTGCGATGACGGGGATATATGAACTTTCGTTCCGTTCGCCGCGATGCGGAGCCGGCGTCAGATACGGCGAATCCGTTTCAAGAACGATGCGTTCAAGCGGAATGAACTTCACGGTCTCGGCAATGGACGCTTTCTTGAATGTCAGCACGCCGCCGATGCCGACCGACCAGTCCCCGTAGCGTTCAAGTTCCCGGAAAGTCTCCGCACTGCCGCTGTAGGCATGGAAAACGCCCCGCAGCCCCCTGCCCCTGAAATCGTCGAGGACGCGAAGAATATGAGCCGTGGCCTCGCGGTTATGGATTATGACGGGAAGGTTCAGTTCGAGAGCGAACTCCAGCTGGGAGCGGAAAACCTCAGTCTGTGCGTCAAGATTGTCGTCGCGCCAGTGCAGGTCAAGCCCGATTTCCCCGACGGCGACAATCTTCCTGCCGACGAACCCGCGCAGCAGGTCAAGTTCCTCCCGCCAGTTCTCCCCGAATTCCGTAGGGTGAAGGCCAAGGCACGGGAAAGCGACTCCGGGAAACTCGGCGCACAGGGCAAACATGGCCTCGCGCACGGAACTGTCCGTGTCGGGCATCACTATTTTGGTGACGCCCGCCGCGACTGCCCGACGCACCGCGCCTGCGCCGTCCCCCTCGTATGCCGTATCGTAGAGATGCGAATGTGTGTCTATAAAGTTCAGCATAATTGCCGACAAATTTACGAATCTGTTTCGAGATGCCGTCCTATAATCCGTTTAAATTTTATAAAATCGGCAGCCAATTCCCTTCAGATCCTTATCGTACAGCGGCGAAGCAGATCAATGCTGATGATCCCGTCACTTTCAAGCAGCGATGTCAGTTCAGACACGCTCCTGTACGGCAGTCCCGTTTCGGAACACAGAGAATCAATGTCTATTCCGCGCCTATCCCTGATTTTCAAGAGGATATCGGTCATCGCGGAAATCTTCTCTTCAGGAAGAAGCTTCGAATAGCGGGCGTCTATCCTGCCGCGGAAATCGCGCGTTCTCACAGTCTCCGAAGAAGCCGGTGCCGTTCCCGCGTCAGGGCCGGCCCCGCCCGCGGCACCGGACTTTTTCTCCGCGCGGAGTCCGAGCCGCGAGACGAGGTCGGCGGGAGACTCGATTATTTCCGCTACTCCCTCCCTTATAAGATGGTTGCAGCCCTGCGAACGGATGTCGTCTCCACGCCCCGGCAGCGCGAACACCGACCTGTCGTAGGAGAATGCCAGACGGCAGGTTATCATCCCTCCGCCCTTCACCGCCGACTCGACGAGAACCACACTGTCGCTCAGCCCGGCGATTATTCTGTTGCGCCGGATGAAGTTCACGGCAACCGGAGCGGTCCCCGGAGGATAGTCCGTCACAAGCGCACATCCCGGAAGCCTCGCAAGCCGCTCCGCGAAGTCCCGGTGCCGGGAAGGATAGACGGCATCCGGGCCGGTTGCCATCACCGCCACGGTGGGCAGTCCGAACTCCACGGCAGCCCTGTGCGCGATGATGTCTGTTCCGTATGCCAGACCGCTCACGACGCATGGCGCGGCACCCGACTCCGCCATCGCCCGAACCATATCCCGGCACCACTGCTCCCCGTAAGGGGTAATTTCCCGCGTCCCGACCACGGCCACATAATGCCATCCGCCGAAAATCTCCCGAGAAGGGCCGCCCCCGCGGACAAATATCCCAACAGGCGCGTCCTCGCAGTTCCGGAGCCGCTCCGGGTAATCCTCTGAAGTCATCCCGATGAAATCCACGCCCGCCTCCCGCATATCCCTGAGCACAGACTCGGCCCTGTCGAGCTCCTCCCCGCAGATTCGGCCACGGTACTTGCTGTAGGGGCCGAACACGCTGTCCTTGTCGCTCTCCGTCATCGCGAACACCGCGGCCGCGCTCCCGAGACTTTCCAACAAAGCTCCGGCGACTCTCGGCTCGTACCCGAAAATTGTGTTCAACGCGCAGAGGCAGACCGTTTCGTAGTTGCTTTCCATTCGTAAATCATTTTCAGTTTCGCAAAAAACATTTCCGCAAATGTAGGCCGAACAAAATGAAAAAACCGCCGATCCGAAGATTTCGATCGACGATTTTTTCTTTTTTATATGTTCTATAAATTTTTTTTGATGTCTTTCACGAATTTGAAACAGACCGCAGCATCTGCAAGCAGAGAATGGCCGTCCGTCCTGAAGAGGGGCCGCGCCAAACGGTCAGACAATCAGCAGCGCGTCGCCGTAAGGCCCGAACTTATAGCCCTCGTCCAGCGCGACCTTATAGGCGTGCATGACCTTCTCATAACCGCCGAACGCGGCCACAGACATCAGCATGGTCGATTCCGGAAGGTGGAAGTTGGAAACAATCGAATCAGGGACGGCAAAGCGGTAAGGCGGGAATATGAACTTGTTGGTCCACCCGTCATACGGCTTCACTTCATCGTTCGTGGTCACGAAAGTCTCAAGCCCGCGCATCACCGTGATTCCGACGGCAAGCACCCGGTGTCCGTTTCTCTTAGCGGTGTTTATCACATCGGCGGCCTCAGGAGTGATGATAAGCCTCTCGGAATCCATCTTATGCTTGGAAAGGTCCTCGACATCGACGGAGCGGAAATGGCCGATTCCCATGTGCAGGGTTATGAACGTCTTGTTTATATCCTTGAGTATCATCCTGTTGAGCAGTTCACGACTGAAATGCAGCCCGGCCGCAGGAGCGCATACGGCACCTTCCTCGGTGGCGAAGATGGTCTGGTAGTTCTCCGCATCATCCTTGGTCACCGTCGGCTTCACCCATTTAGGGACAGGCATCTCGCCGAGGGAGAAAAGGGCCTCCTTGAACTCGTCGTAGCCGCCGTCATAGAGAAAGCGCAGAGTCCTCCCGCGCGACGTCGTGTTGTCAATGACCTCAGCCACAAGGCTTTCGTCATCTCCGAAATAGAGTTTGTTGCCTATTCTTATCTTACGGGCCGGATCGACGATGACATCCCAGAGCCGCTGCTCGCGGTTAAGCTCGCGAAGAAGAAAGACCTCTATCTCCGCACCTGTCTTCTCCTTCTTGCCGTAGAGCCTTGCCGGAAAAACTTTGGTGTTGTTAAGGACAAAGGTGTCGCCCTTTCCGAAATAGTCGATTATATCCTTGAAAATCCTGTGCTCGATTTCCCCGGTATCCTTATGGAGTACCATCAGACGGCACTCGTCACGCCATACAGGCGGTTCGGACGCAATCCTGTCAGCCGTAAGGCTGAAATTAAACTGTGAAAGCTTCATATTATATATTACTTTTATTTCCCTGTCGCAGGTATGCACTTCTTTCCGTGCAAGTAATATATTATACGATATTTTCAGGATTTTGTTTCACTTTTCCCTACATTTTTTCTCTAAATACTTCTATAATCGAGGGGAAGGTGTTCTGAAGATACGCCGGCAGCGACGAACGCGGAACCCACGCCGCCTTGGAAATGTCCTCCTCACGCTGCGGAGTAAGGTCCGTCGGGTCGTTATAGAGCATATCGAACCACCATGTGTGCTTGAGATGCCACATCCCGTTACGGCGATAGCAATGATCCGTGACGCAAATCAGTTCCCTGAGAATCAACTGGTTCACGCCGGTCTCCTCCTGCACCTCGCGCAGGGCACAGGTCTGGATGGTCTCGCCGGCCTCCTGATGTCCCTTGGGCAAGTCCCACATCCCGTTGCGGTTAATCAGCAAGTAGTCACCGCGACGATTCGAGACCAGACCGCCGCCGGCGCAGACCTGAACAAATTCGGCGCATATCTTCTGATAGGTCTGTTCCACGTTCGGAGTCGGGATATAGACCCGCTGGAGCGAGTCCGACTTCTCGAACATATTGATGAGGTCATGTATGCCGAACCTGTCCGCCAACTGAAAGACAACCGCGTTCGGATCAGAGAGAGCGGGTTCCGTCGGAGGGCATATTATGATGCATCGCTTTTCAAAGTATATCCTGTGCATTTCCATCATTCCGCTGTCCGCATCGCGGCGGACAATTCCGAAAGTTTTTATAAATTTGCAATCTTGTAACTGTAATGCGCTTACCGTGCATCAGAGTACAGACAACAGAGTACAAATATAAGGCTTTCCGACAAATAAAGAAAGAACCATGGCAACTTACAACAGCAAGAAAGGTACGGTGGCAAAGGCTCCGTATGAACTTTATATGGCACTCACAGACCTGAGGAACATCGCGAACATGATTCCGCAGGACAAGAGGGAGGGCGTCACTGCCGACTGCGACAGCATTCACGCGAAGGTGCAGGGCTTCGACATAGGAGTGAGAATCATAGAGAGGACTCCTTATTCGAAGCTTGTCCTCAAGGATGACGGGGCGCCGTTCGCGTTCACCGTCACGCTCAACTTCGAGCCGGCTGTCTCCGCTTCGCAGACGGTGTTCAGCATAGATGTCGATGCCGACCTGAACTTCATGATGAAGACCCTGCTCGGTTCCAAAATCAAGACCGCTTTGGACAAGGTCGTGGACGGTCTCGTCGATGCGTCCAACGGTAAGATGCCGGAGGGATTCGACGCGTCGAAATTCGGACTCTGATTCCCGGAGCGATGAACATCCCGGCTTTCAGGAAATATCTCGAAGAAGCATTCGGCCCGGAAGGGGCTGCAAAGGTGACGGCGGCACTTGAGTGTCCGCCGTCTGTTTCCGTGCGCCTCAACCCCGCGAAATGGAGGGCTGAAGGTAGCGGAGTGCAGGAAATTGCGGGGGAAAGGGTCACGGGAGGAGTCCCATGGTGCAGCCACGGCTATCTTCTGGAGAAGCGTCCGGTGTTCACCCTCGACCCCGAGATGCATTCCGGAACCTATTATGTCCAGGACTCGTCCTCGATGTTCGTCGGGTTCGTGTTCGGGCAGACGCTCGAAAAGATGCTCGGGAATACGCTCGGGAAGGCGGGAAACGGAGGGGAAGTTCCGCGGCAAAGGCTAGTAAAGGTGCTTGACCTGTGCGCCGCGCCGGGAGGAAAGACGACCGACATCGCCGCAAAGCTGCGGGAGATGCTTGGAGACAGGTTCCTGCTGGTATCAAACGAGGTCATGAAAAGCCGCGTCGGGACGCTCGCCGACAATGTCGCGCTGTGGGGAGACCCGAATGTAGTGGTGACTTCGGCAGACCCTGCGGCATTTGCTGGACTCCCGGGATTCTTCGACATCATCCTGACCGATGTGCCGTGCTCGGGCGAGGGTATGTTCAGAAAGGACGAGGATGCGGCTGAGCAGTGGTCGGAAGAGGTCGTTGAACTGTGCGCGGCAAGGCAGCGGAGGATTCTCGCCGACGTCTGGCCGGCCCTCGCCCCTGGAGGGACGCTGATTTACTCGACCTGCACTTTCAACAGGACTGAGAATGACGCGAATGTAGGATGGATTGCCTCGGAACTCGGAGCGGAAGTGCAGGGCATAGACTGTCCTTTCGACGGGCCGGTGCATACAGAACACGGATTTTCGCTTGCCCCTGGATATGTGCCCGGCGAAGGGCAATACTGCGCGGCATTGAGAAAGACCGGGGGCGGAACCCAATTTGACGTCGTCACAGACAGGCTGCAGGAGAGGCCAGGCTCCCGTCTGGAGGACGGCAGGAGTCACTGCAAGGGGAAGTTCCGGAAAGAGAAGTCAGGGAAAGAGAAGTTTGAGAAAGGCCGTCCGGAAAAGCGGGAAATCTCCGCCGCATCCTTCAAGGAACTCTCGGGAATGTTCTCGACAGAAGTTTCCTTCAGGACAAGGAACGAGCTCATCATAGCGGTGCCACAGCTGGTTGAGGCAGAGCTTGCCGCAGTCGAAACCTGCCTGAAGCCCTTCATGGCCGGAGTTGCCGTCGGCACGATGAAGGCCGGTAACCTGATTCCGTCGGCAGACCTTGCGCTGTCGGCAATTCTTCGCGCGGACGCGTTTCCGGATGCGCCGCTCGACAAAAAAACCGCTCTGGAATTTCTCCACCGCGACAGTATAAAACTTGAGGATTCACCCCTCGGATATGTTACCGTTTCCTACAAGGGCCACAGGCTCGGCTTCGTCAAGAACATCGGCAGCCGATGCAATAATCTGCACCCAATGTCCAGACGCATCCTAATGAGTTTGATTTAGTGCTTCCTGAAGAGTCTTGTCGATACCGACATAGAATCGGTAGAACGCCTCCTCGCCGACCTTGGAGTAGCGTCCGACAAGCGCCTTAATCTGCGCCATCATATATTCCTCGGACTCCTCCCACTCCCCTTTCTTGGGTTTCAGGCCGTCCTTCGCCGCGGCGTATTCAAGGAACTGCCGGTCAAGATGCCTGCCGTCCAGCCAATGTTCCAACTGGCCGAAATCGTCAATCTGAGCGAGTTCCGCGCGGTATTTGTCGAACATCGCGCTCGCAAAGCGCATAGCCGTGGCCTTCTTGTTGCACTGGACGTAGAAATTCGAGGCGCGGGTAGTGTCCATAGGAACGAAAACGTCAGGGATTATCCCGCCGCCGCCATAGACGGCGCGGCCGCCGACCGTGTAATAGACCTCGTCCTTGTTCACCCTGATGCTGTCGGCATCAGTCAGCTCACCGTGGGCATAGCGCTCATAGATGTCGTAGGCATAGTCGTCGCCGTAAGGCTTCTGAATACAGCGCCCCGAAGGCGTGTAGAACCTCGCCACCGTGAGTCTCAGCCCGCTGCCGTCGGTGAAGTTAATCGGTTCCTGAACCAGCCCCTTTCCGAACGACCGGCGCCCGATTATCACGCCCCGGTCATTGTCCTGCATGGCTCCGGCGAAGATTTCGCTCGAAGAGGCCGAGCCCTCGTCAATAAGCACGGACAGCCTGACGTCCTTGAGAGTTCCCCTGCCGTCGGCGTCCAAGTCCGAACGCGAGCGGTGCAGCCCTTCCATATAGACTACCTTGTCCCCCTTTTCAAGGAACTCGTTGCAGAGCATATAGGCCTGGTCGAGATAGCCGCCGGTGTTTCCCCGAAGGTCGAAAATCAGATGCGCCATGCCCTGCGCGCGGAGGTTCGCCACAGCAGATATGAACTCGACATAGGTCGTCCTCGTGAATTTCGCCAGCTTGAGATATCCCGTTTCGGAATCGAGCATGAAGGCCGCATCCACGCAATGCACCGGAATCTTCCCTCTCGTGATGTCGAAAGGTATCAGTTCGCCTTCACGGTTCACGGTAATCGTCACCTTGCTCCCGGAAGGCCCCTTCATGAGCCTTACCATCGAGTCCTGAGGAGTCTTCATCCCCGCGATAGTCTTCTTGTCAACACGTATGATTCTGTCTCCCTGCATGAGTCCCGCCTTCTCGGACGGGCCTCCCGGTATGACGCTGAGCACTATGGCCGTGTCATTCGGGACATTGAACTGTATGCCGATTCCCTCGAAATTGCCCGCGAGCTCAGTCTCGGACTCTTCAAGCTCGACAGGGGGAAGATAGACGGAATGAGGGTCAAGCTTTCCCATGGCCGCCACCACCGCGGCGTCGGTCATCGCCTTCTGGTCTATCGTATCGACATAATTATCCTGAATCTGCTCAAGAATCAGGTTCAGCTTGCGCCAGCGGTCATAGTCTCCGTCAAACTTCCTGTCCGGAACGGCGACCTTCATGACGGTGAGACACACAAGGACACCGATGAGAACCCCCAGCAGGGCGGAAACCAGAGCATAAGCATTGCGTTTCATAAGAATCTATTCATCAACCTGTTCAACTTCAATCCCGGCCCTCTCCAGCAGTTCCACACCGTCCGTGAGGCGGTAGGAGTCCTTATAGACCACGCGCCTGATGCCCGCCTGAATGATGAGCTTGGCACACTCCACGCACGGGGAGGCGGTCACATAGAGGGTAGCCCCCTCGCTGCTGTTGCCCGACTTGGCAACCTTCGTGATTGCATTTGCCTCAGCATGAAGCACATAGGGCTTAGTGACGCCGTTCTCGTCCTCGCAGACATTCTCGAAGCCGGACGGGGTTCCGTTGTAGCCGTCGGAGATTATCATCCTGTCCTTCACGATGAGCGCCCCCACCTGACGGCGCTTGCAGTAGGAATTGCGTGCCCAGACGGCCGCCATCTCAAGATATGCCTTGTCAAACTTTTCCATAAAGATTTGTCCGCAAAAATTCTATTTGCCACTTCTCTGATAGAGGTAGCGCTTGATGCTCCTCTTAGGCGTGCGTTCGAAGTCCTCCGGCATGATTTCCACGGTCTTGACGCGCGCGTAGTTAGGAAGTTCGTTGTTCGCCTCCTTGACCAGAGACTCCAGATGAGCCTGAAGGGCTTCTCCGGCAAGTCCGTCAATCTCCGCCTGATGAAGGTCCGGATAGATGAGCGCCGTAAGTCCGCCGTTATCCTCAATCACAAGGGAATCAACGACATACGCGAGACTGTTGAGTACGGTTTCGATTTCTTCCGGATATATGTTCTGTCCCGACGGACCGAGAATCATGCACTTTGAGCGTCCCTTGAGATAGAGATATCCGTCCTTGTCGAGCACTCCCATATCCCCTGTCCTGAACCATCCGTCCTCGGTGAACACGGCGTCCGTCGCCTCCTGATTCTTGTAATATCCGAGAAATACATTGTCTCCCTTGACAAGAACCTCGCCCGGCACATTCTCGGGGTCGGAGGAATTTATCCTTATCGTCATGTTCGGCGCGGCCTTTCCGCAGGAATAGAGCCTGATTGTCGACCAGTCGTCGTAGGCGATGATAGGTCCGCATTCCGTCATTCCGTAGCCTACGGTGAACGGGAAATGAATCCGCTTGAAGAATTCCTCAACATCCTTGTTGAACGCGGCCCCGCCGATGATGATTTCATGGAACCGTCCGCCGAACGCATTCACGAGTTCATTCTTTATCTTATTGAGTATCAACTGGTCAAGCAACGGCACACGCAACATCTGCTTAATTCCGTTCTTTTCAAGCACAGGGCGCACCTTGCTCTTGTAAATCTTCTCGATGACGAGCGGAACCGAAATCACGAGATCCGGCTTCACCTCGGCAAGCGCCTCCATGATAATCTTAGGGCTCGGGATGCGGGTGAGGAAATGCACATGGACACCCTTGTAGAGCTGGTAGAGAACCTCGAACATAAGCCCGTACATATGCGCGGAAGGGAGCATGGCGACGATGTTCGACTTGTTGTCCATATAAGGGCAGGCTCCCATGGCAAACTCGATGTTGGACTGGATGGTCCTGTACGGAATCATCACGCCCTTTGAGAATCCTGAAGTTCCGGAAGTGTAGTTAATCAGTGCCAGCTCGTCCGGCTTGTCTTCGTAATAGTTCATGTCCTGAGGGCCGAAGGATTCCGGATATTTCTCTCCGAAGAGGATGTTCAGATGCTCACGGGCGTATGTAATCTTCTCCGATGCGGAATATATGAGCCGGAATGTATCAATTCTCGCGATGGCCTGAACCTGCGGCATCTCCGACTCTGAAAGTCCTTCCCATACAATCGGATCGACAAAGAGAACCTTTGCCTCCGAATGGTTCACGAGATGGTGTATGTTGCCCGGCTTGAATTCGTGAAGAATAGGCACCGGAACGGCCCCGTAGGTCATCGCAGAAAGGAACGACACCGCCCAGTTCACCTGATTTCGCGCACATATCGCGACCTTGTCGCCTTTCTGAAGTCCGCAATGTTCAAAGAGAATATGAAGTTTCGCTATCCTTTCGGCCAAATCCCTGTAAAAGATTGTAGTACCCTTGTAGTTCGAGAGCGCCAGACATTCCCAATTCTCGCGGAACGCCTGCTCGAACATTTTGTTCACTGATTTGTAAATCATTTTCTTTCAAAATTTGTTGTGTCTGTCCCAAATCCACCGGACAGAACCGATTACTTTACTTTTATTTTCTGCGTCTTCCCGTTGTAGCTCACGGCCGAAAGCGAACCGTCAGCCTCAACCTTCACAGCTGTATCGGGCATCAGCATCGAGTCTCCGCTGAAATCCGTCAGCGTCTGACCTCCCATGAACGGAAACACGAGCGTCTGCCTCGAAGTCCTGACAATCCAAAAGGACTTCTGCCCCGTGACGACACGCTCCGGCAGCGACACAATCGTGTCGGTCGAAGTGATGTCCTGCCAGCCTTCCGGAACCTTGCCCTGAAAGTTATACATCCTTATGCTGTTGTCTTCATGAAGCACGAGTATGTTGTATTTCCTCGCGCCGCTGAAGTCATAGACCGCAGGCCCAAGCACAATTTTCTTGCCGAGTTCGACCGGGAAAGGCTTCACGAAGCGTCCGAGACGGTCGAGCAGCCAGACCTTCGAGCCGGCCCCGAACAGGAACTGAATCTTACCGTTCGCGAAATAATCAACATCCGTGACCGTTCCGCACAGTTTCTCGGAGAACGGCACCGTCCATACTCCCTTACCGCTCTCGTCACGGAGGCTGAGCGTCATGTTAGGATTCTGAACAAGGGTGTTGCTCTTCCCCGTGGCCGAGTTCTTCACAGTGAAAGGCCCGTCCGGGACGGAAATATGCACGTCGCGTTCGGTTTCCGGAGCCTTCGACCTCTTCATGTCCGCCCGCAGTAGGGTGAAGTCTATGGCTGGCGGCGACTTCCTGTCGGAAGATATGCTCAGAAACATAGGCATAACGTCACATTCCGAGAGTTTCGGGGATATGACCGCCGATACGGACGGGGCGAGCGAAGACCCGGCGAGAGACGCGTCCTCATTTGCCGAGAAATATGATATGACCGTGCCGGAAACAGGAATCAATGATTTCAGCCCGGCGTCACAGAGTTTCGAGTAAAGGCTGTATTCCAATGCCCTTCCCGAAGACCATTCCTCCACGGCCTCACTGCTTCCCGTGACAAGCCATCCGCTTATCACCGCACAGCAGCTCTCGTCCTCGCGCTCAAAAAGGCTTCCGAACAACGCGGCGAGAGAACCGGCGTTTTCAAACGGCTGAACCTCCGCAGTATCCTTCAGTTTCCTGCACCTCACGAGATTCACTGTCCGGAGAGCATCTCCGCAGCGGAAAGACGCGACGGCAATCTCCGCAGGCTTCAGCGAGGAGAACCATGCGGCGGGAGACATCCCGGCAGACTTGGCTATGACCTCGCGCCTCTTCCGGACATCCGGGAGCTTCATCAGTTTGTCAAGCCAGGCATCGTATGCTTCCTCATATTCAGAGACGGAAGAAAGCGGCATGGAAAGAGTCCACACCGTATATGACGGCAGCATTCCGAAAATCTCCGACGAAGCGGATTTGAGACCGGAAAGGACATTGACGAAATCGGTGTTCTGCCCCGAAAGCGCTGTGCCGTAGAGTTCAGCACCGGACTCGGAGAAAGTAATCTCAAAGCCTGCCCATCCGGAGAATGAACTGAGGAACTTGTAGTATTTCCTGAAAGACGGAGCCAGAATCTCCGGAAGAATCTGGTCCGCGTCGGAGGCGGAAACAAAAAGGGAGGACTTTGAAGAGACATATCCCTGCACCTCGGCAAAGCCTCCGGAATCATAGACAGACACCCCGTCGTTGAGATGGCGGAGCGCGGAATTGACAACATTGCCTTCCGGGGAGACCAGAAGCAGCCTCCTGTCGCGCAGCTTTGGCTCCACTGACAGAATCTTTGAACAGTCACAGTCAGCCACAGTCAGTCCGCAGTCCCGAGCCAGTCCCGACACCAGTGCGATTTCGGCATCACAGTCCGCGTCTGAGGAGCGGCCGGCGTCAAGGACAAATAGCGGAACCAGTTTTCTGGAATATAACATCGACACCACAAGAGTGTTCCCGGAAAGTTCCGGAAGCTGCTCAATTGAAGAGGACAGCTTCCTCACGAATGCATCCGGACCTTTCTTCGGAGCGTCGGGAACGGCTATCCCGGTCACGGTCGTCCTCAGGTCGGAGAATTTCGCCACGACGACGGCGTTTGACGGAACCGCACAGAACAGCGGCTCCGATTTCTTTATGGCCGATGTCCGCGAATCCGCGCCGGAACCTCCGAAGAGCACGGCTATGAGCACGGCAATGCCGACGACCATAGCCGCCAGCACGGAAAGTCCGACGACAAGAGCTTTCTTATTCATTTTTTCAAAACATTAAACCGGCCCCGGCCTACCGCACGGCAATGGCCTCAATCTCGACCTTCACCCCAAGCGGAAGAGCCGCCACCTGAAAGCAGGCACGGGCAGGCATCCTTTCGGTGAAATATTCCGCATAGACGGCATTCATGGCCTTGAAGTCGGCTATGTCCGCAAGAAGAACCGTGGTCTTCACGACATCGGTATATGCAAGACCCGCCTCGGAAAGAATCGCCCCGACGTTCTTCAGAGCCTGATGCGACTGTTCCTCAATCGTCTCCGGCACGCTTCCGTCCGCCGGGTTCACCGGAATCTGGCCTGAGACCCAGACTGTCCCGTTCACTTCAACCGCCTGCGAGTAAGGGCCGACGGCCTTCGGAGCATTCTCCGTAGCTATAATCTTCTTCATACTTTCATCAATTTTCTCATTAGGAAGGCAAAGTTACGAAAAAAGGATGACTTGTTGCCAAATCATCCTTTTTTCGTAGTCCCGAGCAGAATCGAACTGCTATCTAAAGTTTAGGAAACTTCCATTCTATCCGTTGAACTACGGGACCATCAAAGAAGAGGGGATTACTCGCCCTTCTTCTCTATAATCTGACGACCACGATAGTAGCCGCACTCAGGACAAACCCTGTGGAACATTATGGTTGCACCGCAGTTTGAGCAGGTTGCAAGTGTTGGGACCACAGCGACATCGTGAGTTCTTCTCTTGTCACGCCTCTGTTTGGAGGCCTTTCGTTTCGGATGTGCCATATTATTATACTTTTAATTATTTATTATCTCGTCTCATTCTTCACTGAACATCTCCCCATTGAACATATCCTTCAATGCGGCAAAAGGACTGTCGGACCTGTCCGTCGGAGAAACCTTCGGGGCGTCGCTGTCTCCAAGGCCGCAGAGATGTTTCAAAGCCTCGGGGTTGCACCCGCCCTCTCCGTGGTGACGCCGGAGCGGCAGGCTCAGGCAGACATAGTCGTAGGCCGTCTGGCTGAGGTCAAGCTCCGTGTTGTCCTGCGAAAGATAGAGCACTTCCCGTTCCCCGTCCTGCTGTTCCTGCGTCTGCCCCTCGCCGAACTTCACCTCAAGAAGCACGGTGCGGCTGACAGGAAGGACAAGGTCTTCGAGACATCTGTCACATTCAACCGTCACGTTTCCCTCAAGCGTCATGTCAATCCCGATGTAGCTTCCGCTCTTCTCGGCGGTGACTACCGTCCTGACATCAGCATCGAGGATTTCCGAATTTCCAAATTCAACAAAGAACTCCTTGCTCAGCCTCCCTTCAAACACCGTTTTCCCGGAAGGCAATCCATTCAGAGCTATAAGTAAAAAATTCTCCATAGACACCAAAATAGATTTGAGCCGACAAAGATAGAAATAATTTTTGCTAAAATCAATTTTATCAGCGAGTTTTTGTCCTTATCGGTTTCACTCCGCATCCGCAGACGCGCCGGACTTCCTCTTGCGCTCTATCTCGTCAAGAATTATCTTCCTCAGTCTCATTGACTTAGGGGTAACCTCAACAAGCTCGTCCTCCTGAATATATTCCAGAGCCTCCTCAAGCGAGAAAACGATAGGAGGCGGAAGCATGACCTTGTCGTCGCTTCCGGACGCGCGCATGTTCGTGAGCTTCTTGGTCTTGCAGATGTTGATGTTCAAATCCCTCTCGCGGGTGTGCTCCCCGACCACCTGACCGGCATAAATCTCTACGCCGGGCTCGATGAAGAAGCGCCCCCTGTCCTGAAGCTTGTCCATGGAGTAGGCCACGGAAACACCCGTTTCGAGCGACACGAGAGAGCCGTTGGTCCTGCGCTCGATGTCGCCCTTGTAAGGCTCGTAGTCCTTGAAGCGGTGAGCGACGACAGCCTCTCCCTGAGTGGCAGTGAGCAGGTTGCTGCGGAGTCCCATGAGGCCGCGGGCCGGAATGTCGAATTCAAGATGCGTACGGTCTCCCCTGTTCTCCATGTGGATGAGGGCGGCCTTGCGGCGCGTCGAAATCTCGATTGCCTTGCCGACGAACTCCTCCGGAACGTCGATGGTAAGGTTCTCTATAGGTTCGCAGCGCTGTCCGTTGATGGTCTTGTCCAGCACTTTAGGCTGACCTACCTGAAGCTCGAATCCCTCGCGGCGCATGGTCTCGATGAGCACCGAAAGGTGAAGCACGCCACGGCCATAGACTATGAAGGAGTCGGCGTTAGGACCCGGCTTCACGCGCAGGGCGAGGTTCTTCTCAAGCTCCTTCTCAAGCCTCTCCTTCAGGTGACGGGAAGTCACGAACTTGCCCTCACGACCGAAGAACGGCGAATTGTTGATGCAGAAGAGCATGCTCATCGTAGGTTCATCGACGGCGATAGGCGGAAGCGCCTCAGGATTCTCGTAGTCGGCGATGGTGTCTCCGATTTCAAAGCCGTCAATTCCGACGACGGCGCAGATGTCCCCGCACTGGACGCTCTCGACCTTGGTCTTCCCCAGACCCGAGAATATCATCAGGTCCTTGATTTTCTGCTTCTGGATTATGTCGTACCTCTTGCAGAGGCTTATGTTCATGCCTGCCTTGAGCTCACCGCGGGTCACCCTTCCGATGGCGATTCTGCCCACATAAGGCGAGTACTCAAGCGATGAAATCAGCATCTGAGGCGTGCCCTCGCGGACTTCCGGAGCCGGAACCGCCTCAAGTATCGTGTCGAGCAGCGGTGTGATGTCCGTAGTCGGCTTCCTCCAGTCGTAGGACATCCAGCCCTGCTTCGCGCTTCCATAGACGGTCTTGAAATCAAGCTGGTCATCCGTGGCGTTGAGTGCGCACATCAGGTCAAAGACCTCCTCCTGCACCTCTTCCGGACGGCAGTTCAGCTTATCGACCTTGTTTACCACCACGACAGGCTTCTTTCCCATCTCGATGGCCTTCTGGAGCACGAAACGCGTCTGCGGCATACAGCCCTCGAACGCATCGACGAGCAGCAGCACGCCGTCGGCCATGTTGAGCACACGCTCGACCTCGCCTCCGAAATCGCTGTGCCCCGGAGTGTCTATAATATTGATTTTCACCCCCTTGTAGGTCACGGACACATTCTTCGCGAGAATTGTGATGCCCCTTTCCCTTTCGAGGTCGTTGTTGTCAAGAATCAGTTCTTCGAGGTTTTCCTTTCCCCTGACCAGATTCGCCTGATAAATCATCCTGTCAACAAGCGTAGTCTTGCCGTGGTCGACGTGAGCGATGATTGCGATGTTTCTGATTTCCATATATTATCTGCTATAACTTTCGGGCTGCAAAGGTATAAAAAAATACCAAATATCATATAATCTGAACGGCGGGAAAGAAACATGAAAAAAATAAACTGCTTCAGATTTGTCCTTGATTTTCGAGTATAGATTTCTTTTGGAAGAAGGAGTGTACTGGATGTACACGACTGATGAGAAAATAAATATAGACCGAAAAGGATGAAAAAGATGATACAGGTTATTTTTTGAAGGTTTCAAAGAAAAAGGAGACGGGCTTGAGCCGTCTCCTTGTCCAGTGCGCGAGACCAGAGTCGAACTGGCACGCCATTGCTGGCACTACCTTCTGAGAGTAGCGCGTCTACCAATTTCGCCACCCGCGCTCAGAATGGAGTGCAAAGTTACAAAAACTTTTCATATTCCGAACGATGTGGGCAAAATATTTTTCCGCGCCGCCGCAGAGCCGGTTTGTCAGAACTCTATATCGACGTCATAGCTATATTCCCATGCCCCGACGGAGATGACGACTCTGGTGCTCGCATAGTCAATCCTCACGACCATGTCCTTGAGGTCAGGTTCCGTCCAGTCATAGCCGCTCTGCCTTATGTAGTTACCGAGCGCGAAGGTCTTGAGAACCTCCGCATCCTCGGAAACATCAAGCTGCAGGGAGGAGTCAGTCTGACGGGGCAGCGTAATCACACGCGACACTCCCCCGGAAACATCCTGCCGGCCGACCGGATAGTGGCAGAATTCGCCGTTTCGCGGACTGCCCGAGGCGTCGTAGCCATCGACATTCCCATACACCCCGAGGGCGAAGGGATATTCCGCGTCATCATCCTCATCTGTTATGACCGTAAGACGGCAGTAGTTCTTATGCAGACTGACCTCTTCAGTGCAGGCCTCGCAGTCGGTGGCGACAAATGAGGAAAACATTCTCACCGGAGGACAGTCGTCCCCGAGCGGTATCACCAGGCCGTCGTCTCCGATGAAATCCGCCGCATCGTCGGACCACAGATTCACGCGCACCCCCGTTCTCGGCACACGGACTTCATGGATATCCCCCACCTCCGTCATGTCAAGCGTGTCGGACAGTGAAAAGCCGTCGTCAGAAGTCACTGACAGCAGCAGCCTTCCACTGCGGGCGCTCTCCTCCACGGAACTGAAATCCAGTCTGAGCAGGCATGGACAAGAGTGTCTGTCCTCCTTAATCGAGCACGACGCCAAGGCGAATACCGACAGCGACAAAACCAGAAAAATCTTCCTCATGGCATTGAAAGGGGCTGAGTTATATTGTCACGGAATCCACATTCTCCGTCTTCCAAGGAGCCACCGTAATCGTGAAGGACGCACTGCCCATGACTGTCTCGACATCAGGAGCGTCTGTTCCGAGACGTGTTATGGTCAGTTCACCGATGGTATAGACCGTGTTCGCGTTAACAGCGGGGAGAGTTATCGGATAGTAGCACTTCTGTCCGCCCACATTGGCCTCCACCACAAGTCTGGTATGTCTCGGGGACCATGCATCGTCGGCGGTGTCGGCTACTGTAGGATTCGGATAGCAGTAGAAATAGTGGCCCTTGGATTCTGAAGAATTGTAGGCGACACTGAGAGCAGCGGGCTTTTCATAGTAGAGGCAGTCCGAACCGGCCTCGTTTCTCTGCTTGTTGAGCCACAGCGACGGAACCGAGGAACCAGCGAGCGAGGCATTTCCGGCGACGTTGATGAGGTATATTCCGGTGATTTCCACAGGAGAGGACTGGTACTGTGCGAGAGCCATCTTGTTGGTAATCTTCTGAATCACGACCTTTGCGGCGAAGCGCTGCACCTCAAGTGTCACCGAGACAGACGCCGAGTTCACCGGAACCGACTTCTGTCCGTACATTACAAATGACTTGGCGGCATTGTCCGAAAGCGCTGTGGTTCTGGCACGGAGCGCCGAGAGTGTAGTGATGTCGCTTATCGCCGGAGCGTTGACAAGGGCAGCCACTGTCTTGTTGCCCTTGGTGCAGGAGAGGTCGAGCTGTCCGGAAGTGGCGCTTTTGTAAGCCTCAAGGTTACCGGAGTCGGTGAACACGAATACCTGCACTGACGCGAGCGTGTTCTCGTCAGTTTCAGACACCGTCCCCGAAGCCTTGGTCCGGGTCCCAAGCGGAATGCTGACGCTGAGTTCAGCCGCCTCCGCGGAATTGCCGCGGACAATGACCACGTCCTGATTTTTGGTGCAGCCGACGATGGCTGCGGTTGCCGCCGCTGCGGCAAGGAAAATTTTTGCTTTCATGATTACATGAGTTTAAATTGTTAATAAATTTTGGTTTTATGGAGTATCCTTTCCATTTCAGGATCCAGATTGGCCCTGTAGCGGAATGACGCGTCGAGCGCAATCGCCGCCTCAAGTTCCTCACGCGCCTCGTCCTCCATTCCGAGCCGCGAGAGCACAAGAGCCTTCAGATAGCACACTGAGGCGGAATTGTCCGGCAGCGCACCGAGTATGTCCCACGAAGAGTGGTCATATCCCGCAGAGGCATAGGCAAGGGCGGAATTATAGTCCCTGTAGGGGCCGAGAATCCGCACGGCATCCGAATATCCCAGCCCTTTGAGGCACGCCACCCCGCGCATATACGCGGTGTCGAGCTCCGATGTGTGAACAGTGTCCTTGACCATCCCGCGGCGGTGCAGGTGGAAGTCGAAGCGTACTGTCCTGAGCCTCGGATAGAGCCTCTCGCGGATGTAGCGGTACTCAGCCATACCTCGCATCTTCGCCTCCCTCGCATCAGGGTCGCGCACAGGCAGAACCTTCCGCAGATAAAAGTCCCTCGACCTTTCGGAAATCAGGCTGTCTGAAGCAATCATGCGGGAAAGCCTTTCCCAGTCCTCCGGAAGGCAGGAAGTCTTGAGCAGCGAGTCCGCTCCATACTCGAAAAGTTCGGAGATGCATTCGCCGACCGCGGCGGAGCGGGACTTGGAAAGTGCCGCGTTAAGGCTCCAGCGCCCTTCCGGAGAGCAGGCGGCGGTCACGACAAGGGAATCCAGTTCAAGCTCTTCCCTGTCAAACACGTCACCCACACAGCGCCTCACCCTCCCGAGTTCATCGGCATTCCGTCCCAGAGAAGTGTCAACGACGGACTTTCCTGCGGCGAAATCTATGAAGGCCATAGTGTTGTCGCGAACTACGCGTTCCCGGATTACCATTTTGTAGCGCGGTGAATCGTCCGCAAGCGAGGACAGCGAGCTGATGTAGAACTCCAGACTGTCCGGAGACGGAAAATCGCAGATGAACTCCCCGAAGCGATAGACGCCACCGTCCATGTTCACCACAACCTTCCTGAGTCCCGGCCGGGAACGGAAAGACTGGACATAGCGATAGACGAAATCACCTCCGTCCGACCGCAGCACGGTGTCGAGCCTCATGTTGCTGACATCCATCGGAGACTTGACATATTTGCGGAACATCTTTTCCCGGTTCCGCTTCTTCCTGTCGTTGATGTAATGCTTCAGGGTCTTGGAATAGTGCGCCATCGCCTCGCGCTGCGTGACCCCGAACAGGTTCTCGGCCTCAGGCTCCGGCACTATGGAGGAGTCCCGCCGCATGGCATAGGTTCCGGGATAGTAGCGGGCTATGAACATCTCAAGCTGCCGCATCATGATAAGGTCCGTGGTGTCCGTGATGATGGAAGCGATAAATTCGCGGTAGCGCTGATACCCCCTCAGCTGCCGGTCGCGGTACCTGGAGCCCGTCACAAGCACAGTCTCCAGATTGACGGTATCGGAGGCTATCCTCATCGTCGGAGAGAAGCGCAGCTGCCAGTCAGAGTCAAGCAGTGCGGAAGGGACGACTATGTCAAAGCTGACGCTGACATTACCAAGCCTCTCGGAGACATGATTGAACCTCGCCACAACCTTCGATTCGGAGATGATGTCGGTTGCCACCATCTCGCCCGTCTCGCTGTCCCTTATCGCGTTCATTATTATCGGCCCCGTCTCTTCGCGCCGTTCATCCGCATCCGGTTTCTCCGCCACGGCCGCCGCGTCATCATCCGGCTCTTCCGGAAGCGTTTCCGGGATGCAGATATCCGTCGTGATTCCCTTGTCAAACATGGCCTTGACCTTGCCGGACGGAGAACAGGAAACGGTACCCATAATAAGAAGCAGCACCGCCGCAGGGCGCAGTCTATTTTCAAACAATGATTTCATCGTCCTCGAGTCTTCAGAACACATATACCAAGGATATGAGCAAGTCGTCCGGCAGGACAAACATCCGGCGGCCTTCCGCCTCCGTGATTCCGCAGACCGGACAGGAGAAGCGCCTGTAGGTCGCGCCTCCGCCCCAGAGCCCCAGACCGAGTTCGAGGTTGAAGTGCGGGAAAAGCATATATGAATAGCCCGCATACATCCCGAATCCGTAGCGGTCCCCTTCCTCGGTGCTGTCGGAACGCCAGCCGCCGGAGCTGTATTCCTGATAGCGTAGCTTGCTTCCGAACCACCACCCCGAGTTGATGTGCCACAGCCAGTAGCGCGCCCCGAGCGACCAGGACTGCTGACGGTTGTAGAACACGCCCCGCTTCTCGGAGCTGTAGCTGAAAGGGTTGTAGCGCACGCCGGCCCCGACCGACCAGTTCTTCGCAACTCCGACGGACGCGTCAAGATTCAGCGTCCCGAGATTCGCGTACTCCAGCAGGTTTGTGGATATGTTGAACCTCTGTGCCCCGGCTTCTGCGCAGCAGAGCAGCAGAGCCGCCGCGACAAGCATGGCGCGCACGGACGCCTTCACGATAGCCCTCATGATTTCGTCCTCCGCCTCTACTGGTCAGAATACCTTGCGAACGCCTGCTCAATCACGGTGCGCTTTTCCGGACAGGCCTTTATAATCGCGTCCCTGAGAGACGTGACGGAAGACACGTCATCGGACATCGCCCCGAAAATCACGTCACGGCCGATGCCCCTCTCATCGAGGTACTTGAGAATCTGTGGCTTGAACCAGAAGCTTTCCCCGCTGTTCGGAACATATCCGCCGTAGCGGTCCTTATGCATCACGCTTTCGAGATAGTATGCCCACATCTCGCCCACCTCGCAGTAGCCGGCTCCGTCTTCCTTTCCGGTCCCGTAGGTCGAGCCGCTCGACACGAACGAGCGCAGGATGAACTCCACATATTTGTTCCAATAGCCGTTCCCGACCTTGGCATAGTGGCTCGCATGGGCAAGCTCATGGACTGTGTCGGACCAGATTCTCCTGTAAGAAGTCTTCCCGGAGGTCCCGAGAGTGATGTCCGGAGCAAAGAGCTTCACGAGCGGGGAATAGACGCCGAGAAAGCCGGCTATGAGAGCATGGCTCACGACGGCGCCCTGATGAATCATCGGGGAGCTGCAGTTTTCAAGGCCGTTCATTATCCATATCCTGAGGTCGGCCGGAGGTGCGGAAATATTCATGTCCTCCTTGTCGCAGCGGCTGATATAGTCATAGACGGCGTTGTTCACGACACATCGGCGGAACAGCTTCCCCTCGGAATCCGCAGTTACATTAATGCTGACTCCGGATGGCTCCGCCTTTCCGAGGGTCGAGACGGAGGCAGGCACGAGTATCAGGTTGAAGCCTATCGCGAAGTTCTTCTCGTTCTTGAACACCAGCCGATAGCGGAGCTTCGACGAAAACTGGCGGTCCATGCTGTAGTAGCCGTCCCGGTCAGTATATGCACGGGCGAACTTCACGAAGGCATTGCAGCTGACCATGACTCCGGCCACCCCCACCGGCTTTCCGCCGTTCGCCTCCTCGTCCACTATGGTAATCCGCCCCGCAGGGTTAACCCTGTCCGCCTTTGTTGCAAGAGGGTCGGCCAGCATCCCGGCATTGCCGGTAATCTCGTATGCCCTGCGCTCGACCGCCTCCCAGTCCAGTCCGTCCGCCTTTGTGGCAGGGTCGTGGGCGGCGATGTAGCACTCGTGCAGGATCTGATGCCTGATGTCCGGGAACTCGAAGTCCTTGGGGACGACGGCATACTGCCAGGTGATTTCCTCCTCGCCTACGGACGGGTCACGGTACCAGTCACCCTCTCGCAGAATCTCATAGTCGAGAGGATGGTCCAAGAGCTCGACTCCTGAGGCCTTCAGCAGGTCAAATTCGTCCTGGTTAGCGGGAAAAAAGCGCACATAGAGGTCTGTCGTGCTCACATTCACGCGGTCAGCCTTCGTCGGATAAGTCTCGCGCAGGGCCTTCGTCATGTTTTCGGTTTTGTACGGGTCCTCCAGCTGGCGGCCGAGCACAATCTCCTCATGCCGTACCTCAGCGCCATCCGGGCCGGCAGGGCTGTTGCCGGAACCGAAGTCAATTCTTTCGCAGGACAGTAGTGTCGCAGCAGCCCCGAAGAACAAAAGAATACGTTTCATATCGCTTCATTTTAAATTACGGGGCAAAGCTATAACCAATTAGCCGTTGAATGAAATATTCAGCGGCTAATTGCACGAATCGCCCTCAGAGACATCTCCAAGGGCGATTTATTTCTCAAAATCAGAAAAAGTTTGCGCAAACTTTTTCGGGAAAAGACCTAAAAATAGGCCACCGTTTTCTGCTCCACGGCGGACAAAATGCTGTTTGCAACGCGGCTGACGCCATATCGGAACAAATCCCTGTTGAGCCACTCCCGGCCAAGAGCCGCTGAAACTATGAGGTAGTAACAAATTGCATCTTTTGCGTTGGAAATGCCTCCGGCAGGCTTGAATCCGACCTTTTTTCCGGTCTTTTCATAGAATTTGGCGATGCACTGGCACATCACGAAGGCGGCGACAGGGGTCGCGTTCACCTCCACCTTTCCGGTCGATGTCTTGATGAAGTCCGCGCCGGCCTCCATGGCGAGGAACGAAGCCTTCGCGATGTTCTCCACCGAAACGAGCAGCCCGGTTTCGAGTATGACCTTCAGATGGACAGCGCGCCCCTGCTTCCGCGCGACGGAGTCGATGCACTCTCTCACGGCGCGGATTTCCTCCGATGCCCTGTCATAGTCACCGGCAAGGAACGCGTTGAGCGCGAGCACTATATCAACCTCGTCAGCGCCGTTTTCAACTGCCTTGGCGCACTCCAGAAGCTTCACCTCAATAAAGCTCTGGGACGAAGGGAAGCAGGCGGAGACCACGGTGATGTGATAGTCGCCCTTCCTGTTGTCGCGCACGGTCGATGCAAAGTTAGGATAGACACACACGGAGGCGGGATATGGCCAGCCCGGAAACTTTTCCGGAAATTCGTTAACCTTACCGACAAGGGCGGCAATCGAAGCCTCCGTGTCATTGGTCTTGAGCGAGGTGACGTCAAGCATTGAGAAACAATTCTTCAGAACATCCTCGGTCATGAATCCGTCAATGTTCGCGGAAATGTTGCCGATGGCCGCGTCAATCTCCTCCGTCTTAGGAGAATAGCCGTATTTATCAAAATAGTCAGTCATTTTTTATTTATATTATTTAATCATTATGTAATCCAAGCTTTGCATTCCAGTGCACGGATGCCCCGTCCGAAACTTCCGCATATAGATGCTCAAATGCCGTCCGGCGTTTCAGGCCCGGACCTGCACTTTGAATCCCTCCGCCACAAGCGGGTGCACAAGGGAACTTATCTCGTCGAAGGAATAGCCGTGCAGAGACTTCTGCGGGGTCTCGCGGTCTATCGAATAGGCCATTATCTCCCTCGGCTTCAGATTCCTCACAATGTCCATCCAGCCCGCCAGATTCTCCGGAGCCGCCGAGTCAAACCCGTCGCAGCGGAGGAAGATCGTCTGGAGTATGAAATCGCCCTCAAACGCCCCGAGACTTTCCACAACCCTGTTAAGGTCATAGTTTCCCGCCGGCTTGTTTATCCTGTCTGCAAGGGCCGAAGTCGCGGCGTCAATCTTCATCACCGGGTTATCCACCTTGCGCAGAGCCGCGAATATCTCCTCCTTTCCGCAGGTCGTGGCGTTCGAGAGCACCGTGACCTTCGCCGAAGGGGCGAGTTCATTCCGCAGGGAAAGCGCGAGATCCACAATTTCAGGGAAATGAGGATTGAGGGTGGGCTCACCGTTACCGGAAAATGTAATCGAGTCAAGGGATATCCCTTTTTCGGAAATATGCGAAAGCGCCGCGCGCATCGCCGCCCCGAAATCATCCGCTGTCGGAAACGCCCCCCTGGAAAAATTGTCCCTGTTCCATCCGCATTCGCAGTATATGCAGTCGAAATTGCACAGCTTGCCCTCCGGAGGAAGCAGGTTAACCCCGAGAGAAGTCCCGAGCCGACGGCTGTGTATCGGGCCATATACTATATTGTCGAAATGCAGCATCTTTATTTTTGTGTTAATTCTATGTATTCCTGCCAGCCCGTCATCATCGCGTCAGGCTGTCCCTGACTGGGAAGAGACGCCTGCGCCTCGCCTTGTTTTCCGGAGCCGTAAGTTCACCTGTTACGAGATGTGGTTCCGCCGCAGGCTTCAGCCGCGAGTCGGGAGCCGTGTCCCGGTCAGGCAGCGACGGCCTGATTCCAGCAGCCGGCACGCCCCCGGCCGAATCCGCCGGAGCGAGCCTGATGCTGTCGGAAACTACGGCAAGGCTGTCCGCCGCGACATCCAAGGAATCAGCCCTGATTATCATGGCCGGGCCGTCATAGGTAGTGTCCGTAGCCTGTACAAACTTAAACACCAAGCAGTTAAGAGAATCCCATGTCACCGTCACACTGTCAGACGGGTTCGTCCTCGACATGACCCTCATCAGCGAATCGACGTTCAGGCGGACGAGATTCCTGAGCGAGTCAAGCCTGCGGCTCTCTCTAAGAGCATCCTCCCGCGCCTTCTTCTCGGCCTTGAGCTCCGCGAGCCTGCCGTTCAGAATTTCAGAAGTCCTGCGGAGAATCCTCGAATAGCGGGTAGGATCCTTCATGTAGGCGCTTACACTGTTCAGATAGTCGTCGTAGGTGTAGCCGTATCTCTCCAGAACCGGCGCATAGACCAGCGAGGTGTCGGCCTCGCGCCTGAGCGAGCGGTTGTCGTCAATCCACTGGTCAAGCACATACATCTCGGCATATATCTCCGACATCTTCTCCTTCGGGATGACGCGCTCCTTCTTCACGCAGGAAGCGAGCATGAGTCCGAGAACAAGCGTCAGGACAAGACTATATGCCGGAAGTCTCTTCACCGCGGCCTACCTCAGCGTTGCGCCGTTCTCATTCCGGAAGGAAGAGAGCAGCTTCTGCATAATCCTCTCGACATCAGCGTCCGTGAGAGTCTTGTCAAGGTCCTGAAGCACGAAGCTCAGCGCATACTGCTTCTTGCCCTGAGGAATCTTGTCGCCCTTATAGACATCGAACAGCGACACGCTCTTCAGCATCTTCTTGCCGGTCCTGTAAGCTGTACGGCGAAGGTCGGCGAAGCTGACGTTCTCGTCGAGCAGAAGCGCGAGGTCACGGCGGACCTCCGGATACTTAGGAAGTTCCCTGTAGCTGATCTTGTCCCTCTTCACGAGTTCAAAGAGAACCTGCCAGTTGATTTCGGCGGCGAAGACCGGCTGCCTGATGCCGAACTTCCGAAGCAGAGGCTGTGCGACCACGCCGAGAACCGCAAGCTGGCGGTGACTGCCCGGAAGCAGGTATGCCTGCCCGTCAGAGAATATGTCCGCAGGAGCCTCGGCCGTCTCCATCTGGTAGAGATCCGCGCCGAAACGCTTCAGAAGCGCCTCCACATAGCCCTTGAGCTGGAAGAAACTGCCCTTGCCGGCGTCCGTGCGCCATGACTTCTCCGGCGCTCCGGAAATGGACATGGCATAGCACTGGTGCTCGTCGATGTCGTCGAGTTTCGGCTCGGAAGTCACGTTCTTCAGAGAATATACGGAGCCGTATTCAAATATACGGAGATTCGTCGCCTGGCGGTTAATGTTATATGCGATGACCTCCAGTCCGTTGAGCATCAGCGTCTGGCGCATCACGTTAAGATCGGAGCTGAGCGGGTTGAGCACGCGAACGCAGCGTTCCTCCGGGAATGTCGTGAGCTTCGAGTAATATTCGCCCCTCGTAAGGGAGTTGTTCATCGTCTCGACAAAACCGTTAGCGGCGAGCCAGTCGGAGATGGTGTTGCGGACAATCTCAGGCTCAGGCTTCTCGCTCGGATTCACCGACATCCTCATGGCCTTCGGAAGCTCGATGTTGTTATACCCATAGATACGGAGTATCTCCTCGACGACGTCGCATTCACGATAGACGTCAACCATATATGTCGGAACGCCCACAACAGCGCCGTTTTCCCTCTTCTCGACGAACTCGTAGCCCAGAGCCGTCAGGATTTCCTCTATCGTGCCGTGGCCTATCTTCTTACCGATGAAGTCCTCGATGCGGTTGTAGTCCAGCGCCACCTGCCTGCGGGCGAACTGCGCCGACTCAACGCGACGAATCTTTCCGTCAAGATGAGCTCCGGTGAGTTCCTGAAGCAGGAGTATCGCCCTCTTGGCCGCATATTCAAGCGCGAGCGGGTCACATCCCCTCTCGTAGCGGAAGGAAGCGTCGGTCTTGAGACCGTGCCTCTTCGATGTCTTTCTGACTGTAACGGGGTTGAAATATGCGATTTCGAGGAATATGTCCTTCGTATTCTCTGAAATTCCGGAATCCGCGCCGCCGAACACGCCGGCAAGGCACATGGCGCCCTTTTCGTCCGCAATCACGAGATCCGCCGGATTAAGCTCACGCTCCACTCCGTCAAGCGTGACAAGTTTCTCGCCCTCATAAGCGTCGCGGACGATGACCTTGCCTCCTGAAATCTTCGCCGCGTCAAATGTGTGGAGCGGCTGTCCGAGTTCCATGAGCACGAAATTGCTGACATCCACGACATTGTCGATAGGGCGGAGTCCGACGGACAGGAGCTTTTTCTGAAGCCACTCCGGCGACGGGCCTACCTTTGCGCCGCGCAGCGTCGCGCCGAAATATCTCGGGGCGTCGGTCTTGGCGATGACCTCGACAGGAATGGAGCCCTCATCGGAGGCCGGCTCGGCGAAGGCGGACACGTCCGGAATACAGAGCTCGCACGGGATGTTGTTGTGCTTCAGATATGCGTAGAGGTCACGGGCAACACCGATGTGTGACGCGGCATCGACGCGGTTGGCCGTGAGACCGATTTCTATGATTGTGTCAGTCGCGAGATGGAGATAGTCCCTGGCTGGAGTTCCCGGAACTGCGGCGGGGTCAAGAATCATGATTCCGTCATGCGACTCGCCGATTCCGAGTTCGTCCTCTGCGCAGAGCATTCCGAATGATTCCACTCCGCGAATCTTCGACTTCTTAATCTTGAAGTCCTCTCCGAGAACGGTACCTATCGTTGCAAGGAGAACCTTCTCCCCTGCGGCCACGTTCGGCGCCCCGCAGACCACCTGAAGCAGTTCAGACCCGCCGGCATTGACCTTTGTAACATGAAGGTGATCCGAGTCGGGATGCTCGGTGCACTCAACGACTTCCGCCACCACAACTCCGGCAAGCCCGCCGGGAATCTCCTCGACGGTCTCCATGGAATCCACTTCAAGCCCGATGGAAGTAAGCGCAGCGGCAACCTCTTCCGGAGAAAGACCACACTTGATGTAATCCTTAAGCCAATTGTACGAAACAGTCATATTCAGTCAATTTTTCTATTTTCAACATTTTCCGTCACCATCTTCCGACGCTCTTTTTCAACGGCCCGCCATGAATCACCTGATTGACGAGATGTCAAACAGCGAATCCGCAAATTCCCTCCTGTCAAACAGCTTGAGGTCATCAACCCCCTCGCCTATGCCGATGTATTTCAGAGGAACCTTAAGCTGATCGACTATGCCGACGACCACGCCTCCCTTCGCCGAGCCGTCCAGTTTGGTGAGAGCCAGGGACGTGACCTTCGTGGCGCGGGAGAACTCCCTGGCCTGCTGGAAGGCGTTCTGCCCCGTCGATGCGTCAAGCACGAGAAGAACCTCATGCGGCGCGTCCGGAACGACCTTGGCAATCACATTGCGGATTTTTGTCAGCTCGTTCATCAGGTCAATCCTGTTGTGAAGCCGGCCAGCCGTGTCGATTATAACCGCGTCGGCGCCCTTGGCAACCGCTGATTTCACCGAATCATACGCGACCGAAGCCGGGTCGGAGCCCATCTCCTGCCGGACTATATCCACGCCGGCCCTCTGGGACCATATCACGAGCTGATCGACGGCGGCGGCCCGGAATGTGTCCGCAGCCCCGAGCACGACCTTCTTCCCGGCCGCCGCGAGCTTCGCGGCAATCTTCCCTATCGTGGTGGTCTTGCCCACGCCGTTCACGCCCACGACGAGAATGACATAAGGCTTCTTAGTCGTGTCTATCATCCTCTCGACCTCCGTCCGTCCATCCGAAACCGGAGCGCCTTCGACATCGAGAAGAGAGGAAATCTCGTCCCTAAGCATCTGTGTCAGCTCCTCAAGGGAGACATACTTGTCACGGCTGACCCGTTCCTCAAGGCTGTCGATAATCTTGAGAGTCGTGTCAACGCCCATGTCGGTCTCCACCAGAGCCTCCTCCATGGCGTCGAGTATGCCGTCATCGACACGCGACTTCCCGACAATAGCCCGCGACAGCCTGTCGAAGAAGCTTCTGTTGGTGTTCTTCACCCCCTTGTCAAAAATTCCCATAATCCGGATGATTCGTTTTCAAACCTGCAAATATAATGAATTTACGGCACTCCATCAAGTCGTGACAACGGTTCGCGACAAAAAGACCCCGAGGTTTTCGCCCCGGGGTCTAACCCTATTTCCCAAAATTGTATAAAAGGAGGAATTTCAAGGCTTTGCGTAACGCAGAAATCACCCTTTATACGTTTTTTGTTTATTTCTTAGAGAAAAATTCCTTAACCTCAGACTCCTCGACGAGAAGCTCGTTGAAAACGTAAGCGCCGGTCTTAGGAGACTTGTCCATACGAATGCACTTTACCATTTTCTTACCGCCCTTACCGGCAGCGAAGGTTGCGACCGCTTTCTTTGCCATAGTTTAATCCTCCTTCGTTATTTAATCTCACGGTGAAGCGTAACTTTCTTGAGGAAAGGATTGTACTTCATCCTCTCAAGACGCTGAGTCGTGTTCTTCTTGTTCTTCGTAGTAATGTATCTTGAGATACCCGGCACACCGCTCTCTCTCTGCTCAGTGCACTCAAGGATGACCTGCACCCTGTTACCTTTAGCTTTCTTTGCCATAATTCAAAAACAATTAAACAAGGTTAATAAATCCTTTCTTCTGAGCTTCTCTGATAGTAGCGTCGAGGCCGTTCTTCTCGATGTGCCTCATACCCTTGCAGGACACCTTGAGGGTGATGAACCTCTGCTCTTCCTCTGACCAGAACTTCTTGGTCTTGAGGTTCAGGGCGAACACGCGCTTAGTGCGCAGCTTGGAGTGAGCGACATTATTGCCGACCATTCTCTTTCTTCCTGTAACTTGACAAACCTTTGCCATTTTATATACTTTTTAATATTATCAAATTTTTAGAGCAACTTATTTTTTCGCATTTCTTTGCGGGCTGCAAATATCGTGTAAAAAATGCTAAATTGCAAGTATTTAGACGATTTTGAAAAATCTCCGCCACCTAATGTTGTTCGGGAACTTCCTGTTCCCGTCGATTGAGAGCCACACCATGGCAGGCTTTCCGACTATATGATCCTCAGGGACGAACCCCCAGTAGCGCGAGTCGAGAGAGTTGTGCCTGTTGTCTCCCATCATGAAGTAATAGTCCTGACGGAAAGTGTATTCCGTAACCGTTTCTCCGTTTATCCTTATCGTCCCGTCCGCTCCGACCTCAAGGTCATTTCCCTCGTAGGAGGTGATTATCCTTTCGTAAAGAGGAAGGTTTCCGGCGTTCAGTTCAACCGTCGCTCCCTTCTGAGGAACCCACAGC
This sequence comes from uncultured Bacteroidales bacterium, assembly GCA_934725015.1. GTDB lineage: Bacteria > Bacteroidota > Bacteroidia > Bacteroidales > UBA932 > Cryptobacteroides. Next base: position 41,626 of record CAKVAS010000020.1, read on the forward strand.
GGCCCGAAATTGTCCCTTGTCCATTCGTAGCTTTCCGAAAAAGGGAAGATAGTCTTCCACGAATCCGGATAGTCCGGGGGATAGGAGTCAATGTTCGGCTCCACCGAAACGACGCTTGAAAAACCTTTCAGTTCCTCCAGCATCTTCTCCGTAAGGGGCATCGCCGGATAGCCCGGAAGAGTCTGGTCGAACCAGAGCTCGCCCCTGTTGAGTCCGAGCCTCTCGAGGCTGCGAGGATTGAGCTTCTGACCTGTGGTCACGACAGTGTAGCTGTTCTGCATTCCCGGCTGAGTCGTCTCCCTTTCGGAATTGACATAGACCACTCCGTCCCTTATCTCGAGCGTGTCACCGGCGACGGCAACGCATCTCTTGACGTAATGATCCTTCTTGTCGGAAGGGCGGACCTTCACTGGGCCGTAGTTTCTGACGGTGAAGTCCCGTCCGTACATCCTGCAGAGCATATAGTAGTCATCTGCGGGAGCCTTGACAAGAACAGTGTCACCGTTCGGGAATCCGAAAACCACACAGTCGCCTCTCTTCACGTGCCCCAGTCCCTTCAGCCTTTTGTAACGGCAGTGTATCAGTTCGGAGTAGGACTCCCTGCTGCCGCCTATCGTATTATGGGTGAAAGGAATGGTAAGCGGGGTCTGCGGCATCCGGGGACCGTATGCGAGCTTGCTCACGAAAAGGTGGTCACCGGTATAGAGAGTGCTTTCCATTGAGGATGAAGGAATCTTGAAGGCCTGGAAAAAGAAGATGTTGATGAACGTCACCACAATGACGGCGAAGATTATGGCGTCGAGCCAGTCAAGGACCGCATTGTGTTTCTCTCCTTCCTTGTAGTTCTTCTTCCAGAAAAGCCACTTGACTTTCTTCGTGACGCAGAGGTCGAAGAGGACGGCAAGGCCGAGGAGCCACCACCAGTTTCCGAGCCAGATCACCCACAGGATGTAGAGCAAAGCCCAGAAACCGAACTTCACCCAACGGTTGTGGAAGAATTCCTTCAGGCTCATCTCGTCAGACTATTTTACGGAGTTCACGATTGCTTCGAAAGCCTTCGGATTATTCATGGCGAGGTCAGCAAGAACCTTACGGTTAAGGCCGATGTTCTGCTTTGCGATCTTACCCATAAACTGAGAGTAAGTCATGCCGTACTGACGTGCGGCGGCGTTGATTCTCTGAATCCAGAGAGCACGGAACTCACGCTTCTTGGCCTTGCGGTCACGATAGGCGTAGGTCAAACCCTTCTCGTAGGTGTTCTTCGCTACCGTCCAGACATTTTTTCTTGACAGAAAGTTACCGCGTGTTCTCTTGAGAATCTTCTTGCGGCGAGCCCTTGAGGCTACTGAATTTACCGATCTTGGCATAATTTAACTGTTTTTATGGAGGCAGTGTCCAATCTTTCAGGAGCTTTTACGTAAGCGTTATGAAATAAGCCGGTACAGATTTGTGAAGGATTTTTGAGGATAGATTTCTTTTGGAAAAGGGAATGTACTGGAGGTACATGACCGATGAGAAAAGAAATATAGACCCAAAAGACAAACAAAGATTACCGAGTTACTTTTTTAAGGATTACTTTACTGCAACCAAGTTTAACATAAGTAATGATTACAATCCCAACAAAGCCTTGACTCTCTTCTGGTCAGGAGCAGTGACAAGTCCGAAGTGAGTCAAATTTCTCTTCTGCTTCTTGGTCTTCTTGGTGAGGATGTGGCTCTTGAAAGCATGCTTCCTCTTGATTTTTCCCGTTCCGGTAAGTGCAAAGCGCTTTTTTGAACCGGAGTTGGTCTTGATTTTTGGCATAGCTAAATCATTTAACTTGTTAATAATAATATAATGTCCCTAAATGACATTCATGCTACTTCTTCTTGGCAATCGGAGCAATCATCATGATCATCCTCTTGCCCTCAAGCTTAGGCATCTGCTCGGCGCGTCCGTACTCCTCAAGTTCCAGCGCGAAACGGAGGAGAAGCTTCTCTCCCTGCTCGGCGTAGATGATGGAACGTCCCTTGAAGAACACCGAGGACTTGACCTTTGACCCCTCCTGAAGGAACTCCTGCGCGTGCTTGAGCTTGAACTGGAAGTCATGCTCGTCCGTGTTCGGACCGAACCTGATTTCCTTTATGACCACCTTAGCCGCGTTCGACTTCATCTCCTTGGCTTTCTTCTTCTGCTGGTAGAGATATTTCTGGTAGTCGATAATCTTGCACACCGGAGGATCAGCCTTAGCACTTATCTCCACCAGGTCAAGTTCGAGTTCATCAGCGAGGCGAAGTGCCTTGGATGTAGGGTAGATGCCCGGCTCAGGGATGTTGTCCCCGACGAGCCTTACCTGCGGTACTCTGATCTCGTCATTGATTCTCAGGCTGCCTTCGTCCTTCTTCTGGTTCGGAGCAGGACGGCCCTGCTGCGGTCTTGGACCCATAGGGCGCGGCTTAGGTTTAAATGGTGCTGCGATAAAACTATCCTCCTAAAATAAATTTGTTAATAATATTATATGCCGAAGTTTCAGGCCAGCTGCGCCTTCACCTCATTGCCGACCAATGTGATGAAGTCTTCAACTGACATAGAACCCTCGTCCTTTCCACCTTGACGGCGCACTGAAACGAGCCCCTCGGCCTCCTCCTTCTCACCAACGATGACAAGGAAAGGAATCCTCTTGAGTTCTGACTCACGGATTCTCTTGCCGAGCGTCTCATTACGGTCGTCGATTGAAGCGCGAATATCGGAATTATTCATCAAACTGCAAACTTTTTTTGCATATTCCGAGTATTTTTCGCTCACCGGGACGATATTTACCTGATCCGGAGTCAGCCACAGAGGCAGCTTTCCGGCCGTGTGCTCAAGAAGCACTGCCACAAAGCGTTCGAGAGAGCCGAACGGTGCGCGGTGAATCATCACCGGACGGTGCTTCTGTCCGTCCGCCCCGACATATTCGAGTCCGAAGCGCTCCGGAAGGTTGTAATCGACCTGAATCGTTCCGAGCTGCCACTTCCTGCCGATGGCGTCCTTGACCATGAAGTCGAGCTTAGGCCCGTAGAAAGCGGCCTCCCCGAGCTCCACAACGGTCGGAAGACCCTTCTCCTTGGAGGCCTCGATGATGGCGGACTCCGCCTTCGCCCAGTTCTCGTCCGTACCGATGTACTTGGACGGGTTCTTCGGGTCGCGGAGAGAAATCTGCGCCGTATATTCCTTGAAGTTCAGGGTCTTGAACACATAGAGAATGATGTCTATGACCTTCTCGAACTCTTCCTTGAGCTGATCCGGACGCACGAAGAGGTGCGCGTCGTCCTGAGTGAAGCAGCGCACGCGGGTAAGCCCGTGAAGCTCGCCGCTCTGCTCGTAGCGATAGACGGTGCCGAACTCGGCGAAGCGCAGAGGCAGATCCTTGTAGGAACGCGGCTTGCTGCGGTAAATCTCGCAGTGGTGAGGGCAGTTCATCGGCTTGAGCAGATATTCCTCGCCCTCCTGCGGGGTGTGAATCGGCTGGAACGAGTCCTTGCCGTATTTTGCGTAGTGACCGGAAGTCACATAGAGTTCCTTGTTCCCGATGTGCGGGGTGATGACCGGCAGATAGCCGTAGGACTTCTGAATCTTCTTCAGGAATTCCTCGAGGCGGGAGCGCAGGTCGGCGCCCTTAGGCAGCCACAGAGGGAGTCCCATTCCGACCTTTGAAGAGAAGGTGAAGAGCTCCATCTCCTTGCCTATCTTCCTGTGGTCGCGCTTCTTGGCCTCTTCCATGAGCGCGAGATACTCGTCGAGCATCGACTTCTTAGGGAAGGAGATTCCGTAGATACGGGTGAGCTGCTGACGGTTCTGGTCGCCTCTCCAGTATGCGCCCGCGATGGCGGTGAGCTTCACGGCCTTGATTACTGAAGTGTCCCTCAGGTGAGGCCCGCGGCAGAGGTCAGTGAAGCCGCCGTTAGTATAGAAGGAGATGTGTCCGTCCTCAAGCTCGCCGATGAGTTCGAGCTTGTACTCGTCTCCCTTCTCCGCGAAAGCCTTGAGCGCGTCGTCCTTGGAGACCTCCTTTCTCACGAAGGCTTCCTTCGTGCGGGCGAACTCCATCATCTTGTCCTCGATTGCCTTGAGGTCGGCCTCGGTAATCTGCCGTCCCTGAAGATCGACGTCGTAGTAGAACCCGTTCTCGATTGCCGGGCCTATGCCGAACTTCACGCCCGGATAAAGCGCCTCAAGAGCCTGGGCCATGAGGTGCGAGGTGGAATGCCAGAACACGTGCTTCGCCTCGTCGTCACCCCATTTGTGGAAAGTGACCGCGCAGTCCTCGTTTATAGGTCGGTCGAGGTCATATAACGTACCTTTCCCCGCAGTGTCGTCGTCCGCTGTCTTCACTGTCATGGCAAGGACTTCCGCCGCAAGTCTCGGGCTGATGCTCTCGGCAATCTGATAGCCGGTGACGCCTTTCTCAAAGGACTTCACGCTGCCGTCGGGAAATGTAATGTCTATCATAATCTTACTGTTTTGGAACCGGCCCGTTTCAGTACAAAAGAAACCGCCGCCGATTCATAATTAAACTTCGCCGCCTACAAACACGGCACCTTGTTCTTAGAATCTGTTTAAATTTTTCTTGCATTTATTTTTATGTGTTCGTTCTTTTGGTGTCTTTTTGGCCATATTTTCCCATTTTGTTCGTCATTTAGCACCGCTAAACTCCTCTCAAAACAGAAAAATCTGACTCAAAAATACATCTCAAAATAACTGAACAAAAAATTTGAACAGCTTCTTAAATAAGCGGACAAAGGTAGGAATTTTTTTCTATCTTTGTACGCCCTAAAGGGATAAATGACACGATTATGAACATGAATATTAACGAAAGCATCACTGCAGGAGTCATTCTCAACCGAGCCGCCGTCACAGGTCTCGTGCTCGGAGCCGTCTCCACGGCATATATGTTTGCGGTACAATATCTTCCACAGCTGATTCCGTCGGCAATCGCAGTCACCGTACTGACGATGGTCCTGTGGATCGCCAAGTTCGCCGGATGCATCCTGATTCTACGCGCCGCGATGCAGGGAACCGCGGATTCATACGACGGAGTTGAACGGAGCCATACCCGCCGTCTGGGAATCTTCGCGGCACTTTTTTCCGCCCTCATATATTCCGCCGCAAGCCTTGCGAATATTCTCTACATAAATCCCGGAGAGATTGACGAGGCGTTTGACTTGATAATGAGCGAATATTCAAAGATTCTCGATTCAAACTCCCTCGCCATGATTGACGGCTACAGGGAGAACCTGCCCACGATGACTTTCTTCTCGAATCTGATATATTGTTTCCTCTACGGAACCATCGTATCGCTGATTTTTTCACGACACATCCCGGATGTCGATCCGTTCGCCGGATTCCATGACAACGGGACTGACGTCGAGGAACAATAAAAACGACGAGTACGAAAAAACGAAGGACAGAACAAAGACCCGGAAAATCATGGAATACGCAAAGGACCTTTCCATCGTCATATCGCTCTACAACGAGGAGGAATCGCTCCCCGAACTCATCGGATGGATACATTCCGTTCTGAAGAAAGAACCGTGGAAATATGAAATCATAATGGTGGATGACGGAAGCACGGACGGTTCGTGGACGACAATCCAAAGGCTCGCGAAGGATGACTCCAACATAAGGGGAATATCGTTCCGCCGCAACTACGGCAAGTCCGCTGCCCTCTACTGCGGATTCAGAGCCGCGGAGGGAAGGGTCGTGGTGACGATGGACGCCGACCTGCAGGACTCGCCGGAAGAAATCCCTGAAATGTACAGGATGATTGTCGAGGACGGCTGGGACATAGTGTCGGGTTGGAAGCAGCACCGGCAGGACAACAAGTTCACGAAGAATATCCCGTCGAAACTCTACAACGCCACGGCACGGAAGATCACGGGGATAAGGCTGCATGACATGAACTGCGGTCTGAAGGCCTACAGGAACGAGGTGGTGAAGGACATCGAGGTCTATGGGGAGATGCACAGATACATACCGTACCTCGCGAAGAACGCCGGCTACACGCGCATCACCGAGAAGCCCGTGCGCCACCAGAAGCGCAAGTACGGGAAGAGCAAATTCGGGCTGAACAGGTTTGTGAACGGCTTTCTTGACCTGCTTTCGCTCTGGTTCCTCAGCACTTTCGGCAAGAAGCCGATGCATTTCTTCGGGTTCACCGGGCTCGTAACATTCTTTGTCGGCGGGGTCATAGCCCTCTGGGTCATCATAGAGAAGCTCGTCCAGCAGGCGCACCACGAGGCATTCCGCCCGGTGACCGACCAGCCGCTGTTCTATCTGGCGCTCGTGGCGCTCGTCATAGGCGTGCAGATGTTCCTCGCCGGCTTCATCTGCGAGATGATTTCACGCAGCAGCAGCGAGCGCAACAACTACAACATCAAAGAAGAGTTCTGACGGGGTCTCTGGATTCCGCCCCCTCCCGTCCACTCGTAGGGGAAGCCGTGCTCCGTGCGCCCACAAAATAAGAGTAAAAAAACTAATTTGTCATTCCGAGCAAGGCGAGGAATCTTTGTGCGGGAAGGTTTCTCGGCGCAAAGATTTCTCACTGCGTTCGAAATGACAGGACAAAGGGCGTTCGAGATGAAAGAACAAAAAAGTTTGCCCGTCTTTGATTATAATCGTTTAAGATAGACAGATTTAGGAAATATGAATGAGTCAGACAAAAAAAAGAACCCCGACTACATTGCTGTAATCGGGGTTCTCGAAGCGTGGCGACGACCTACTCTCCCCCTCCTTAAAATCCCCCTCCCGTCCCCCTTTCGTGGGGGAAGCCGTGCTCCATGCGCACCATCACACAGGCCGGCGCTCCGCTGTTCTCCGCACGGCGCTGATGCGCCTTCTTTCTTCATCGATGAACAAATGAACACCGTGATCATTAAAAAAGAACCCCGACTACATTGCTGTAATCGGGGTTCTCGAAGCGTGGCGACGACCTACTCTCCCCCTCCTTAAAATCCCCCTCCCGTCCCCCTTTCGTGGGGGAAGCCGTGCTCCATGCGCACC
>CAKVAS010000021.1 GCA_934725015.1 uncultured Bacteroidales bacterium
TTTAAGGAGGGGGAGAGTAGGTCGTCGCCACGCTTCGAGAACCCCGATTACAGCAATGTAGTCGGGGTTCTTTTTTTGTCTGACTCATTCAAATTTCTTAAATTTGTCTATCCTAAACGTTTATAATTTATTACGAAGGGGCAAATCATGATTTCAAATATAATAAAAAAGCAGGCGGTTAGGCAATTCGTGAAGGACTGGACTGGGAAGGGATATGAGAAAGGTGAAACTCAACGCTTCTGGATTGCGCTTCTCCATGATGTCCTGGGAGTTGATAATCCTGTGGGCTATATTGAATTTGAGAAGCCTGTCAAGACAATTACGAAGGAGAAAGGGGCTGACTTTATTGATGGGTATATCTCAGCGACAAAAGTCCTTATTGAACAAAAGGGGGCTCACGTGAAGTTGGATGTGAGTGCACGCCAGTCCGATGGCTCGTATCTTACACCATATCAGCAGGCTCGCCGTTACTCTGCCGGACTGCCGAAATCTCAGATGCCGAACTGGATTGTTGTCTGCAATTTCGCGACATTTGAGGTTCATGACATGGAACATCCTAATGAGGCTCCACAAGTTGTTCAACTTGCTGATTTAGAGAAGGAATGGCATCGCCTGAACTTTCTCGCTGATACGGCGGACATTCATCTGAAAAAAGAAATTGAGGTCAGTGTCAGGGCCGGGGAGATTGTCGGCTTGCTCTACGATAAAATTCTGAAGCAATATATCAATCCTGACAGCCTTGAGTCTCAGAAGTCTCTGAACAAACTGTGCGTGAGGCTGGTGTTTTGTCTTTATGCCGAGGATGCCGGAATATTCGGGGGCAAGAATATGTTCCATGACTATATGGCGCGGTTCGAAGCGGATGATTTTCGGCGTGCGCTGAAGGACTTGTTTCAGGTTCTGGACACAAGACCGGAAGAACGTGACCCTTATATGGATGAGGCATTAGCGGCATTCCCGTATGTCAATGGCGGGATGTTCGCCGGTGATATAGAAATTCCTCGTTTCAATGAAGAAATCCGTGAGCTCGTTCTTCAGCGTGCGTCAGACGGTTTTGACTGGTCGCTCATAAGTCCGACTATTTTCGGCGCCGTGTTTGAATCGACGCTGAATCCGGAGACTCGTCGTGCAGGGGGAATGCACTACACATCGATTGAGAACATACATAAGGTTATAGACCCGCTTTTCTTGGATGGATTGAGGTCGGAATTGTCAGATATAAATGCAACACCTGTCCTAAAAATAAGAAAGGAGAAGGCTGTGGCATTTCAGCATAAGCTTGCCGCCCTTAAATTCTTTGACCCGGCGTGCGGTTCCGGTAATTTCCTTACGGAGTCATATACGTCTCTCCGACGGTTGGAGAATGAGGTCTTGCGCATTCTTTATGGGGACAATCGTGTGATGGGGGAATTTATGAACCCTATCCAAGTTTCTATAGAGCAGTTCTATGGAATTGAAATTAATGACTTTGCCTGTTCTGTTGCTCAGACAGCGCTGTGGATAGCTGAACTGCAGATGATGCGTGAGACAGATGAGATTGTCGGATTCAACCTTGAACCGTTGCCTTTGAGAACCTATACGAATATCCACGAGGGAAATGCATTACGTTTGGATTGGAACACTGTTGTTCCGGCACCGGAAGTGGACTACATAATGGGCAATCCTCCGTTTGTCGGAGCAAGGATAATGTGCAAGGAGCAGAAAGATGACTTGGCGGCGGTATTCGGGGAAAAGTGGAAGAATCTCGGTAATCTGGACTATGTGAGCGGATGGTACAAGAAGGCTGCGGACTATATGCTTTCAGCCGGAGTGCAGGGCTTTGAAGTAAGCTCCGGAACAAAGGGAAAGAGCGTCATGGCAGCTTTGGTATCGACAAATTCAGTCTGTCAGGGAGAGGCCGTCGCTGCGCTTTGGAAACCTCTTATGGAGAGCGGTGTGCACATAGATTTCGCTTATCGGACCTTCCGGTGGGACAGCGAGGCAAGCCAGAAGGCTCATGTGCATTGTGTCATTGTCGGGTTCAGCACAACTTGTGGCAGTTCAGAATATTTTATCGTCGATGAGACCGGGACACGCCGCAAGGCGGGGCATATCAATGCATACCTGCTCGATGCCGAGGATGTCTTCATCGAAAGCCGGACGAAACCATTGTGTGACGTACCGGAAATTGGCATAGGAAACCAGCCGATAGATGGCGGTTTCTATCTTTTTTCGGAAGAGGAAATGTTGGCATTCATCGAAAAAGAGCCGGCTTCGTCGATGTGGTTCAAACCATTTTACGGCTCGTATGAATTTATTAACCGCAAGCCTCGTTACTGCCTTTGGCTTGGGGCATGCCAGCCCAATGTTCTGAGGTCAATGCCGGAGTGCATGAAGCGAGTTCAGTCTGTTAGGAACTTCAGACTTGCAAGTTCGAGAGCAAGTACCTTGAAACTTGCTGACCGACCGACACATTTCCAAGTTGAGAATATGCCTGATTCGGACTATATTGTGATTCCAAGTGTCTCGTCGGAAAAACGAAGGTACATTCCCATGGGGATGCTTTCTCCTGACGATTTAAGCAGCAATCTCGTCCTTATTATTCCGTCTGCCACATTGTTCCATTTCGGTGTTCTCGAATCGTCGGTTCATATGGCGTGGATGCGTGCAGTATGCGGACGGCTCAAGAGCGACTACCGCTACTCAAAGGACATCGTCTATAACAATTTCCCGTGGCCGGATGCAAGCGAGATTCAAAAGGAAAGCATCAGTCGCACTGCACAGGCCGTCCTTGATGCCAGATCTCTCTATCCGGAATGCAGCCTGGCTGATTTGTATGATGAACTTACAATGCCGCCGGAACTTCGCAAGGCTCATCGTGACAATGACATTGCCGTTCTGAATGCTTATGGATTTCCGGAGGATGCTTCAGACCCCGACATCGTTTCCGGATTGTTCCGCAGGTATCAAGGCGCATAAGTGCCATGAATTTGGAAAACTCTCTGAGAGTCAAAAGGGGATGCATAAAGGATGGAATGCAAGGCGGTCGGTGAAGTCAAATACCGCAGCAACCTGATGGTTGTGAGGATTTTGACAAGACGGCTCAACGCCGCAGACCGCCTTTTGGCGCCCCGCTTTTAAAACGAACTTCCGCCGATGAAGCCTCGGAGGAGGGAGGTGGCGGGGACGTCCTTGTCGGAGACGGGGTGGAAGTAGTAGAGGAAGCGGAGGAGGCGGTGAGCCTCGCTGTACTCCGGGCAGTTCTTCGGGATTGTCCGGAGAATCTGTTCCGCGTGGGGACGAAGGACGGCGAACTCCACGAGGTAGGCGGAATTGAACAGCACGTCGGCGTTCTCCTGGAACGGATAGATCCACTTCACCTCGGCGCGGCGCACGTTCGGCCAGTTGCTGATGGTCGCCTCGGGGGTGAACGCTCCCTTGTTGTAGTCGCGCACTATGCGGCGGAGGAGGCGGTTGTCGCTGGTCGGGATGCAGTTGTGGTCGTCGATGGAGATGCTGGTTATGGTGTTTATGAATATGCTGAACTTGCTCGCGTCCGGAACCTTGTCGGTCAGGCGCGGATTGAGGGCGTGGATGCCCTCGACCAGGAGCACCGTGTCTGATTCGAGCTTGAGGGTCTTGCCGTTGTATTCGCGGATTCCCGTCACGAAATTGTATTCCGGCACCTGCACCGTCTCGCCGGCGAGGAGCCTGAGGATGTCGTTCTGGAGGGCGACGTGATCGACGGTGTCGAAGTTGTCGAAGTCGTAGTTGCCGTCGGGCAGCTTGGGGGTGTCGAGACGGTTCACGAAATAGTCGTCGGTGGAGAATGAGATAGGGTGCAGGCCGCAGGCCTTGAGCTGGACGCTGAGCCGCTTGCAGAAAGTTGTCTTACCGCTGCTGGTCGGCCCGGTGATGAGCACGAGCCTTACCGGAGACGCGGCGTGGAAGCGCCTGTCTATTTCCTCGGCAATCTGCACTATCTTTTTTTCCTGAAGCGCCTCGGCGACCTGAATCAGCTCGCTTGCCTTGCCCTTCTGGCAGGCGATGTTCACGTCCCCGACGCTGTCAAGCTTCATGAGAGCATTCCAGTGGATGCTTTCCGAGAACACGTCAAACGTCTTGGGCTGCTCGAAGAACGGCGCGAGCTGCTCAGGGTGGTGGCGGTCGGGCACGCGCAGTAGCATTCCGCTGCGGTACCGCTCAAGTTCCCACACGTCGAGACAGCCGGACGACGGGACGAGCGTGTCGTAGTAGTAGTCTGCGCTGCCTCCGAGGGTGTAGTAATCCACATAGACCGGCCTTGTGGTGCCGATCAGCTTGGTGACGTCGGAACGCCCGTCCCTCGCGAAGACGGCCTCCGCCTCATCCGCCTGCACCTCCTGTCTGTAGAACGGCAGGTTTTCCTTCACGATTTCGCGCATCCTTTCACGGATTCGCGCCACATCCGTTCCGTCGGTTCCGAAGCCGTCGGGCTTTATGAGCGAGCAGAAATATCCCTTTGAAATGGGGCGGCGCATATAAATCCTGCATCCCGGGAACACGTCCCTCGCGGCCTTGCTCAGCAGGAAGCAGAGCGAGCGGCAGTAGGCGCTGCGGCCGCTGTAGGTGCGGTAGTCGAGAAATTCGACGTCCTTGTTGTTGTAGAGCCTGAACCTCAGCCCCTGGACGACATTGTTGACCTTTGCCGCGACGATGGGGTAGGGCTTGTCGAAACTGAACTCGCTGACCGCGTCAAGAAGGGTGGTGCCTTCCTGAAACTCCTTGAACGTGCGGGTGTTCTTGCAGAAAACCTTGACCATTTGGTTGTAGTGTGTAGTTTTATGATTATGCCGATTCCGACTGAATGAAACGGAAAAAGTCCGTCCCCTTCAAATCTTTGGCAAAAATAGGAAAATTTATGCTAACTTTGCACCTCAGAACTGGAGAAGCCGATATTTTATATTCCGAAATCAAATCGGCCTCGGATGAATCCAATTTTTAAACATATTATAATGAGTACAGTCCACATTATCGACCACCCGATGATTCAGCATAAGCTGAGCATCATGCGTGACAAGAACACAGGTTCAAAGGATTTCAGACAGCTTCTGACGGAAATTTCACTTTTCATGGGGTATGAGGTCACACGTGACCTTCCGCTTGACTACAAGGAGATTGAGACGCCTATCTGCAAGATGATGGCTCCTAAGGTTTCCGGCCGCAAGCTTGCGATTGTCCCTATCCTCCGTGCCGGAATGGGCATGCTTGAGGGGATGCTCACCCTCATCCCTGTTGCAAAGGTCGGACACATCGGACTGTACCGCAACGAGGAGACCCACGAGCCGGTGGAGTATTTCTGCAAGCTTCCGGAGGACATCCAGCAGAGGCTCGTCATCGTGACCGACCCTATGCTCGCGACGGGCGGAAGCTCAATCGACGCGCTTACGCTCCTGAAGAAGCACGGCTGCGCCAACATCCGTCTGATGTGCCTCGTGGCCGCCCCTGAAGGCCTTGCGAAGGTGCAGGAGGCTCATCCCGACGTTGACATCTATGTCGCCGCCGTTGACGACCACCTGAACGAGAGCGCCTACATCGTGCCGGGACTCGGCGATGCCGGCGACCGCATATTCGGAACGAAATAAGATTATGGAACTGACCTTTGTTTCGTATGCAGACAACGACGGAGGCCTTCTTGAGGGCTTTCGTCGTATTTATATGGAGGCGTTCCCGGACATCGATGAACGCGAGCCGTATGAAAACATACAGAGGAGGATTTCTTCTTCAGATTCACTGCCGGGAACCGTCGCGTGCATGCTGACAGACGGCGGAAAGGTTGTCGGCGGACTTCTGTCTGACTTCTATGTCTTCGAAGACTCTTCGTCCTTTGACATTGAGGCCATATATATTGCCGTGGATTCTGATTTCAGAAGGGCAGGGTACGGCAGGAAACTGCTCACGGAAGGGATTGAACTCTCTGTTTCTCGGCTGGAGGCGCTAACCGGAAAGAAACTTCGCAATATATATTTTGAGACGGAGAATCCTTTCAAGGTTAAGAAAAAGTCATTTGACCCGATTTCAAGGCTGCGCTTCTTCAGCTCTCTCGGGGCGATGCGAGTCCCGATAGACTATCGTCAGCCTCCTCTCGATGCTGCTTCCGGCTGGGCTGACAACCTGTTTCTGATGGTTCTTCCGCATCCCGGGAAAGAACCGGAAAAGGTACTGGACAAAGAAGAACTGAAAGAATTTCTCACTGCCTTCTATCGGGGTCTGTCAGTTTCAGACGCTTCTTTTTACGAGGCTTTCCGAAAGGACATCGACAGGGTGGCGGAGGTTGCCACCGCGAAGAACCGCGTCGTGAGACTGGACTCCCTGACGGAGATGCCGTCATTCCTGATAGATGATGTTTCCGTCCTGTCCCACTACCGGATGAGGGGCTGCCGTTTCAAGGATGAGGACGGGTCTGACTTGAAGTCATGTCCTGTGTTTGAGTCATACGAATGCGACCTGATGGATTATGCGCATCAGGAGCGCGGCCGCAGACCGTTCCGCACCTATCATATCAAGTCATATAAGGGCGTGATGCTCGGCCTTCCGAAGTTCTACAGCTTTACGTCGGAGGGGCATACGTTCTATCGCTTGTCGAAGGTTGATTCCGTTGAGGTTGATCTCTCCCTGAACTGTTCTTCCAGAGGCCGCGACATAGATGAGAACGGGCGCTATATAGTCTCTCTTTCCGTAAGGCCGTCTGAAGGAACTTCTTTTGATGAACTGACGCTGATAAAGCTTGTGACGCTGTTCGGCAGCCGGCAGGAGAATTATTTTGCCTATCCGGATAACAGGTTCACGGACTTATGCGTGAGCCTTGATGGTGAAGAAAGGCCATTGACTGTCTTTGAGTTCATCGGGCGCTATATGGCTGACTGCGGCGAGAGTCTGATCGGGACGCCGCAGTTTGAATGCTGCCGCACGGGGACGACCGAACTGGAGCTTTCAAGTGTCCGGAGAGCCGGTGACGGGAACGGCATCTTTGCGGATTATGACGAATTTTACAAGGCGCTTGTGTCGGCATCCCCGGCTGAGTCAGTGTGGAACAAGACTTTGTGCGGCATTCTGCTCGGCATATTCGATTTCGACAGGATGAACAGCGCGGAGATTTTCGACACAATAAAGCCTTTTGTCGAAAGAAAGGCCTCGTTCGTGCTGCTGTGCCGCGGTCATCTGATGAAAGTCTGCTTCGAGCAGAGCAAGGAAAGGGTTGAGAACATATTCATCTCTCCATATCTTATGATTCCCGGCATCGCCCTTGCCTACAATGAGATGGTTCTCGACAACTGTGAAGCGGTACTTTCGTCTGTCAGGGCGGATGATTCCGGCCGGTCATTCAGATTCTATGAGAAGATTAAGCGTGATACTTCAGTCTTGCAGCGCGTCCGGCATTCACTGGCCGTCCAGTACATACCGAATTGCTTCAACTATTCAAGCGAGCAGGAAATCTTCTCCACGGGGGAGAGGAACCGAGGGCTGCAGGTGAGGCTTGACAGGCTGAAGAAGAATATTGACATGGTTCAGAATGAGATAAATCAGAGAAAGTCACGCTATTCCATTTTCATCGACACCATCCAGAACTGCATACTCGTCATCCTGGCTATACTTCAGGTCTATACTGCGGTGAACAGGCTGCATTGGCTGTTCATTGCGTTTCTCGTTCTCACCGTGATTTTCGGTGCGGACATCGCCTGGAAGAAGCTGAAGGAATAGCCCATATTTCTTGTATGGAAGAATCCCCGGAACTCTCTGCCTGCCAGAGCGCTCCGGGGATTTTCTTATGCCGGTCCGAATCGGGTCTTATTTCCTGCGCTTCCTGCCGCCTTTCTTCTTGCGGCTGTTGAGAACCACGACGACGATGACGGCGATGACCGCGACGGCGATGCAGATGTAGGTGAAGTAGCCGGCGTTGTCGCCCTTGACGCGGGACCACATCTTGAGGAGAGCTTCCGTGCGGTCTCCGTTATCGTGCATCATGCCGCAGCGTGCCATGATTGACGCGTCCGGGTACTGAATCGGGTTGATGCAGACAGCCTTCGCCTTTTCTCCGAAGAAATAGCTCGCGTCGATAGGGGAATACGCTGTCGTGTCTATGATTGAGTTCAGGATCTCATCGCCTCCGACTGCGCTGACATATCCGATTTCGTCCATGTTACGGACTGCATTTTCAGGCATGCACATATAATTGATGAAATAGCGGGCCGCCTGTATGTTCTTCGCATATTTTGGAATTACCCAGCCGTCGAACCACACGATGCTTCCCTCGTGAGGGACCTCATAATCGAGCTTGACACCGATTTTCTCAGCCTCTTCAATGGCCCATTGCGCGTCTCCGCTCCAGTCGAGGTTAATCCATGCCTTCTCCTTGGTCATCTCCTCCTTGCCGAAGTCCGCTTCCCAGCCGAGGACATTTCCCTTCACCTCATTGAGAAAGTTCTCCACGAGCGCGATGTACTCGTCTGAGGCATTGAATGTTATGTCCTTGATGTTGAGTTCTCCGGAATCTATCTCATTCTTGTGAAGAGCGATTGTGAGAGCCGTATAGACATCTCTGAACGCATCCTTGATGAAGATTTTGTCCTTGAACTTAGGATTCTTGAGGCATTCCCATGTCGAGGCCTCTTCCTTGGTGACATACTTGGGATTGTACAGCAGTCCCGTCGTGCCCCACATGTAGCCTACCGCATAGTCATTGGCGTTCTTGCCGGAACCTTCGATTTCATTGAATTTCTCCCTGATGTACGGAGCGATGCCGCTGATGTAGTTCGGCGTATTGCCGAAGTCGGTATCTATCTTGAGGAGCAGGTTCTGACGGAGCATACGCTCGATGATGTATTCCGACGGACACACGACGTCGAAGTCCTCGTGGCCGAGTTCAATCTTCGAGAGCATGATTTCGTTGACGTCGAAGAGCTGGTAGATGATTTCGACCTCCTCTCCGGTCTGCTCCTTGTACCATGACTTGAATTCGTCGAGCAGAGCCTCGTCGATGTAGTCTGCCCAGTTGTAAATCTTGAGGGTGTGAGCCCTGTCGGCGGCGCCGCAAATCATCGCCGCCCCGAAAAGAATGCCCGCAAGTGCGGAGAAAAACCTTTTCATTTCTTTTTGTTTGATTTTTATTATTTTTTACGATTACTTACAGACCTTATGTTGATGATAATCAGAAGAATGAGCACGAATATGAAGATGAGCGTCATAATCGGGCGAATCTCCGGCGTGAGACCTCCCTTGCGCGCATCGGCGTAGATGTAGGTCGAGAGGGTTTCGAGACCTCCGTTGCCCTTGGTGAAGAGCGTGACCGCGAAGTCGTCAATCGAAAGGGTGAACGCGAGTATGAACCCGGAAATCATTCCCGGCTTTATCTGGGGGACGATGACCTTGCGCATTGCCTGTGACGGTGACGCGCCGAGGTCGAGAGCCGCCTCGTAGATGTTGGACGGCATCTGCCTGAGCTTGGGCATGATGCTCAGAATCACATAAGGGGTGCAGAACGAGACGTGCGCGAGCACCACGGTCGTGTAGCCCATGCTGACGCCGAGAGCGACGAAGAGGATGAACAGCGAGATACCCGTTATGATGTCCGGATTGAGCATCGGGATGTCGTTGAGCAGGTTCATCACCTTACGTCTGCGTCCATGCAGATTGTAAATCCCTATCGCCGAGACTGTTCCGAGAATCGTGGACAGGAAAGCCGAGATGAGGCCGATGGAGAGTGTGTTCTCTATGGCGCGGATGAGCGAGTTGTTCAGCCCGCCGCTGAAGACGTTCCTGTAGAGGCTCAGCGAGAAGCCTGTCCAGTTGCCGAGCACCTTCGCTTCGGTGAACGAATAAACCGCGATGATGATTATCGGCGCGTAGAGGATAATCAGCAGAATCCATATATATGCCTGTGCAAAGAACTTTTTCATCAGAGCAGCCCTCCCGCCTCAGTGGCCTGCTTGTCCTCCGAGTCGGAGAACAGGGTCGTTATACCTATGATAAGGAGCATTATCAGCGCGATGGTGGAGCCGTAGTTCCACATACCGTTGTTGATGTTCTCCTGAATCGTGGTTCCGAGCAGCTTCACTTTGTTGAGGGTGAGAAGCTCGGAAATCGCGAAGGTTGAAATCGTCGGCATGAACACCATCATCACCCCGCTCATCACCCCGTGCATCGACAGCGGGACCGTCACCTTTGCGAATACCCTCGCCGGGCTTGCCCCGAGGTCCTGGGCGGCCTCGATGTAGGAGCGGTCGAGCTTTTCGAGCGTGTTGTAAATCGGGTAAATCATGAACGGCAGGAAGTTATAGACCATGCCGAAGATGAGCGCCCCCTCTCCGAGCGGAATGCGCAGGAAGTCGAAGAGCGCGACGGTCGCGAGGGTGCGGATGAGCATGTTAATCCACATCGGGAGTATGAACAGCATCACCGTGACCTTCGAGCGGTTGAGCTTCGCGTTGCTGAGAATCCATGCCGCAGGGTAGCCGATGAGAAGACATAGAATAGTCGTAATCATCGCTATCTCAATGGAATATGCGAACGTCTTGATGTCTTCAGACGTCGTGAGGAATCTCTTGAAGTTGTCGAGAGTAAAAGAGCCGTTCGCGTCGGTGAACGCATATATGGCAATCATCACCAGCGGCAGCACCACAAACATCAGCATGAAGATGAAATATGGCAGAGACCAGTATGACCTTTTGAATGTTCTCATCACCTGCCTCCCTCAGTTTTCTTCAGGCGGATGTTCTCCGGCTTCACGTTGATTCCGACGAGGTCGTTCTTGTCCCACACGTCGTCCGTCTGGACATATATTTTCTCGCCGTCGTCGGTCTTGACGGTAAGGAAATAGTGGTTGCCCTTATATAATATGAAGGACACCTGCCCGCTCGTCTTTCCCTCGTCGCTCTCGTCGAGAAGATCGACGTCGCGGAACTCGATTTCAGCCAGTACCCTGTCTCCCTCCGCGAGGCCTTCGGGAACATTCTCGGCATCCACTTCCCATTCCTCGCCGAGGAACGTCGCCTTGTTCTCGCCGGCATATTCGGCCTCGAAGCAGTTGCGCACGCACTCCTTGTGCATGACGTGGATGTCGTTCGGGCGAATCAGCATCCCGACCTCGCTTCCCACTTCGAAGGCGTTATAGTCCTGAATCATAATCTCGTAACCTTCCTTCGTGAGGACAGTCATCTCGTAGTGGACACCCTTGAATATGCAGGACTGCACCACTCCGGTGAACTGCGCCTTGTCGAGGTTGGTGTTGAAGATGTAGATGTCCTCCGGACGTATGACCACATCGACGTGCTCGTCCGGGGCGAATCCCTTATCGACGCAGTCGAAGTCGTGGTAGATGAACTGAACCTTCTCGTCGCACGGGATGATTCCGTTGAGGATGTTGCTCTCGCCGATGAAGTCCGCGACAAAGGAGTTCGCCGGCTCGTTGTAGATGTCCGCCGGCGTGCCAATCTGCTGAATCACGCCCTCGTTCATCACGACGATGGTGTCCGAGAGGGTCAGAGCCTCCTCCTGATCGTGGGTGACGTAGATGAAGGTGATGCCGAGCTCGCGGTGCATTTCCTTAAGCTCCATCTGCATGTCCTTGCGCATCTTCAGGTCAAGCGCGGCGAGAGGCTCGTCGAGCAGAAGAACCTTAGGCTGGTTCACGATTGCCCTTGCGATTGCGACTCTCTGCTGCTGTCCTCCGGAGAGCGAGTCCACGTCGCGCTCCTCGTAGTCTGTCATGGAGACCATCTTCAGAACCCTGCGGACTCTCTTCTCAATCTCGTCGGCGGGCACTTTCTGAAGCTTGAGCCCGAAGGCGATGTTGTCATAGACGTCTAAATGCGGGAACAGAGCATATTTCTGGAACACTGTGTTAAGCTGGCGGTGGTGGGGCGGAATCTCCGTGATGTCCTGTCCCTCCATGACTATGCGTCCCTCGTCAGGCTGCGTGAACCCGGCGAGCATCCGGAGCATGGTCGTCTTTCCGCAGCCGGACGGGCCGAGGAGCGTCACAAATTCCCCCTTCCTGATTTTGAGGTTGATGTCCCTGAGAACCTGCACACCGTCAAATGATTTCGAGATGTGCTCGATGTCGATTATGATGTCGTTTGCCATTATGCTGTCTGTGTATTAAAGGACAGGAGCCGCTTAGGCTCGGCTCCTCTTCTGAATTATTTCTGCCAGAAACGGTGCAGCGCGAGGTTGTATGTTATCCCGACGTTGAGCGAGAGCTCGTCGAAGCTCATCACGCCGTCGAAGTCGTCAAGCACGCCGAAGTGGTTGGCGTTGGCAATCACCGCATGAAGCCTCAGATCCTGCGAATCCGCGAGCGGATACCAGTGAAGACCGAGTCCGACGAAGCCCATTGTCCATCCTTTCTTGTTTTCGGGGTCAATCGGGTCATAGAGTGAATAGTAGTTGTCGATTCCTCCCTTTGCGAAAATGCTGACCTGCGCGTCCTCGTTGTAATATTCGACCTTCGCGTTGGCGAGGTAGCAGAGCATCGGATTGTCCCATCCGCGGCTGCGTACCATTCCGTCAATGGAGAGGGTCACATCGCCTATCGTGAATGAATGCCCCGTTGCGAAACTGTTCCACCATTTGCCGGCGAACGGTGCTTCCGGTTCTTCCTCGACGTCGAAATCGTAGCCGTGGTAGCTTTCGTAGCATCCTGTGGCACCAATGGAGAACATTCCGGTCCACCAGTCCCTTTCTTCGGTGTATTTCAGCATCGCCGAGAACTTGCCGTCCTGGAAAGGATGCACTGAGTAGGGGGACGACGTCGCCTGAAGCTTGAGGCTGCTGCACTCGTTGGGCGCTGCCCAGCCGATTGACGCTCCCCACTGATAGGCGGAGTTTTCGTTCCAGAATTTTGATGAAATGTCGAAATGGCAATCGACGTCGTTGGCGTCATATTCCGTGAGCGCGTATGCCATCACGTCCTTCCCGACGGCGAAGTCCCACGCTCCGGCGTTCTCCGTTTCGAGCGTGTAGGTCAGAGTCGCCCAGTCGAGCCAGGTGCTCTCGTCGCTGTGGAAAGAGTTTGTGTAGAGCGGCGTCATCTTGTCATCCGGAGAAAGGAAACTCCAGTCCACGCCAAGCCAGTGGTTGGAGATGGAGTAGGAAAAGCCCTTTCCGAATTCGCCGTCGATGAATGTGTAGATTGAAGTGTTGCTGAAGCTGAAATCAAATTCTCCCGCACCTTTCTGGAGGGGAAAATAGGGATTCGCGTCAAATCTGGCGGTCGCGTTGACCTCCACAGAGCCTTTTTCGGAGCTAACCTCTTGAGCGGAGGCAGCCAACCCACATAGTGTAGCGGCAGTAATTAAAACTATGAGTCTTCTCATTTCTCATAAAAAGAAATTTTAATTAAACATACGATGTGGCTGCCTAATTGCCGCAATCGTTGATGCAAGGAAGGCTTTTGGCCGGTCCCTCCGACCTCACCCACACTTTTGCGGGCGCAAAGATAAATAAATAGTTTATAAAATGGCGTTTTTTACGTAAAAATTGTACTCAGAAATGGCGATTTTTACAAAGACAGACTTGCATCCTGCAAGAATTGCAGGTTGAGCAGGCCTTTTCAAATCATTTTCCAGTCAGCGATGCAGCGGGAGCTGGCGACGAGAAGGTCGCAGAGGACGCTGATGTCGGGGACTACGAAGTCGGGGGCGTGGAACTCGGGTGCGGATGCCCGGCCGTTGGTAGTCTTGGTCGTGGGGCTTTTCGCCGCGCTGAGGCAGGCTGCCTCGTCGGCTGCGACCTTGCGGGCGGTTTCGAGAGTGGTCTCGCCGGAGAGGACGAGGACTCCGACGGCTCCGGCGTTGTTCGCCATGGCGGTATCGGTGTAAATCCGGTCTCCGGTCATCACGATTTCGTCCGGAGCGAGGCCGTGGCGCCGCATGATTCCCTTGAGCATGTTCGGGTCCGGCTTCCCGAGGGTTACGTCCGGGCGGCGGCCGGTAGCGTGCTCTATGCAGGCGCAGAGGGAACCGCAATCGACGAGGACGGTCGGCAGGTCGGTCGGGCAGACCCGGTCGGGATTGGTCGCGATGTAGGGGAGTCCCTGCGACGCCCACCATGCGGCGCGGCAGAGGCGGGAATATTCCAGAGTCGGGTCAAAGGCCACCACAAGCGCGTCCGGGCGGTCATCGGCGGAGTCGGCGCAGGCCTCGAAGCCGGCCTTCTCGAACTGTGACACCATGCTCGGCGTGCCGAGGAGAAACAGCCTGTGGGCCGCCGGGAGGTGTATCTTCAGATAGTCTATGGCGGCAAGCGAGGTCGTATAGACATTGTCTTCGCTCGCCTCTATGCCTAACCCGGCAAGTTTCGCGACATAGTCCGCGACCGATTTCGTCGGGTTGTTCGTGAGGAACGAGTAGCCGATGCCGCTTTCCCGCAGCCGCCGGAGCGTGTCGAGAGTGTAGGGAAATAGCGTCGAACCCATATATATCGTTCCGTCCATGTCGAAGGCGACGTGCCTCACCTTCCGCAGCTTCGCCCTGTCCGCCTCGGAGAGGGGGTCATTCTTATGCAGGTATTCTGTCATTGTATATTTCCGCAGTCCTTTGGGAGTCTATGTCGTTTGGGATAAACAGTCTTATGCCCGTCATCTCTGTAATTCCGCAAAGTTAGCGTTTATGACGGAATATTTCAACTGATGATTTTGCATATTTGTACCCGAAAGGGTTGAAAGTTATTATTATTTCGTATATTTGTACCCGAAAGGGTTTATTTTGGATGTCGTATCTCCAAATTTTACCCGAACGGGATTATTTTATGCGATTAGGAGAATATATTCGTAACAAACGAAAGACTTTCAAGCTTACGCAGATTGAACTTGCGGAACGCTCGGGAGTAGGCATCCGTTTCGTCCGGGAACTTGAGGCCGGAAAGCCCACGGTGCAGATGGATAAGGTAAATCAGGTTCTCAGGCTCTTCGGGGAGGAACTTCGTCCGGAAAAGATTGCTGAATGATGAAAAAGGCAGGGATTTATATTGATGACATATTTTGCGGCGTCTTGACGGAAGATGACGAAGGGTATCATTTTCAGTATGATGCCGGATATATGTCCTTGGAGGGGGCAAAGGCTCTCAGCCCG
This sequence comes from uncultured Bacteroidales bacterium, assembly GCA_934725015.1. GTDB lineage: Bacteria > Bacteroidota > Bacteroidia > Bacteroidales > UBA932 > Cryptobacteroides. The sequence goes on from CAKVAS010000021.1 coordinate 15,087, forward strand.
ACGATGCCGTTCCAAAGTGAGGAATATGTCAAGGAGATGATGTTTCCAGTCTTTGACGGGCTTATTCCGGAGGGGTGGCTGCTTGACATAGTGCACAAGAACTGGAAAATTGACCCTCGGGATCGGATGTCTCTGCTGCTGACTTGCTGCCGTGACTGCATCGGAAACATAAGTGTAAGGGAATATGAAGGATAAGTGTCTTTTCTGCTATAGGGAACTTGGAGACGGAGAGGTCGGATATCATCCTGAATGTGCCATGCGTATGTTCGGGAAAAAGGCTGCGCCTCTTATGCCTTATTCGCGTGACAATATCGGTGCACTTGCCTTGGAGGTTCTGAAAACAAGCGCTTCAGTTACGGGGGTGCAGGTGAAATTGTCTCTGGACATCAACCGGGGCGGAAGAAACGAGCAGGATAAGCTGACTATTGTCGGGCTTTGGGGCGATTATATTCTTAAGCCGCAGAGTTCGACCTATAGGTCACTTCCGGAACTTGAGGATGTGACGATGAAAATGGCATCGGCTGCCGGAATTGAGACAGCCGTCCATAGTCTCATCCGTATGGCCGATGGGGAACTGGCCTATATCACGAAGAGAATGGACCGGCTGACGGGCGGGAAAAAACTGTCGATGCTCGATATGTGTCAGCTGACCAACCGTCTGACGGAGCATAAGTATCTTGGCTCGTATCTACAGTTGGCGGAAGTCGTGAGAAAGTATTCCGCAGCCTCGTTTCTTGATGTGCAGCGTTTTTGGGAAATGGTCATATTCTCTTGGATAACAGGAAATTCCGATATGCACTGCAAGAACTTCTCTCTTATAGAAAGGCCTGGTGTCGGATATGTCCTTTCCCCGGCATACGACCTCCTTGCCGTGCAGCTCACGGGGATAGCGGACCCGGATGAACTCGCTATGCCGTTTGTCGGCTATGGTCGAGACGAACGCAAGACCCTTAAAAATTTCGACAGGCAGGCATTTGTCGCCGCGATGGCTGAGTCTGGAATTCCTGAAAAAATCGGGAGCAGATTGATTGAACGGCTGAAGTCTTGCAGGGACAAATGGTTCGACATCCTGAATATGTCTTTTTTGTCGGACACACTGAACACGGCGTACAAGACTCTGATAGACGAGCGTTTGGAACGCCTGTCATAAAAATGACTGACAGCTTTTTCCTGTCAGGTCCCGTTCCGGCTACCTCATTTCGCGGACGGTGTAACCGAGGGACTGGAGGTGAGGAATCTGGCGGGACTTGAGACTGTAGGCGAAGCGCGGCCAGGACTTGCTTTCCGGACGGCTCCACTGAACTTCGGCGAGAGCGAGCATACGGGGGAGGAGCATATATTCAAGGTGCTCGTTGCGTGCGATGAACTCCGTCCAGAGATTGCCCTGCACTCCGAGAATGTGGTGGCTGTGCTCGGCGCTGATGCCTTCAAGAGGCTCGTAGGAGTAGCATTTCTCAATCGGGAGGTAGTGCCCGATGCCGGTCGGCTCGCGCATGGGGTCGGGACCGGGGCAGTAGTCGAGGTAGCAGAATGAGGTCGGGGTCATGATCGCGTCGAACCCGCTGCAGGCGGCCTTGATTCCGCCTTCCGTGCCGCGCCAGGACATCACCGTCGCGCCCGGTTCGAGCGTGCCTTCGAGAATCTCGTCCCAGCCTATGACCTTCTTCCCCTTGGCCGCGAGCATCTTCTGAACCCTTGAGGTCACATAGTTCTGAAGGTAGTGTTCCGCGCTCCATTCCTCGGTGTCCCTGAGACCGAGTTCGGCGATGCGTCTCCGGCAGTCCGGACATTCCTTCCACCGGGCCTTGGGGCATTCGTCGCCTCCGATGTGGATGTATTTTCCGGGGAATATGTCGCAGAGCTCGCTGAAAACGCCGTCGAGAAAGTCGAAGGATGACTCCTTGCCGACGCAGAGAACATCCGGGGCTATGTCCCATAGCGTGAACACCTTGTACGGGCCTCCCGTGCAGCCGAGCTCCGGATAGGCCGCGAGAGCCGAGACGAGATGTGCCGGAAGGTCAATCTCCGGAACAATCTCTATTCCGCGCTCCGCAGCATAGGAGACGACTTCGCGCAGCTGCTCCTGCGTGTAGAACCCTCCGTAGCGGATTCCGTCGTTGTGGTTGACGTCCCAATCCACCTGACTTCCGTCTCGCCATGCTCCGATTTCTGTAAGACGTGGATATTTCTTTATCTCGACCCTCCATCCGTGGTCGTCCGTCAGATGCCAGTGGAAGCGGTTCAGCTTGTACATGGCCATCACGTCGAGAATCTTCTTCACCTCGTCAATCCTGAAGAAGTGCCTTGAGCAGTCGAGTTCGAGCCCTCGGTAGGCAAAGCGGGGGAAGTCCCTTATCGACACGCAGGGAACATTCGCTCCGTTCCCGCAAGAAAGCATCTGCTTCAAAGTCTCTATGGCGTAGAGGGTTCCGGAATATGAACCCGAACGTACCGAAATTCCGTCGCGGCGGACGTCGATTTCATATCCCTCGCCTTCGATGGACTTGTCACGGGTGAAGACAATCTTCGACGATGGCCTTTTTTCGCCGAAGGCCTCGGAAACATACTCCCCGAAGCCTTCAACCATTTTCCTTTCAGCCTTTGACAGCCCCGATGAACTGACCTTCGCGCCTATGGCATTGAAGCTTCCACCGTGAGAAGTCACCTCGGCGGGGTAGGGCACGACGGACAGGACCTTGCAGTTCACTGCCTTTATGCACTCGACCTCCTCCTCGCTGTATGGCGACCCGTCTCCGCGCAGGATGTCGTGGAACCAGACCTCAGGCTCGTCTGTCGGGCACGGGCTGTGCATCGTCTCCCAATCGAAGATTGTGTTGGACTTGCCGGAGACGAGTCCCCAGTTGATTGCTCCGACGTTTTCCCGTCTGAGCATCGGGAGTATGTCCCGGAACGTGCTGTTCTGCGTGCGTGCCATATACTCCGTGCAGACCATCGGCTTACCGTATGCCCTGAGCGTGTCTATCATCGCCTGATGCCTCTCCGGAGACTCGTAGGTGTGGTAGGTGACGATGTCCGAGTTCTCAATCTGCCAAACGTTCATCTCCCTGAGCAGCGGACTCCAGACCCCCGCCGTAAGCGGTTGTGACGGGTTCACGCGCCTTGCCCAGCGGAAGATGTCCTTCAGGAGCGGGAACGACCTTTCGTAGTAGCGGTGCGGGTCCTGGCCGCCGCCCGGCTCGTTGTAGAGATCCCAGGCATAGACGCGAGGGTCGTCCTTGAAGCTCGTCATCACGTCCGTCACGTATGCCTCAAGCCGTGCGGCGACCGCAGCGGTGTCGGCCGCGTAGTCAAGCCCGCTGCCGGACTCGCCGTAGAACAGCGCCCCCGGGTCCTTCGCCCATCCTGAGTTGTGCACGCCTTTTTTCGGCTCGGGCTGCTTTCCGAGCGCGTAGCTTTCGCACCAGCAGTCGTCGAGGAAGACGAACATCGTGGATATGCCGTGCGACGACGAGATTTCGAGATATTTCTCCATCCTGCTCTTGAACCCGTCGGCGTCGGCTTCCCACAGGGCGTGGTGGAGGAATACTCTCATGCAGTTGAAACCGAGGTCTTCCGCCCATCCGAGCTCGCGGTCGATGGCCTTGGGGTCGAAGGTGTCCTCCTGCCACATCTCAAGCTGGTTTATGGCGTAGGCCGGAATGTAGTCGCATCCGGACACCCATCCTTTTTCCTCGAACCATGCGTTCGCCTTCTCCTTCGTCCAGACTTTTCCGGTCTTCGCCGTGCAGCCGCAGAGGAGAAGAAAGGCGGCGATAATAATTATGCTTTTTGTCGCTTTCATATATTTCAGATTATATATTTTGTCATGGCTGTACATTTATATTCTGTCATCTCGAATTATTCTGTCGTCTCGAATTATTCTGTCGTCTCGAATTATTCTGTCATCTCGAATTATTCTGTCATCTCGAATTATTCTGTCATCTCGAACATAGTGAGAGATCTATAGCGCTGTAATATTTTGTCGCATAAAGATTTCTCGCTTCATTTCATTCCGCTCGAAATGACAGCCGGGAAATTCCGCTCGAAATGACAGTTGGGAAATTCCGCTCGAAATGACAGCCGGGAAATTCCGTTCGAAATGACAGCCGGGAAATTCCGTTCGAGATGACAGTTGGGAAATTCCGTTCGAGATGACAGGGCTGCCCGCAGAGATGGCTACTGAACTTGGAAGAGGACGATGTCTCCGGGAGCGACGGTGAAGCGGCCGGACCTGGCGGCGGCCTTGTAGCCCTCCTTGTCAATCTGCCATGCCTCGCCCGTGAACGCGACGTCGAGCGTCATGTCCGCCTTGTAGTCCTTGTTCACCACGGCGATGTATGTCCTGCCGTCCTTCCGCACTCTCGAAACCACCGCGCCGTTGTCGCTCGTGGAGAGGGCGGAGATGCCGTCCGGAAGCGTAGCGAGGGCCTTCGTGCCGTAGGGAAGGCTCGTGCCGGTGTGCCAAACGTCCGTGACGTCGGCCCCGAGGAAAATCTTCGACAGCGACTGGAGTTCCTTGTTGAGGGTCTTCACGCGGTCATACACCTGCGTCGGGCCGTTCTGGTATATTCCCCAGTAGGTGAAGTACTGGAAGCCCTGCGCTCCGTAGGCGAGGTTGCTGAACATCTGGACGCGGAGCTCGGCAAGCGTCGGGATGGGGTAGAGCACCCCTTCGAGCCTGTGGGAGAGCGAGAGGGCGAACGCCCAGAACGGGATGTTGCGGGCGCGGGACACGCGGCGGACGTCTTCGAGGTTCTTGTACCATTCCCTGCGGAGCGAGCTGACTCCATCGACCTCAATGACCGGGTAGTGGTCGAAGGAGAGGAAGCGCACGGGTACCTGCGAGAGGCAGGAGGTGAGCTTTGACATATATCCGTCGATGCTGCCCCACGCCCAGTTCGGGTAGAGGTTGATGTAGCAGAGGTGCTTGTCATCGACCGCCCTGATTGCCTTCACCTGCGAGGCGAGCGTCGGAATGTCGCTGACCTCCGGCTCGTCCTTTATGTGGTAGCCGAAGAGCGCCGGGTGGGACATCATCGTGCGGACGGTGTTCTCAGTGTCCGAGAAAAGCTCGTCGCTCTTGGTGATGAGCCTGATTCCCGACTTCTGCGCGGCGTCGAGCGCGAGCATCACCTCGTCGAGGCTCTTGTACCATCCGAGATAGACATTGAATCCGCACTCCTTCATGGAGCTGAACCTCGTCACGAACTGCTCCGGTGTCTGGCTGTCGGTCCATGCGATGATGGGGAACTGCCCCTCAACGGTGAGTCCTGTAAGGTCAATGGTCGGAGTGGCGTTCCCGCCGTTTCCCGAGTTCCCGGAACCCATGGATTTTCCGCAGGCCGTCACCAGAGCGATGACGGCCGCGAAAGAAAACAGTAGTCTTTTGGCTTTCATTGTGTTATATTGATTGTTCCTATGCGGAAAGCTGCAATGTACCGGTTATTTCTTCTCCGGATCATCGGTACCGGCGGCAAGTGCCGGAAGTTCGGTCTTTGTCCACTTAACGAGGGAGACATTCTTTGATGCCTTGTCGTAATTGAGCATATAAAGCCCTTCGGTGAATGACGCGCCTGCGTTGCCGTAGTTGCCGTCGGTCTTGCCGGTTTCCGGGTCTGCTTCGATAGGGGAAATCAATAGAGTCTCAGGAGTTGTCGAAGCCCAGTCGAGTTCGTTTGCCCAAGCGCGTGCACTATAGGCCTTTATCGCAAAATTCTCCTTGAGATAGAGCAGCGTGCAGAACTTTCCCTCGTCGGTTTTCACGCAGGATACCGCATCGTATGAAACCTGAGCGCCTGCGGCGAACCAGTTGAGCGGGTGGGTCTCGCAGAATGGAGACATAGGCAGTGACGCATTATTTCCTGTTATCCAGAGGGCATCAGTGCATGTCCATTGCTCCTTTACGATAATCCATTTTGTATCAGGGACGTAATAAACCTCGAAGTGCTCGCCGGTGTGTCCTGTGTAACGGGCGGTGTTCGCCTCAACATCGGCAAAGCGGTCAGCCTGAAGCAGCGCTCCGTCAGGATAATTGATGAACAGAATGCGGCAGTCCTGCACAAGAGGACGGTTCCAATAAACCTTGTTTCCCTGATCGTCCGCCATAGTCGCGAAATCAAAAATTTCCGTGTGGTCAAGCATCTTGCTCAGCTTTTCCTCGAAGAGGTCGAACCCAATCCATTTCAGAGCGTATTCCCCGCTTTCCGGTTTCGTGAATTCCCATTTCTTGCCGTCGGCATCGACCTTGTTGTCTGAAGTAATCTTCGACGCTATCGTGAAGTTCGCTCCGAGTTCAGCAAGGCTGCCTTCAGTGCGGTAGTTTCCCTTGACTGCGGTCTGCTTCATCGGCCACACATGACCGGTATTGTCCACGAGCCAAAGTTTTTCAATGATTTCCTGCGCCTTGATTTTTACATTGTTCTCCCGGGCGAGCCTTTCTTCGGTATATAGGCCGTCCGTGTTTGTGACCTTCATCGAAACTTCAGGATAAAAGTCCTCGTCGAGGCTTGCTGCGGAGATAGGAAAGTCAAATGTTTTCTCAACTTTTGCGGATGTGCCTTCGAGAGTGAACTCCGCAGTTCCGATTATTTCCGTGCCTTTCTTGATTTCGAGACTGAACTTTTCGAGCGTGCTGCCTTTCACGCTCACCTGAGCCTCGAACTTTACGGTGTTTCCGACTTCGATTTCAGTTTCACCGCCATTCCCTCGGAGGGTGGCATTTTCAATCACCGGAGCTTCCGGTTCTGCAGTGGTTGTTGATGGGTCTTCTTCCTTCCTGCACGCGAGGGCGAGGAGAGAGGTCGCGGTCAAAATTAGTAATGATTTAATGTAACGCATAATTTTTAGTAATTATATGGTTTGTAAATAAAACACGGCGACATTGCCGGGCTCAATCTTCATCGGCTTTCCGTCGAATCTCAGCCTGCCTTCGGGCGTCACTTCCTTCACCTTTCCCCTGAAGCGTATGCCGAGAATCGCGGGGTTCACGCAGTCCCTGTTCTGGACGGCGACATATCTTTTCCCTCCGTTTTCAATGAGGGACACGACCCCTCCGTCTCCAGAGATTTTGAGACTTTCAACACATTCGTAAAGTGCTGAGTCCTCGTCAAGCTTTCGTGTGCCATCGGGGATATTGTCTCCCGTGTGACGGACTTCGAGAATACGGCATCCGAGGAAGACGGGGGAATATGCCCGGATTTCCGAATTTACCTGACGGACAATGTCATACACCGAGATGCGGCAGTGCTTCGTCGGGTCATATATGCCTCCGGCGGTGAAATACTGGATGGCCTGCGCACCGTAGAGGAGGTCGCTGAAGACCTGAAGGCGAAGGTGTCCGAGTGTGGGAATCGGATAGAAGGCCTCGGGGGACGGCGGGCCGAGACGGTGGGATTTTGTGAGCGCGAATGCCCAGAACGGTTTCCCGTGGCGGCGCGACATCGCCGAGAACTCCTCAAGGTTGCGGTACCATCCCGGACGGACCGACACGCTCCCGTCCTCGTTTTCCGTGATAGGGTACTGGTCAAAGGAGTAGAACGGGACCTCCACCTCCGATGCAAATCTTTCGATTCTTTCGGCATATAGGCTGTCACCCCAAGCCCAGTTCGGGTAGAGGTTCACGTAGGACGGGTGAGCGGGGTCGAGCTCCGCGATTTTTCCGACGAGTTCGGCTACCCACGGGATGTCCCAAGTCTCGGGTTCATCCTTGACGTGCCATGCGTACAGGGCGGGGTGCTCCTTGAAGCGGGCGACGGACCGCGATGTGGAGTCCCTGAGCTGCGGGAAACCGGGGATTAGCTTCAGACCCGCCTCCTGCGCCGCTTCGAGGGCTGCGGCTGCCTCATCCGCCGTTCCGTACAGTCCGAGGTGGATGTCAATCCCGCATTCCTTGAGAGCGGGGAAGACCTCCTCGCTGCACTGCGGCGGCACTCCTGCCCATGTGATGACCGGGATGGTCTCTACGGGCCGTGTGCAGGCGATGATGAGCGGAATGACCGCGGTGGCTATGTTCTTTATATTCATGTCGTTGGTGGTTTGTTCGTGTCTGATCGGATTTCTCGCTTCGCTGTTTCTTCCTGTTGTTCAGATTTCTCGCTTCGCTCGAAATGACAGGGAGGGGTGAGATGACATGGCGGTTCGGGATGGCATGGCTGGGGGCAGTCGGTTAAAGCGCCGTGACATAGACTTCGGCCTTGCTGCCGTCGCCGCCTTTGTCGGCCTCCTTTGTGAAGTGGAGACGGATTTCGTGGAGCCCGGGCTTGAAGTCACTTCCGGGGCGGATGAATATCCCGTCGGTTATGGACGCCGTCTCCGGAGTCATCGACGTCATCTCCACCGTAGTGCTCCATTTGACCCAACGGAACGGCTGGATGGTGTAGTCGTCCTTGAGATAGACGAGTATGCTGAAGTCTCCCTTCGCGTCCTTCACAGCCGCGAGCGTCGCGTAGCGCACCTTTCCGTCCCCGTCGAGGTACTTCAGGTCGTGCGTGCTGTCATCGTTCCCCAGCGGGAAGCAGGCCTTGAGACCGGTAATCCAGACCTGGTCGGAGGTGTTGAAAACAGCGTAGTTCAGAATCATCCAGCCGGTTTCCGTGTCGAACCAGAAGCTCCAGTCGGCGCTGTGTCCGGTGAACTTTGCCGCAGTGTCGGAGAGAATCTCGAAGCGGTCGCTCTGAAGCATGGACTTGAGCTCGCCGAATCCGGAGAAGGTGACCTCGCAGTCCTGCACCAGATGCACCTTTTCCTTCGCGAGGTAGTTCACGCCGCTCTGGCTGACCGATTCCATGGCCGTCTTGTCGAGACTTACGGTGAGGTTCACAAGCTTGTCGATGCTGAAACTGTAGGTGTCGAAGCCGAACTTCCTGAAGCCGTATCCCTCGCTGTCGGGAACGTCGATGGCATCGCCGCCCTCCTTGACGAGCGAGATTTTCCCGCCCTCGGACATTCCCCAGACGAAGCCGCTGAAATCCGGCTTGCCTCCGCTGACCTTCTCCGCGATGAAGACCTTCTGTCCGAGCGCGGTGAGGTCGCTGCCCTCCGCCGTGCTGTAGGAGAGGCCGCCGGCCGTTCTGCCCATGGCGAACGCCGTTCCGTTCTCATCGACGACAAAAAGCTCGGCGGGAGCTGCCGGACGGTTCACGGAGACATTCCTGTCGCGGGATATTCTCGTCGAATATTCCCCTCCGGCCACATTCTTCGACGACACCGTCACCTCCGGGAAGAACCCTCCCTCGGCGAGATTCGCGGCGAAAGGCATCACAAACTCATATTCAATCTCCGCCTCATGACCGGTGACCTCGGTTTCCTTGCTGAACACGACATTGTCGCCGTACTTCACGGTGATTCCCCAGCTTTTCAGCTCATTGTAGTCGTCGTGTATCCGAGCAGTGAAGCTGACCGTCTCCCCGGCTGTGATTTCCGTCTTTCCACCGGCAGAGACCGTCGGGTTTTCGATAATCGGACGCGAAGCCCATTCCGGCCAGGTCACGTTCCTGTCAATTTTCTCGGCGCAGCCGCACACCGTCACTGCCGCCGCAGCGAGTATCATACTCTTTATTATTTTCATTTTATTCTCTATGTTTTTTGAAGGTTTCTATATCTTCAGATAATAGGCAGTAAATAAGCTGCTGAGGATTTGAGAAATATTTTTGAGGATAGATTCGTCTCCGAAGAGGGAGCATACCGGGCGTATGTGACTGATGAGGAAACGAATATAGACCAAAAAGATTCTCAAATCGCCCCTGCCTTGTCCTCGTCCCAGCCGTCGCGGGCAAACTCCTGCACGAGAGTCTTGCCGAGCTCGGCGGCCTCATTGACAGCGTAGTCCGGGATAGGCATATACTGGTGGGTCGGGACCGTGCCCTTCATCTCGCGAACCCGCCGCGCATACTGATTGAAGCGGATGAGATCGACCTTGCGCATCCCCTCGAACCAGAACTCATGGCCGCGCTCGTCCAGAAGCGCGTCGAGGAAATGTTCCGCGGAGTCGGTCTTGGAGGCTGCCAGTGCGCCCAGACCGGCACGCGAGCGCACCTCGTTCACGGCCGCCACTGCCTCGGAAGAAGGTGCGGCGCCGCTCTGACGGACTTCCGCTTCCGCGAACATCAGCAGGACATCAGCCCATCTGGCGAGAGGAAAGTCGTTTCCGAAGCACGGCGCGGTGGCCGTCTCCGCCGGATATTTGTAAGGAATGTAGCCGTCCCACTCGGACTTCTTGCCGATTTCAGACGGTCCCCACCATTCTCCGGTGGTCGTGTAGTACTCCGTGATTATGCTCTCCCTGCGCAGATCCGCGCTCTCGAACGTGTCGTAGAACTTGGGAGCGAGGTTGAAGGTCAGACCCCAGCCGGGGCCGCAGACTGAGAACGGCGTGTCGTTGCCGAGGTCGTCCTTCTTCGCGGCGTTGTTAGGAATGGCGAGCATCGCGAACGGGTTCATGCTGCCCTCCTTGAGGTTTCCGGTGGAGGAAGGGTCGCAGCTTATGGCCGCGATAATCTCGCAGTTAAAGTCGTTCTTCTCGCGGAACATCTCCTTGTACGGGTTCGTTCCCTGTCTGAACAGGCTGTACTTGCCTGTGTTCAGCTCGCGGTACATCGCGATGGCCTTCGCATACCATCCGTCCATGTGGTCGCCCTCGTTGAGGCAGTGCTTCATGAGCATGAACCTCGCATAATCCCGCGAAAACCGTCCCCTGTCGCTCTGGTTCTCGGGGGCATATTTCGCCCCGAACTCGAAGTCGTCATATATCCACTGCGAAATCTCGTCGAGCGAAGGCCGCACCGCGTTGTTCAGAGCCTCGGAGTTTTCGACGTCCTCCGTGTTCACGATGAGCGGAACGGGTCCATAGACATGGAGAAGGTTATACATATGAAGTCCCCGGCATATCCTTGCCTCCGCGAGAATCTCCCTCTTCCGCTCCTCGGAAATCTTCGTCGCCGGGGCGTTCTGAATCGTTCCGATGACGCTCGTGAAGCGTGTCACCTCGCGGGTCTTGGGGTAGTTGTTCGGTCGGGTGTCATCAAGGGCACCACGGGAATAGTAGCGGCACATGGAGAAATTGGCCTCCGAGAGCTGCCTGTAGTTGATGTTCCACACGCCGTTCACCCACGGAGCCTCCACGTCCGAGGTCGTGTCGAACTGCTTGAGCACTCCTCCGGCAGGAATGTACCACGGGTGCTGGTTGCCGCTTGAGGCGTAGAGCGAATAGGTCCAGGTGTTGGTGAACGGGATGTAGCAGGACATCATCAGAGACGTGAAGTCGTTCTCGGACACCGGGAAGTTCTGCTCCGTCAGCACCCCGTAAATCTTCGGGTCGAAGTTCTTGTTGCAGCCTGTGCCAAGGATGAGGGCGGCTGCGGCGAGTATGATGGATATTGTCTTTTTCATTTCTATATGAGGTTGATTTTTGCGCCGCTTATCTGAAGTTGATTTTTGCTCCGCTTATCTGAAGTTGATTTTTGCTCCGAGTGAATAGCTGCGAATCATCGGATAGCCTGCCGGAGAGGAGCTGTTGCCCGTGTATATCTCCGGATCTACTCCCGAGAACGTCGTGAATGTCAGAGGGTTCTGCGCGTCGAAATATACCCTTATGTTCTCGATTCTCTTCGAGAGCACCTTGCCGAGCAGGTTGCCGTCTATGTTGTAGCCGAGGGTTATGTTCCTCACGCGCACGAACGAGGCGTTCTGTCTGCCTAGGTCCCAGCCGGCGTTGCCCGGAAGGGCGTCGCTGCGCGTGGTGGCTATGCCCGGAAGCGTCCCGTCCGTGTTTGTCTGTGAGTTCCAGATTTTATAGGCAAACTGGTTGGAGTTCTGCGGAGGGCCGTAGGAGAGGGCTCCGGCGTTGGCCCAGGAGTAGGCGTAGTTGTACTTGGTCGCGCCGAACTGTCCGTACATGAAGATGTCGAGGTCGAAGTTCCTCCATGTGAAGGTGTTGCCGAATCCGATGCTTATCTTCGGAAGCACGTCGTCCATGTAGATGTCGTCGGTGGTGATGATCCCGTCGCCGTTGCGGTCCTCGATAATCGGGTAGCCCGGCCTCTGGGAGTTTTCCCCGAGGCTCAGCTGCGAGTCCGGCATATTGGAACGGTCGGCGTTGATGATGCCGGTCACATGATAGTAGTACTGGGCGTTCATCGGCTCGCGGTCGCGGATCTGATAGACCTGATAGTCATAGTTCTCGGTTCTTTCGACCCAATACATATTGTATTTCGTGAGGGTGATTGTCGATGTCCATGTGAAGCCGCCGAGGTTCTTGATGTTCACGGTGTTCAGGGTCGCGTCCCATCCGGAGCGGTAGTAGTGTCCGTAGTTCACCGGCCTCGTCCCGACCATGCTCAGAGGCTCTCCCGGAGCCGTTCCGAGAAGGTCCGTCACGTCGTTGCGGAAGAGGTCGAAGCTGCCGTAAATCCTGTTCCCGAGGAAATAGAAATCAACTCCGATGTTCTTCATTATGGTCTTCTCCCAAGTCACGTCCGGGTAGTCGGCTCCGGACTTGATGTAGGGGATGTAGTTGATGCTGTTGTCGCCGAACTTCACGTAGCTCGGGGCCATGGTGTAGAGCCCGTAAAGCGAGGTCCCGAGGTTGTCGCGTCCGGTCACTCCATACGAAGCCCTGATTTTCAGCAGGTCAATCCACTTGACTTTCTTCATCCACGGTTCGGAGGTTATCTTCCATGCCGCCGAGACGGACGGGAACCATGCGTATTTCTTGGACGGGAAGAACTTGTCTGTGCCGTCGCGGCGGAGCGTTGCGGAGATTACATATCTGTCGAGCACATCCACGGCAAGGCGGCCGAACTGCGAGCGTTTCTCGTTCTCCCATTTTGATGACGTCGGGGTGAACGGTCCTTCGGCGGCGGCTATGTTGTCCGGGCCTATGTTGTCGTTGGCGTTTTTGAAGTCCACCTCAAGGCCGGTTCCGGACTGGTTGTAGATTCCCATTCCCAGCACGGCGTCGATGTTCACGACATTCCTGATGTTCTGACTGTACATGAGCATCCCCTCAATGGTCCTGTCGTCGCGGGAGGCGTCTCCTATGTGTCCGCGTGAGATTCCGGCCACCTCGTACCAGAGCATGGTCGTCGGGATGTAGAGCGAACGCTTCGCCTGTTCGCGGTTGAGTCCATAGACTCCCCGAAGCTTGAGTATGTCCTTGTAGAGATTTATGTCTGCGGAGAGGTTCACATACCAGCCCGATGACTTCGTGTTGTCGTTGTACATCGCCATCTCGGCTGGATTCGCCGTGGAGCGGTACCTCATGTAGTTCCCCTCCGAGTCATAGACGGAATAGTTCGGCGGGAACATGAGAGCCGACTGGAGCGCGTCCTTTCCGACTCCTCCCGCACCGCCGCCGTCGGCGTTGGAGTTCGTGAAGTCGTTGGAGAAGATGTTGAGTATGGACGATACCTTCATGAACGGGAATATCTGCGCGGAGAGATTGCTTCTGAGGGTATATCTCGTCATCCCGGAGTTTATGACCGTCCCGGCCTGGTCGTAGTAATTCCCTCCGATGTAGTATTTCACATACTTGTTTCCTCCGTTGAGCGAGAGAGAGTGGTTGTTGATGCTTCCCGGCCTGAGGATGTAGTCGAGCCAGTTCGTGTTCGTGGCCGAGGCAATCTGGTCGGGGTAGAACACCGGAGACCAGCCGCCGTCGTAGTCGTTGATTCCGTAGGGCTTCATGTCGTGGTTCAGAAGGTAGCTCTCCTTGCTGAACACGTTGGCGAAGTTCATGTACTCGGTGGAGCTGAGCGGTTCGAGGTACTTGTAGTTGCGCACGAACGAGTAGCTGGATTCGAGGGTCACTCTGGGCGCTCCCTCGGCTCCGCGCTTGGTGGTGATGAGTATGACGCCGTTCGCCGCATTGATTCCGTAAATCGCCGCCGATGCATCCTTGAGCACCTCGATGGACTCGATGTCGCCCGGGTTCAGCCCGGCGAGGCCTGCCCTGTTGATTGAGTTCGGGGTCTCGATGGCTCCGTTCCCGACCTCAAGCGAGCCGCTCGGCATCATGATTCCATCCACTATATAGATAGGAGTTCCGCCGCCTCGGATGGACACGTCGACGTTTCCTCCCGGCTGCGGACTGCTGATGTTGGCGCGCAGGCCGGCCGCCTTTCCCATGAGCATCTGCGACATGTTGCTGGTCGCGCTCTTGGCGATTTTCTCTGTCTTGATGGTGGCAACGGAGGTTGTGAGGTTCTTCCTCGAAGTCGTTCCGTAGCCCACGGCGACAGCCTCCTCAATCAGGAGAGAGTCGTCCTCAAGCCGGATTTCGACCGTGGAACTGCGTATGGCCCGGTATTCCTTTGTCGTGTAGCCGAGGGACGCGAACTCGATCACGTCACCCTTGTGCACGTCAATCGAGAACTTTCCGTCGATGTCGGTGACAACTCCGGTCTTTGTGCCCTTGACCAGGGCAGACGCGCTGATTATAGGCTCTCCGTTCGTGTCCGTCACGCGCCCTTTGACGGTCACTGCGGCTTCAGACTGGCTCTGCTTCGGCGTCACGACAATCTTGTCGCCCACGACGGTATATTGCAGACCCGCCTTGCCGAGCTCGCTGCCGAGCAGTTCAGAGAGCGCGGCATTGTCCGCGCTTACGGTCACGCCCGGCCTGTTCTCGATTTCGGAGTCCCGGTAGGAGAACTTCCACTCGGTCTGCCTTTCAATCTCTGTGAAAAGCTGTTTCAGTGTCGCGTCTTTCAGATTCAGGCTCACCCTGTCCTGCTGTGCGAGCGCCGTTGCCGGGAGCAGCAGGCAGAGGATGGCGGCAAGAATCGCCGGACGCCATGAGAATGGTGTCATATTGCTTTGTTTTTATTTTATGATTATGTGATTGTCACGGCTTTCATAGCTGAAGCCGTAGTGCATTTTCAGGACGTCGAGTATGTCCTCCACGCGGTGTTCGCTGAACGAGCCGGTATAACGGTCGGCGAGGTTGATGCTGGAGGAACACTCGATGGTTACGCCGAAATGGCGCTGGAGCACGTCAATGACCTGATAGAGAGGCTTGTTGATGAAGGTAATCCGGTCCTCTAGCCAGCAGGTTTCAACGGAATTGTCCGTTCTGAGCATATTGAGCCGTCCGCTCCCGGCACGGATGCAGACCTTCTCGTTCGGAGCCAGCATCACTTCAGAGTCTCCGTAGCGCAGGCTGATGCTGCCCTCGACGAGCGACACTTCCCTCAGGTCGTTGTCCGGGTAGGCATAGACATTGAACTTCGTCCCGTGGACCGTGATGTCCATCCCCTGCGCCGAGACGACGAACTTTCTCTCCGGATCCTTCGCGACGTCGAAATATCCCTGTCCGGAGAGCCTGACGCGGCGGTCCCTCATTCCGAAGTCGGCGGGGTATTCAATAGTGGATTTCGCGTTCAGTATGACTTTCGTCCCGTCGGGAAGCACAATCCGCGACTTGTCGTCGTCCCCTGCGTTGATTCGCATCTCCCGCGACGCGAGCCGCCCCTGCTCATGGCTCACGCCTATCAGCCGCACGGTCAGCCCTGCGCTCAGCATCAGCAGCAGTCCCGCAGCCACGCCGGTCCACAGCCGCAGCCTCCGTACCTTCGGCGTCCCGTCGTGTCCTTTGCCGTTTTCTTTACTGTCCGCACCGCAGGACGCACCCTCAGGCATACCTCCAGACACACCGTCGCGGATCCCCTCGCGTATCCACTCACTTTCGAGAATGTTCCCGATTTCATTGTCCGACGCCGCCTCGACTTCCCGGCCGAGCGTTTCCATCTCTTCCGGCGTTATTCTCCCGCATCTGTATTTCTCAAGCAATTCCTTCATGCGCATTCATATTTCCATGATTACGCATTATATATCCGCTTGAAGTCAGTTTATAACATGAGAATTTGAATTTTCTGAAAAATTTGGCGGAAATAAAACAAAAACCGAGGGGATAGAGTGGGATGCCATGCGGTAAAGTGAAATCTACTTGTTCGCCGATACCCTTAATATCTGCGGTAGTGGCCCTTCACTTTCTTTGGTCGGCCGAACCGGATACGCCGGTATCCTCTAATCCAAACCAACCGGAAAATCTCCACTCTTATGGAGATTACGATTTTCTTGTGTGTTCTTCTCATTTTTACAAAATTAACCTACTTGTAAAGAACAACGTTTCCTCGTATCAGCACCTCCCCTCGGTTAGAGAAAATAAAGGCTGGCATCCGTTAAGGGCAAATGCCAACCTTTGTAGGCTAATTCTGTCTTATGACGCAGCAAAGGTAATTAAAAAAGTTTCGGGAGCAAGACTTTTTGTGAAAAATTTTTTATTGATTGAAAATTTTGAAGATTTTTGCGGAAAGGTCTTGCTTTTTCCGAATGGGGGGGGGTATATTTGCAGCCTAAATCATTATCATTCTTGAACTATGGAAAAGGAAAACTTGAAAAACTACGATGCACCGGAGATGATGCGTCTTGAAATTGAAACAGAAATCGGCTACTGTGCGTCGCCAGGGTCGCTGAAACCGGGCGAAAGCGAGGACGGCGAGCTGGGAGATGACCTTTAATTGATTGTGACGTTATGTTGGCAGTATCAAAGAATGGGCGGGTGTCGATAACCCCGCTCATCACATTTGCCGTGTGTCTTCCTGCGGTGCTCTCCTGCAGCCGGGATTTGCCGGATGACGGAATTTCGGGACATAACATACGAACCGTCTATGCTTCGGCGGCGTCCGACCCGCAGACGAGGAATGTCATTGACGACGGGACGCTGAAAATCACATGGACGGCCGGCGATGCAATCAATGTGTTCTTCGGAGCGTCGTCGGGCGGCAGGTTCGTGACGGAGGATGCCGGAGCCGTCGCAAAGTTCAAGGGCTCAGTCGATGTGATAACAGGCGGAGGCGAGGGACTTGATGACGACACGAGCCTTTGGGGAATATATCCTTATGATGCAGGCAATTCCTGTGACGGCAAATCCGTGACTATCACCCTTCCCTCGGAACAGGACGCGGCTGAGAACACCTTCGCAAGGGAACTTTTCCCTCAGATTGCGAGGTCTCGGAATTTCTATATGTCATTCTACAACCTCTGCGGATGTTTCCGCTTCAGCGTGTCGAACTCGGACATATGTTCCGTCACGCTTTCCGGAAACGGCGGCGAGGCGCTCGCCGGTAAGGTCAACGTGTCAATGGACGGGGTTCCGGAGGTCGAGGAAATACTTTTCGGAGAGACGGAACTCACCATGAACGCTCCGGACGGCGGGTGCTTCAAACCCGGCGTGAACTACTACTTCGTGCTCTATCCTACGACATTCTCCAAAGGGCTGAAACTCACATATTATAAGAAGGATTCTTCTGCCTCATATGAGTTTTCGAACTCCTATACTTTGAAGCGCGGCGTCATTTCCCGTTTCAAGGACAGGGATGCCGGCCTTACTTTCGTGCCTAAGTCTCTGGACGGTTGGGGCGGCGGGGAGACGGTAGGAGGGGATATTTGAGAGAAACAACATTAAATTACAAACACTATATGAAAAGACATTTTTCAATTCTGATGATTGCGGGGCTGGCTCTTGTCCAGTCCTGCGGTCTTGACGAGCCGGAGATTCGTCCGGAAACGCCGCCGTCCGCGCCCTACAGGGTGGAGATAGGCGGCGAGATTGACCAGCAGCCGGCCTCGAAGGTGACGACCGACGGGTTTTGCACCGGCGACGAGGTGGGAGTCTATGTCGTGAACTACGACGGCGAGACCCCGGGCACGCTCAAGGTGGAGAAGAACCAGGCCGACAACGTCCGCTTCAAGTTTGACGGCTCGGGCGGCTGGACCTCCGACTACGACGTCTTCTACAAGGACAATGACACGAAGGTCGATTTCTACGGCTACTACCCTTACGCCGCTCCGACCTCGGTCGATGCCTATCCGCTCGAGGTTGAGCGAGACCAGTCCAAGGACGCGGAGAACGGCCACCTTTCGCCCTACGAGTCGTCCGACTTCCTCTGGGCGAAGACCGGGAACGTGACCCCGACCTCCTCGAGGGTCATCCTGCGCTTCCGCCATATCATGTCCTCTGCGAGAATCCGCTTCGCGCAGGGCGAGGGCTGGGCTGACGCCGCCGAGTTCGCGGCTGTCTCGAAGGAGGCTCTGGTGACGAACACCGTCCGCAAGACGACGATAAATCTCGCGACCGGCGCCGTCACGCTTGACGGCGATGCGCCCCTGACGGGCATCGTGCCTATGAACGACAACGGCGAACTCCGTGCAATCGTGGCTCCTCAGACCGTGGCGGCCGGCAAGACTCTCCTGACCGTCACAATCGGCGGCGGTGCGCCGAGGAACTTCGTGGTGGACAAGGTCCTGGAATACCAGCCGGGCAAGATTACGAACTTCGACCTGACTGTGAGCAAGAAGGCTGACAGCGGGGAATACGCGATTGAGCTTACGGGCGTGAGCGTCACGGCGTGGGAGGCCGATAATGTCTCGCACGGGGATGACGCGAGGGAATATGTCGTCATCCACAATGCCGTGGCTGACCGCCTTGAGACGACAATCAATGAGCGCCTTGAGATGGACGCGACGAAAATCAAGAATCTCAAGATTACGGGTGTTTTAGGCTCGGCTGATTATGGATTTATGCGTAACAAGATGACTTCGCTCCAGAGGGTGAACCTCAAGGAGGTCGAGAGTCTGATTGACGGGGTCTATAAGATTCCGTCAAGCGCGTTCTCCGGCAAGACTACGCTCATAAAGTGTTTCCTTCCGGACAAGTTGGAGCGAATCGAAAGCGGCGCTTTCAGCGGTACGGCTCTTACAGGAACGGTGATGCTCCCTGAGGGGCTGAAATATGTCGCGGGTTTTGGTGATACAAAGATTACAAATGTGCATTTTCCTTCCACTCTTGAAGAGATTGGCGGCTCCGCGTTCAGCGGATGCAGCAGCCTTATGACCTCCGTCTCTTTCCCGGAGTCTCTTAAGAAAATCGGCGACAGTGCATTCTCTCAGTCAGCCATTTCCGGAAGTCTTGTTTTTCCTGATAATTTGGAATACATTGGCAGTGGGGCGTTCTATTATTGTAGAAGTCTTACCGGTTCGCTTATAATCCCTAGCCGGATTACAGAAATAAAATCAACAACATTCATCGCATCTGGTTTTACTGGTACCTTGACGCTGCCAAACGGGCTTACAAGAATTGGCAGTCAGGCTTTCTCATCGATTGCCTTTAAGGGCGAACTTCACATTCCTGAAAGTGTGACGACCATTGATTACAGTGCTTTCTCATCGACGCAGTTCAACGGCACGCTCGTTCTTCCAAACGAACTTATCTCATTGGGCTCTAGTGTTTTCCAAAGTTGCTGGCGTTTGAGCGGTGTCGTGACCATTCCTTCAAACATCGCCGCAGTCCCTTCCAATCTGTTCTACGGCTGCACCGGACTTGAAGGCGTGATTCTCCACAAGGATGTCGAGGTCATCGAGTCCGGCGCATTCCAGAACTGCTACGGCATAACCTCCCTCGTCTGCAACGCGAAGAACCCTCCGGTCATCAACTCCAGCAGCTTCAGCGGCGTGGCGAAGGACAACTTCACGGTAGAGGTGCCCGAGGCCTCAGTCGCGCAGTACCGCACGGCGAACAACTGGAGCGAGTTCAAGCGCTTCTCAGCCCACAGGGACTTCTCCATCAGCCGCGGCCTGCTAAGGACCCTGAACGCGCCGTGCACCAAGGAGTTCCTCCTCCGCGCTCCTGCCGGAAGCAAGTGGACGGTGGAGTCCAAGCCGGACTGGGTGAGCCTCACCCCGTCCTCGGGCAACGCGGACATGACGGCGGCAATCTGCAAGGTCGATGTGTCGGTTTCCGTTGACCGCCTCGAAAGGGGAGCGGGCAGCCGCAGCGGCGAGATTGTATTTCTGCTAGACGGCGAGGATTGCCGCGTGAGGATGACCGTGGAGCAGTATGACTACGAGTACGGTGACGGCGACATCGTGACCCTCCAGACCGCCACAAAGGGCAAGGGCGTGAACCTCGTGCTCATGGGCGACTGCTTCGACGCGAAGGACATCAGCGAGGGCAAGTACCTCAAGGCCGTGCAGGATGCCTACGGCTATTTCTTCGACATCGAGCCATACTTGACATATAAGGATTACTTCAATGTCTATGGCGTCTTCGGAATGTCCCCGGACAGCGGCATGGGAACCGTCAATACGATAAGGGAGGCCCGCTTCGGCAGCCAATACACCATCAACGCCGGCGTGTCCCCGGACTTCGACGCGGTGTTCAATGCCGCCTGCCTCGCGCCTATAGGTGACGACCTCAGCCGGACGCTCATAGTCATGGTCGAGAACAGCAGCGACTACAGCGGGCTCACCTACATGTGGGGCGACGGCTCAGCCGTGGCTGTCGTTCCGATGAGCGCAGACCCCGCACCTTATGACTTCCGAGGTCTCATCCACCACGAGGCCGGCGGCCACGGCTTCGGCAAGCTCGCGGACGAGTACATCTACCACAACGCCTTCATCCAGTCCTGCGCCTGCTCCTGCTGCGGTCATGTCGCCGCAGTCAACAGCATGAAGCGCTACGGCTTCTACGCGAACATCTCCCTCACCGGCAGCACCCACGACGTCCCGTGGTCGCACCTCATCTACGACGCTCAGTACTCCGCGACGGTCGATGTGTATGAGGGCGCGTTCTTCCACACTCGCGGCGTGTTCCGCAGCGAGCCGACGAGCTGCATGCACAACAACATCCCGTACTACAGCGCCATCTCTCGCGAGGCCATCGTCAAGCGAATCATGTCCTATGCTGGTGAGGAGTACTCGTTCGACGACTTCAAGGCCAACGACAAGGAATCCCTGCCATCGACTTCGACCAAGTCAGCCGGGAAGCCGCAGCTGTTCGAGTACGGCCTGAACGGCGGCGCGTCATCGACCGGCTACAACCAGATGCCGCCTAAGTTCATGGGCGAGAGGCCGTCATTCCGGAAAAACCGATAAATGTGAAAAGATAAGTTTCTGACCTTACGATATATAAAAGACAAAATTATGAAACGAACAACCATATCATTGGGCACGGTTCTTCTGGCTGCGGCGTTCATCTCCGCCTGTCAGAAGGATAGCCCCGCAGAGAGCATCACCGTGTCTCCCCGCGAGATGAGTTTCAGCGTCCTCTCTCCGGGCGCTCAGACAAAGGTCTCCGGCGGCACATTCGAGACGGGCGACAAAATCGGCATATTCGTCACCGACTACGCCGACGAACAGACGCCGATGCCCCTCCAGATTTCGGGCAACCGCGCGACCAACATCGCCGCCACCTTCGACGGACAGGGCTGGACTTCAGAAAGACCAATCTATTGGGGTGAGGGAAAGTCCGATGTCTATGCCACCTTTCCGCTCATCGAAGACCTTTCGGACATAAACAGCCAGAGCTTCTCCGTCGCCACTGACCAGAGCGCCGAGGCGAAGGACGGCACACCTGCCGCCTACGAGTCGTCCGACTTCCTCTGGGCCAAGGCTGAGGGCGTGAGCCGTACTGACGGCGCGGTGAGTCTCGCGATGCGCCACGTCATGAGCCGTCTGGTCGTGCGGATAGTCGCAGGGGACAAGTACGTCGGCTCCCTTCCCGAGGACGCGACTGTACTCCTGCACAGCACCGTCACCGACGCGAGGATAGACATTGAGAAGGGCTCCGTCGAGAAGGACCCCTACGGCGGCGCGAAGTCAATCCGCATGAGGAACCTCGGCATCCGCACCGTGGGCGGGGTCGATGCCGTGACTTATGAGGCCATAGTAGTTCCGCAGATGCTCGAAACGAGCGTGCCCCTGATAGAAATCAACTCCAAGAGCGTGTCCTACCTGCTTGAGGACTCGTTCAGCTTCCGTCCTGGCGTGTCCTACACCTACACCGCCACTCTCAACGCCTCCACCACGGCCATCCGCGTCGACATCGGCTGCGAGATAGACGACTGGAACAGCACGGGCGGCAGCGGCACGGGCACAGGCGGAGGAACCGAGCCGGGCGGCGATGACGGTGACGACGACGGCACCATTTATACCGACCTCTCCACGGAGGGCACCGCCAACTGCTACCTCATCTCCAATGCCGGGAACTACAAGTTCAGGTCTGTTCAGGGCAACACCGACGGCACGGTGGGCAACGTCAAGAGCGTCGAGGTTCTCTGGGAGTCCTTCGGCACTGACGTCACTCCGAACGTCGGCGACCTCATAGCCTCCGCATCCTACAGGGACGGCTACATACGCTTCAGGACCCCGGAGACCTTCGCCCAGGGCAACGCCGTGATAGCCGCCAAGAATTCCAAGGGTGTCATCCTCTGGTCATGGCACATCTGGTGCTCGGAGGATGGCTGGCAGGAGCAGGAGTACTACAACGGAGCCGGCACGATGATGGACCGCAACCTCGGAGCGACAAGCGCCACCCCGGGCGACGTCGGGGCTCTCGGCCTCCTCTACCAGTGGGGCAGGAAGGACCCGTTCCTCGGCTCGTCGTCAATCTCCGAGTCCAAGGTCGCTGCCTCTACGGGAACTTGGACGACAAGTTCGTCTCAGATTACCCAGACTGTCGCGGAAGAGCATCCGATGACATTCTACACAGGGTATTCAAATTATCTTCCAGACGGGAGCTGGCAGCCCGAGAAAACAGCCTACGACCCATGTCCTGTTGGCTGGAGAGTTCCTGAAGGCGGCGCGGAAGGGGTTTGGGCAAAGGCGTTCGGTTCCAAAGACAGTTTCTCAACATCGTTCGACAGCAAGAACAGGGGCTTTAATTTCTCTGCTAAGTTAGGTGATTCAGAGACGATTTGGTACTCCGCGTCGGGTTGTCGGGGCTACGATTCGGGGGCGCTGAGCAATGTCAGCAGCAGCGGCTACTACTGGTCCTGTTCCCCGGACTCCAACAGCTACGCGTGGTACCTCGACTTCGGCGGCAGCGGCGGTGTCTATCCGGCGAACAGCTACTATCGTTCGCACGGGCAGGCCGTCCGTTGTCTCCAAGAAAAATAATTCTTGTTTAGCGGTTCGCGGTTTTCCTGCGCGAGCGGAAAACTGCGAACCTGCGCTTTGAGTATTTCACCTCGCGCCCGGCGCGAGGTTTCCCGTGAAGGATGAAGACGAAGTAATATCGGCGCGAAGCGCCCGAGTTTATAGGGGAAAATGACATTTCGCGAAATCATATCAAGAGAAGAACAGAACAACGACAGCATCTGGCTCTACCGCGAGGGGATGTTCATGAAGGCGTATGAGCGCTCGGCATATTTCGCGCACACTCTCATTCATGAGTTCAAACTCTCCCGCCGCTATGTCAAGACTGTCAATATGGATGTCATATCGCTCGGCTTTCCGGAGCAGACAATTCCCAAGTGGCTGAACGGCTATGTGTATGAGTATGTGCAGGACGGGCTGATACGCTGCCGCACACGGAAACAGTTCGACGAGGTGGAGTTTCACAACTGGAAGGAGGCGGTTAGCGTGAACGCGGGCGACAGACTCACTCCGAACACAGCCGTGATTGAGAAGACTCCGGTCTATAAGGTCACATACGACCTTCTCGTTCAGGTGTATTCGTTCTCGGTGAACATCTCCAAGAATGTCGCTAACCCAATCGGGCTTCGGCTCAAGGAAAGATGCTACTCTCTGGCGTATGCGGTGCGGATGCTCTATGACGTTCCGGATCGAGAAGCGCACATAGACTCCGCCCTTGCGCTCGCCTCGGAAATCAAGTTCATTCTTCAGATACTCAAAGACCTCAGGGAGATTTCGACAAATACTTTTGCATTGGCAAGTGAAAGAATCGTGTCCGTCAGCAGGCAACTCTCGTCGCTTCGTGGAAAGGCTACGGCTAATGTACGCGGGGAATGACTGATTCAGCAGTCCACCGCCACCGAAAGGACGGTCATCCATTCCAGTCCGGCGAAATGTCAGCGTTGAAGCCAAGGCTCCGCCTCCCGTTCCGCCGTTCATTCAGAGACTGCTTCGTAAGCCGCGTCGGGTTGTCGGGGCAACGATTCGGGGGCGCTGAACAATGTCAGCAACAACGGCTACTACTGGTCCTGTTCCCCGAACTCCAACAACAACGCGTGGTACCTCAACTTCAACAACAACGGCAATGTCAATCCGGCGAACAACAACAATCGTTCAAACGGGCAGGCCGTCCGTTGTCTCCAAGCTTCAGTCGCCGCAGGGCGCTGACCTGCTGACGGACCTTTTCACTGCCTACTACTGCGCAAGGCGGAACAAGCGCAACACATCCGCGCAGGTCAGGTTCGAGAGGAATCTGGCCGACAATCTGACGGAACTCTATTCGGACATAGTCTCGGACCGCTACAAGGTCGGACGCAGCATGTGCTTTGTCGTCAGGGATCCCGTGTTCCGGGAGGTCTTCGCGGCCTCTTTTCGCGACAGGGTAGTCCACCACCTGCTCTACAACTGGCTCGTCCCGATTTTCGAGCCACGCTTCATCCACGACTCGTATTCATGCCGCGAGGGAAAGGGCACTCTCTTCGGTGTCAGCCACCTTGAACACCATATCCGTTCATGCTCGGACAACTACCGCAGGCCCTGCCACATTCTCAAACTCGACATCGAGGGATATTTCATGAGCATAAACCGTCAGAAGCTGTACGACTTGATTTCGTCGCGTCTGGTTTCACATTCCCGTCGTCATCGTTGTCCTTTCGATGTCTCTCTTGCTTTGCGGCTTCTTTCGCTTGTGATTTTCAATGACCCGACGAGGGGCTGCTACCGCAAGGGCGAACTTTCCGACTGGGACAGGATTCCTCGGAGCAAGAGCCTTTTCCACGCGCCCCCTGGCTGCGGCCTGCCAATCGGCAATCTGACATCGCAGCTTTTCAGCAACATCTACCTTTCCGTTCTCGACGATTATGTGAAGCGTGAACTGAAATTCCGCCATTACGGGCGCTATGTCGATGATTTCTACCTCGTCTCCAACTCCCGCACCGAACTTCTGGAAGCCATTCCGAAGATTCGCTCGTTCCTTTCCCGCGAACTTGGCCTGCGCCTCCATCCTCGCAAAGTTCATCTCACGACCGCCGTCAAGGGAGTCCGTTTCCTCGGCACTGTCCTCAAACCCCATTCCCGCTATGCCTGCCCCGGAACTTTCCGCCGCGCCCGCGCCCATCTCCTCGATGTCCTCACAGAAGAGGAGAATCCCTACCGAATCTTCGCCGTCGCCACTTCCTTCAAGGCTCTTTTCGGTTCCAACGTTTTTTTGGGGGGGGGAAAAAATAAGGCATAAGTGAATCTCATTCGATAAAGAATGAGACCCGCGTTAGCACGTTTTAAAGTGCATGGTATAGCGAAAAAATCAGATTCCGACCTCTTCCATCTTGTAGAGGCTGTATCCCTTAATCTGCACTACAATCAGATGCAGCGCGGCCTTCCCGGTGAGAACCTTGACTGCTTTGCCGGAGCCGTAACCCCTTATCTGCTCCACGGCCTCGTCCCACTGCTTCAATGCAGCCTCCTCCGTCGCGTCGGGCTTTAGGTACTTCAGTTCGATGATGTAGGCGTG
>CAKVAS010000022.1 GCA_934725015.1 uncultured Bacteroidales bacterium
AACTGCTGAATCAATTATGCCGATTTCTGCTGAAACTAAAACTTCCGATTTCCGCTGATGCAAAGTTACTGCTTACATCGAGATGTACCTGCGTCAGGGCAATATGGCGGAAAACACAATTTTGGCATACAAATATGCCGTCAAGGATTTCAACTCAAAGCATAAGGATTTCACGACAAAGAACCTGATGTTATACAAGACATATCTGCTTGAGAACTTTAAGCCAAAGACCGCAAATCTTCGCATTCTGGCAATCAATAGATACTTGGGGTTTCTCGGAAAATCCCGTATGCGGCTAAAATCAGTAAAAGTGCAGCAGAAATCCTACCTTGAGAATGTAATCAGCAATGCAGACTATGTGTTTCTGAAAAACAAACTGAAAGAAGACGGCAACAATGAATGGTATTTTGTCGTCCGGTATCTGACCACGACCGGAGCCCGTGTGAGCGAACTGATACAGATAAAGATTGAACACGTCAATGTAGGTTACTTTGACATCTACACGAAAGGAGGAAAAGTCCGGAGACTGTTTATCCCTAAGACCTTGATTCAAGAAACGAAGACATGGCTGAAAGAGGCAGGCAGAGAAACCGGCTATCTGTTCCTCAACAGATTCGGGGAACGCATAACGACGAGGGGCATCGCGCAGCAGTTGAAGAACTATGCCGTCAAATACAAACTCAACCCCAAAGTCGTTTATCCTCACTCATTCCGCCATAGGTTTGCAAAGAACTTCCTCGAAAAATATAACGACATAGCGCTTCTAGCAGACCTGATGGGGCATGAGAGCATAGAAACCACAAGAATCTATCTGAGGAGAACATCTGCGGAACAGCAACAAATCGTTGATAAGGTCATCGTATGGTGAAATTATCCAAGCTTGGGTAATTTCACCGTGAAGCACGCGCCGCCGAGGGCGAAGGAGCGGCTGTAGGAGATGGTGCCGCTGCAGGACTCGACTATGCTGCGGCAGATGGAAAGACCGAGACCCGTGCCGCTGCTCTTGGTCGTGAAGTTCGGGACGAAGAGCTTGTCGAGGTTGTCGTCGCTGACTCCCGTGCCGTTGTCATCCACCACGATGTCATAGAAGCCGTCCTCGGAACTATTGCGGAGGCTGATGAGAATCCGTCCGCGCTCCGGCTCGACGCCCGCGTCCGCCTGTTCCTTCCGGCGGATTTCAATTGCCTGGATGGCATTGGTGATAAGGTTGATGAATACCCTCATCAGCTGGGACTGCGGGGCCATGACCACTGCATCCTTAAGCCCGATGTAGGTTATGCTGACATCGTCCCGGTTGTCGAACATGAACGCCTGCTCCGAAAGCATGGAATCGACATTGACTTCAGTGGCCTGCTCCCCGTAGAGCTTCGCGATGGCGGAGAAGCCGCTCGCCGTCTCCGCGAGCACGTCTATATGCTCCAGAATTACCCTCGCGGTGTCGTCGAACTTCGCGTCCCAGTCCGGGCTGCCGCTTGCGCGGAGGCGAATCAGCTTCTGAATCTTCAGCTTAATCGGGGTGAGCGAGTTCTTGATTTCATGAGCCACCTGCCGTGCCATCTCGCTCCATGCGCTGTCACGCTCCGCCTTGGCAAGCTGTCGGCTGCTCTCCGCCATTGCGCGCACCATCTTGTTGTAGGCCTCGACCAGCCCTGACACCTCGTCCCTGCCGTTATACTCGATTTCCTCAAGGTTATGGATGTCCATACTGTCCATCTTACGGCTCAGGCGCAATATGTGGCGGAACAGGTTGTTCGTGACCACGGAGCTGAGCCAAACTGAGAGTAGCACAAGCATGAAGAAGAGACAGACAATGAGGCTCGCGTGCATCACGGCCTCGCGGTTGAAGTCATAGTCCCCGTCCGTGTAGGGGCAGCAGGCAATCGCCACCATCACTCCCCTTTCGTTGAAAATCGGGGCGTAGAGGGCATAGAAGCGGTTTCTCGTAAGTTCCTCCTTGTGAATGAAATAGCGCTGGCTCAGCTTGGTGATGTTGTAGTAGGCGTCCTGGTTCAGACGGCTTCCCACCGCCATCCTCTCGAAAAGCTCCGGAGCCGTGCTCAGGAACACCTTACCCGACGGCGTGTAGAGAGTGATGTCCGAACGGATTACCTTGCCGACCTCCGAAAGGCCGCCGTAGAACTGCGGGGTCATGAGGTCGGCCGCCGAAGAGGCATGGAGACAGCGTCTCTCAAGCAGAGCCTGCACCGTATTTATCTTGTTCGACATCAGCCGCAGCATATTCCTTTCGTTCCTGTCATAGACGAACATGACGCTGACCACGGAGATGACCGTCAGAGTGAGAACCAAAGCCGTGATTACCAACAAGTTGATTTTAGTCCGAAGATAATTCTTCCCCGAAAGCCTGCGTCCCCTGTCGCGGCGCAGAATCCAGATTACGAGGAACGTGACAAGGAAAATGAATGAGAACGTCGTGAAATATGAGGTCATCTTCCGCGTCGGGCGCGAAATGACGGTAAGTTCGCTCTCCCCCATCCTTGAGCAGTAGTGATTATATCCCTTGTATCGGAAAAAGTCATGTCCGTCCCCTCCTAACTGCAGCTGGGCTATATGGTCGGTCACCGTGGGATAGGGGTAGTCCCCCCTGAACGACTGGAGCCGTCCGTCGTGGTACTTCGCGTAGGAGTAATATGGCGGAATCCCCGTCTCTGAAAGCCCGGCCGTCCTCGGAAGCAGGCTGCGGTAGCCGTACATGTCGGTCTCACGGTTGTTGGAGACGAACACCATCAGGCGGAACAGCCCCCTGTCGCCAGCCGGATAGACGAACACCCCCACATATCCGTCCCTCCCGTCCTCATTCTCGCAGTAGAAGAAATGCGAATTTTCATAAATCGGAGTTCCGAACGACACGACATCCTCAAACTCCTTCCGTCCGGCCCTGTCGGCGTCGCCGATGACCTTCACGCCGACGTCATGCGACTGCGCGACCCTGCCCAGAAAAGCCTCGGTTATGCGGTTCTTTATCGGCCGCTCGCAGTTCTTCATCGGGATGAGCGCGGAAATCACGGGGTCGTTGTCGATCGCGTCCTCCACGCTGAGCATCTGAATCTCAAGACCGAGGTCGCGGTCAATCGCGAGCCTGTCCGACCATGTCCAGATTTTCCTCTCCTCCTTGCGGAACCCATAGACGGCCGAGGTCGCCGTGAAGTACCCGGCACAGGCAAGGGCGAAGACCAGAGGCCACACGGCTGAACGTGAGTTGAAGTTCTTTCCGAAGAGTTCATAGAAGACAATCTTCAGGCAGAACACCTGAAACAGGGCCATTATCATGAGCAGGATGAAGGAGACGAAAGTCAGGACGGAGAACAGGAAATTGTTGTTCCACCTGAAAAATTCCATCGAGAGGCTCGAATTGAAGATGACGCTCTTGTTCGCGACGTGGATGTAGGCGAGTGCGCCGAGCATGAGGACGGCCGTTCCGAGACCGTACAAGATTATGCTGCGCCGGGGATGCCTGCTGCCGTAAAGTCTTCTGAATGCCCTTTTCCTCAGCAGGAAGGAAGTCAGCAGCAGCGCGAAGACAAGGGCGTTTATGCACAGGAGCGCGCCGAGGGAGGAGAACACGGGGCCGTCGGCATAGACCAGAGGAGAGAAGAGCGAATAGTCTATGGCCTCGCCCTGAAGGGCAACGAGATCCCGCGTGACCTTGAACACGGGCCGTCCCCCGACAATCACCGGAGAGCCGCTGTCCTCGGAAAGAGGGACTATGTTGTAGTTTCCGGCCACAAGATGGAGTTTCGGGTTTATCCCGTTCCGCCCTCTCAGGTGCCTCTCCACAAGGGTATTCTTAATCTCCAGACCGGCAATCAGAACGGTCTCGTCGTCCGGAGAGACAGTCTTGACGAGATACCACTTGGGACCCATGTTTATGTAGCCCAGCTCCGCTCCCGCCTTGGAAAGCGGGGAGAAGAGCCTGTTCGGGGCGTTGGTCACACGGGAGAAAATGAGCTTGGAGGATATGTCGTCGTTGATTTCGGTGAACTGGTTGCACCAGGACTGGAGGGAGTCATTGACATAGCGATAGATGACTATGTCCTGCGGAAGCCCTTCCAGATGCAGGAACTCGTCGTTCGGGACATCCGAGGCTTCCCTTACGAACCTGTCCATGAGGCGCACGCGGCGCTCCACGTTTCCGCCCACTCGCAGCGCGGCCGCGTCAGTGCTGTAGGGAACCGACTCTATCGCGAGAAAAAGACCGATGACTATCAGCAGCCCGAGCGTGAACACGAGCCTGAAAGTCCTGTCGCTGAGATGCACCTTCTTCATAACCGGCTATTCCTTGTCATCCCTCAGATTTCCCTCAATCTTCAGACGATTTCCCATATCGCCCGGAGTCCTTCCGTCTTTCCCGTCACTCATTCCATCACCCCTGTTCACAGTATCCCCCGCCGTATCAGCCGAAGTCCCTTTCTTCTTCTCGTATTTCTTCCTGTACTCCTCGAACACGGCCGTCTCGCGCTGAATCTCGCGGATTTCCGCATCGAGCGCACGCCGCTTCTTCGCCCGGAGCCTCTCAAGCTTCTTCCGCTCCTTGGCTGCCTCCTTTTCCTTTCTCCGCCGCTCCTTTTCCTGCCACTTGGCATCCCTCTCGGCATCTCTCCTTGCCCTCGCCTCGGCACGTGCAGCGCGGCGGGCCTCTTTCTCCGCCTTCTTCCGGGCCGCCTTCAGAGCCTTCGGATCAGCTGCGACGGGCTCCGCCGGGCTTCCTGCGGAAAGGCTGTCGGAAACGGCAAGGGAGTCAGTTCCGGCAAGCCGCAGGGAATCCGATGCGGAAAGAGAGTCAAGTTTGGAAAGAGAGTCACGCAGGGCAAGGCTGTCACGAGCCGCGATGGAGTCACGCAGAGCGAGGCTGTCCCTGAGAACGAGGCTGTCGCGAACCATCAGACTGTCACGCAGGGAAAGGCTGTCGCGCAAGGCAAGGGAGTCCGCGAGCGCCGTCTCCGCCCTAAGGCGCTCGCGCATAAGCGCATCCTCCGCCGCACGGACTTTCTGAAGGGAGTCGCGCACCGCAATCTCCCGGTAAATCCCCTTCATGTAGCCGGGGAAGTACCTGTTCGTGTTGACAAAGCTTGCCCGAGGGTGCGCGAGGTAGGCGGCGCGCTCCGGGGAACGGTATTCAGCGTCGGTCACGGCACGGCGATTGGCCGGACGTCGCTCAGGCTTCCAGTTGAAGCCCTTGAGGGTGCGTTCCTCCTCCTTGAGCTGCACGACGGGGAAAGCGTCGCTCTTGGCCGAGTCATAATAGTAAATCCTCTGAATCGTGCCGTCGCTGAACGAGGCGGACAGCATCTTGGAATCCGTCTTGTTAACCGTGGCAAGGGCATCGTTCTCCTTTATGAAGAACAGAGCCTGCGCTCCTCCGAGGGCGTCGAAGCGTCTCAGCCCGCCCCCGTTCTCGAAGAATGCCATCATTTCCGCCGCCTTGACCTGGTCATAGTGGGTGGTGTCCTCCTCTATCGTTATGAACGCGTCGGACATGAGGCTGGCACGATCCATGGCTCCGTTCCTGACGACGACATAGATGCTGTCCGCGGCATACTGGCGCACTGTTTCCTGCCAGACTATCGGCTCGACATAAAGCCTCGCAAGCGAGTCGAGGTCGCTGTAGAGCAGCGAGTCGCAGACTATCTGGGCCTCGTTGCGGAAAAGCCGCACATTTTTCAGAGCCGTCATGAACCCGACCTTGGTCGAATCCAACTTCACGGCGGCCACGCTGTCCGCAACCGAAAGCGAATCGGCCGCCAATGCCAGCGAGTCTGTCCCGAAGGACAGAGAATCCGTTTTAAGCGCCAACGAATCACTCTTAGGTTCCAAAGAATCAGCCACAGGCGACAATGAACCCGACTTCACCATCAAAGAGTCATCCGCCGCAAGTGAGTCAGATGACACGGAAAGCGAGTCAGATGCCACTGACAATGAATCACTTGTCAATGGTAAAGAGGGGGTTTCCAAACGCCCCGGAGCCGCCAATGACTCCAGCCCCTCTGAAGGCTTGCCGGCAAGCTCTCCGGACTGAGGCGTCGCGTCCTCGGAAACATCGTCTGAAGGTGCCCCGGCCGCAGAAGCATCCCCGCCGGCGGTCCCGTTCTTCGCGCCACGCTTTGCCCGAATTTCCTCGGCGGCCTTCTTCGCCGCATAGTTCGCGTCATTCTCCATCGCGGCCTGATCAGCTGCCTTGGCGGCCTCTTCGGCGGCCTTCTTCCTGAACGTCCCGACGGCATCGGCCTCAAGGTTCTTCAGGCGCTCCCCCGACTGCGCGAGCGTCAGGGAGTCTATCCGGAACTTCATCATGGTGTAGTAGTCGATGAAATCGGCGGCGACATAGACCGTGTCCGCCTGCCCCTGATCGTTCGTGGTCTTGGCGATGAGCGCAGGGTCACGCCTCATGCTTATGCGCGAGAGACTGTCCTTGTATTCCGCAATTCCGGCCACTGCGGACATATCCCGCGTCGTGTCTATAATCTGCACATGACCGAGCATCGTCACGTCGTTCAGAGCGCGGTAGTAATAGACGGAGTCGCACCACGCCTCCTCGTCCTTGCTCATCAGATGGACGTTGCGGTTGAAGAGGAATATCTCCCTGTTCCTGTCGTACCATCCGGCGTCCGCCGAAAGCATATTTTCCTTATTCCACAGGTCCGTCGAGGTTCCGAACTTCGCGAATGCGGTCTCGGAATTATAATCCAGCTCGTTGGTCTTTACAAAGACGGTGTCCGAGAACATATTCACGTCATTCCGGAAGGTGAAGAGCTTCTTCTTCGAGTCGTAGCTTCCGTCACGGCTCTCGATAATCTGGCCGTCCTTGTCGCGCATCGCCCCTCCGTTCATGAAATGGGCCACGCTGTCCTTGGTGTTATAGTCCAGGTCCCTCGTTCTCAAGGTGTTGTTGTCCTTGTCGGTGAGCTGTACGAGCGAGCCCCTGAACTGGGCGAGGCTCTCGTCGATGAGGTAGGTGAGCTTGTCGCCAGTGAGAACCGTCTCCTCCTGAAGAATCTGGACGTTGCCGATGGCGTCGATATATTTCGCATCGACGTTCCAGAACGCCGTATCGCAGAGAAGGTAGGTGTTGTTGTGGAAAAACCTCGCCGGCCCGATTACCTTCCTGTACGCGCTCCCCTCGACATCGACCACCTGCGCCGACTTGGAACTAATCAGCACGACGAGACTGTCGTTGTCCTCCCGGGACTGCGCTGCGGCATGATGGGGAAAAAGACAGGCCAGGGCAACGGCAATCCACAGGACACGTCCTGAGGATGACATATTTCCGAAAATATTTTTCAATGGAGACATTCTCTAAAACAGGTCACGTTTCATCGGGACGATGTTCAGTCCTTCCTTATCTTTTCCGAAAGACCCGCATGATCGAACTCGCAGTCAGCGAAAATCGGGTCTATGGTTATGTAGGTCGTGGAAATCTTCTCATCGAGGAACTTTTCTATGGCCTCCATCGAGAGCTTGTTCTTCGCCGCTCCGAGCATCAGGCTGTAGTCCTCGCTGAAGGACGCCGGATGGGACGGGATTATCTTATCGACCCTGATTATCTTATAGACGAGCTGCCCGCTTCGCCCCTCGTTGTCAAGAGACTCGACCGGTTCGGAGATTTCTCCCTCCGAAAGGCCGCTTATGGCATTGTAGTCCGCAGGCTTGAGCTGGTCCTTCTCAAAATAGGAGGAGCCGGTGTTCGGATCGGACATCTGGCCTCCGTTGGTCCTCGTCGCGGCGTCCTGTGACCAGAAGCGGGCCGCCATGTCGAAACTTATCTTTCCGTCGTTAATCTCAGTCCGGAGGCTGTCAAGGGTCTTGAACGCCTTTTCCCGGTCGTCAATGGTGTATTCCGGCTTCAGAAGGATGTGCCTTGCGTTGAACTGGTCGCCCTTCTTCTCCAGAACCTCGATGAGGTGGAAGCCGTCCGGGGTCTCGACAATCTGCGAGACGATGCCCGGCTTGAGCGACATCGCGGCGTCGGAGAACGCCGGCCAGAAGATTGACTTGGACGCCATTCCGAGCTCGCCTCCGCGGCGGGCGCTGCCGGGGTCCTGGGAGTAGATGCGGGCAAGAGTAGAGAACTTCTCCCCGTTCATGATTCTCTCGCGCAGGGCGAGCAGCCTCTCCTTGACCGCAAGCGCGGCGGCCTCCCTGTCAGGATAGATGCAAATCTGGCTCAGGCGGTACTTGTCCGGAACCAGCGGCAAGTCCTCCTTATCGGTCTCCGCTATGAACTTCTCCACGTCGTAGGGGGTAAGCTCGGGAATCGATGAAGCGACCTTCTGCTGCATCTGCTGGGTGAGGCTCTGTTCCTGGAAGGTCCGGCGCCACTCCTGACGGAGCTTGTATATCGGCTTCCCGAAATAGTTCTCGAAACCCTCGTCGCCGCCGAGCCTGAAACGCAGTTCGTCTATCCGGGAAGAAAGCTCGCTCTCAACCATGTCGTTGTTCACGCTCAGCGAGTCTATCCTCGCCTGCATGAGAAAGATTTTCGCCTCAATCATCCTTTCCAGCAGTTCGCATCGCATATTCCTGTCGGAAAGCATCCCGTTCGCCCTCATCATCTTCACCTCGTCCTCAAGCGTGGAGATCTTTATCATTTCCTCGCCGACGACGGCGACGGACTTGTCTATCACGCCGTCCTGATATTTCTGGGCATGGAGCGCCGCAGGCAACAGAAGCGCGGCCGCACATAAAAGATATATTCTTCTCATTTTCACTAATATATTTCAAATTTTCCGCTTTCGCGGGCCTGTTTAAGCAAGTCCTGTTCCAAATCGGAGACTAGTCCGCGCTTGCGCATACTCAGCAGGATGTCGCGTATGAGCGGGGTCACATACTCAACCGGGGCGGGGCTTCCGGCCGGGACAAAATCGCGGAGATAGGCAAGGTAGAGCAGCCCGGTGTCACCGCTGTACTCAATCCAGTCGCCCTTGCGGAAAGCCATCAGGGCGATGTAGTCTATGCCGAATTCCCTCGCGAGCACAGTCATGTCAATCCACCTGCCCCCGAAGTTCTCATACTTTATCGCGGAAGACCATGCCAGCGAATCCGTGAGCTGCATCTGCGCAACGTCGCCGGAAACGATGCTGCTGCGGAAATCCCCGAGCGAGGGGGAATCCGGGGCGATGCAGAGGAAGTCCGCTCGCACGACGGGCACCTGAAGCACGAACTTGTCGGGATGCTGCCCGTAGTACTCCTCAATCTGGTCCGGAGTGACGAGCGTGTCGAGCCTGTCGTTCACATAGCGCTGTTCGTAGCGGTACTTGAGCAGGGACTTGCGGTAGTCGTCCAGCTCCTTCGTCACGTCCAGCTCTTCCTTGGAAAGCTGCTTCTCGGCGACCTCCTGAAAGATGATGTCCGAAGCCCATGTGTTTATGTACTGCCGCGCAAGACGGGTGCTGTCATCGGCGGAGAGACCTCCGGGAAGAGCCTTGTCGAGTTCGCTCCGGTAGAGTCTCGTCTTTCCTACCGAGGCGACCACCTCGCCGGACATGACGTGCTCCACCCACTCGCAGGACTGGAGCGAAAGGGCAAGGGTGCACAGAAGGAGAATCCGGTGTTTCATGTTATCCAAATGCATCAAGTAATCGTCAAAAATGGCTGACCAAAAAATTCAGACAGCTTTTAACGGACAAAGATAATCATTTTCTTTCCACGGCGCAATATTTGCGTAAAGGACGACCCGGCTTTAGAAATGTGAAAAGGCAAGTCGCCTCGGATCGAGGATTATTTTTGAACTATGGGTTTGAGAACACGAGTCATGAGTCTGGGACTGCTTTCGGCGGTCGTGATGCTGTGCTGCGGGAATGTCTCCGCGCAGAGCGTCATCCCTGCGTCCATGGGCGGCAGCGACGGGTTCGATGTTTTCGTGCCAATCTCGCGCTATCTCGGGAACGGGGAGGCCGAAAAGTTGTCCGCATGGTTCTCGAACAGCGTCGAAATCACGATTCTCGGCGAGTCCAACACCTGCTCACGCTCGCAGGCCCGCCAGATTCTGAAGTCATTCTACGCCTCCTACACCCCGAGGTCGTTTGAAATCACGCACAAGGCTTCTCAGGGAAATATGAAATACGCCATCGGCAACCTAAAGGCCGGCGGCGAGACCTTCGTCGTCACTGTCTTTCTCTGCATGAAGGACAACTGCTACGACATCCATCAGCTGAAAATAGAACGTCTCTGATGCGGAAAGACAGGATGGAAAGCGTCACATCCCAAATGACAGCAAAAATATGAAAGGGAACGAACTGCTCACGGTTACGGCTCCGGGAGGGGCGGACAGGGTTCTGCTCCACACCTGCTGCGCACCATGCTCGGGGGCGATCATCGAGTGCCTGCTGCGCAGCGGAATAAGGCCCACGATTTATTACTGCAATCCCAACATTTTTCCGGAGGAGGAATATCTCATAAGAAAGAACGAGTGCACGAGGTTCGCTCAGTCGCTCTCTCTGGAGATTGTCGATGCCGACTATGACCACGCGGCGTGGCTCGACGGGGTTAGCGCCCTTGCCGCAGAGGCTGGTCTGACTGACATAGGAAGCCTCCCGGAAAGGGGCGGGCGCTGCCTTCAGTGCTTCAGGTACAGGCTGCTCGATTCGGCGCGGTATGCGGCCGGGCACGGGTTCACTGTGCTCACGACGACGCTGGCCTCGTCACGCTGGAAGTCGCTGGAGCAAATCAACGAGGCCGGGAACTGGGCCGTGGAGCAGGTGCG
This sequence comes from uncultured Bacteroidales bacterium, assembly GCA_934725015.1. Classification (GTDB taxonomy): domain Bacteria; phylum Bacteroidota; class Bacteroidia; order Bacteroidales; family UBA932; genus Cryptobacteroides. Next base: position 10,718 of record CAKVAS010000022.1, read on the forward strand.
GCGGCAGGCCGGACCGTGCGGGGACGCGCCGGTCTGGTGGGAACAGAACTGGCGGCGGGGCGGCCTGCAGGAACGGCGGTCGCAAATCATCAAAGAGTATAATTTTTACAACCAGACCTGGTGCGGCTGCGAATTCAGCCGGCGAGGCTAAACGGAAGCGGTCTGCTGCGTTGGACGGTTTGATGAAATCCTCACAGCCGCCAAGGCTGCTGCGGTTTCATCTTCGCCGTCCGCCTTGCATCCCATCTCCCGTTTAACCTCGCCGCTCAGGTGCTTGTTCATGCACTGGAATACAAGACTGAAATGCAGGACTGAAATGCAAGGCTGAAATGCAAGACTGAAATAAGAGTGACGTGAGACTGGAGCAAAAGCCTATCTTCTGAATTCAACGACAAGGGCGGATTCGGGGGCGACGGAAGTGGTGTCGTCAACCGTGAGCGGGACGCCGGTGAGGACATCGGTGCCGGAGGTGAGGCCGTCGGTGATTTCGGAATAGTAGCTCCACGGAACTGTCTTCGTCGTGTCGGAATTGTTGATGAAGACAAAGACGGCGGCGGAGTCGTTGTAGCGGAAGAAGGCGTAGGTGTTGTCACGGGTGATGAAATGGAGGGTCCGTCCGGTGTGGATGACCTCGGCTGTCTTTCGCCAGTGGAACAGGCGGCTCACATAGTCGAACAGCTCGGCGGCCTGACCCGGATAGACCGGTCTGCCGTCGGTGTTAAGGCGCTGCGCCTCCCTGCCCTCATGAGTGAAGAGGTTCATCTTATCCCCCGGCCAGCCTCCCGGGAAATCCACCCGGAGCCCGCCGTGCCCCTGCGAGCGGTCGGCGGAGACCATCATCAGTTCGTCTCCGGCAAAGACCTGCGGGATTCCGCGCATGGTGGCCATCAGTGTCATGGCAAGCTTGAGCTTCTTGGGATTCTTCCCGACAACATCGCCGATGCGGTCCGTGTCGTGATTTCCGGCGAAAATCAGCAGGTTGTTCACGTCGGCATAGAGGAAATCATGCGAAAGCACCTCGTAAATCCTCGTCATTCCGCAGCCCCAGCCCGCGCCCTCGTTCAGTCCCGTGCGCAGTGCGTCATGCAATGGAAAGTCCATCACCGCCGGAAGGTTGGAATTAAACCCGTCACGGTTCGGCGCGTCCTTCTGCCAGTAGGCCAGCTGCGGGATTGAGGAAGTCCAGCACTCGCCGACTATGTTGAAGTGAGGATATTCATCAGTAATCGCCCTGCACCAGCGGGACATCGGCTCCTTCTCGTTATAAGGATAGGTATCGACTCTGAATCCGTCAAGTCCGGAATATTCCGCCCACCATACCGCCCACTGTATGAAGTAGTTGAGCACAAACGGGTTGTCAAGGTTCATGTCCGGCATCGACGGAACGAACCACCCGCTCTCCTGAATCTCAAGGTCTTTTTTAGAAGCGTTCGGGTCCATGTTCGTGGAGAAGCAGACATTGGTTCCGGTGTATTCCGGGAACTGATGAATCCAGTCCTCAAACGGCAGGTCGGCCATCCACCAGTGAGACGTTCCGCAGTGGTTCGTCACTATGTCCATTATCACTTTCAGCCCCTTCCCGTGCGCCTTGGCGACAAATTCGCGGTAGAGTTCGTTGCTGCCGAAGCGCGGATCAATGCGGTAGTAGTCGGAAGCCGCATAGCCGTGGTAGGACTCGTGAGGGGCGTTGTCTTCAAGAAGCGGAGTCGGCCATATTGCCGTCGCTCCGAGTTCGCTGATGTAGTCCAGATGGTCGATTATTCCCTGAATGTCGCCTCCGTGCCGTCCGAAGAACTCGCTGCGGTCAGCCTTGTCGGCGGTGTCGGGAGTGGAGTCGTTCGACGGGTCGCCGTTCGCAAATCGGTCAGGCATAATGAGATATATCATATCCACGCTCGAAAAACTTCCGCGCTGTACCGAGCCTTCCGCCCTCTCCCCTATCTCATATGCCCTTTTGAAACTTTCGCCGTCCTTGGAGAAAACGAGGTAATATGTCCCAGCCTTCGCGTTCGGGGATATGGCTACGTCGATGAAAAGATAGTTCGGGCTGTCGGCCTTATGCACCCCGCGAATCCTCACGCCCTCCGCGCCTTCGAACGCGACCTCATATTCCGAAATCCCGTCCCCGTGCACCATCAGCTGGAGCGGAGTGTTCATCCCGACCCACCACGAAAGCGGCTCGACCCTGCTCACCTGCGCATCGGAAGCGTCCGCCACCGACTCCGGCACAAACTCTCCGTTTCCCGCACACGAACTCAGCATAATTGCCGTCATAATCCAAAATATTCTTTTCATTTTTTGCAAAATTAAAACAATCATTCAAAATACTCGAAGTTGCCGTTCAATAAAAAGACGGCGCGCAAGGAGTGTAACGCAGCAATCCGCTTTTTATTGGGCATCAATGCTCCAAGACCACGGAGATTTTAACTCAGCTGTAACGGTCACCGTGTCATCCGGCAGCACGCGCCGGAAAACGAGCGTGCTGTCCTGTGTGGAAACCACCTCGAAGCGTCCGCCCCTTTCGCCCGCACGTAGAGCCGGATGGTCGTGGCGGAAGCGTATCATGTTCTGATAGAACGCGGTGAAGTCATTTTCCTCCCACGCCGGAATCGGGTCTTTTTCAAAGAACTGGAAACGGTGGTTCCAGCCCATCTCCTGCCCGGTATAAATCAGAGGCTGCCCGTTCGGAAGCGTGAATGTCAGCACGGCCATCACCTCGGCAGCCCCGCCCATGCGCTCGAACTCGGTGCCAGCCCATGAGTTCTCGTCATGGTTGGAGGTGAACATCAGGCGAAACGCCTCCGCAGGATAGTTTTGAGCGTCCCTCCCGATGTAGCCGAGCAGTTCCGGGATGTTCTTTCGCCCCTGCGCGATGTCGTTCAGCAGATGATGCAGTTCCCAGGCATAAGAGGCGTCGAATCCCGAGCGGTGAAGCTGCGGGTCCTCCCCCTCGGCGAGCATATACATCTGAGGCCAGTCGGCGCGGAGGGATGAAATCGTCTTGGACCAGAACTCGAACGGCACCTCACAGGCCATGTCGCAGCGGAATCCGTCCACGCCCTTTTCCATCCAGAAGCGCATGGCCTTTTCCTGCGCGTCCCACACTGCCGGATTGTCATAGTTCAGCGCGGCTATGTCGGTCCAGTCGTACTGCACGACGGTGTTGCCGAGCGAATCCCTCTCATACCAGTCCGCAGGCTCGCTTTCTGTCCACACGGCATCCGGAGAGGTGTGGTTGGCCACCCAGTCGAGAATGACCCTGAAGCCGCGTGCCTTGGCGGCGGCAAGGAAAGACTCGAAGTCCTCCATCGTTCCGAACTCCGGGTTCACCGCGCAGTAGTCCTTCACCGCGTAGTAGGAACCGAGCGTACCCTTGCGCTCCTTCTCGCCTATGGGATAAATCGGCATGAGCCAGATGACATCGACTCCGAGCCTTTCAAGACGCGGAAGCTGTGCCTGAGCGGCGGCGAAAGTGCCATCCGGAGTGTATTGGCGGACATTCATCTCATAGACTACGGTGTCGTAGGTCCACCGTGCGTGCGGAGTCTTTTCGGTGCAGGAGACCGCGAGAAGAAGGGCTGTGATTGCAAGATATATCTTTTTCATATTCAATAAATTATCATTCAGCATTAAAGATTCCTCGGCTTCACTTCGTTCCGCTCGGAATGACAGGAGTAACTCCAAGGTCAATACCATTAGGAATGACCGGGGGAACTTCAAGGGCAATACCATTAGGAATGACAGGAGTAACTTCAAGGGCAATACCATTAGGAATGACAGGAGTAACTTCAAGGGCAATACCATTAGGAATGACAGGAGTAACTTCAAGGGCAATACCGCTCGGAATGACAGGGGGAACTTCAAGGGCAATATCGCTCGGAATGACAGGAGTAACTTCAAGGTCAATACCATTAGGAATGACCGGAGGGACTTCAAGGGCAATACCATTAGGAATGACCGGAGGGACTTCAAGGGCAATACCGCTCGGAATGACAGGAGTAACTCCAAGGTCAATACCATTAGGAATGACCGGGGGGGGGAACTTCAAGGGCAATACCGCTCGGAATGCAGGGTAATGGGAATGCTGTCGGGCTTTCTGTCATTTCGAACGAAGTGAGAAATCTTTGTGCGTTACTAAAAGTTTGTCAGAAGCCTGAACTCGCCCGCCTTGAGAGGGGTGACGAGGACATTGTCGGAACCGGTCGTCAGCTGCGTGCCGCCGAAACGGTCGTACCATGTGCCTCCGGACGGGAGCCGGACATCGGCCGCTGCAACATCCGTGACCCCGAAGTTGCCGACAACGACAAAGGAGCGCGAATCCTCCGCCCTGCAGGTCATCGTCCTAAGCTCCGCGCCGCTGCCGACAGACCAGTCGAATCTGGCGCCAAAGTCGAAAAAGCGAGGATTGTCACGTCTGAACGCGAGCAGGGTGGCATAGACATCGTGCAGAGCCCTGCGCTCCGGAACATCGAGATAGTCCCAGTGCAGCGGTTTCGCTCCGGTGCGGCCGTTCTCCTCGATGGAAACGTCGTAGCCGAGTTCCTCGAACTGCCAGAGCATCTTCGGTCCGGGAACAAGAAGGGAAAAGGCCGCATTGAGTTCTTCCCGCTTCATCCTCGCCGCAAGGTCGGAAGCAATCCCGTTGCCCCACTTGAGCGACTTGTAGGCAGTCCTTTCCTCGTCGTGGCTCTCCATGAAGCCGACAAGCGAGCCGAACGGCATCGCCGCATTTCCCGTCCACATCTCGGAAAGGTCGTCCCCGTCCTTGAGCCAGCCCATCGCCGTCTGACAATAGGCTCCGTTCATATTCCGCCAGAGCTTCACTCCGGCTTCGCCAAGTTCCTGTTCCTCCCTGATGTCGCAGAAATGCTCGAAAATCACCACGGCATTCGGGTTTGCCGCGAACACCGCAGAAGCATAGTCCTTCAGAATCTTCACCCGCGAAGCGTCATAGTTCGCCGCAGAACTCTCCGTTGACCTGCGCTGGGTAAATCCCTTGGTGAGGTCGAAGCGGAAGCCGTCGAACCTGTACTCCTCAAGAAGATAGCGCAGGCTCCGCTTCACGTGTTCGCGCACCATCTCGTTCTCATGGTTCCAGTCATGAAATACAGAATACGGATGCGGTGCATCGACATTGAACCACGGATTGTTCGCCGCAGTCTTGTTGGCGGCGGAGTCCCAGTACATCTTCGCCATCGGATGCGCCCCGGTGGCATGATTATACACGACGTCGAGAATCACCGCCATTCCCCGGCTGTGACACCCGTCGATGAACGCCTTGTAGTGCTCGCGGGTGCCGTATGCCTTGTCGAGGGCGAAATATGAACATGGATTATATCCCCAGCTGTCGTTTCCGTCAAATTCCTGGACAGGCATCAGTTCGATGGCGTTCACCCCGAGTTCCGCAAGATAGTCAAGCCTCTGCTCGGCGCCGGAAAGGTCATGGGTGGCGCTGAAATCCCGGAGATGAAGCTCATATATCACGAGGTCGTCCCTGTCCTCAATCTCATAGTCCGTGACTTTCCATTCATACTCCGGCCGCGAGGTGCTGAAAGCCGACACGAGACCCGAGGCTCCCGAAGGATAGGACGGAAGGTCGGGATATGTCGATGAGGAAATCCATTTGTCGTCGCTGCTGTAGATGATTTCGGAATATGGGTCCGAAATGCGGAGCGCTTCGCCCTCCGAGTCAATAAGATGGTACTGGAAGCGGTACTCCTTGCCCGGAGTCAACCCATCGAGAGTAAGCCACCAGCATCCCGCCGCCTCATCGCGTTTCATCTGCCAGTCGTTGGAAAGCTTCCAGCCGTTGAAGTCACCGACAATGAAACTGTGGGCGTGATGCTCCCCGTTCTTGTCCCGGTCATAGAGCACGAGCGTGACCGTGCTGTTGCCGACGACATTGATTCCCGTGCCCGCGCCGGAAGGCAGGGCCTCCTCGGTCACGGCCGCCGGAACGAAACCCTTGCCGCTGTCGGAGACCTTGCAGAAAAGGTCGGCGGTCTGCTTCGAGCCGTCGGCATTGCGGACCACGACTCCGATTTTCGTCACGGCCTCGTCGTCCCCTGCGCCGAACCACCCGCGCACCGAAGGCTCAAGCGGAAGCTTCCACACGTTCTCGACCCCGGTCCGCTGCCAGCGGCACTTTTCGGTGTTCACAGTCCATTCAGCCTGAACGTGCTCCCATTCGAGGTTCACAATCCCGATGTGGGCGTAAAGTTCACCGGCGTAGCCCGCGAAAGGGAAGCTGCCGCCGGCCTTGTAGTAGAGCGTGCAGGCCTCGTCGGCCGACGGGGTCAGCGGGTCGGAGGACAGCCCAGGCTGAAGCTTTTCGATGTCAAACGACGGAGTATCAGGCTCCTGTGACGGGTTCTCCGGCGGAGTGCAGGAAAAGAGCAGGGCGAGCGCGGCCGCTGCGGAGAAAAGGATGTTCTTGTTCATTATCTCTCACATTTGCAGCCGGCGGCCCGATCAGGAGCCGCCGGTCGATAATAATTTACAGTTCAGACAAAACTATTTGATTGAACCTGTCCCCGCGTTGAAGTCGAGGGTGACGGTCTGTCCGGCGTTTACATCCACTCTTTCAAGGTCTCCGCCTGCGGCACGATACTTAATCTTGCCGTCATAGATGTTGAACTCGCGATGCCACCAGTTTCCGGCCGCAGCGGCAAAGGTTGACTTCGCATACATACGGATGCCGTTTTCCTTGTCAGATGCAGTTGAGGCCGTCACGGCTGCCGTGAATGTCTTTCCTTCTACCTTGAATGCGTTAGCGCCTTCGTCCCAGCTGCCGCCGAATGCCGGTCCCATGCCATAGACCTCTGCCTTTGAAACGGTCACGACATTGTTCTTGTAGTCAACCTCAATCATATAGAGGCCCGCTTCATCGACGAAACAGTTGCCGCCATCGACGGTGTAGCCCGTGTCAGTTCCAAGTCCGGTGAAGTCCTTGCCCCAGTCAGTGTTAATCTGAGAGAACTTGAAACCGTTTATGTTGTAGCTTTCGCCCTTTTCGTTCTGAGCGGTGCCCTTTGCCTCAAGGTAGCGGATTGCCCAGAATGCACCCGGCTCGGAGTGAGCAGGAATCATTGCGACAGCGTCGCCTGGGAAAGTCCAGCCGTTGATGCCGTCACCGATGAGGTAGCAGGCCTCCGGAAGGCTTGACTCCTGAGTAAGCGTAACGCTGTAAGAGAATGAATCGGCAACGGCTCCGGCAGCCGGCTTGTAAGTAAGAACGAGCTTGTAGAGACCGGCCTTCTCGCCTACAGAAATGTTGCCTCCGGTGTTTGAGAGCTTGCCGTCAGTGACTCCGAGGCTGATTTCCGCCTTGACGATACCGTCTGCATCAAGATTGATTTTCCAGCCGTGGCATGAAGCGAACTTGAACTCGCCCTTTGCCGGGAAATCCATGTCATTCCATGTGAATGTGATTGTCCCGTCATTGCCGACAGTCTGCTCACCTTCCGTGAAGCCCCAGCCGTTGCAGCCTCCGCGAACGCCGAAGTCAGCCTTGTGGACGATAATCTGAGCACCCTGCGCGAGGTCACCGTTCTTGTTGTTGTCAAGCACGATGTGGTAGAGGCCCGTTTCCTTTACCTGCATCTTAGGAGCACTCTCGCCGATGATGAGCTGTCCCTGAAGAATCTTCATGTTAGGGTTGTCAGCGAAATTCTTGCAGTTCGGGTCGTTCTCGTCGTAGCCGTAGTTCACCTCGGTGAGGTTAGCGCCATAGAACTTCTTGTTTCCGGCACTGTTCTCGATGAGAGCGAATTCCTTTCCGCCCTGAAGGTAGATGTACTTCTCGAACATACCTGAACGTGCGGTCTTGTCAACCTCGTTCGAGCCTGCGGCCATGGAGTTCTTTGACTCCACCTTGTCAGAGCCCGTGGCTTCGCCATAGACATAGAATCCGTCAAGGACTACATCGTCGAGGTTAAGCCCGCCCTTGTCCTTGTTGCAGGAAGCGGCCGTCACAAGCAGTGACATGGCTGCGATCGCATAGAAAAATCTTTTCATAATCCTGTGTGTTAAAATGTGTTATTAAAGTTTGTATATTGAATCTTTATATTTTCATGATTCTACAGGTTCTCATATCCCGGAGTCTGAGTCCATATTTTCTGGCCGGTGGTCTTGTCAATCAGAGACTTTTCGAGCACGGAATACGGAATCGGGAACCACTTGCGCACCTCTTCCTTGGCGGTGACATACTGGATGTCGTTGTACTTGCCGTAGCGGATGAGGTCGCGCCTGCGGACCATCTCCCATGTGAACTCGCGCCCGCGCTCCGCAAGGACATCGTCGAGCGTCCATGAATCAACGTCGCCGTAAGCGTCCCTGAAGGCCTGCTCCGGATTCGAGTCGTAGGCGAAGCTCCTTGCCATGAGGGTCTTGAAATCAGCGCTTGAGGTCACTGATGAAACCGAGCCCGCGCCTCCCCGGAGCACCGCCTCAATCTTCATCCAGAGCACGTCGGCATAACGGAAGATGTGGAAGTCGTTCTCGCAGTACTTGTAGGTTCCGGTCTTGTCAAGTTCCCACTTGTTCAGACGAGCGCCGTCGAAGTTGTGGGCGTTCGTGAGGCTTGACACGCCGACATGAAGCACGGTCGGCGTACCCTTAGGATTATCAGCGTCAACCACGTCCTCGTCCAGATAGAGTTCAGTGGTCGAGCCCTTCTTGTTGACCTGTCCGACGAACCAGCCCCAGTTCTTCGTGTTGGAAGTGCCCTGAAGCTCTGTGCCCGGGCCGCGGAGGTCGGAGTTGTAGTAGCCCTTCATCTTGGTGTTGTCGAAAAGGTCGCTCTCGCTCACGGTCGGGGCGGTCTTCGACTTGAAGAGGTCGAGGAAGGAAGGACGTGCGCAGAAGCCGTTCCATGTGTCGAGGACGGTGCCGTAGTAGTACTGGATGCCGTAGTGGTGGGTGTTGTACGGTATGCGGAGCTTGTTCTTGACCTTGCTGTAGTCGTGCTCGTCGTCGGTGAGTCCGTTCTCGACGATGGAGAATATCGCCTCTTTGCTGTCCTCGTTGAAAAGGGCGAAATTGTGGAAATAGTCCTTCTCAATTGAATATGAGCCCGAATTTATGACGGCGTCGCAGCAGCGCACGCAGTTGTCGTAGAAAGAGCCGCTGAACTGCTCGGGCTTCTCCACATTCCTGAACACATTGTCCATCGTGCATCCGAAGCCCTCGGCGTTGAGGTAGAGACGGGCGAGAAGAGCATACGCGAAGCCCTGGGTCGTGCGCCCGTAGTTAGCCGCACGGTTGGCGTCATTCACGACGGCCATGTTCGGGGCGTTCCTCTCAAGCGTGGCGACAAGATGCGACCACACGTCCTGAGGATCCTGAAGCGGGCCGGTGGCCTCCTCGAACTTCTCGGTGTAAGGGATGCGGCCGAAGCAGTCGAAGAGCTGGTAGAAATAGTAGCTGCGCATGACCTCGACCTCGCCGAGATACTGGGCATAGACAGCCTCGCTCATGGAGGACTTGTAGCTGTTCAGAGTGCTGATAATCTGGTTGCAGAGCACGGCCCCGTTGACGGTTATGTTCCAGACCTCCTTGATGGCGTCGCCCCTGTGGTCCCACGCATGAGTGTTCTGCCTGAGCCAATAGCCGCCGTCGTTCCAGTCGTTTCCGCCGTTTCTCGGAACGCAGAGTCCCTCGTCGGCAGTGGTCGTGACAAGTCCCCAGTAGCCCCAGTGGTCATGGGTGTATTTCACATTGGCATAAATCTGCCCGACGAGCATCACGACGTTTTCCTCGTTGGTCATCATGTCCTCCACGGTAGGGTTGCCGTAGTTCACCTCATCGAGCATATTGCAGGACGAGAGCGCGAGGAGTGCCGCTGCAAGTGAATATATAATCTTTTTCATCTTCCGTTACTATTTGAATGATATGTTAACTCCGAGGAGCACCGTGGCCACGGTCGGATAGAAATCACAGTAGTCGATGCCGGAACTCCACACGCTCGTGGTGTTCACCTCCGGATCCTGTCCGCTGTAGGCGGTAAGCGTCGCGAGGTTCTGTCCGGTGACATAGACGCGCAGGTTGTCGATGAGGCTCGTCTCCCTGAACCTGAAGCTGTAGCCTATCGTGAGGTTGTCAATCTTGAGGTAGGAACCGTTCTCAAGGTAGTAGTCGGAGAACTGCTCCTTGTTGGCATAGACGACCCCGTCCTTTGCCTTCACGTCCTTCATGAAGATGTTGTCGGCGGCCATCGCCCTCGGGCCGTAAGCCCAGCGGGTGAGGTTGAGAATCTTGTTGCCGACCACGCCGCGAAGGAAGATGGAGAAGTCGAAGTTCTTGTATCTCACGGAGTTGTTCCATCCGAAGGTGAACCAGGGCTGGGCGTTCCCGATTACCTGACGGTAGCCCTCGGCGGCTCCGGCCCCATCGACGACTCCGCCGGCCGGAGTTGAGTAGTACCATGTCCCGTCCTTGATTCCGAGGAACTTGTAGCCGTAGAACGCGCCCACGGACTGGCCCTCGACGAGAATCTGCGTGTTGGTGTTCATGATTCCGTTCTCGCCGACGCTGCCGGAGGTCGTCTCCTTATAGTTGAAGCCCTTTGACGGGTCGGAAAGCCTGGTGATGACGTTGTGGTTCCACGAAACCGTCGGCGTGGTGGTCCATGTCCAGTCCTTTGTCTTTACCGGGACACCGCTTACCGCGAGCTCGACGCCGTAGCTGTCCATCTGTCCGGCATTGGCGAGGAGGGTGTGGTACTGATACGGAGGGGTAGGCACCTCATAGTCCCAGAGAAGGTCGCGGGTCTGACGGAAATAGGCGTCGAAGCTTCCGTAGAGACGGTTGTCAAGGAAGGCGAAGTCCAGACCGAGGTTGTACTCGTATTTCTTCTCCCAGCGGAGGTCAGGGTTCACGTTCTGCGCGACGCCGTAGGTATAGACATACTTGCCGTTGTACCAGAATGTTCCGTTGTTGGAGAGCATGGCCACCGAGCGGAGGTCAGAGCCGAGGTTGTTGCCGGTGACGCCGAATCCGAGACGGAGCTTCAGGTCATTGACTCCCTTCACGCCCTGCATGAAGTCCTCTCCGGTGATGCGCCAGCCGAGGCTGACTGCCGGGAACCATCCCCACTTGTTGTTCGCGCCGAAGCGTGAGGAACCCTCGCGGCGGATTGAAACTGAGGCGAGATACTTGTCGGAGTAGTTGTAGTTCGCCCTCGCGAAGAAGGCGGCGAGAGTGTTGGAGTTGCGGGACGAGCTTGCCTTGAGGTAGGTCTTGGTCGCGTCGCCGTTGCCGATCTGATAGTACTTCATGGCCTCGGTCGGGAAGCCCTTGTTCTCCACCGACATCTCGTCATAGAGGAAGTTCTGGTAGGAGAATCCGGCCACGGCCGCGATGTTGTGCCTGCCGAAGCTGTGGGCATAGTCCGCCGTAACCTCGAAGAGCCTGTTGAAGTTCCTGTCCGTGCTCCTGCCCGCCTTGCCGGAAGCATCCACGTCTGTGGTTATCTGCTTGTTGGCCCAGTAGCTCGCGTTGTCGCCCTCCTCGAAGGCTCCGAAGGCGTTAATCTTGAGACCCTCGACCGGAAGGATGTTCAGAGTGGCCTTGAGGGAGCCTCGGAAATAGTTTCCGGTCTGGTAGGACTCCTTCTGGTTCATGTTCTCTACAGGGTTGCTCACGCCGGTTCCCTGCGGTTTGTAGTAGCCTGAGACCGTGGTCGGGTCGTAAATCGGGATGGTAGGGTTGAGAATCGCCGCCTGCTTGAAGTCGCCGCAGAAGTAGTCGTTGCGGTAGTGCATATAGGAGAAGTCGTAGTTGAGGTCAAGCCAGCCCCTGAGAGCCTTCTGCGACGCCGCAATCTTGGCTATGATTTCGTTCCTCTCGTTGTTGCGGGCGATTCCCTGGGCGTCCTTGTAGTTCACGGATGCGCGGTAGCTGAACTTGCTTGAAGAACCCGTGACAGCAAGGTTGTGGTTATGCGTGAACGCCGCCTTTCTCGTGATTTCGGCCATCCAGTCGGTCTGATATGGGTTGCCGTTCTCGTCGGTGAGCACGGTCGGGGTAATCTTGCCGCCGGAAATCTCCGAAAGGTTAACGAACTCCTCCGGCGTGGCCATGCCGGTCTTACCGTTGCGCATTGAGACGGAAGCATATCCGGAATACTCGACACGGGTCACGGCCTTCTCGCTGAAGTTGTCGCCGCGCTTGGTGGTGATGATAATCACGCCGTTGGTACCTCTGGTTCCGTAAATCGCAGCCGCCGAACCGTCCTTGAGAACGTCCATGGAGGCAATCTCGTCAGGGGAGATGTTGTCGATGCTGCTGACAGGAACGCCGTCAACGATGTAGAGCGGGGACGTTCCGGCACCCTTGTCGAGAGTTGAGAAGCCTCGAATCTGCACGTTGAAGCCTGTGCTGGTCGGGTCGCTGGTAGTGCGGCTGATGTTAAGCCCGGCAACCTTGCCCTGAAGAAGTCCTATCGGGCTGGTCTTCACGCCGGCGTTGAAGTCCTCTGCCTTGACGGAGGCGACGGAACCGGTGACTTCCTTCTTCTTCTGGGAGCCGTAGCCGATTGCGACGGCCTCTTCGAGGAAGACGCTGTCCTCCTTCAGAACGACGGTCGCCGGCACCTCGGACGCCTTGAAGGTCACGGTGGTGTAGCCCATGCAGCTGAATTCGACGATGGTCTCCGCAGATGCGACGGTGAGCGCGTAGTCTCCGTCAACTCCGGTGGAAACGCCGTTGGACGTGCCCTGTTCGATGACAGTGGCGCCTATGACAGGACCGGTCGCGTCGGTCACGACGCCCTTCACCTCAAAGCCCGTCTGGGCCGAGAGCGAGAGCGCGGAGGCGAGGCCTGCCAAAACCATGATTATACGTTTCATTGTATCTGTTTTTATGATTAGTTCATATCTGTCTCCCCGCCGTCGCGCCTGTCCCTGATGAACGCCACGCTGACGGCCGCGCAGAGCATCAGCGCTCCGGCGAGGGCGAGCATGGCGACGGCATTGCCGCCAAAGACGTACTTGACTATGACCCCGCCGAGAAGTCCCATGCAAATCTGCGGGATGACAATCGTGAAGTTGAAGATTCCCATGTATGCCCCGGCGCTGTTCGCGTCAATCGCACGGGAAAGTATTGAATAGGGCATCGCGAGTATGCCGGCCCACGCGATTCCGATGCCGACCATAGGGAGCATCAGGAGGTACTGGTTATGGAGCAGCGAAAGCCCGAGGAAGCCGAGCGCGCCGCAGGCGAGGGTGGCCGCATAGACGGTCTTGTTGCCGTAGCGGTTGGCAATCTGCGTCATGAACAGGGCTATGATGCAGGCCGGAACGGGATAGACGGCGTTGAGGACGCCGACCCACGTGGCCGTGGCGCCTTCGGCGAGAACCGCGCCGGAATTGTCCGTGACGACCCCGGTGATTGCCGGCTTGAGGTAGTTCCACATGAGGAACAGCGCCGCCCATGAGAAGAACTGCGTCACGCCGAGCTGGAGCATCACCTTGGGCGTGCCCTTGAGAAGCTGAATGAAACCGGTCTTGGGAGCGGCGGCAGCCGCCTCGGAAGCAGTTTGGGCAGTCCTGTCTGCAACAGCGTCGGAGGAAACTGTCGAAGCGGCCTGTTCGCCGACTGTCCGGGGGCTTTCCGAACTGTCTGAAGTCCCGTTATAGAGAGCGAATTCCTTAGGAGGATATTCCTTGACCTTAAATGATGTTACAAGGACGGAGGCTAACAGTATTGCCCCCCCCAGGTAGTATGAGTACGCGATGTGGTCGGAGACATGACCCTCCTCGGCCGTGTCGCTGACCCCGCACCATGTCATGACAAGAGGGAGAAGCGCCCCCACGACGGCTCCGAGGTTAATCAGAAGTGTCTGAACCACAAATCCTTCGGTTTTCTGACTATCATCGAGCATATCCGTGACGAGCGCCCTGAACGGCTGCATCGTGACGTTGAAGGAAAGGTCCATGAAGAGGAAGATGAGCGCCCCCATCGCAAGCGGGGCGAAGGCAAGCAGCTTCGGGCAGTTCGGCATGAGCACGAGGGCGAGCGCCGAGATTATCGCGCCCGCAAGTATGAACGGGATGCGCCTGCCGAGCCTCGTCCATGTCTTGTCGGAGAACATGCCGACTATCGGCTGCACGATGAGCCCGGCAATGGGGGCCGCGAGCCAGAAGTAGCTGAGCGAGCCGAGGTCCGCGCCGAAGGACTGGAGTATGGTCGATGTGTTGGAGTTCTGAAGCGAGTATCCGATCTGGACGCCCATGAAGCCGAAGCTGAGGTTCCAGATCTGCCAAAAGGACAATTTTGGTTTGGACGATTTCATTCCGTGGTCAGTTTATGTCGTTACAATCGTTAAACGATTTTCGTGTTTTTGTTATAATTGTGTCATTAACTGATGCGAATATATGAATTTTATAAATATAATATGGTATATCCGCTGACGAACGGGCGATATATGCGGACGAACGGCAAGTTTTCGGCGACGAATGAAACGATATTCACGGATTTTTCCTAACTTGCAGGCATTAAGTCAAGCGCGGAAACATTTACCAAGCATTAGCGGAAACGCTTACTGATACTGAGTAATCGCGGAAACGCTTACTGACCACCACAAGGAAGCTGTCATCTCGAACGCAGTGAGAGATCTTTAAGCGACAGAAATGAAGAAAGACACTAAGATAAACGGACTGATTGTCGCGGCATTTGCACTTGCGCACGCCGCAGTGGCCTATATGCTCGGAAATTTCGGAGTCAGCGACGAGCTCACGCTGACCCTGCTCACCATGGCGATGACCGTGGTGCTGTGCCTGCGCCGCAGCCTCAACATCGAAATCACGGCCGCCTGCGTGATTGTCGTGAACGTCGCGGGATTTCTCATCGGAACCGAAGGAGGCGTGCTGCTGGGAAAGGTGCTGCATGACCCGGTGGCGGTGAGCTCGCTCGTCACGTTCCTCACGACGGTGATACTCGGATGGGGCACGGCCGCACTCACGAAGGCATTCCCGCACGGAGGTCCGGAAAGGCACGGAATCCCCGGAACGCGGATACGAATACTCGTGTTCGCCTTCCTGTTCATATTCCTCCTCCGTCTTCTGATTTTCGTGTTCTCGTCGTCCGGCAGAAACCCGTGGAGCACGCTCGAAATCCTGTCCATGATTCTGTCAAATTCGGCGGTAATCATCACGCTCATCTGCGTCAACATCATATTCATACGCTTCCGCAGGCGGATAATCGACGGAGTGGGACGGAAATGCTTCTGGTTCATATTCATTCTATTCCTGCTCATCACCTCGCAGATGGTCGCGTACATCGTCTGCCTCTCGCCGGACTGCGTGATTCAGCCGGACACATCGACGGACTTCATCCAGCTCTGCGTGCTGTGCCTCGTCACGGACATCTCGGCCTACTGCATAATCTATCTCGCGAACCATTCCATCGAGGTCCAGCAGGCCATGCGGACGGAAAAGGAGAAGCGGCACTACGCGCAGTTCCGCTACGAGAAGCTCAAGCAGCAGGTGAATCCGCATTTCCTGTTCAATTCCCTCAACGTGCTCGACTCCCTTGTGCTTGACGGGCAGACTGAGGAGGCAAGCGAGTTCATCCACAAGCTGGCGGGGCTGTACCGCTATATGATTCGCAACGAGGAGGAGAGGCTCGTGCCGCTGGGCAGCGAGATGGAGTTCGTGGATGCCTTCATAGACCTGATGAGGACGCGGTTTCCCAAGGGCTTTGAGGTGACGGAAGAAATAGGCTCGGACGACCTGAAGAAGACGGTGCCGCCGTGCGCGGTGCAGATGCTTGTGGAAAATGCGTTCAAGCACAATGCGGTGTCGGAGGCGCGGCCGCTGAAAATCGTGCTGCGTTCGGTTGCCGGCGGTCTTGAAGTGAGGAATACGCTGATTCCCAGAGCGTCGAAGGCACCTTCTACCGGGGTGGGACAGAAATACATACGACAGCAGTACAGCGACCTTGGCGGCGGGGAGGTTCTGATTGAGAAGACGGGGACGGAATACATCGTGAGGCTGCCGCTGATATGCCGTCCCGAAGAGATCCGGTTATGACAGAGGGAATGGCCTCCGGTTATTACAGTTTGATTTGAAAAGAATTACGATAATATGAAAGTACTGATAGTCGAGGATGAGGTGATGGCGAGGAAGGCGCTGGCGAGGACTCTTGAGAGCAGGTATCCGCAGATGAGGGTTGTCGGGTGCACGGGCTCCGTGGCGGAGACGGTGCAGTGGCTGAACGAGCATTCGGCGAACGGGGCCGGGATGCACGGCGGATGGATGCCGGACAATGGGGCGGACGTGATTTTCATGGACGTGGAACTTTCCGACGGCAACTGCTTCGAGATTTTCAGACAGGTGCAGATTACGGCGAAGGTCATTATGACCACGGCCTACGACAGCTATGCCATAAAGGCCTTCGAGGCCGGCTCGCTCGACTATCTCCTCAAGCCTGTCAGTCCCGCCGACCTCGACAGGGCCGTGAGCAGGGTTCTCAGGAGCGGAGGCGTTCCGGCCGACTTCGGCTCGGTGCTGAGGGCGGTCGATGAGGGGAGGCACAGGGAAAGGTTCATCGTGAGGCTCAACGACCGCATCGTTCCCGTGAAGGTGGAGGACATCGCCTATTTCTGTTCGGAGGAGAAGAGCAATTTTCTCTGCACGTTCACCGGCCGGAAATACATCGTCGACTCCTCGCTCGACATCATAGCGGATGAACTGCCGGAGAAGACGTTCTTCCGCATATCGCGCAGCTGCATCATCTCGGTGAAGGCGATTCAGAGCATCGTAAAACAAGCAAGCGGGCGGCTCCTCATAATTTCAGAACCGCCCGCCGGCTTCGAGATGACCGTGTCAAGGGCACGGGTCGATGATTTTATGTCCTGGCTATCTGCCTGAATTGCTTATTAAAGTGGCTACCTCGGTGTTGAAGGCCTGCTGAGTGAGGAGGCTTTCGAGGGTGAGGTGCATACGGTAGCGCCAGTAGTGGCGGCTGACGGCGGGAATGTTGATGCGCTCGGCGTTCGGGTCGGGGAGACGGAGATTGGCGTCAATCGAGAGCCAGTCCTGAAGCGGAAGGATGGTCAGCATCGCCGGAGAGTCGAGATGCTCGCCGACAATGTGGCGGCAGAGCCACGGCTCGCAGAAATACGGAGCCTCGCCGCCGAAGTTCAGGTGATAGAACCGGGCGGAGACCTCCCTGTCCTCCTCCCACCATGCGCGGATAGGGTTCATGTCGTGGGTGGAGGTGGTGCAGACACAGAGGTATGGGTAGTGCTTAGGGTTTCCGAACTCCACGCTCGTGCTCTTCGGCATTCTCTGGATTTCAAGCGAGAGAATCTTCAGCTCCGACATCACGGAGGCCACGCAGTCCGGAATCATCCCGAGATCCTCGCCGCAGGCCAGCATATCGGTGGCATGAAGCAGGGACGGGAGCTTGCGCATGGCCGACTCGCGCCAGAAGTCGTTGTGGCGGCGGTAGAAGAAGTCGTCGTGCAGGCGGTTGAAAGTCCGCTGGAGATGCGGGTCGAGTCTGCGGTAGGAGGCGGTGTTCTGCGCCCCGATTCTCGGGTGCCAATAGCCCTTCATCACCGGGTCCTCGACGAAGAGGACATCAGTAGGGTCGTCGGCCGGAGCAGTCACGAACGCCCCTGAAGCCACGTCGAATCCGTCGAAGGCAAGCTCCTCGGCAGGGTACGGAAGCGCAGGGTAGAAATGGCCGAGCAGACCGCTGTTGTATTTGAGCGGAATCTCCCAGATGCGGAAGAAGCCGAGTATGTGGTCAATCCTGAAGGCGTCGAAATATTCCGACATCTTCCTGAGCCTCGCCTTCCACCACGCGAAGCCGTCCTTCGCCATCTCGTCCCAGTTGTAGGTCGGGAATCCCCAGTTCTGGCCGTCTGCCGCAAATGCGTCAGGCGGCGCCCCTGCGGACTCGTCCATGTTGAACAGGTTCGGGTACTGCCACGCGTCGGCGCTGGTGCGGGAGATGCCTATCGGAAGGTCGCCCTTGAGCACGACACCCTTCGAGTGGGCATATTCGCGAACCTCGGTGAGCTGCCTGTCGAGGTGGAACTGGACGAAGCAGTGGAAATCCACTTCGGCGCGGTGTTCGGCGCAGTATTTCTCAATTTTGGCCGCAGAGTATTTCGCATATCCCTTCCATTTGCTGAAGTCCGCCGTCCCGAAGCTGTCCCGGAGGGCGCAGAAGGCGGCATACGGCTCAAGCCAAAGGCGGTTTGCTGCGATGAAGGCCTTGTAGGCGGTCGTCTTTGAAAGCCTTGCAAAAGTCTTTGAGTATGCCTCGCGGAGAAGGCGGGTCTTTTCATTGTTCACCCTCTCGTAGTCAACCTGCGGCAGCGCGTTGAGTTCGGCCTGCAATGCCTTGTATTCAGGAGTTTCCTTGACCCCGGCGGCCTTGAGGCTGATGAACTGCGGATGAAGGGCGAAGGTGGAGTTGGCGTTGTAGGGATATGAGTCCTGCCATGTCCCGGTCATCGTGGTGTCGTTAATCGGAAGGAGCTGGAGTATGCACTGGCCGGTCTCCGCCGCCCAATCCACCATTTTCTTCAGGTCAAGGAACTCGCCCACCCCGAAGTCGTCCTCGCTGCGGAGCGAAAAGACCGGAATCGCAGTGCCGGCCCCGCGCCATCTCCGCAGGCCGAAGCGGTGGCTGATGTCGGCAAGTATGGTGAACTTGTCCTCGGCCGCCGTGCAGATGCGGTTCTCGCCGCTTTCCCATTCCTTTATCGCGAGCGTCCCCCGGTCGGCGATGACAAACTTGTATTCAAAATCCTCTTCCGTGCTTACGGCGAGCTTCCACTGAGGGAAGTTGCTGTCGTCCAGAGGGATGAGCCTCTTCCATTCGTCCATGCCCTCGCCGTTGCCGGCAATGCAGAGAACCTCGTCGCGGCTGATGACCGGCACATCGACAGTGATTAGAGTGGTCTTTGCCGGTTTTGAAAGCGCAGGGGCTTTACCGCGCAAAGATTCCTCGGCTTCGCTCGGAATGACAGAAGAAGAGCCGCCGGAAATGACAGGAGAAGAGCCGCTCGGAATGACAGCGGAAGAGCCGCCGGAAATGACAGGAGAAGAGCCGCCGGAAATGACAGGAGAAGAGCCGCCGGGAACAGCCGCCCGGGAATCGGCAGAAATGGTGCTTTCCCTTGAAAATATTCCCTTGGTGAAGGCTGAGGAGTAGAACGGAGCGTCCTCGGGAGCGTCCTGCCAGCGGTCACGGATGACGATTGAGGTCGAGGCCGCCACCCCGGCAAGATTCAGGGAGTGATGCCTCCATTCGTGCCGCTGCGTGCCGTCGCGGCGGACAAGCTTAAAGCCGTAGTGATTGAGAGCATCGGCGGAAACCCGCGCGACCTTGGCCGACCATCGTCCCATGCCGTCACTGACCATCGGAATTTCCCTGTCGCCGAGACACAGCACGAGGGAATCCCCCCACACCGTGTTGTATTCAATTGAAATCAAGATATTCATATCCCCTATTGTTATTATATGTATGTGTTATTATATGTGTTATCAATAATTTGCGCACCCGCCTCATGTAGTCACGGCATCATGTCCGATGCGCCCTACGAACGGCGTTTCATCTTTTTCCAGTTCAGAACCGGCAGCAAAGTTGCCAAAAAAGCGGCAAGAATCCAAAAAATTGATACGGCGGTGAAGTCGCTTCCGTTCTCCTGGATGAGGTAGCCGCTCGCGATGTCCTGGACGGCGGCCGCGACATAGCTCGAAACGCCGACCACCCCGAGAGCGGCTCCGGTGGCCTTGCGAGGCACGATGTCTATGGCCATGAGCCCCGCCACGATGCAGTAGAGCTCGCCCATCGCGAAGTTGAAGACCGCGACATAGACCGTGTTCAGCACGAACCCGCCCCCGGTGAAGAGGAAAAGCGACAGCATCACGATTCCGAGAAGTCCCGAAAGCAGGGCAGGACGCATCCTGTCCCCCTTGAACAGCCTGTCCGAAATCCACCCTGCGGAAACGGTCCCGACCAGTCCGCCGACCAGAGCCGCGACGGCAATGATGCTCGAAGCCTTCTCTAACGAGAAGAGCTTGGCCTTCTGGAGGAACAGCACGCCCCAGCCCGTTATGGCATATTTCGTTATATATATGAATGCCGACGACGCGGCGATAATCCATATCCCCGGATGTCTCAGCACCCTTTTCTGTAGGCTCAGCGTCCTCATCGAGTCCTCGGGTTTCATCTCTTCGCCCGAGAGTTTCTGAACGGAAGGAAGCCCGCAGCTCTCCGGCGTGTCCCTGACTGTCAGGAAGATGAGCAGCGAACCCGCGAAGCCGATGAGCGAGGCGAGAAGGAAACCCCATTCCCAGCCCCATGCGGAGACGACGGCGGCGATGAGGACGAAGGAGATGAACTCCCCGATGTACGGACTCGTGCAGAATATGCTGTAGAAAGTTCCCCGTCGGGACTGCGGAAACCAGCGGGAAAGGCTTATGACTCCGGGAGCCGGACCCATGGACTGGAACCAGCCGTTAAGCCCCCAGAAGACGACGGCGGAGAAGAAAAGCGTCGCGTGAGACACTCCGAACGAGGTCACGCCGATTCCGAGCAGGGCGATGACGAGGTTCACCACCGACGAGAGCAGCAGCCCCGTGCCCATGAAGCGGCGGATGTTGCAGTAGTCGGCGATGAAGCCGTTGATGAACTTGCCGAAGGCGTAAATCAGCAGCAGTCCGGAGCCGACAAGTCCGAGTTCCCCCGCCGTCAGCACTCCCCCGTCAATCAGAGGCTGCTTCACCACGCTGAGGCTCATGCGGCAGACATAGTAGAGACTGTAGCCGATTGTCACGCCGAGGAATGTGCCGCGGCGCACCTTTTTGTAGGTCGGTTCAATCTCCGGCTCCGGCACCTGTGACGCCGCCGGCCGGCTTATTCTGAAAAAGCTGTAGATACTCATCGCTCTCTGTCTTTATAGATTACAGATTTTACAAAATTTCAGGAGACCTCATTCCGCACTGCCGCAGCCCCATTGGCAGTAAGGACATTTCGTCAGTGAAGAGTTATAGTAGCGTCTGTCACCGGTGACTTCCTCTCCGAGCCACTCCGGACACCCGAACTGCTCGTCCTCGCTGCCGAGTTCGACTTCCGCGACGACAAGTCCCTCATTGTCGCCGAAGAACTCATCCACCTCAAAGACATGACTCCCCGCCTTCACGAGCCATCTGGTCTTGTCGATGATGCCCGGTTCGCACAGCGGCATGAGCTGAAGCGCTTCATCAACAGATATTTCCTTTTCCCACTCAAGCCGGGACATCCCCGACGCCGACCCTCCGCCCTTTATTGTCAGATAGCCCCTGTCACCGCGAATCCTCACCCGGACAGTCCTGCCCGGAGAACGGCTGATATACCCCTGAATAATGTGCGTGGAGTCATACGCCTCCGCCTTGTATTCATCGCCGACGACGAGAAATTTTCTCTCTATTTCCTGATGTATTCCCATATCCTCTTGTACCATATCAGTCTATATATCAATGTATTACACCATAAAACACTACTCTTTATCATTATCTTCCACACCCGTGGTCATTTCCGACGGAACCCGTGAAAGCACCGTGCGGCGGTAGTCGAAGGTCAGGGCGACGGAGCGGACGACAAGGTGCACGAAATAGGCCGCCAGAAGAAGATGCACGGCCATGACACCGTCCGGACGGAACACCGCCGCGAGTATGAAGTAGGAGGCGAGAAAGGACGCCGTGGAAAGCAGCATGACGTTGCGTATGGGACGGGCCGCCGTCGCGCCTATGTAAATTCCGTCCCATGTGAAGGCGACGCAGCCGAACGCAGGCATCACCATGAGCCAGAACATATATGGTGCGCACCCCGCGATGACATCACGGTCGTTGGTCATGACTTCGAGCATCCATTGGCCGCCGAAGTAGTAGAACACCATGAACAGCAGGCACACGAGGCCTGACCAGATGAAAGTGTAGCGGACGGTGAGCCGCAGTCCGGGGCGGTTGCCTGCCCCGATGTACTTGCCGCTCATCGCCTCTCCTGCGTACGCGAAGCCGTCCGTGAAGTAGGAGAACAGGAGCAGGACCTGAAGCATTATCGAGCTGACTGCCAGGGTCACGTCCCCGAAATGCGCGGCGATGACTGAGAAGCTGACATAGATGCCGATGAAGCTGAGCGAACGGACGACGAGGTCGGCGTTCATCGTGAAGTAGCAGCGTGTCTCCCCTCCCCGGAACGCGGCCTTCATCTCCTTCCGGCCGTAGCCGGAGAACACCCTGCGGCGGAACTTGCCGAGCACGATTGCCACGGCGGTGACCAGCCCGCAGTACTGCGCGACGACGGTTCCCCACGCGATGCCGCTGAAGCCAACGCCCTCAAACGTGAAGGAGCCGAGGGTGAATCCGAGGGAGAGGTATATGCTGACGACGATGTTCACGCCGTTCACCACAAGGTCGGTAATCATCGGGCTCACACCGTCCTGCATCCCTATGAACCAGCCCTTGAACGCCATGAGGCTGAGGGTGGCAGGAGCGGCTATGATTCTGATGTAGAAGTATTTGGTGGCGAGTTCCCGAACCTCGGGAGTGCAGTCGATGCAGAGGAACGCGAACTGGACAAAGACCCATTGCAGAATCCAGAACAGGGCCGCGACGGAGAATGAGATGCCGAGTCCGCGAGTGAGGATGTTGGCGCATTCGCGGGCGTCTCCACGGCCGTAGGCCTGTGCGGTCATGCCTCCGGTGCCGACCCTGAGGAAAGAAAAGTTCCAGTACAGCAGGTCGAAGAGCATCGAACCGATGGAAGCTCCGCCGATGAACGTTGCCGCGGAAAGCCCTCCGGCAGGCTGGTGCCCCGCCACGGCTATATCGACCATACCCACAATCGGCACGGTGATGTTCGCCAGTATGCTCGGCAAGGCGAGCGTGAATATTTCCTTGTTTATGCCTTTTGCAGATATTCCGTTCATATTTCCATTTCAACATTTTGAACTCGTTGTCTCACAGGCATTTCAGGACATTTGCGATTCATTTTCTGTATTTCGTATATTCCTCCAGCATCCCGAGGTAGGAGGCATATCGCTCCGGACTTATCGTCCCCTCATCGACGGCGGACTTCACCGCGCAGCCGGGTTCATGCGTATGGGTGCACGGGGTGAAGCGGCAATCCTCCGAAGCCTTCAGCATTTCCGGAAAATAGAGGGATATTTCCTCGGGAGCGAGATCGACGAGTCCGAATCCACGTATGCCGGGAGTGTCGATTATCCCGCCCTCACCTCCGCAGAGGGGGTACATCTCGTAGAATGTCGTGGTGTGCCGTCCCTGAAGGTGAGCCTCGGAGATGAGGCCCGTCTTGGGGTTGAGCGACGGATCCATCGCCTTGATAAGCGAGGACTTGCCCACGCCGGAAACTCCCGAAAAAAGGGATATGCCCGGAGTCCCGTCCCCGGATTTTTCGAGGCACAGCGCACGAAGTTCATCGACTCCGCGGCCTGTCTTTGCGGAGACTTCGAGTATGCGGTAGCCGGCGCTTTCATATATCCTGCGGAAATTCGCGTGCGCTGCCGCAAACTCGTCGCGGAACTCCTCGACGATGTCGCTCTTGTTCAGCACGATGACCGGCTTCACGCCATAGACCTCGCAGGTGACGAGCAGCCGGTCGATGAATGGGAGCTTGACCTCCGGGAAGGCGAGGGTGACGACAATGAACGCGCGGTCGATGTTGGCGGCGATGATGTGCGCCTGCCGGCTGAGGTTCACGGACTTGCGGATGATGTAGTTGCGGCGCGGAAATATGGTCGTGATGGCTGCCGGAGAGGTCTCGGTGGCCGGAACGCTCCCGTCGGCGAGGCAGTCTCCGTCAGCATGGAACTCGACCTTGTCACCCACTGCCACGGGATTGGTCGCGGAACTCCCCTTCAGCCGCACCTTTCCGCGCAGCACCGCAGGGAACAGCCTCCACGAGGGAAGCTGCGCCAGAAGATAATGGCTGCCCGTATGTTTGACGACCGTCGCTGTTCCTTCCATAAATTTCCGCCTCCGGCAATCTTTTTCGCCGAAAGCCGTGCAAAGATAACAATAATACTAAAAATATATGTATTCGTGGCACAATGAAACAATTTCTTTAATACCTTTGCCGCCCGAAAATTCCAAGAAAAAGGCGATTGCTGCGTTACGCTTCGACATCAAAATCCTCACAACCGTCAGGTTGCTGCGGTTTTGCCCCCTTCGCAAGCCTTGCACTCACTCTTTTTCTTGAAATTTTCGTAAAGCAAATCATTATTTTGATATGAAAGGGAATAAAATATGGGGATATTTGGCAGGGATTATCACGGGAGTGACCTACGGGATGAACCCGCTGTTCGCGATGCCGATTCTCAGGGCCGGAGTGTCGGTCGATACGGTGCTGTTCGTCAGATATGCCGTGGCCGTGCTTGTGCTTGCCGGGCTGATTCTGGCATCAGGGAAATCGTTTGCGGTGAGCCGGAGGCAGTTCGGGTGGCTGTTTCTTCTCGGCGTGCTCTTTTCCGGCAGCAGCCTCGGGCTTTTCCTCGCATATAACTACATCCCTTCGGGCATCGCAACGACAATAGTGTTCCTCTATCCGACTCTCGTCGCCCTCATCATGGTGTTCCTCAAGGTCTATCCGACATGGCAGACATGGGTTTCCATCGTCGTGACATTCATCGCGATTCTTTTCCTCTGCAACTACGACTCCTCGCAGCCGGTGAGGTGGGAAGGGCTCGTGCTAGCGTTCCTCTCGGCATTGTCGTATGCATTCTTCATAGTCCTCATAAACCAGAAGCGCTGCCTGCGTGAACTCTCCAACGACGTGCTCACGTTCTACGCGCTCGGAGTCGGGTGCATCGTGTTCTGCGCGATTGCGGTCATCGGAAGCCATACGGGGCAGATTTCGATGGTCAGTGACTTCGGTATTCTGAACGGCCACGCCTCGATGTGGATTAACCTCGTGCTCCTCGCCGTCATCCCGACGGTCATATCCACGGCCACCCTAGCCGCCTCGACGAAGATTATCGGAGCCGCCAAGGCCTCGGTCATGGGAGTCTTCGAACCGCTCACGGCAATACTCGTCGGCACGCTCGTATTCGGGGAAAAGATGTCCTGGAACATAGCCATAGGCATATTTCTTTCAATATTCGCCATCTGTTTCATGATTATCAGTCCGGGGAAGAAAAAGGCGGCGTGATGGTTTAGTGACATTATGCAGACCGGAAACGAAAGAGAATACGATTTTATTGATTATATTTGTTGAGAAATGGGATAAGGATAATTTGTCACATTCTGAAGATTTCTAAAAATCGGCAAATAAGATGATTACGGAAAAACAGATTGAAGAGGCTCTGAAGGAAGTATTCGGAAGCCTCAGATTCACGGAAGAGCCTGCCGGGCTGTATGAACCGCTGAGATATATGATTCAAATCGGAGGGAAGCGGATCCGTCCGAGACTGTGCCTGCTGGCATACTCTCTTTTCGGGGACTCGCTCGACGAGCGGATTCTGGCTCCGGCCGCCGCGATTGAGGTATTTCACAGCTTCACGCTGATTCATGACGACATCATGGACAATGCCGCCGTGCGCCGTGGAGTCCCGACCGTGTGGAAGAAGTGGGACGCGAACACGGCCGTTCTTTCCGGGGACTCGATGTGCATTGAAAGCTACAGGCTGCTCGCCAAGGCGCCTGCGGACAAGCTTCCGGACGTGCTGAGGCTGTTCTCGGACACGGCCGCGCAGGTCTGCGAGGGGCAGCAGTACGACATGGAGTTCGAGTCGCGGGAGTCGGTTCCGATGGATGACTACATCATGATGATAGGCCTCAAGACGGCGGTTCTCATTGCCTGCGCGGCGAAGATGGGAGCGGTGATTGCAGGAGCGGACACAGCAAGTCAGGAGCTTGTCTATCAGTATGCCTATTCGCTCGGGCTCGCGTTTCAGGTGGCGGACGACTACCTCGACACCTTCGGCGACCCGGCGGTCTTCGGGAAGGCCATCGGCGGAGACATCCTCAACGACAAGAAGAGCTGGCTGCTTACGAAGGCGTTTGAAATGGCGGCCGACGACGCGCTCATGCACAGGGCGCTGCTCGACGCGATGGTGCTTCCTGTTGAGACAGAGGAAGATAGGCGGAGGAAGATTGACGCGGTGCGCGAAATCTATGTCAAACTCGGGGTTGATTCCGCTGCAAAGGCGGAAATCAGGAAATATCACGAGGAGGCGCTCGGTTTCGCGGCGCAGCTTCCCGTCGGCAATGTCGCGCACGAGGAACTGAGGCGCTATGCCGAGTCGCTGCTCGGACGGGCGAAGTGACACCGTCGTCCAGAGCATGACAGTGCGCACAGAATACAGCGACACTGTCATCTCGAACGCAGTAACATTGTCATCTCGAACGCAGTGAGAGAACTTTACAGCAAAGGAAAAAACACATGACAAGGAACGACATGGAAATAATGGCGCCGGCCGGCAACTTCGAGTGCCTCCACGCGGCGATTCAGGGAGGCGCGGACTCCGTCTATTTCGGCGTGGGCAATCTGAACATGCGCTCGCACTCCGCGAACAACTTCTCCGCAGGCGACCTCGCGGAAGTCTGCCGCATCTGCCGCGAGAACGGGGTGAAGTCCTACCTCACCCTGAACATCGTCCTCTATCAGGAAGACCTCCAGCCGATGCGCGAGACGCTCGACGCCGCGAAGGCAGCCGGAATCACGGCAGTAATAGCCTCGGACATGGCCGCCATCGCCTATTGCCGCAGGATTGGAGTCGAGGTGCACATCTCCACGCAGCTCAGCATCTCCAATGTGGAGGCGCTGCGGTTCTATGCCCAGTTCGCCGACGTGATTGTCCTTGCCCGCGAACTTAATCTCCATCAGGTCAAGGAAATACACGAGACCATAGTCCGCGAGCACATCTGCGGGCCGTCCGGGCGTCTTGTCGAAATCGAGATGTTCGCCCACGGAGCTCTCTGCATGGCGATTTCAGGCAAATGCTACCTCAGCCTCCATGCCTACGGAGCCTCCGCGAACCGTGGCGCCTGCTATCAGATTTGCCGCCGGGGATATGAGGTCACAGATCTCGAGACGGGCAATCAGATGCAGATTGACAACAAGTACATCATGTCTCCCAAAGACCTGTGTACCATAGAGTTCATGGACAAGATAATCGACGCTGGCGTGACCGTGTTCAAGATTGAGGGACGGGCACGCAGTGCTGAATATGTCAAGAAAGTCGCATCCTGCTACCGCCGCGCAGCCGACGCCGTCATTGCCGGCACATACACTCCGGTACTCGCCGCCGCACTGAAGTCGGAACTTACCGAGGTCTTCAACCGGGGGTTCTGGGACGGCTACTACCAGGGGGCGCGTCTCGGGCAGTGGAGCGAGGTCTATGGCAGCAGCTCGACCAGAAAGAAAGTCTATACAGGCAAGGTCACGAACTGGTTCGCCAAGCTTTCGGTAGCCGAAATCCTCATCGAGTCGGCAACGCTCAAGGTCGGTGACCGCATTCTCATCATGGGCTCTACGACCGGCGTGGTTGAAACGACGGTCAGCGAAATCAGAGTGGATCTGAAGCCCGTGGAATCCGCATCAAAAGGGGTCTATTGCTCAATACCGATTGATTTCAGCAAGGACACCGACACCCTCCGTGAAGCAGCCGGCTCCGCAGCCCGCCTCCGCCGCTCCGACAAGGTCTATATCTGGGCCGAAGAATAGTCCGCAATTTTGCCTACCTTTGCGGTTAGGCAAGAATCCGCAGGCAAAAAAGCACCCGGAAACAAGAGTCCCGAGACAAGTATCCTGCGGCAGGAACCCGG
Organism: uncultured Bacteroidales bacterium; assembly: GCA_934725015.1. Lineage (GTDB taxonomy): Bacteria > Bacteroidota > Bacteroidia > Bacteroidales > UBA932 > Cryptobacteroides. The sequence goes on from CAKVAS010000022.1 coordinate 38,506, forward strand.
AGGCAAGCACCCGGAAACAAGAACATGGCGGACAAGATGACAAAACAGCAGCGGCATTATTGTATGTCGCGGATTCGGAGCGTCGATACACGCCCCGAGATGCTTGTGCGCAGGTTTCTGCATTCGCATGGGTTCCGCTATTCCCTGCACCGCAGAGACCTGCCGGGAAGTCCGGACATCGTCCTCAGGAAGTACCACACGGTCATCTTCATCAACGGCTGCTTCTGGCACGGCCATCCGCTCTGCCGCCACGCCACGGTTCCAAAGACCAATCCCGACTTCTGGGCGGAGAAAATCCGCCGCAACAAAGAACGCGACGCGAATGACATCGGGGAACTTGAGCGCCTTGGGTGGCACACCATCGTCGTCTGGGAATGCGAACTCAGCCCACACAGCCGCGCCGGACGCCTCGAACTTCTCGAGACACAGCTTCGCCGGCGGCTCGAACCAGAAGCCATCCACGCCATCCCTGCCTCAGTCCGCAGACTGTCCAACGACACGGAAATGCAATGACCGTCAGCTGGCTGAACGAAATGAGTGCGCCGGTCCGCACTGCTACATTTTTTCAGTAAAAAGCGCTATCTTTGCATCAAAGGCTCTATAAGAATATGGCAAAGAATTTTTTCAAGAGATACATCTGGCTGATTGATCTCATCAACCGCAGGAAATATGTCTCCTTCAAGGAGATCAGCGAGGCATGGCGACGCAGTCCGCTGAACGAGACGGGTGGGCCGTTGTCAGAGAGAACGTTCTTCAACCACAAGGATGCGATTGCCGGGATGTTCGGGATAGAGATTCTCAATGACAGGAGCCTCGGGTTCTACATCGGGCACTCAAATGTCGGGAGCAACGAGACAAACGACTGGATGCTGCACACGCTGTGTCTCAACAATGTGCTGCATGAGAATGCCGACATGAAGGACCGGATACTCATGGAGAAGGTTCCGTCAAGCGAGAGATTCCTGACGGACATCATCAGCGCGATGCGGGATTCCAGAGTGATCAGCCTCTGCTACCAGAGTTTCCGGAATCCGGAACCGCACTTCTTCAACGTGCGACCCTATTGCGTCAAATACTTCAAGCAGAGGTGGTATATGCTTGGCGACAGTGACTTAGGGCTGAGAATATACTCGTTGGACCGATTCGTGGACATGGAGGAGCTGGAGGAGAAATTCGAACTTCCGCAGGACTTCGACGCGGAGGGATATTTCCGCAACTACTTCGGCGTCATCATCGGAGAAGCCCCCGAGGACATCAGGCTCCGCGTCGTGCCGGATCAGGTCAAGTACTTCCGGACGCTGCCGCTGCACGGGTCGCAAAAAGAGACGGTACAGGAGGACGGAAGTTCTGTCTTCATCTACCACATCGCCCCGACCTTCGATTTCGTGCAGGAGATTCTGTCGCACGGCGCGGACGTGGAGGTGCTGGAACCGCTTGAGCTGCGCGAAAGTATCTCCGACATTGTCGCACGGATGGCTTCTCGTTACGCGATTCCGACGGCAAATGAAGGCTGACTTCCGTACATTGATGAAGACGATGAGTGTAAACTGCTATGACAGATTTTATGGCTATTGTCACGCTGTCGTATCCAGCGTCAAGACATGAATATCCGCATTCGTCAGATCGTAGCCTTCCCCCAAGACAGCCCCATTGGAGAACACCGTCCCATTCCGCGTCTCCACTCCCTCCGCTTTATGAATATGCCCGAACAGATGGAGTTTAGGGCGAACCTGAATAACGCGCTGCCACAAAACGGAATCTCCGTAGCGAATCTCATCCGAAAGGTCAAGAATATCCTCGGGCGGCTGGTGGGTGACAAGGACATCTGTGTCCTCAGGTATATTCATAAAATCATTTTCCACACGCCGCGTCAAGGCATCCTCGAAGAACATAGGCACGCCATAGAACTTGACCCCATCTATCCGGACTCCGGAATTGCAGAGATAGTGGCAGTTCTGTAAAAAGCAACTTTTTCTTCAACAATTTTAGGTAGTTTTCATTTCCGCAGATTTCGGCAGTCTGCATTCGGCATA
>CAKVAS010000023.1 GCA_934725015.1 uncultured Bacteroidales bacterium
CTTTTCCAAAATGTTCTCTCAATATTGAGAATAATTCGCTACTTTTGTAGTGGATCTTAGAGTTTCGTAACATGGCGTTAATGTGGGAGTTAACTACCTTAAAGTTACGAAATTTTAAGGTCTTTTGCAATATAATTATTTGATAATCAATGTTGTAGACTACTATTTTCTAAAATTTGTCATATACTAAGAAAAATTACGTAAATTTACACAAAATTGATAAATCTGACTGTATATGAAGACGGAACTTGAAAAGTGCATGGCAGGGGAGACCTTCACCGCCGATGATTCGACATTGAGTCTTGCCCTGCGCGCCAAGCGGCTGATACGCCTGCTTAACGCCTGCGATTACGATGATGCCGAGTCCAGAACTCTGATTCTCAGGGAACTCTTCGGCAGCATGGGAGAGAACGTTCATGTCGATATTGACTTTCATTGTGAATACGGCAGGAACATACATCTCGGCGACAATGTGATTATCAACATGAACTGCACTTTCGTCGACAACAACCGCATCGACGTCGGCAACTGCGTCCTGATTGCGTCGGATGTGAAGATTTACACCGCCACACATTCCACGGACCCGTCAGTCCGCAACTACAGCGACAACCCGAACCCCGCCTTCTGGTGCAACACATATTCAAAGCCGGTCCGCATCGGGGATGAGGTGTGGATAGGCGGCGGGGCGATACTTCTTCCCGGCGTCACCATCGGAAAGGGGAGCGTCGTCGGAGCCGGAGCCGTCGTGACAAAGGACATCCCGCCCTACTCGGTCGCCGTCGGCAATCCAGCCCGGGTGCTCAGGACTCTTGAACACTGATGTTTTACTTCACTCCGGCTGCCGTGGCGGCAATCACCTCACGGACTTCGTCCTTGTCATCGACATTGACCAGAAGCATGGGCTTGACACCCGGGTACGGCACGGCGTCCGGGAGGTTGAATTTCGCGTTTGTTTTTGTCTTCTTCACGAGAAGCCGGTTGTCATAGAGGCCTCCGATGTGCTTGCCCTGATAGTAGAGCAGGTATTCACCCATCATCTGCCTTGTCATTATTCCGTCTCCGAACCCTCCCTGTTCAACGGCAAAGTCCCTGTATTCCTTTGATGTCGCCATATTTATAGTTTTAAATACGCACAAATTTTATAAAACTCGTCCTGTCAGAGAGGCCATATACAGAGGAAGATATACAACGTGGTCTTCAACTTTAAGGTCTCCGCTATGAAGTATATATGAGGTATGGAGATATTGGCCGAATTTCTTTCTGAACTTATCCAATGAAGAGGTCGTATATCTCTGTGTGGACTTCACCTCTATCGGGCATATATTGTGTCGGCTTGTAACAATCGGCTTGCGAACAAGAAAGTCTATCTCAATGTTGTTTTCATAGTTCTTATGGTCGGCTCCGGAAAAATAGTACAACTGACAACCGGCTGCCCTAAGCATTTGTGCCACAAGATTTTCCACCAGCATCCCTTTGTTGATTTCCAACTTGTCCAGAATCAGTTTTCGGTAAATCTCCTCACTGCGTATTGCCGATTCGTCAAAAGCGTGCGAAATCAGCAGCCCAGTGTCACCGAAATATAGTTTATATTTTGCGTCATCCTTATTAAGTTTCAGGCCGATGCTCGGTTCCGTGGCGGCAAAGCATGGGTTTATGACTCTCGCCTCGTCCAGCCAGAAGAACGCGTTTGAGAAGTCCCTTCCTCTGGCGCCTTTCTTGACCTGGCCTATCCGGAATCTTTTTTCATGTCTTTGAAGCTGACTTGGCACAGAGTCGTATATCATGGCAACCTTGGGAGCATCATCGCCGGCGTATTGGTAGATGTCGTTTCTGTAAAGCTTCAGTATATTGCGCTTTATGTGATCTACCTTGTCGAAGTCTTTGGTATTCAGATATTCCATGACTGCCTGTGGCATTCCTCCGACGACCATATATAAGCGCAGACAATCCATCGCTTTCCGGTGAAGTGCCTGTCCAAGCGGAACCTTTTTCTCTGCACATTCTACAATAAACGGAGCCAGCATATCTTCTCCAATGGCCCATAGAAATTCTTCAAAATCCATGGGGAACATATCAATGTGGGCTTCTTCAGACGGAATAGTAATGCCGGCTACATTCTTTCTGATGCTTACAAGCGAGCCGGTTTCAATATAGTGATAGCGTCCGTCTTCAACAAGCCATTTGATGGCCTCGCGTGCTTTGGGGTATCTCTGAACCTCATCAAAAATAATCAAAGACTCCTTGTCGAACAGTTTTTTTCCTGCCCAAAGTTGCAGACGGGCAAAAAGTGCGTCCGGCTCCGGGAGATAGTTGTCAAATATTTCCCTCATCTCTGAAGTCATCCGGGCGAAATTGATGAGGATATATGATTTGTATTCATGCCGGGCGAATTCCTCAACGATATAACTTTTGCCTACACGTCTTGCTCCGTCAATCAGGATAGCCTCTTTGTCAGCCCGATTGTTTTTCCATTCAAGTAAAGTGTTGTAAATCTTACGTTTCATATGCAGGATAAACACTGAATGTGTCTTATTTTTTATAAATATTTTACACTAAATGGTGTTTATATATTAGCTCGTTATGCACCAAATGGGAAAAATGATGCCGCAAATATAAAAATTTTCCATATGAATACATTCCTTTCACCGTGTTTTTTCGCACTGATAGTCCCTCTCGGCTAACTGTCGCATCAAAAATCTGCCGACAGTCGCATTCTGACCAAATAGTTATTTGCAGGACATGATGTCGAGAATCATGGTGTCGGTGCTCTGCATTCCGACGGAGCCGATGCGGCCGAGGTTGCGGATGGTCTTTTCGATGTCGTCCTCGATGATGCCGTCGTTGGAGGAGATGCAGATGTCGTCGAGGGCGAGGACGGCGGACTGGATGGAGCTTGATACGCCGGAGGCGACTTTCATCGCGCAGCCTACCTTCGCCCCGTCGCAGACCATTCCGGTGATGTTCCCGATCATGTTCTTGATGGCGTTGCAGACTTGTGCGCAGCTGCCGTCGTGCAGATAGACAAGACCGCAGGAGGATCCCGTGGAGGCAATCACGCAGCCGCAGAGGGCGGAGAGCTTGCCGAGGTAGCCCTTGATGTGGATGGCGACGAGGTGGCTCAGGACGAGGGCTCGGGCGAGCTGCTCGTCGGACACGCCGTAGTGGAGGGCGAAGGCGATGACCGGCATCGTGACCGTGATGCCCTGGTTGCCGCTGCCCGAATTGCTCATCGCCGGAAGCGTGCAGCCCGCCATCCTCGCGTCTGATGCGGCGGCGGTGAGCGACATCGCGTAGCTCAGGAAATCCTTTCCGAAGACCGGGGTGAAGCGCGTGTCGGCGATGGTCTTTCCCACCTTCAGCCCGTAGTCTCCCTTCAACCCTTCTTCAGCAAGACGCAGGTTCATGTCTCTTGATTCGAGAATGAACCGGATGTCGTCGAACGCTACGCTTTTTGCGAAGTCATATATTTCCGCGACCGAAAGATGATATTCCAGAGTTGTCTTTTCCTCATTGCCGCCGGACTTTTCCGCTGAACCGGAAACTCCGCCGAAAACCTGCGAGTCATACCCGGTTTCCACAATCCTGTCGTGGGAATCCTCTATGACAGCCATGGCGCGGTGCCTTTCTCCCGAGACGATTGCGCTGACCTCCGCCTTCACGTAGAGCTTGTGCCCGTTCTCCGGCGCCATCTTCACGATGACGCGCTCTTCCGAGACCATCTTCTTAGCCTTCCCGACGGCCTTCGGGCACAGCTCGTTCAGCACTTCAAGCCCATATTCCGACTTGCCGCAGACGGCTCCGAGGGCGGCCGCGATGTGCAGCCCGACCATCCCCGTTCCCGGAATGCCCACTCCCATCCCGTTTTTCAGGATGTTTCCGCTGACCTCGACCGCGATTTCCATTCCGCCTGACGGGTGTTCTAAAAGACCGCAGCCTGCAGCGAGAATCTCGGCTGCCCTGGCGGTCGCGAGGGCGACGGCAATCGGCTCCGTACATCCGAGCGCCGGCTTCACTTCCTTGTGAATCAGTTCAATAATCTCCTTTTCTCGTGCAGTCATTACCCAAGTGTCTTATTTGTTGAAAAATTCCAGGCAATATTCGAGCAGGCGCCTCATCTCCGTCCCGTCCGTGACCGTCTCAATCGGGAATCCGACGCAGACCGTCCTGTAGCCTCCTCCGTCGTAGGTCACTCCGGCGGAAATTCCCGTGTCCCTGTAGCGCAGGAAAGTCCTGCCTGCGGTGTTTGCCGGGACAATGCCGTCCGGTGCCTCGACGCAGTAGCGTCCGGAATCAGGCGTGTTCGCAAACTTTCCGTATGCTTCCCTCCGTCCTCCGCCGACCCATCTGTACTCTCCGCAGCGGCTCGCGTGCCCGTTCATCGGCCTGAATCCGAGAACCTGTGCCGCAAATTCCGCTCCCGTGCCGGCGCAGTCCTGATAGATGCCCTCTCCGAGGTCGGTGCCGATGTTCGCTCCGGAGACAATCAGGCAGCCGCCTTCTTCAGTGAACTCGCGAAGCCGTTGCTGCAGGCCTTCCGGGAACACCCCGAATACCGGCTCCGCCTTGCCCGTGCCGCGTGGGGTCGTGCCCTGCTTGCCGCAGATGAGATCCAGAATCTGGTTCGCTCCGGGATTGTTCGTCCCCGAGGCCACGAATGCCTCCGAACTCATTGACACAAAGCCGTGTCCGAGTTTCATGAACTCGCGTCCGTGGACGGCAGGGTAGTCGAAGCTGTTGCCGGCGAGAACCGAAGCCGCCATGTCCGTCCATGACGCTCCGAATCCCGGAGCGTCGTCGTCCTTCCATTGGAGGTCGCGCCTGAACTGATACATTTCTCCTATGTAGTTGATTCTCCGGATGTAATCCACTCCTCCTCCGTTCCGGCTGTCAAACCCCGCATATTCCGGGGTGTCGATGTATGATGGTGCAGCCACACGAGTGAAGTTGTTTACAATCAGCACATTCCCTGCATTCTTGCCCTTGGGCAGCCCGACGCTCAGCGTCTCCGACGGGAACGACTTCCCTCCGTCGTTGAAGGCGGTGACGCGGAAGCTGTAAACATGACCCTTCTCAAGTTTCAATGAATATGAAATCCGTCCGTCCGCCGCGGTCTTCATATTTTTCATGACTATGCCTTCGTCAAACACGCCGTCGTCGAGCCTCGTGCTGAGGATATATCCTCCCGGCTTTGCCGTGGGTTCGAGAGAGTCCTCCCGGGGAAGCCAACTGAGGGTGACGGAATATCCGTTCTCGTCGGCATCTCCAATCTCGGTCGCGAAGGAGCGTACTGGTAGAGGCTGGACGGCATAAGGACTGCCGTAGCGGTTGCTGAGATATTTCAGCATTCCCTTGTAGGCCGAACGGGAGACCAGGAACCTGAAAGCCGGGTCGAGACCGAACTTCATGTCGTTGAAGTTCTGGTGCGAGAGCAGTTCTAGAATCATCGACGGCGCCGTCGGCGTGCGGGATTCGAGATAGGAACGGTCCTTTGTCCCGCGCCTTGTCCAATCCGGGTCGTATGTCGCCCGTATGTCCTCAACTATCTGGGACTGAACGATGTCCGCATACTCGCGGCTCGTGATGCGCCTTTCTCCGGACGGCAGTTCGGTCTTTCCCTCCGAAACTGAGGTGTAGATCGCGAGCGTGCCTATGGTGGTGTCGCGCGCGGCGGTTCCTGCGTCGGTGTGGAACGCGAATGACAGGTCAATCGGAATCCCGAGCCCTTCAGCCTTCCGGTTCATCCGTGAGCCTCCGCTGAGCCAGTCGGTCCATGTCCCCCGGCACATATAGTCGTCCCGGTAGTCGCTCCTGCCCTCGTTCTGACTCCAGACCCTCTCCGGTGCACCGTACCACTGGAGGCTGTATCTCGCGGCCTCGGCAAAGCGCGGCATTCCGGATACCTCCCCGGCGGCTCGTTGTGCGCTCTCGGTGGTCGCGGCCGTTCCTCCGTCAGGGGAAATCCCTCTTGCGACATTGCCGATTCCGCCGCCGAACCTCACGGCATCGGCGCAGACAACGCCCTTGCTGCCCGTCGCTCCACCGTCGAGAACCACGCATCCGTCCTTGCCCTTCCCGAAAGGAAATGTTCCGAGATAAATCCATGTCCCGCCTCCAATCCTCTGGTTCACAAGAAACTCCGACGAGCCTCCGAGATGCCTCACCGTATAGTGCGCGGATTCAGTGCTCTCCGGCAGGCTGCGGTAGGCGATATAGACGGCGTATTCTCCCTCCCGGGCAATATCCGGTCGCCAGACGGCTTTGGGTGATGTTCCTTTCTTCGACTTTTTCCCGCATTCGGCGGAAAGGAAGGTTCCGGCAAAGAACGTGTTGTCCCCGTCATGAATTACCTCCTCCTTGTCGGCAAACCCGGGCCCGGCGATTTTCCAGTCGCCTTCCACACTGAAGCTTCCCTTTGTCCGCGAGGTTTCAGAGAGGTCGTTGTCAATGATATATTCCTCACTGTTGAGATCCCTCTCTCTCGGCAGCATCACATACGCCCCGGCATTTTCGAGCATAGGGACGAGAAAGGGGAGGACGAAGCTCTGGGTGAACATATCCTCGACGGTCTGAAAGAGGCAGGCTCTCTGCCATTCCCAGCGGTCGAGCGACTGCTCGTAGTAGTATCCGTGACTTTGCCACAGAGCTATATTTCTGTGTTCCAGGCCTTTGCTGAACTCCATCGCACCGACCTTGCGCACAATGTCAGTTTCCCGCGCCGCCGGGTCGGAAACCCTGTTGAGGCTCTTGGCGGGAGCGCCGTCGTATGTCAGCCTCGGGGTCACGAAGTCCTTGAGCGGACTGCGCTTCGAGAACACCTCTCCGACAGTGCGTCCGGAATATTTCTTTGGAAAGCATGATTTCAGTTCCTTTCTGAACCATTCGACGTCGCCCTCGTGCCATGGATAGTCTCCGAGCGTCTGCTCGAAGTAGAAGTCAAGCTGCCTGCCCCTGCGCAGCACTTTCCTCAGCTTCAGGTCGTCGGAGCGGACACCGGTGCGCCTCTGGAGGCGGACGGTAAGGCTGTCGCAGCATTCCCTGAACTCGCTGCGGTTCTGTGCGGACGTGTCGGGAGCGGCGGTCATCGCAAGCAGCAGTGCTGAAGCCAATGCCGCTGAAACGGTCATGTAAGCGCTCCTTCCGCGGCCGTTTCCCTCCGCTGAAGCCGAACCGCCGTCTGCCCTGCCTTTGACTTTCTGCCGTTCTTTCCTGCGGCTTGCCATTATCGCCGTTACTGCCAACAGTCCGGCCATCCCGGTCGCCGCTCCCGCAATCCCGGCCACGGCATCCCACAGATCTTCTCCGCGATATTCCGTCTGTCCCTGAATCAGTTCAATCATCGACGCGGCCGCGACCGCCGTGACGAGCATAACTACGGAAAACAGCATTGTCTTCCGAAAACTCCACTTGTATGAGGCGAACGCCAGATACATAAGCGGCACGAACGGCAGGAACATCAGAAAATGCACGTCCTTGTCCGTAAGGTGCAGCAGCTGAGACTGTTCCTGAATGAACGCGGGATCGAACTTCGCGAAGCACAGGAATCCGATCGCCACTGCATAAAGCCCGACAATCACTTTGAATACTATATGTATCTTAACATTCATCTATTTGCCATTGTACAGCATCTGTATGTGAGTCGCAGAAACGGTGTGAGTGCAAGGCGCGCGAGGAGTTCAAACCGCAGCAACCTTATGGGTGTGAGAATCTGGACGACGACGGCAGCGCCGCAATCGCGCCGCTTATTCGGCTCACAGCTGCTGCATATCATTCAGTTTCTTGTAATAACCGTTCAGTTTCAGCAGTTCTTCATGTTTTCCTCTCTCTACAATCCGCCCGTCCTGCATAACGCAGATTTCATCCGCGTTCTTGATGGTCGAAAGCCTGTGCGCGATTGCAATCGTCGTGCGCGAGCTCATAAGCCTGTCAAGCGCCTCCTGCACCAGCTTTTCGGACTCCGTGTCCAGCGCCGAGGTCGCCTCGTCCAGAATCAGAATCGGAGGGTTCTTCAGAATTGCCCGGGCAATGCTGATTCGCTGCCTCTGGCCTCCGGAAAGCATCCTTCCGCCGTCACCGATGTTGGTGTCGTACCCGTGCTCCTTCTCCATTATGAACTCGTGCGCGTTGGCAATCTTCGCCGCAGCGATGACATCCTCCATCGTCGCGTTCTCCACTCCGAAGGCTATGTTATTGAAAATCGTGTCGTTGAAAAGAATCGCCTCCTGATTCACGTTGCCGATGAGACCGCGCAGCGAGTGAATCGAAAGTTCGCGTATATCCACTCCGTCAATCGAAATCGAACCCGCGCAGACGTCGTGATACCTCGGAATCAGATCCACCAGCGTCGATTTTCCGGACCCCGACTGTCCCACGAGGGCAATCGTCTTTCCCTTAGGCACGGTGAGATTTATGTCCTCAAGAACATTACGCTCCCCGTTGTAGGAGAAGAACACGTCCCTGACCGTGATGCTGTCGTTGAAACTCTCGATTCTGACCGGTTCAGCGACCTCCTTTATGCTGTTCTCTGCGTTGAGAATCTTATCGACCCTCTCCATCGAGGCCAGGCCCTTAGGGATGCTGTAGCTTGCCTTCGACAGATCCTTGAGCGGCTGGAGCACGCTGTAGAGTATGACCATATAGAATATGAATGTCGGCGCGTCGAACGCGTCGTTCCCGCTCAGAATCAGCGTGCCTCCGAACCAGAGGACGATCATAATCATAACCGTGCCGAGGAACTCGCTCACCGGATGCGCCGAGGCCTGCCTCGTCGAGACCTTGCCCACAAGCCTCCTGTGCTCGTTGGCCGTCCTGAGGAACCTCTTCCTCATCTTTCCCTCCGCATTGAACGCCTTGATGACCCTCAGCCCCCCGAGCGTCTCCTCAACCTGCGACATCGTGTCGCTCCACTTCTCCTGCGCCTCAAGCGAGTTTCTCTTGAGCTTCTTTCCCAGCGCCCCCATTCCCCAGGCCATCGCCGGCACCACAAGCAGCGTGAACAGCGTCAGCTGCCAGCTCGTGAACAGCAGCGTCCCGAAATAGAACAGAATCAGAATCGGGTTCTTGATGAGCATGTCCAGCGAGCTCGTGATAGAGTTCTCGATTTCGTTCACGTCCCCGCTCATCCTCGCGATGATGTCGCCCTTCCTCTCCTGCGAGAAGAACCCGAGCGGAAGGCTCAGAATCTTGTTATACACCTGCACGCGGATGTCCCTGACGATGCCGGTTCTCATAGGAATCATCACCGCCGAGGAGCCGAAGTAGCACCCGGTCTTTAGCGCCGTCATCACCCCGAGGAAGAGTCCGAGCAGCAGCAGCGTCATAGACGGTCCGTAAAGCGCAATGAGCTGAGACATATAATAATACATATTGTTCAGCAGCATTTCCTTGAACGAGGCTCCGCTGTCCCACGGAATGAACGAATACACCGTGTTGTCGAGGCTGAAGATCATCTTCAGGATCGGGATTATCAGCGTGAACGAGAATATGTTGAACACCGCCGAAAGCATGTTCAGAATCACCGACCCGGCAAGATACTGCCTGTACGGACCCACAAAACGTCGTATAACCTGTAAAAATTCTTTCATTTACCGAAAAATAAATTCAAACTTACAAAGGTACATAAATTTTATCTGTCATTTCGAGTTTGTCTGTCATTTCGAGCGTACGCGAGAAATCTTTGTTATTTTCAATATATCCGGAAATTAAGCCGAAATGAATATATTTAGGCGTATTTCGTAGGAATGTTACAAAAATATGTAAAATATTTTCCGATTGAACGAGATTTGCAGTACCTTTGTATCTATGATAACCAAACAACAGCATTTATGATTCGTGATTTTTGGGTAAAGAATTATCTTTCCATACGAGATAAGCAGGAACTCAATTTCATTGCCAAAGGTCCTGTTTCTGAACTGGTGGCAGAGATTTCAAAAGGAGTGTTTTTGTATAAGATAGGAATACTCTATGGCTCCAATGCTTCGGGAAAATCCAATATGCTTGTCGCTTTGAATGAGATTTTTCGCATCTTGGTGTCGTCAAAGTCTGATGCGCAGCAGAAGATTAAAGGGTTCCTTCCTTTCGCTTTGTCAAAGAATGAACCTACGGAAATGCATGTGTCGTTCTATGCTGACAGCGTAAGGTATGATTACGATGTGACATTTAATGGCGATTTTGTCTTGAGTGAAATCTTAAACTATTATCCCAATGGTTCTAAGGCTTTGTTCTATGAACGTTCCTTTGTTGGTGATAATCTACAGGCTGACATCAAGTTCGGTACAAGTCTTAAACTGCTTGCCAAAACGCAGGATAGTATTCGTGAAAATACTCTGAACAACCACAGCGTTTTGTCTGTTTGCCGGAAAGCTGCTCTGAAAGAGGACATAGAGCCATTCACTACATTATACAGCTATGTCAAGAGTAACTACCACGATGTGGACGGTGATATGGAAAGAGGTATTGTGGATGTCCTTACGGATGCCTATACGGATGACAGGAAGCGTAGATTCTTTATGCAGATGCTTCAGAAGGCGGATCTGAATATCATGGAATATCGTCCTGTCATTGAAGACCGTGTTATTCCGCCGGAATATCGGGAGCGTATATCTAAAGAAAACATACCTGACAGCATGAAAGAAGTGTTGCTTAAGCCTGCCAATGATTCCATTTCTTTCTTGAACCACTCCGGTAAAGGTGATTTTGAGGTTCCGATGGAATTGCAGTCTAATGGTACACTGAAGTATATCCGTATATTGGACGCGCTATATGACATGATAACCGGCAATCATGTATATTACTTGGATGAATTGGGCGAAGACCTGCATTATGATTTGCTGTTTTACTATCTGAACGTGTTTATCTTCAACTCTGACAAGTCGCAGCTGATTATCACAAGTCAAGAAACAACATTGTTGTCGCAAGATTTGATAAACGAGAATAGAGGGGTGGTATGGTTCGTGGAGAAGAACCACGATACGGCTTCTTCAGAATATTCACGTGGCGACTCTTTCGGATTGCACAAGAACCTGTCGCTCTATAATTCCTACAGGGTTGGACGCTTGGGGGCCAAACCGGAATTGGGCAGCATATTCATTGACTTGGACGAATAGCGCTATGGCAAAGCTGAAACATTCTGTTCTTATCTTGGGTGAGGGTCCGACGGAGTTTTATTATTTCAACTCCCTGCGTGAAGTTGTTAAGGGACTGACAATCAAGCCTGACTATCCCAAGCATACGAATATGAAGGAATTGGAGGAGAAGATAGAGAATGGCATTACCGATGGCTATGACCGTATATTTTGTGTCATCGATATGGACACAAAAGATGAAGAGCCGGAGCGTACTCAATATGCGCGTCTGAAAAAGAAGTATGCCGACCCTGTCCGCAAACCCAAGAAAGGAATCTATTGCGAGATCAGCTTTTTTGAAACGCACCGTTGTACGGAGCTGTTCTTCCTGTACTATTTCCGCTATACGGCACGTGCGTACAATGACCAGCATGAACTTCTGCTCGACTTGAATAAGTGCTGCGGTTATGAAAAGACGATTGATTTCTTCCGCAAAAGCAGAGGCTTGCATACTTATTTTGAGAAGAAAGGCGGCAAGCTTGAAACCGCAATCCATAATGCCAAGCATTCCGTAGAAGAAAAATTGGCAGATGGCAGGAATTACACCTTTTCCGAACTTGGCCGTATGATTGACGAACTGAAAGCGTTGTTATAAAAACGAAAATGTCTGGAATTATGGGATTTTTGTGGAAAATCGTTATATTTACATAATTATAACCAGCAACCACGCCAATGGCTACAAATACGACACAGAAACAGGCAGCAAAACAATTTGTCAAGGATTGGATTGGGAAAGGATATGAAAAGGGCGAGACCCAGCGCTTCTGGCTGGAGCTCCTGCACAATGTCTTTGGCATTGACAACCCTATGGCCATGATGCAGTTCGAGATTCCGGTCAAGACCATCCTCAAAGAAAAGGGTTCCGATTTCATTGACGGCTATATTCCGGCAACGAAGGTTCTCATCGAGCAGAAGGGATTCAAAGTTGATCTCGGCGCCAAGTATCGCCAGTCCGACGGTTCCGAGCTCACGCCATACCAACAGGCAAGACGTTATGCCGCTGGTCTGCCAGTGTCGATGACTCCCAGATGGATTGTGGCTTGCAATTTCATCAAGTTCGAGGTTCACGATATGGAGCATCCCAACGACGCCCCGGAAATCATTGAACTGAAAGACCTGGAAAAGGAATATCACCGCCTATCCTTCCTGATTGACGACACCGGCGCCCATATCAAGAAAGAACTGGAGGTCAGCATCCAAGCTGGCGAGATAGTGGGTGTACTCTATGATAAGATTCTGACCCAGTACATAGACCCTGAGAATCCGGAATCCCAGAAGGCTCTCAACAAACTCTGTGTGCGTCTGGTGTTCTGCCTCTACGCGGAGGATGCCGGCATATTCGGGAGCAAGGATATGTTCCATGACTATATGGCCAAGTTCCCGGCGGCAGATTTTCGGTTGAGGCTGATTGAGCTCTTCCGCGTCTTGGACACCAAGCCGGAAGACCGTGACCCGTATATGGATGAGGCTTTGCTGGCATTCCCGTATGTCAATGGCGGCATGTTTGCCGGTGACATTGAGATTCCGCGTATCAATGAAGAGATCCGGGATTTGATTCTGCAGCGAGCCAGCGATGGCTTTGACTGGAGTCTTATTTCCCCGACCATTTTCGGCGCCGTGTTTGAGAGCACCTTGAACCCGGAGACACGTCGCGCAGGCGGAATGCATTACACCAGCATTGAGAATATCCATAAGGTGATTGACCCTCTGTTCCTCAACGACCTCAAGGCAGAGCTGGCAGACATTAAGGCTACGCCCGTGGCAAAGACCAAGAAGGTGAGGGCTTATGCTTTCCAAGACAAACTGGCCGGGCTCAAGTTTTTTGATCCTGCTTGCGGCTCCGGTAACTTCCTGACGGAATCCTACACGTCGTTGAGGCGGCTGGAGAATGAGGCGTTGAGGATAATCTACGGCGGAGACCGTGTAATTGGCGAGATGGCTGACCCAATCAAAGTCCACATTAACCAATTTTACGGTATCGAAATCAACGACTTTGCCTGCTCCGTGGCCCAGACGGCCCTTTGGATTGCAGAAAGCCAGATGATGCGGGAAACGGACGAAATCGTGGGCTTTAACCTCGATCCGCTGCCGCTCAAGACTTACAACAACATCCGCGAGGGCAATGCTTTACGCATTGATTGGAATGATGTCGTTCCTGCAGCAGAGCTGGATTACATTATGGGTAATCCGCCATTCCTGGGCGCTCGCATTATGTCAGCCGAGCAGAAAGACGACCTGATTTCCGTATTTGGTGCCAAATGGAAGAATATTGGCAATATGGACTATGTGACCGGCTGGTATAAGAAATCGCTGGAGATGATGCAAATCAATCCGAAGATTCACGCTGCCCTCGTGTCCACCAACTCCATCACTCAAGGCGAGCAAGTGGCAAACCTGTGGGGACCTCTTATGTCTCAAGGTATAGTAATCAATTTCGCTTGGAGGACGTTTATCTGGGATAGCGAGGCTAGCCAAAAAGCGCACGTGCATTGTGTCATTGTGGGCTTCTCGCTTTGTCATTCTGAGAGCAAGCGAAGAATCTATGACGGAAAGGCTGTTTCAGAAGTATTGAATATCAACGGGTATTTGATTGATGGTGAGGATGTTTTTGTGGAAAGTCGTCAGCACCCCATATCTGAAGTTCCAGAGATCGGGATTGGCAATAAGCCTATTGATGGTGGCTTCTACCTTTTCAAAGATGATGAAAAAGTAGAATTCGTCAGGCGGGAGCCAGGTTCTGATAAATACTTTAAGCGTTGGTATGGTTCAGATGAGTTTATAAATCGACGACCTCGCTGGTGCTTGTGGCTGGGGGATGCCAATCCGATAGAGTTGCTTAAACTCCCGGAGTGTATGAAACGTATCGAAGCAGTTCGGGAGTATCGTTTGGCAAGCCCGAGCGCCGGGACTGTAAAGTTAGCTGACAGGCCTACCCGTTTTCACGTAGAGAATATGCCGGACAGCAATTATCTTTTGATTCCTAAGGTTTCTTCAGAACGACGTCAGTATATTCCTATCGGCTTTATGTCACCGGATATTTTATCCAGCGACCTGGTGTTCATCATCCCAGATGCCTCCTTATTCCATTTCGGAGTCTTGACTTCTTCTGTTCATAATGCCTGGATGCGAGTAGTTTGCGGACGCCTCAAGTCTGATTTCCGTTACTCCAAAGACATCGTTTACAATAACTTCCCCTGGCCGGAAGCAACCGAACAACAGAGAAATAAGATTGAAGAAACCGCTAAGATGATCTTGGACGCCAGGGAGAATTATCCCGAAGCGTCAATGGCAGACTTCTATAGCACTCTCATTCTCTTCCCGGATCTGATGAAGGCCCACCGCGCAAACGACGCCGCTGTTCTGGAGGCCTACGGTTTCCCGAAGGACGCCACCGAGTCCGACATCGTTGCCCGCCTCTTCAAAATGTACCGGGAACTGACGTCGCGCTAAAGAAATAACAAACTTGAAGGAAATTCATGTTCCGGGCAATTACATCGTAACCATCCGGGACATTAATTTAACACTTTTTAACCATACTCAATGGGAAACCGGATGGACAGGACAGAAAATCCAGACAGCGTCTTAGTAAAGCTGATACTCAATCCAGTGCCAGATGAGCCAGATGCGGCGTTTCAGGACTTCGTAGTTGAGGGTGTCGGCGGTGTCGCGGGGCTTGTAGTTGTTCATCGTGATGCCTGAGGTGAAGAGGATTGACGGGATTTTGTGCTGCGCGAAGATGTGCTGGTCGGTGATTTTGAAGAAGACCTTGGTGAAGTTCTCGCTGCCGTAGTAGCTGTGGCAGAGTTCGAGGCTGGTCTCGAAAATGCGGTTGCACCAGTCTAAAAGTTCGCTTTCGCGGCTCCCGAGCGTGCCTCCATCGACGGCGAGCAGGTAGTCCTCGCGGCCGGACGGGAGAGGGGAGAGCGAGCAGCCGATCTGGTCGATGTTCACCGCGAGCCTTATCATCTCCGGCCAGATGGTCTTTCCGGTCGCCGGGTCGCGGAAGCGGCCGTTCTCAAGCGCCTCCCAGAACGCCGCCGAACCGGCCATACCCTTCTCCTTCGCGTCGAAGGCGACGAAGATGATGCTCTTGAAATATGCCTTGCCTATGATTTTCGACATCCTGAACATCTCCGCGAGGCTTATCGCCGCCGCCACTCCCGAAGCGTTGTCGTCGGCTCCGGGGTACATCTTCCCTCCGAAATTGCCGAGATGGTCGAAATGCGCTCCGACGATGACATATTCATTCTCATGGATTTTCTTCGACCCGTCCATGAACCCAATGACATTGTGCCCGACGGCGCCGCTCTCCGTCCTGAACGACTGCACATATCCCTGCCTATCGCCGCTTCCCCCTATGGGCTCCAGTCCCGCTTCCCTGAAACGCCGCTCTATGAAGAACGCCGCCTCGGCTCCGCCCCTCGTTCCCGTGGCTCTGCCGTCGCATAGGCTGTCGGCGAGAAATGCCACCTGCCGATGCAGCTTCGCCTCCCACACGACATTTCTTGCGGGATAGCGCTGCGCCGCCGCAGAACTGCACAGGCATAGAAGACCGGCGGAGGCGGCGAGGCATGACAGGAATTTCCGCAGTGCAGGGACGGATATTCCCGAGATTTTTATATTATTTGTCCGGACAGACATATATTTCTGAAACAATAAATGATTATCTTTGCAAAATTGTGCCGGATTCGCCGTCTTGAAGCCGGATTATTCGGGCACAAGCGATGATTTGTACAAAATGCCGCCAAAAGTAGTGATTTTTTTGCGATGAGCAAACCCGTAAAAGCATTTTATTTGACTTTGTTCATGACAGCCGCCTTCCTTCTGAGAGGCGTCGCGTTTCCGGCGTATGCCCAGTACGACCGGGACGGCTTCATGTACAGGGGGCGGGTGGCTCTGTCCGAAGGCAAGTTCTCACAGGCAATAGAGAACTTCAACGTCCTCGCCCGCCTCGACACCACGGACTACGAGAACTACTTTTTCCGGGGCATAGCCAAGTACAACCTCGGGGATTTCCGCGGGGCCCGGCAGGACTTCAACGCCGCCGTGCGCATCAACCCGGTCTTCACCTCCGGCTACCACTACCGGGGCATAACCGAGAGCCGCACCGGGGACTATGACGCGGCGCTCCGGGACATAAACAAGGCGCTTGAGCTTCGTCCCGGCTACTCCGGCCTCTACTTCAGCCGAGGCGTGACCTACTTCCTCTCACGGCGCTTCGACAGCGCGGTGAAGGACTTCGACCGCTACATCCGCAAGGAGCCCAAGGATCCCTCCGCCTACCTCAACCGGGGCGCGTCCTACCTCTTCCTCGGCGACACCCTCAAGGCAATGACGGACTACAACAAGGCGATTAGGCTCGACCGTTTCGACCCCGAGGGCTATGTCCGCAGGGGTCGGCTCTACGCCGCGCAGAACCGGATGGATCTTGCGATTGAGGACATGGACAAGGCAATCGCGATAGACACTTCAAACACCTTCGCCTATTTCAACCGCGCCCTGATGTACTACGAGCAGCAGAGGTACCGCGAGGCCATGTCGGACCTCAACCGCGTGCTCAGGGACGAGCCGGGAAATGCGCTGACTCTCTACAACAGGGGGCTGATTATGGCGCAGCTGGGCGACTACGAGGGCGCTCTCGCCGACCTTGACAGGGTGCTGAACATCAACCCGGACAATGTCCTCGCGCATTTCAACAGGGCTTCCGTGCTCATCGAACTGGGAATGTACCGCGACGCTCTCGAAGACTACGACCGTGCGATAGAGCTCTATCCGGACTTCGCCAAGGCCTACATGAACCGCTCGTATGTCAAGAGCCTGCTCGGGATGCAGAAAGAGTCCAGGGCCGACTGGCAGACAGCGCAGCGCAAGGTTGCCGAGTACCGGGCGAAGAACGTCACCGACGAGGGCTCGCTCGCCGACACCACGAAGAAATACAGTTCGCTGCTCGCCTTTGACGCCGACTTCGCGAAGAAGGATTTCAACGACGAGATGCTCCAGCACCGCGACGTTGACATCAAGCTGCGGCCGATGTTCCGTTTCGTGCCGACGGATTCCCGTGACGAGCGCGACTACATAACCTCCCACATCTATGAGAATCCGCTCCTCCAGCGCTTTGAGAACAGCCTTCCGGTCGGTGTGACGATTGACAACACGGGCGCGGTGAAATGTTCCGGAGACTTCACGAGGCTTCGCTCCGACGGCCTTTCAGCCGCGCAGCAGGAATTTCTCAGGGCTCTTGCCGACAGCCGCGACAGGCAGTACAACCTCGCGCAGACCCACTACGACGACGCCCTCGCCGCCACTCCGGCAACGGACGTCGAGGCTCTCTACCGGGCGTTCTACTACATGAACAGGGGCGTGCTCCGCGCTGACATGATTGAGTTCATCTCAAGCATCGAAAGCAATGTCCAGTCGCTCTCGATGGACGATTCAGGCAATACAAGGGCGAGGGTGAAGGACCGTGTGACGCGCAGCTACGACTACTCCGAGGCCATCGCCGACCTTGTCGAGGCCGACAGGATTGTGGGGAATATACCATATATATTATACGACCTCGCGAATCTCTATTGTCTCTCGTCTGATTTCGTGAAGGCGATAGAGAACTACACGAAGGCTATTTCCGCATTCCCTTATCTCGGCGACGCCTATTTCAACCGGGGGCTCGTACAGATTTATCTTAAGGACCGCGAGAAGGGCTGCATCGACCTTTCACGCGCCGGTGAACTCGGGGTGGAGGATGCCTACGGGGTTATAAAAAAATTCTGTGAGGATGACAAGAACTGACGGCGTGTGCCGTACCGGAGCAATTGAGGAGGGGATATGATTGAAGTTAAGTTTTTGAGCCTTTCAAGCGGCAGCAGCGGCAACTGCTATTTTCTCGGACGCTTCGAGGATGGACGCTGTCTCGGGGGACTGCTCATTGACGCGGGAGTGAGCATCAGGCGGCTGCGGACGCTGCTCGCGGACAACGGCCTCTCGACCGACGATTTCGGAGCCATCCTCGTCACTCACGACCACATGGATCATGTCCGCAGCCTCGCATCCTACTGCAAGAAACTGAGCAAACCCGTGTGGACCTCCGACGTTCTGGCCGACGCCCTTCTCCATCATACGCTTAAGCTGGCGAATCTCGGCGCGACTGTCCTCAGCCTGCTTCCCGATGAATGGAACGACGTCTGCGGCTTTTCCGTGCGCTACTTCATCGTCCCTCACGACGCCACGCAGACCGTCGGCTATGCGGTCAGAATCCCGTTAGGAGAATCTCCGGCGGCGGAATCCTCCTCAACTCCCTGTCATGACATTTCTTCCGAGACGGAGTCCGAAGCAGCAGGTTTCCACAGGTTCTTCATCATGACCGACGCCGGGCGCGTGACCGACGAGGCCGTGGCCTTTGCCGGGGAGTCCGACACGGTGGTCTTTGAGTCCAACTACGACGTGGATATGCTCATGTCCGGCCCCTACACCCACGAGCTGAAGATGCGCATAATGAACGGCCGCGGCCATCTCTCCAACGACGAGTGCGCCTCCGCCGTCCGCCGCTTCTGGCATCCCGGTCTCCGCAACCTCTTCCTCTGCCACCTCAGCGAGAACAACAACACCCCGCGCCTCGCCTTCGAGGCCACGAGCGCTGTCCTTGACGCCCTTTCCGGGGAAAACCTTTCCGCACAATCCCGGAAGACCTCCCTCCGCCCCCTTCCCCGCACCTCTCCCTCCGGACTTATTGTTCTGTAGGCATTCTGCTTCTGTCCACTTCCGGGACTGCCGGACAAACGGACTCTATCGCAGTAAATTACAACAAAAAAGGTTGGTTAAGAAGAAATCTTAACCAACCCAATATTGAAACCTTAAAATTTCAAGAAGTAAAAATTTCAAGAAGTATCTCAGGCAATTACCTGAAATAGAGGGGATGCATAAAAGGATGGGATGCAAGGCGCACTGGGGATTTCAACACCGGAGCAACCTTATGGTTGTGAAGATTTGAAATTCACATGCAACGAAGCAGGCCGCCTTTTAGGCGCCCCGCCTAAAGTTTTGGACCAGCCTCCACAAGGGATTTTCCAAGTTCGTTCGTAGTGAACTTCTCGAAGTTCTTCTGGAAGCGGGCTGCCAAATCCTTAGCCTTCTCGTCCCACTGAGCAGCGTCGGCGTAGGTGTCGCGAGGGTCGAGGATGTGCGAATCAACTCCAGGAAGCTCGGTCGGAACCTCGAAGTCGAAGAACGGAATCTTCTTGGTAGGAGCCTTCTCGATTGAACCGTCGAGGATTGCGTCGATGATGCCTCGGGTGTCGCGGATTGAGATACGCTTGCCTGTTCCGTTCCAACCTGTGTTCACGAGGTATGCCTTTGCACCGGAAGCCTTCATCCTCTTGACGAGCTCCTCGCCGTACTTGGTCGGGTGGAGTGAAAGGAACGCCGCGCCGAAGCATGCTGAGAATGTCGGGGTCGGCTCGGTGATTCCGCGTTCAGTACCTGCAAGCTTTGCGGTGAATCCTGAAAGGAAGTAGTACTGGGTCTGCTCCGGAGTAAGGATTGAAACCGGAGGAAGAACTCCGAACGCGTCGGCTGAAAGGAAGATGACCTGCTTTGCGTGAGGACCCTTTGAAACCGGCTTCACGATGTTGTGGATGTGGTAGATAGGGTATGACACGCGGGTGTTCTCCGTAACGCTCTTGTCGGCGAAGTCAATCTTGCCGTTCTCGTCAACCGTGACGTTCTCGAGAAGCGCGTCCTTCTTGATTGCGTTGTAGATGTCAGGCTCCGACTCCTTGTCGAGGTTGATTACCTTGGCGTAGCAGCCGCCCTCGTAGTTGAACACTCCCTCGTCGTCCCAACCGTGCTCGTCGTCGCCGATGAGAAGACGCTTAGGGTCTGTTGAAAGGGTGGTCTTGCCGGTTCCTGAAAGTCCGAAGAAGATGGCTGAGCTCTTTCCTTCCTTGTCAGTGTTTGCGGAACAGTGCATTGAGGCGATTCCGCGGAGCGGGTTGAGGTAGTTCATGATGGAGAACATACCCTTCTTCATCTCGCCGCCGTACCATGTGTTGATGATGACCTGCTCCTTTGAGGTGAGGTTGAAGACAACCGCAGTCTCGGAGTTGAGTCCGAGCTCCTTGTAGTTCTCGACTTTCGCCTTTGACGCGTTATAGACAACGAAGTCAGGCTCTCCGAAAGATGCGAGTTCCTCTTCTGTCGGACGGATGAACATGTTCTTCACGAAATGTGCCTGCCAAGCTACCTCAACGATGAAACGAACCTTGAGGCGGGTTGCAGGGTTGGCTCCGCAGAACGCATCAACCACATAGAGTTTCTTGTTTGAAAGTTCCTTGACGGCAAGCTCCTTGAGCACTTTCCAAGTCTCGGGGGTAACAGGCTTGTTGTCGTTCTTGTAGCCTTCGCTGGTCCACCACACGGTGTCCTTGCTTGTCTCGTCCTTCACGAAGAACTTGTCCTTAGGCGAACGGCCGGTATAGACGCCCGTCATCACATCGACGGCTCCGAGTTCAGTGAGTTTTCCTTTCTCATAACCGGTGAGCTTCGGGTCAAGCTCGTCATTGTACAGGGTGTCGTAGGACGGGTTATAGACAATCTCAGTCGCGCCCGTGATGCCGTACTTGCTCAAATCAATTTTACTCATAATGTAAAATACTTTATAAATGGTTTATAATAAATAATCTTTGTTCGCCTTTCGGGTCTATACTTTTTCTACAAAGTCTTTCTTGTTTTCGAGCCGCAAAAATACAAATTTGCGAGCGACTTTCAAAACAAAAAGCAAGCCTAAAGTTTCAAGCATAAGGAAAAATGTATAATTTTGAAGAAATTTGTCAGAACGCCGCGGATTCCGACGAAAATGTATGGAATTTGCAATCGTCGAGGCCGATAGAATTATCGAAAAATACAATACTATATGATTGAATCGCATAAACTTACATCAAACTCCGACGGTCTGGAAATATCCGTCCTGACCTGTGCGGACGCAGTCGCCCCTAAGGCCGTGTTCCAGCTTGTGCACGGGATGTGTGAGCACAAGGAAAGATATGTCCCGTTCATGGAATTTCTGGCCTCGAAGGGATATGCAGTAATCATCCACGACCACCGTGGACACGGCGAAAGCGTCAGGTCGGCAGAAGACCTCGGCTATTTATACGAGGGCGGCTGGGAGGCCATGGTCGATGACATCCGTCTCGTCAACCGATGGGCACACGATCGCTGGCCGGGACTTCCTCTCGTTCTCTTCGGACACAGTATGGGGTCTATGGCGGTGCGTTCATACACAAAGAGATACGACGACACGCTCGATGCCCTCTTCGTCTGCGGCTGTCCGAGCTTCAACTCCGGCGCCGGCGTGGGCAAGCTGCTCGCGAAGGTGCTCGGAGGCCTGAAAGGGGAGCACCACCGTCCGAAGCTCATTCAGAAAATAGCCTTCGGAAGCTACTCCCGAGGCTTCAGGGGTGAGACTTCGCCGAACTGCTGGGTCTGCTCCGATCCTTCCATAATAAGGGAGTACGACGCCGACCCGCTCTGCAACTATGTCTTCACCGCCAACGGCTTCCGCAACCTCTTCGGCCTGATGCAGGACTGCTATTCCCTCAAGGGCTGGAAAGTCTCCCGCCCATCCCTTCCCGTCCGCTTCATTTCCGGAGCCGACGACCCCTGCCTCATCTCGCCCAAGGCCTTTGAAAGCGCGGTCGGGAATATGCGCAGGGTCGGCTACAGCAATGTCTCCAGCCGCCTCTACCCGGGAATGCGCCACGAAATCCTCAACGAGACCGACCGTCAGACTGTCTGGGACGATGTGGTCAAGGCGGCCGCCAAAATGCTGGTCTGAATTACATTTAGAAATGGTTGTTTGATTTGCTGGTTTGTTTTTGAGTCATTAACTTTGTCTTTGTTAATGTCGGGTGGATATGTCCGATGCAATAGTACTTATGGTAATTTTTTCTCCACAAAAGGAAAAAACGATAGAATATGGCAATTGATTCAAATATGACATTAAAGGCAATATCACTTTTTTCTGGAGCAGGCGGAATGGATGTTGGGGTGAGGCAGGCAGGGTTTGACGTGTTGGCTTGTGTCGAGATTGATAAGAATTGCTGTGAAACACTGCGTGCCAATATTTTAGCCGGAAAGATGACGACTATGGTGTATGAGACGGATATAAGGACTCTTGCCCCGGAAACATTGTTGTCTGATTTGGGCATTTCCGCAGGTGACATTGATTTGCTATTTGGAGGCCCGCCTTGCCAAGCTTTTTCTCAGATAGGCAAGCAGCAGTCTCTCAATGATGAAAGAGGCCCTTTGATTTATCAGATGATAAGATACGCTAAAGTCTTGCGCCCTCGTGCAATAATGATGGAAGAAGTCAAAGGGCTTCTTTCTGCAAAGGATCTTGATGGTAATCCCGGAGGTGTGTTTTCTTCCTTTATATCGGAGTTGGAGAGTCTTGGCTATGTTCCGAAATGGAAGGTAATGCTTGCTGCGGAATATGGGGTTC
Organism: uncultured Bacteroidales bacterium; assembly: GCA_934725015.1. GTDB lineage: Bacteria > Bacteroidota > Bacteroidia > Bacteroidales > UBA932 > Cryptobacteroides. The sequence goes on from CAKVAS010000023.1 coordinate 22,612, forward strand.
CGCAAATGCGGGAGCGTTTGTTTGTTGTCGCGACAAAAAAGCCAAATGGATTTCAATTTCCTGAACCGACAAATGATAAACCGGGAAATTCCGGTTCGCTGTTTGCTCTCCCTTCTTATGTGACGGTTGGTGATGCCTTGGCTGGATTAGGCAAGCCAATTGTAAAAAAGGCCGGGATAGAAATTCCTGCAGATAGTCACTACGATGTCACCCCTAAACGAGACAGAGAACGAATCAATGGCGTTCCAGAGGGTCAGCATCTGGCATCACAAACACATTTACCCAAGGAGCAGATTTGCGGATTAACCAAAAAGGATACGACAAAATTTCTGCGGCTTTCAAGATTTAAGCCCTCTAATACATTGCGGGGAGGTGAAATTTTTTTCCATCCTACAGATAATCGTTATTTGACTCCGCGCGAGTATATGAGAATCCATGGTTATCCGGACTCATATGTATTGAGGGGACCTATTCGGGGGCGTTCGGGTAGTGTTAAAGATTTGGATCAGCATCGTCAGATTGGTAATTCTGTCCCACCGCCTCTCGCCAAGGCTGTGGCAGAAAAAATAAAAGAAACAGTATTATGCCAAAAATCTTCGAATTGTTAGGATATCCGATTTCTGATACGAGTGCAAGTGTTCAGGAGTCGCGGTCGCGAACTTATTGCCCTTTCATGTCGGATTTGTGTGACGGTGGTGGGAATCGCTATATGTCCGATATAGACTTGAGTGAGCATCCGCTTCTGGCTCAAATGTTTCCCGGAAAGAGTAGAGTGCCTTCCGGCGTATGTTCAATTCAACTAAATGAAGGCATGTCTCCATGGATTATTTGCCCGAGACGACTTTTGTATATGGGACGGAAAGCCGATGATGCAGTACTTCGCGGACAGACGCAAGAATCATTGTTGAGCAAATGCGGATATGGTAAGGGTACTTTACTTGGAATTTGGTCAGAAGTAAAAGTTAAGTATTTGGAAAAATCAGACGATGACATCGCATTTGATTATACTTTTGACTATGTCCTGATGCCTCTGGGCTCGGTGGCAATGTGTGATGCTGTGTCAGCGACAGGTATGGAAGAGGCTATGCTGACAAAATGCTTAATGGAGAGTGGGCATACATTTGCATTGAGAAACGGCCGGCGGTATATTGAGGATTTTCCTGTTGGCAATCCTGTTATTGTTGAGGTGATGACTTCCAGTACGTCCGGTGGTAATAAAAAGAAAAGGAGCTGTATTCCACAAGCATTTGAAGATGGTATGTTGGGGCGACAACACATCGCGCCCGGAATCAATTACCGTCAGGTCTGGGCGCGAATGGCCAGCCAGCTAATCGTAAAGTCGCAGGCTGCAATGTCGTGGGGAGGAAAAACGATATGGGTTCTGCAGGATTTGTTGGCAGATTATATATCTTCCAGTACAGCACTGGATCTCACAAAATTTATAAATGAACATACCGGCGAGGTGAATATATTAGCCTTTTCGTATGGTGAAAACTACAAGACCACGACTGATGCTAGAACTGTTCCTTTTGCCGGTTCAACATTATATTCCGGACCTATAAAAGCAAATGGCGATAATTCTGAGCCTTGCTTTCAAGACATAGTGCTTGCGTCAGTTTGTCCGCCTCGGAATATCTTTTTGACGGCTTTGTGTAAGAAGGGTTTGGCAAATAGGTTATCGGTCTAAGATGACAGCAAGAGAGGTTCTGAAGAAATACTGGGGCTACGACAGCTTCCGCCCCAAGCAGGAGGAGATTGTGCAGGCGGCGGTGGAAGGCCGTGACGTGCTCGCAATCCTCCCAACCGGCGGCGGCAAATCCGTCTGCTTTCAGGTTCCGGCCATGATGAAGCCGGGGCTTGCCCTTGTCGTCACCCCGCTCATAGCACTGATGAAGGATCAGGTTCAGAACCTGTGCGAACGGGGCATCCGCGCCATAGCCGTCTATGCCGGCATGACGAAACGCGATGTCGATCTCGCCCTCAACAACGCAACCTACGGCGACTACAAGTTCCTCTACATATCTCCCGAGCGTCTCGCCACGCGCCTCTTCCGGCAGTACCTCCGGAACATGGACCTCTCCTACATCGTCGTCGATGAGGCGCACTGCATCTCCCAGTGGGGCTATGACTTCCGCCCGGACTACCTCAACATCGGAGAGCTCCGCGACTGCGTCGATGCCCCCGTGATTGCCGTCACCGCCACAGCCACCCCGACCGTCGCCGACGACATCATGACCCGCCTGCGCTTCCTGGAGAAGCTTCTGATAAAGAGCGGATTCGAGCGTCCGAACCTCTCCTACATCGTGCGCCATACGGAAGACAAGCTCGGCCAGATAATCAGCATCTGCGAGTCCGTGCCCGGCACAGGAATAGTCTATGTCCGCAACCGCAAGAAGGCCGAGGAACTCGCCGCGTTTCTCGGGCAGAAAGGCATCTCCGCCTCCTTCTACCACGCCGGACTCGGCGCCTGGACCCGCACGCGGAGGCAGGCGGACTGGAAGAGCGGTGAAATCCGCGTTATGGTCTGCACCAACGCCTTCGGAATGGGCATAGACAAGCCCGACGTGCGCTTCGTCCTCCACTACGACATTCCGGACTCCCCGGAGGCCTACTTTCAGGAGGCCGGGCGCGGAGGCCGCGACGGCGGGCGCTCCTACGCGGTCCTTCTGTGGAACAGTTCCGACGTGAGGCGGCTCCATCAGACCGAAACCGTCTCGTTCCCCGACACGCAATATATCGAGGATATATACCAGAAAGTCCACATATTCCTCGGCATACCCTACGAATACGGCGAGCTTTCCCAGCATAAGTTCGATTTTTCGGCATTTTGCCGCCAGTTCAAACTCAGCCGCGCGAGTGCATGGTACGCAATAAAATATATCGAAAAAGCCGGGCACTGGACACTCAACGAATCCGTTGACGTGAAGACGAGGGTCATGATTGCAGTCGACCGCACCGCATTCTACAACTACCGTTTCGATGACCCCGTGCTTCCCCGTATCCTCGAAATACTGATGAGGAAATATTCCGGGATTTACAGTGCCCCGGTCTCCATCGACGAGGACGAAATCTGCGCACGCCTCGGCCTTTCGGAAGCCGAACTCCACCAGAAGCTCTATTCCCTCTCCCTGCTCCACCTCATCCGCTACATCCCGAGCAGCGTCTCCGACGTGCTTTTCCTGAACCACGAGCGCCTGATGCCCAAGAACATAGACCTCAAGCCGCAGACCTACGAGTTTCTGAAGAAATGCCAGCACGACCGCATCGAGGCCATGATTGACTATGTCTCCGAAGAAACCGAATGCCGCAGCCGCCACCTCCTCCGCTATTTCGGACAGGCCGACTCCTCCGACTGCGGAACCTGCGACATCTGCCGCGCGAAAAAGGCCGCCGGCAAGCCGCTGGAGACAGCCTGTTCGGATGACTTGTCAAGCCGCCTCACTACATATATAAATAACGACCTCCACGGTGCCTACGACCTCGACTCCCTCAAGCGCCTCGTCAACAACCCGGCTCAGGAACCCCTCCCGCAGCAGATTCTCGACGCCCTCCGCCGCCTCATCGACTCCGGCACCGTCCCGCCGCCCCGCGTGTGAGGCTCTAATCGGCTCCGCGGCCGCGAAGAAGCATTTTCTCGGCAGAAAAGTAATTGTGTTTGTACAACGAAATTTTTATTGTAACTTTGCGGCGGAAATCAAATTGTAAAGACTCGACATTATGGCTCTTCCATCCGAAAAACTTGCACAGTCACTTGCTGTCTTGCGACAGGTTCAAGAGACTAAGAAAAGCCCTGTCGTCAAGTCATCGGATATAACAAGAACCCATCTTGAACGCCTGACGGACAATGGCTTTCTTATGAAAGTCCTGAACGGGTGGTATATTCAGTCAGACCCGGCCTCACGTTCCGGAGACACTACTGCCTGGTACATTTCCTACTGGAAATTCATTGATGAATATGTCCGTGAAAAACTCGGGGATGACTGGTGCCTTTCACCGGAAATTTCATTGGACATACAAACAGGAAATTGGACAGTCTTGCCACAGTTAATAGTGCGTTCTCCGAAATGCTCGAACACAACAGTGAACTTACTTTTCGGATGCGGCATATTCTTCCTGAAGGCAGAATGCGCAAGCAATATTGTCAAAGAAAGCAGGTATGGTTTGAATGTTTATGGAATTCCTGAAGCATTGGTGATGTCATCCCCTGTTCTGTTTCAGAGGAACGCCATCACCGCAAGAACCGCCTTGTCTTCCATAAAAGACTCTTCCGACATACTGCCTTTTCTCCTTGACAAAGGCCGTTCTTCACGCGCAGGCAGACTAATCGGGGCATTTCGCAATGTGCAGATGTCAGCCGTGGCTGATGACATCAAAAACACAATGACAAGGTTGGGTTACGACATTCGTGAAGATGACCCATTCGCGGAAAAGCAGGAATTTGTCAGAGACCAATCCCCATATGCCACCAGAATCCGCCTGATGTGGCGGAGTATGCGGGATGTCGTCATCGCCGCAAAACCCAATGTTTCAGAGACTTTCTCCGCAGAACTCTATATGAAGGATGTAGAAGACCGCTACAAACTTGACGCTTACCATTCCTTGTCAATAGAAGGCTATAAGGTGTCAGAAGAACTGATAGAAAAGGTTCGCGGCGGCAATTGGAAACCGGACTCAGGTTCATCAGACCGAGATGATAAAAATGCTCTTGCTGCACTCGGCTATTGGCAGGCATTTCAGGAAGTCAAGAAAAGCATCCGCAGGATACTTGGCGGGGCAAACGCCGGTTCCGTTGTCGAGCAAGACCATCGTGTCTGGTACCAGGAGATGTTCGCGCCATCAGTTATGGCGGGTATCATCAAAGCCTCCGACATCGCCGGTTGTAGATCCAATCAAGTTTATATCAGAAATTCAAAGCACACGCCTCTTAATCCGGAAGCCGTCAGGGATGCGATGCCGGTACTTTTCGATTTGCTTAAAAATGAACCGGACGCTTGGGTTCGAGCAGTTATGGGACACTTCTTTTTCACGTTTATCCACCCATATATGGACGGGAACGGTAGAATGGGGCGTTTCCTCATGAATGTTATGCTCGCTTCCGGCGGCTATCGGTGGACAATCATCTCCAAGGACATCAGAGACGACTATATGGCAGCTCTTGAAAGAGCCAGCGTTGACGGGGACATTCGGGAATTTGCCTCTCTTCTGTCCAAAATGCTAACCTCGATATCAGATTGACTTGTCTCTTTTTGATTCCCTGAAGAACGAGGCTCTGATTGAACACATCAAAAATTGCGGCGTGGAAATCTTTGTGAGAGAAGAACGACTATGATTATTTTCTGGGACAAGGCTGCTCGGCTACCCACTGGATGTGGTTCTCGTATTTCTGGCCGCCGCGCCGCTTGTCGTAGATGACCGAGAGCTTGCCGGTCTCGTCGCGGTAGTAGCCGTAGGAGGTGCTGCCGACGAGATAGACGGCGTTTCCGACACCGAGGTCGGCGAGTGCCTGAGCGAAGTCGTGGAAGGACTCCGGAGTCGCGGACATGGCCACGAAGATTTCCCCGTTCCTCTCGCACAGTGCCTTGCGTATGGACTTTCCCTTCGGCTGGTTCTCCACGATGCGGTGATTATCCACAAGCGGGTACTGGCGGAAGAAGAACCCGCCCTTTTCCGTCGCCTCCTCGAAAAGAGGGGAGTTGTCAGCGACGCCGACGCTCACCTTTCCGTCGATTATGCCGCAGTAGCCCTTCTTGCTGAGCCCCCATGTCAGCGGCTTCCCGTTCAGGACGAACGCCCCGACGATTTTCCCGTTGTCGGCCCTGACGTCCGCCGCCTGCGTCGTGAACACCACATTCATGTCATCGAGCCGAGGCGTTCCGACAAAAAGCCTCGGAACAGCGTTGTGAGGAATGTAAATATTTATGGGAATGTCATTTACAGTCCTTTCGATATGCTCCGTGTAGGCATGAACCGTGTCCGCGTATGTCCCCAGCCTTTCCGGGAGCTCCGCAGCCTCCGACCTGTGCTCCAGAGAGCTGCTGTCGGCGAGTTCCGTTTCATAGAACCCCGGCACGTTTCCGTCATCGGCAGCTTTCTTTTTCGTGCACAGCAGGATTGCCGCAACCGTCAGGATGACGGCCGCCGCCACGGCCACGCTGATGGCGACCCCCTTCCGGCGCGTGCCTTCGGTCGGAGTCTCACGTTTGCCGAGCACCCTGAGTTCGTCGTCCCTTATATCCATATCATCATCAATCTTATTCATCTTCAGCCTTCTCGATTGATTCAACATAAGCCTTGAGTTTCGCGAGAACCTCCTTTGACGCGGACAGCTCGTGGTAGTTTCCCCTGAAGTCGGAGAGCACGAGTTCCTGTTTCGCCACATCGACGAGATAGATGTAGTCCGTGTTTATGATGAGCCCGCGTCCGAGGCGCAGAAACGTCATCCCCGCATCGCCGAGCTGAGCGTTTATCGCGTCCTCGACCTGCCCGAGCTGGAACGTGACGAGCCTCTGGCGGCCGTCCGCCGTGACAACATGAGAATAGTTGCCCTCCGCCGAGACATACATCAGACAATCCGGCGGAATCCTGAGGAGTTCCGTGCCCTTGGAGATTATGATATTTCGAACCTTTCGCATAATTCGACGCAAAAATACTGAATATTTCCGACTATCCGACGCTTTGCGTGGGAAATAAAAAAACCTTACCTTTGCGCCGCATTACTTCAGGGCAGGGTGAGAATCCCGATCGGCGGTGACAGTCCGCGAGCCGAAAGGCAGGAGCCGTTGGAACTACGGCACCGACAGTGTTCCCGAAGCAGCTGTGTTTGGCAATGTCTCTTGGGCGGACGATGATGCGAGGTCCGTCGATTGGGCGACTCGAACGGAGCCTGTTTCAGGTTAGTCTGGATGGAAGAAGATGACGGCCGGCCTTGTGCGGTTAAGAAATCAGATGTCTCTAAAATCGTCTGTTTCCAAAACCTCCGGGCGGCGTTTGAAGCCTTGAATTGTATGCCATGAGTTACAGTTTAAGGTTTTTTGTTTATGAAAAAAGTTATCCTGCTCATGGGCATCACAATTCTTGCGGCAGCACGGACGATGTGCGCCGCCGATGTCCATGACTTTGCCGGAGACGGCGAGAAAACACAAACTTTCAGTGCGGGCGGAACCGTGCCGTCACAAGATGCGGACGGACATGAAATTCCGGAATATGTGGCGGATACCCTGACCCTTCGGACGGCGGTCGTCAACGCGAATTTCGCACGGCCGAGCCGCTCGGCCCTGCGCCTTGCCACGGTCAGCGAGGATAAACTGAGGCAGCGCGGCGCCTCGCGCACCTACCCCGAACTGCTCAAGGGACTTCCCGGGCTCTACGCCACGTCCGAGTCCGGAAGCTACGGCGACGCGAAACTCAACATCCGGGGCTTCGGGCAGGAAAACATATCCGTTCTGCTCAACGGCATACCCATAAGCGGCCTTGTGACCGGCGGGATGTACTGGAACAACTGGATGGGGCTTGCCGACGCGACATGGGCGGTGCAGGTGCAGAAGGGAGTGGGAGCCTCGATGCTTTCGGACGGGTCTGTCGGAGGCTCGGTCAACATAATCACAGAGTCTCCGTCGGAGCACTTTTCAGCGGAGGCCGGGTTCTACGGTTCTGTCTGGGATGCCCGTTCTTCGGGGATTTCGGCGGACGGGCAGGCCTTGCAGGGAAACTCCGGACCGTTCAAGGGCTATCTCAAGCTCGGAAGCGGGCGTCTCGGGCACGGCTGGTACATGAACCTGATGGCCTCGTATGTCGGGGGAAACGGATATGTCGAATCGACGTCCGTGAGTTCATTCGCATATATGTTCAGTCTGGCGAAGGACTTCGGCGGCGAACACCGGCTGATATTCACCTCGCTCGGCTCCCCCGAGAGCCACGAACAGCGCAGCTCGCGCCTCAGTGCGTCCGAAGTCGGGGAGCATGGCCTGCGCTACAACAAAAACTGGGGCCGGCGCGACGGCAAGCCGTTCAATTTGAGCAAAAACAGCTACTTCAAGCCCTATTTCACCCTTCAGCATCTGTGGAACGGACAGCGTGTCTCCATGAAAAACTCGCTCTATCTGGCCGTCGGGAACGGCGGCGGAAGGTGGTCGGAGACAAAGGGACGGCCGCTATCGTCGTTCACCACCGCAGACGGGCACATCGACTGGGATGCGGCGGTCGCCTCGAACAGGAACCCTGACGGCTCCGCGAACAACATCCTCAGCCGGTACATGGCCGGACACACCCATGCCGGTGCAGTCGTGAGCGCGGAATGGCGGCTCACTGACCGCTGGACGCTTGGTGTGGGGCTTCACGGACAGCTCTATCGCACATGGGAGCGGGAGCGGATTACCGACCTGCTCGGAGCGGACTGGTGGTTCGAGGACTATGAGAACAAATCGCTTGCTGGGCTTGCCGGGAGAAACTCCGTCAAAGGAGTGGGGGATTATGTGCGGACAGACAACGGAAAGCAGATATACCACGGAACTGCCTACCTCACCGTGAAATATGATTCCAAATGCATATCCGCCGACCTCGGGGCGTCGCTTTTCGGCAGCGCGAACCGGCGCTGGGACAGGTACAACTATGCCGGGGCGGACATTTTCAGCAAGACCGCGCACGGAACAGGCGCGAGCGTGAAGGGAGGGCTGCTGTGGCGTCCCGGGCGCGGGCAGAGCCTCTACCTTAACGGAGGCTGGTACAGCAGGCTGCCCTACAGTAATGTCTGGTTCTCTTCCGGCAACAACGAGATAACGCGCGGTGTGAGGAACGAGCGGAACATCCTCGGCGAACTCGGCTGGCGGTGCGTGTGGGCAAGCGGGAACTTCGAGCTGACGGGATATGCCGCATGGTGGAAGAACAAGTCGCTGATGTCGGACAAGTATCGTCAGATTGACAGCGGGGATGCCCGCTACATAGTGACCGGGCTTGACGCATTCCACTGCGGCGTCGAGGCCAGCCTGTTCCAGCGCGTTGGAAAATGGCTGAAACTCAACGCCTTTGCCTCGGTGGGGGACTGGCGGTGGAAGAACGACGTAAGCGCGATAATCTACGACGACTACTCCGGAGTGGAGAATGGGCGTGTCAATGTCTTCTGCGACGGGCTGCCGGTAGGCGACGCGCCCCAGACTCAGCTTGGCGCGTCCTCAAGGTTCCTCCTTCCGGCGGACTTCTCCATAGGCCTTGAATGGCAGTTCAACGACAGGATGTACGCGGATTTCGACCCTCTCTCAAGGACGGACCCGGACGACCGCCGGACGTCGTATCGCATTCCGGGGTATCATCTGCTGGACGCCGACGTCTCCTGGGGACATAATTTCAATCTTTCGGGCAGTCGCCATTCCATTGATGCCGTTTCCGACGGACGGGTAAATTCTGACCGTCAAATCCGTCTGCAACTGTTCCTCCGTGGAGACAACCTCCTGAACACAAAATATATAGAGCGTGGCAAGGACGGCTCGAAACATGACCTTGAGACTTTCCGAGGCTTCTGGGGTTTCGGACGGATTTTTTCGTTCGGCATCAGGCTCGGTATATGAGAAACTGAATAAAAGATTTAAACAGCTTCTGAGAAAAGTTCGCTAACTTTGCCGGTCGAATTGGTATGGACGGTGATTCCTGCCGTCCGACGATAAAGAAAATATGTCCATGATTTTAAGACTATCTCTCATAATCTCGCTGCTGGCGACGGTCTCGTCTTGCGGCAATCGTGATACTTGCGGCGCGGAAAGGCTTGAACTCCCGAAGGTTACGGTGACGGATTCGACTCGGCTGGTGCAGTACGAGGGGTTCACGCTGATGTATAACCTCAACAGGCTAAACCCTCAGTGGGTCGCGTGGGAACTTGAAGCGCATGAAACTGATGGAGATGCTGAGCGGAGGCACTTCAAGGTGGATTATTCTCTGGATTTCCCACAGGCGGACAATGACGACTACAGAAACTCCGGTTGGGACCGCGGGCACATGGCTCCTGCCGGTGACATGAAATGGAGCGAAACGGCGATGCGCGAATCTTGCTACTACACGAACGCCTGCCCGCAGAATCACAACCTGAACGGCGGCGTGTGGAAGTCGCTTGAGGAAAAATGCCGATCGCTGGCACGGGACTACGGCCGGATGTGGATAGCCTGCGGCCCGATTTACCGTGAATGTTCCTACGGGTGCGTCGGGCCGCATAAGGTCGCCGTCCCCGATGCCTTCTACAAGGTCATGCTCGTGCGCCGCTGCGGACGCTACCACGGGATAGCCTTCATCTGTGACAACCGTGCCGGCCGCAGGCCTCTTGAGGAATATGTCACCACGATAGACGAGGTGGAGGCGGTCACTGGACTGAACTTTTTCTGCGGTCTCGACGCGAAGGACGAGGCTTCGGCGGAGTCTCAGGTTGATATGTCAATATTTTTCCCGGAATATTTCGGAATGTGAAACTGATGTCGTATCTTTGCGCCTGAAAAGAAATGGTATTATAGTAGTGTTTAATGTTGTGCGGCTACGGGCCGCATTTTTAGTTTTATTTGATGAAATACACAAGGGTATTCCGTCCTAAATTCTTCCATTTGTTTCAGAAGGGACGGTACAGCAGGGAGAGGTTCGTCTCGGATCTCATCGCGGGAATCATCGTGGGCATCATCGCCCTCCCGCTCGCAATCGCATTCGGAATCGCCAGCGGCGTGACCCCTCAGCAGGGACTTATCACGGCAATCGTGGCCGGCTTCCTGATTTCGGTCTTCGGAGGGTCGCGCTTCCTCATCGGGGGACCCACGGGGGCCTTCATCGTCATCGTCGCCGGAATCGTGGGGCAGTACGGGATGGCCGGGCTTACGGTCGCGACGATTATGGCGGGCGTGATATTGGTCGTGATGGGCTTCTGCCGGCTCGGGACCATCTTCCATTTCATCCCATATCCCATCGTCGTCGGCTTCACCAGCGGCATCGCGCTCACGATTTTTTCGACGCAGATGAAGGATTTCTTCGGTCTCACGGATGTTTCCGTGTCGGCGGGATTCATTCCGGAATGGTGCTGCTATTTTCAGAACATCGGGAATATCAACTGGCTGGAGACGGCTCTCAGCGCAGGATGCCTTGCCGCGATAATTCTCTGGAACCGTTTCGGCAGCAGGAGGATTCCCGGGGCGCTTATTGCCCTGCTGCTCGGAACTGCGGTCTCCGTGCTTCTGCATCGTTTCTGTGGAATCGAGTTCGCGACAATCGGTTCCAAGTTTCCTGAACTTGCAGACGGAATCCCTCTTCCCAGGCCTACGATGCCGGACCTGAGCTTCGACGACGTGAAGAATCTTGTCTCCCCGGCATTCACGATTGCAATTCTCTGCGCCATCGAGTCGCTGCTTGCGGCCATGGTCGCCGACGGCGTCACCGGAAAGCAGCACGACTCCAACACCGAGCTCATAGGGCAGGGAATAGCTAACATAATCACTCCTCTTTTCGGCGGAATACCTGCCACCGGGGCGCTTGCAAGGACGATGGCGAGCATAAACAACGGCGCAAGGACATCCGTGGCGGGCATCGTGCACGCGGTGGTGCTTCTGCTGATTTATCTCTTCCTGATGCCTTATGCGGTCTATATCCCGCTCGCCTGCCTCGCCTCGATTCTCGTGGTCGTCGCCTACAACATGAGCGAATGGCGCACGTTCCGCTACCTTCTGAAGGGAGACGGAGCGGACGTTGCCGTGCTTCTCATAACGTTCTTCCTCACCGTAATCGTCGATCTGACAGTGGCGATTGAGGTCGGGGTGCTTCTGGCCATCGTGCTGTTTGTCAGGCGTATGATGCAGACTTCGAGCATCGAGGTCCTCGACCAGGCGAAGCTTGCCGCGACGGAGGACGACGAGAAGGCCAATCTTGAGGATACGGAATATCTCGACGTCCACAAGGGCGTGGAGGTATATGAAATCAACGGGCCTTATTTCTTCGGGCTTGCCGCCCAGTCGGAGGAGTTCGAACAGCGGAGAAAGGCGGACACCTGCGTGAGGATCATCCGTATGAGAAAGGTGCCGTTCATTGATTCGACGGGCGTGAAGAACCTGAGGAACATCTGTGACATGGCGCGGAAAAGGGGAGTGCGCGTCATCCTTTCCGGCGTTCAGCCCCGCGTGATGCACACCCTCGAAAAGTTCGGCGTCGATAAGGAACTCGGCCGTGAGAACATCTACGACCACATCATCCCCGCCCTCGCCGCCGCCAACTCCATCGCGGACAACAACAAAGAGAGCCGCAGGGCAAATGCGGCTCTCTGACGGGCGGAAAAGAACTTGTCCTGACTATCGCTTATTCGAGCGATAGTGGCTTGGAGACGTACATCGCCCGTTAAAAACAAAATACAGAGCAGAATTTCCTCATGGGAAATTATACTCTGTATTTAATTTATTTCAGCGAGGGAGACTTGCCCTCTCCCAAACTTAATTCACATCACTTCACAAAGGTAAGCAAAGAAAGTTAAATACAAAATGTTTTTGTAACTTTTTTAGATAACTTTTTTACATTAAAAGCGTTGAGACATCTTTGCCGGAGGCGAGGGCTTCGCGGATTTGGGTGGAGGAGACGGGGACGAGCGGCATATTGATAAGCCTTATGCGGTAGCGGGGGCATTCGCGGAGAAGGTCGCTGCGGATGGCGGCGGTGTCGAAGCCTTCGCGGGGAAAGACGGCCGCGCCGTAGTCCGTGAGTATGCGGCGGTAGTCCTTCCAGCGGCGGAAATCGGCAATCTGGTCACCGCCCACGACGAGGGGGAGGCTGGCGGAAGGATTTTCTGATTTCAGCGCGTCGAGCGTGTCGATGGTGTAGTTCGGCGTTGGCAGGCGGAACTCTATGTCCGAGACTCTGACTTTGCCGCGCAAGGGCCTGCATCCTTGTTCTGTGCATGACGGGATGTCTCCGCTCAACTCAGGGTGTCTGGCAAGCGCCGCCCGGGCGGCGTCAAGCCGAACCTGCGCATCCAGCGACGTCGCCGTGGCTTTCAGCGGGTTTATCGGCGAGACGACCAGCAGCACCCGGTCATACAGCTCCGCCAGCCGTCTCAGAATCGCGAGATGACCGATGTGCAGCGGGTTGAATGACCCGGAATAAACAGCAGTTTCCATATCAGTTAAGAAAAGCTTGGAGGCAAAGGAAAATAAGGATTGCGGATGCAAGGCTTGCGACGAAGATAAAACCGCAGCAACCTTATGGTTGTGAGGATTTTATCAAGGAGCGTAACGCAGCAGACGCTGTCCTTATTTCCCTTTGCCAAGGAAATCTGACACCAGCTTCTCCGCATCGGCATAAGCCTTCTGCAGGTCATCGTTCACGATGATGTGGTCGAACTTGTCGGCGTATGTCATCTCCTCCGCAGCCTTGGCGACGCGGCGCTCGATTGCCTCAGGGGAGTCCGTGGCGCGGCTGACGAGCCTCTGGCGGAGCACCTCCACCGACGGTGCCTGAATGAACACAGACATAGCACGGTCACCGAAATATTTCTTGAGATTCACTCCGCCCTTGACATCGACGTCGAAGATTATGGCGTTTCCCTTGTTCCAGATGCGTTCCACCTCGGACTTCAGCGTCCCGTAGAACGAGCCGGGATAGACTTCCTCGTACTCGACAAACTCGTCGTCGGCGATTCTCCTTCTGAACTCGTCCGCGCTGATGAACCAGTAGGCCACGCCGTTCTTTTCCTCTCCTCTCGGGGCGCGGGAGGCCGCCGAAACCGAAAACTCAAGTTCCGGATGCAGCTTGAGGATATGACTGACTATCGTGCTCTTGCCCGAACCCGACGGGGCTGAAAAAATCACTACTTTACGGTTGTCCATATTTATATCCCTTCTTTATTATGTCCCTTTTTCATTATATCCCTTTCTCAATTCCGTTGAAACCGATTGCGGCTATCTGAATTTATCATATATTCAGTGACTGCCAATATGGCATATCCTTATATTCTCGTATGGTTTTTGTATTCCATATTTTATTGTTCGGCAAAATTAACTATTTTTGCCGAGATTTTTATGGTCTTTCAGGCGGGTATGGAATATTCCCGAAAAAGGCGACGGACACGGAAGAATATATTTTTATATAATTTTTAATAATTATGGTATCTTACAAGGAACTCGGTCTTGTGAACACCCGTGAGATGTTCGCGAAGGCCATCAAGGGAGGATATGCGATCCCTGCATTCAACTTCAACAATATGGAGCAGCTTCAGGCCATCATCCAGGCCGCTGCCGAGACAAAGTCGCCTGTGATTCTTCAGGTTTCAAAGGGCGCGCGCAACTACGCTAACCAGACCCTTCTCCGTTACATGGCAGAGGGAGCCGTTCAGTACGCCAAGGAACTCGGCTGGGAGCATCCGCAGATTGTCCTCCACCTCGACCACGGCGATTCATTTGAACTCTGCAAGAGCTGCGTCGATATGGGCTTCTCTTCCGTGATGATCGACGGTTCGGCTCTTCCTTACGAGGACAACATCGCCCTCACCAAGAAGGTTGTCGAGTATGCTCACAAATATGACGTGACCGTTGAGGCTGAGCTCGGCGTCCTCGCCGGCGTTGAGGATGAGGTTGCCGCAGAGGAGTCTCACTACACCAAGCCGGAGGAAGTCATCGACTTCGCTACCCGCACCGGCTGCGACTCTCTCGCAATCTCAATCGGAACCTCACACGGCGCATACAAGTTCAAGCCTGAGCAGTGCACCCGTGACCCTAAGACCGGCCGTCTTGTTCCGCCGCCTCTCGCATTCGACGTTCTCCACGAGATTGAGAAGAAACTCCCTGGTTTCCCAATCGTTCTTCACGGCTCATCATCAGTTCCGCAGGAGTATGTTGACATCATCAACGCAAACGGCGGCAAGCTTCCTGATGCAGTCGGCATCCCTGAGGAGCAGCTCCGCGAGGCTTCCAAGAGCGCTGTCTGCAAGATTAACATCGACTCTGATTCTCGTCTTGCAATGACCGCCGCAATCCGCAAGGTCTTCAACGAGAAACCGGGCGAGTTCGATCCGCGCAAATACCTCGGACCTGCACGCGACGAGATGAAGAAGCTCTATGAGCACAAGATTGTTGACGTGCTTGGCTCAAACGGCAAGGCTGAATAATTTACGGGGCGCCTAAAAGGCGGTCTGCTTCGTTGCAAAAGCCCTCGAAATCATCACAACCGATAAGGTTGCTCCGGTTTCGAGGGCTTTGTGCGCCTTGCATCCCATCCTTTTATGCATCCCCTTTGGCTCAGATGTTTTTTAGCAGGTTGACTTGAATTGAATTGAGTTCAGGCCAACCTGCTTGTTTTATGGTGACAGTCTTTGTTTCGTGACGACTAGGCGCTTGAGCGCCGTGCGGAGAACAGCGAAGCGTTGGCTCGTGCGATGGTGCGCACGGAGCACGACTTCCCCTTCGAGGGGACGGGAGGGGTCTAAAACATAGGATCCCACGATGGAAGCTTTTCCGGCGTCTGCTTCATCATCTCAAGTACATCCTGCGGAACATATTTCTTCGCAACGACGAGGCGGAACATATATTCGTTGAACCACTCGTCGGTCATGATGAGGCAGCCCTTGTAGCCGGAGGACGCGCCCCAGCTGTTCTCTACCATCCACTTCTTGGCGGCTCCCGTCTCGGAATCGACATCGACGGCAATCAGCGTCATCGCGTGCGACGAACCGCTGGCATGGGTCTGCACCCTCTCCTTCTTGTTCATGCCGAACTTCACGCCCGTGAGGGACTCATAGTCAAAGTTCGCGAGGTCGAGCGTGCCCTTGCTGCGGCTGAGGAACTTGCCCACGTCGCAGGAAAAGTACATCGCGCGGTTGTCACGGATGCTCGCGATTGCCATCTCCTTGATGCGCTCAATCGGGAGATTCACATAGAGCCAGTTCCTGCCGTCATAGACATGACGGTCGTAGTCAATCTCATAGACCTTTCCGTACTCGCGGCAAGGGTCGTTCATCACCATGATGTAGCCGTTCTCGAGGTCTTCGCTTATGTACTTGTCATAAAATGACTTAGGCGTGAACTTCTCCACGCTCACAATTTCGCCCTTCCCGTTGCAGCGGGTCCATTCAAACTCTGTCGGCGGCACTCCGAGGCAGAGCGCGAGTATGCGATAGATGTCCTTGAGCATCTCCACCTTCTGCGCTTCGAGCCTTTTCACGGTCGCCGCCTCCGCCTTCTTGCCCTCCGCCTTCTTGTATTTCTGCGCGGCCTCTGCATAGGTCTGGCGCAGACGAAGCCCGTCCTCGCGGAGCTTGAGCTTCAGGAGCATCGCCATCTGCGAGGTGTTGTTGCTGCTGAATGTCTCGGGCATCGCCTCCGCAGGCACGACCCCGTATTTCGTGAGCAGGTCGGACACCCCGGTGAACTGTCCTCCGTCGCTCAGGGGGTTGCTGAACAGCCAATCGACCTGACGGTCATCGTCCGGGAGCGCACGGGTGTCGATGATTCCCTGAAGAAAGAGATTCGCTTTTTCAAGCTGGTCGTAGAAAAAGACATAGTTCTGCGAAAACTGGAACTCAGGAAGGTCATATTCCTCTATCATCCTTGCCCTCAAGACATTAAGCCCGGTGAACAGCCAGCATCTTCCAGATGACTTCTGATCCGTGATGCCCTTGGTCTTCACCCTGTCCGAAAAATGAGTGTCAATCATCGCCGCGTTTTCGCTGTTGACTGCAAGCGTCGCAATCGAAGTTCCAGCCAGCGCATTCCTCAGAGCCTTGTCCGAAGGCGTTCCTTGATAGCCTTTCGCGATTTCCGCAAGGTTCTCCTGCGTAAGTCCGCCGGTCGCCGATGTCTGTGCCGCAGCCGACAGTCCGAGCATCGCCGCAGCCAATGTCAAAAAGATTCTTTTCATATCCATACCTATTTTACAATACTTCGGTAAATTTTACCGATAATTTTAAAATTTAACAATCGGGCAGGCTAAAAGCCGGCTCAAACCTTGTA
>CAKVAS010000024.1 GCA_934725015.1 uncultured Bacteroidales bacterium
TCGTTTTTAGTCGTTTTTAGTCGTTTTTAGTCGTTTTTAGTCGTTTTTAGTCGTTTTTAGTCGTTTTTAGTCGTTTTGCATATACATTTCACAAAATATTCCTACCTTAGCGAGAAAGTGTATAACACGAAACGAAAATAACCGACTGAAAATGAAAAGATTTTTATATGGAGCTGCGGTTCAAGGCATCCAAGGCTTCATTCTCCAGACAAACAAGCTCCGGGAGATTGTGGGAGCCAGCGAACTGGTGGAAGAAATCTGCACGAGCTTATTCGCTGAACAGATAGGGAAAAAGAGCCGTGACGAACTTGCTGGCGACCCCAAGGCAATATTGAATGCCGCCGGAAATATAAAGTATGTATTCGATGACGAGGAGGCCTGCAACCGCGTATTCATGAGATTTCCTAAAAAAGTCATGGAGTCTGCTCCGGGAATAACAATCAGCCAGGCAGTAGTCGAATGGGACGGAGAGGAATTCAGTGATGTCGTGGACATGCTTGAGAAGCGCCTTAGAATCCAGAGAAACATCCCTGTGCAGTCAATAACTACCGGAAATATGGGAATGCAACGCTCCAGAACCACGGGATTTCCGGCAGTTGAAATTGACAACGGAGAATTTCTGGACAAGGCATCGCTGATGAAACGGAAGGCATCAGAAAGACCCGATGTTTACCACAAAGCCGTGCCCAAAGACATCGACAGTTCTTTCCGCAGGGCTTTTGACATCAGCGACATCACCGGGCATAACGAATGGATTGC
Source organism: uncultured Bacteroidales bacterium (assembly GCA_934725015.1). Lineage (GTDB taxonomy): Bacteria > Bacteroidota > Bacteroidia > Bacteroidales > UBA932 > Cryptobacteroides. The sequence continues at coordinate 760 of CAKVAS010000024.1, forward strand.
AATTGTGCACGCGGACGGGAACGGATTGGGGCAGATAGTCAGGAGAATCGGCGGAGAACATGATAAACTCCACTTGTTTTCATTGCGACTCGAAGAGGCGACAAAAAACGCGGCAATGGAAGCCACAAGAATAGTCGCCGAATCAATCAGTTCCGGAGAAGGCCTAACAGGCAAATCCAAGCCTTATCTTCCACTGCGGCCGATAGTCTTGGGAGGCGATGACCTCACCGTCATCATAAGGGGTGATCTGGCCGTAGAATTCACCAAAACATATCTTGCCGAGTTCGAAAAGCAAACCCAAAGTCTCTTAGGAGACATGAATGACGGGAATGGCCTTACGGCTTGTGCCGGAATCGCATTCGTAAAGTCATCATTCCCCTACTACTATGGCTACCAGCTGGCGGAAGAACTCTGCGAAGAGGCCAAAAAGGACAGCAAGTCGTTCAGGAATGAAAGAGTGCGTTCCTGTCTCATATTCCACAAGGTTCAGGATAGTTTTGTAGAATCATACGATGACATCACCTCAAGGGAACTGACCATTGTCAAGGAAAAAGAGTCTTTCAAAGCCGGGCCATATTACCTCGAGAACGACACTCCTGCAGGAAGATTCTCAATTACGGAACTGGAAGATGCCGTCGAAAAGATGGACGGAGCCGACGGAAATGCCGTGAAATCAGGAATCAGGCAATGGACCGGCATACTGCTACAATCCGGAGGCCATGCTCAGGCGGCACAAAAGCTCAACCGCATGAAAGACAATGTCAAAGGAAACGCTGATATGCTGAAACTTATAGACTTCCTAACCTCCGCAAAATCTCGTGAAAGGCAGAAGCGGGACAACAGCTATATTGAGATGGTCTATCCGGCCTATGATGCCCTTGCACTGTTCTCCATTATGTATCAAACAACAAAATAAGGTTTTACCATGAACATTGAATATAAAGTCGAGTTCTTCACCTACTGGCACTGCGGTTCAGGATTATCCGCAGGAGCTGATGTCGATGCCCTCGTCGTCAAAGACAATTACGGCCTTCCTTTTGTTCCGGGGAAAACAGTCAAAGGGCTGCTTAGAGAGGCCATTGAAGACATCGCCGCACTAAAAGCAACAACCCTGCCTTCCGACAGACTGTTCGGAAGCTCATCGGACGAGGGAGAAAACATTGCAGGAGAACTTTTCTTCTCGAATGCGGAATTTCCGGACGAGGATAAAAAGGCGCTTGAGGCTAACACCGGACACGGAGACACAAAATTAAAGGACTATCTGTACGCTTCACTGAGCAGAACCTCCATTGATAAAGACGGATGCGCGAAGGAGCATAGCCTGCGCAAGCTCGAAGTGGCTCTTCCGTGCACACTGACGGGAGTAATCCGGAATGTGCCTGAGGAATGTGTGCCGGATGTCATCGACGGTCTCCGATTCATCAAACGGCTTGGAGCAAACAGAAACAGGGGGCTGGGCCGGTGTAAGTTCAGTGTAACCCAAAAGAAATAAGGATGGCTTATGAAAAGGATTCAGTTCAATTGCAGATTGCTGTCAGATGTGATTTTAAGCACAACCGCAGCGACGGAAGGGGAAAAGGAAACTCTCGATTTCATTCCCGGAAATAATTTTCTCGGGATTGCCGCATCTCGGCTATATTACGACGGAAAAAACAATGGACGTCTTGGAGAAGACGAGTCTATGCTAGCCTTTCATAGCGGACGGATTCGCTTCGGGGACGCTCATCTCATGGCCTCCAAAATGCGTTCAGAAAAGATTCCGGCAATGTTCTTCCACCCGAAGCTCAAGAAAGAAACCGAAGAATGCATTGTCCATCACAAATGGACGGAAGACTCCGGGGTACAGCTGAAACAATGCAGAAACGGATTCTACATTTTTGACGAAAATGAGCATATCGGAAGACAAATCAAGGCACAGACGAATGTTGCGATAAAATCCGCATACGACAGAGAGAATCGCCGCTCTAAAGATCAGGCGATGTTCAGTTACGAGTCTCTTTGTAAAGGGCAGAATTTCGCATTTGAGATTGAGTTTGACGACGATGTCTTTGCTCTTGCAGACAAGATATGTACGGCGTTATGCGGAATCCGACACTTGGGAAAATCAAAGACAGCCCAATACGGATTGGTGGAGATCACCAGGGCTGCATTTACACAAGTGGCATCCGGGAGAGCGGAAGACGACACGGCCACAGTCTATGCCGACGGAAGGCTGATTTTTCTCGACGGTCACGGTTTGCCGTGCTTTCAGCCGACCGCCGTACAGCTTGGATTCACAGACAATGCTGAAATTGACTGGGAAAGGAGCCAAATCCGGACTTTCCAATATGCGCCATGGAATGCCAGACGACAAAATGCGGACACAGACCGCTGCGGATTGGAGAAAGGCAGTGTCTTGGTTGTCAAGCTCAACGGCTCGCAGAGTCCCGAGGTCAGCAGATATGTCGGAGCGTATCAGAATGAAGGCTTCGGCAGCGTCATATATAACCCCGATTTTCTGAAAGCGAAAGAGGGCGGCAAGGCTGTTTATACATTAGATGTGTTCAAAGAGTCTCCGGAACAAAACGGGAGCAAGGCTGAAAGAGAAATTAAATCAACATATAATTCCGCACTTTTCAAGAAGTTGAGGAGCGTGAAAGTCATAAATGCCCCATACAATGTCGTAAATGACTTTATAAAAGCGAATTACGCTGTATTCAGTGATAAAGATGAAAGATTTGCATCCCAATGGGGACATATACGGGAGTTGGCGGAAAGAGCCTCTGATGCCAAAGAATTTGAAAAGATGGTTGGAGACTACCTCAATCACGGGGTCGCAGAAGAAAAATGGCGATATAAAAAGAACACCTTAACGGATTTTATTACAGACCATAAGGACAGCCACGCATGGAAAGAGATTATGATTAACCTTTCCGCCGAAATGGCAAAGAAATGCAAAAGATAGAAGGTATGGAGAACAGCATATATGACAAAAGGATTCTTGCCCATATTGTAATGGAGGCGGAAACTCCGATGATAATCGGCTCGGGGGCAAAAAACAGCATTACTGATGCCGAGATACTCAAAGATGTCAATGGTTTGCCCTATATCCCCGGGACATCCATTGCAGGAGTGCTTCGGCACGGCCTTGACGAGGAACTTGCTTACAAATTTTTCGGGTTCAATGTCAAAGAGAAAACCCAAGACGACGACAAGTCCAATGACTCTAAAGACAAAGACGAGCCCCATGGCTCTGAAATTATTTTCAGCGAAGCGAAACTCTTGAACGATGACGGCACTGCCATTGACGGGATATCCGACTGTTCCGGCAGCAGTTTCCTGAAAAGATTCGAAAGGCTTCCCAAGAGGAATCATGTCCGTCTGACCAACAGAGGAGTCGCCGCCGACAAGGGGAAGTTCGACGAAGAGGTAATCTACAAAGGCTCCCGCTTCGCATTTGAAATCGAGATGATGGCAAAATCATATGACGACGACTCTGCCGAAAAACTTTTGAATGAGGTACTCGGCCAACTTTATTCCGCAACCTTCCGAATAGGAGGCGGCACGAGAAAAGGGTTCGGCAAGGTTTCTCCGGTAGAGATACGGAAAAAAGCATTTGATCTCAAAAAGCCGGACGAGTTCGAAGCATATCTCCAGTTTTCATCGAAACTCTCCGACAGCAGGAACGACTGGGAGACTTTCAAGCCATCCCCGCTACCAACGCAATATAATACAATTCAATATGAACTTAGACTGACCCCGCAGGACTTCTTTTACTTCGGTTCCGGATTGGGGGACGAAGACGTCGATGACACGCCTGTGTATGAAGACATCATTTTATGGAATACCGGGAAAGGTGTATTCAAGAAAGTCCTGCTAATCCCGGCGACATCATTGAAAGGTGCCCTGTCACACAGAGTTGCTTTCAACTACAACCTGAAGAGGGAAAAATTTGCAGACTCCCTTGAAGATCCGGAACTTGAAAAGCATTGCGGAGTGAATAACGATGCTGTAAGAATGTTGTTCGGATTTCAGGACGTGGATAAACAGCGGAGAGGCCACGTCATCTTCAACGACATTCTGAGCGATGTCACGAAAAACGAGAAGATTCTGAATCATGTAAAGATTGACCGGTTCACAGGTGGGGCTATGGACGGGGCATTGTTCTCGGAAAAGGTGATAGACGGCAAAGGATTGAGTTTCTCGACGACCATCACCGTAATAATCCAGAATGAGCAGAAAAAGGAGAAGGAATTTAATGATTGCATCACCGCACTCGAAGCGGCCATGAAAGACATCGACAACGGCACACTCCCTCTCGGTGGAGGCAGCGGTCGCGGGCACGGCATTTTCAAATGTGAAATAACGAAAAACGGGAAAAGACTATGACTAAGATTGAAAGCGCAAAATATCAAGGATATCTGTGGTACAGCGACCAAAGGCAGCCTGAAGTATATCTCGGAAACACCTCAGTTGCGGAACTGATACTCGACGAGTCTGAGAATCCATTTATAGTTGAAGGCAATCTGTACGACACGGAAAGGCAGTTGTCCATATCCATCAAATTTGTCGATGGAAAGTATATCGTAACAAGATATGACCTCAGCAAGGCATCCTCAGATGAAGCCGTATCAGAAGAATATTTCCTTACCAGCAGCAGAATCCGACAGGCCGCAGGTACTGACAAAGCAGACGAGTGTGGGACATCCATATACAAAAGGATTTGGAAAGCCTTTCCGGACTTACTGAACGGAGGCCGTAAGGTACTGAGACCGTATGGACTCGCATTCGAGGGATTCCGCAAAACCGAAGACAAATAAGCAACAGGAGGATAAGATTATGGCAACAATAAAGGCACCATATAATTTTGTACCGCTTGAAGACAAAGTTTTCTTCCCCGAATGGCAGAACAGGATTTCTCAGGACATTCCGTTCAGCGACGGAGTAAGCGGCCGCATTGACATCAAGATTGAGGCAAAGACACCTATTTTTGTCAGAAACGGGCAGGCACAGCTCACTGAACAGGAGAAAAAAAACGGTGGCGATGATTCATTCAGCCACACTTCAGACAACAGATACTTCATCCCCGGAACTTCCATCAAGGGGGAACTTCGCAACGTGCTTGAGATTCTGAGCTTCGGTAAAATGACTCAGGTGCAGGATGCAAGGTTTGGGATAAGAGATCTTAACGACAAAAACTACCGTAATCTCATCAATAATGTCCAATGCGGATGGCTTACAAGACGAGGCAATTATTATATCATCGAAGATTGTGGAGAACCTCTTAGAATCTCGCCAAAAGACCTTGACAAACATTACAATTCAGCTTTACTGAACTTCGATACTAAATTAAAGGGTAATGCGACAGACGAGGAGAAGTCAGCATTCAAAAAATACCAATTGCTCGGGGCTTTATCCAATAAAGAAAATGATGTTGATTTCAGTAAACTTGAACGAAGATTCTCTTTCTTCAAGGATGACAAATCTCGCAGGATTTACAAAATTGACGAAAAGGGAAACAAATCAGGCACAATTGTTTGCACAGGCCAGCCAGGAATGCGCAACGAAGAAAGAGGAACCGGCAAATATTATGAATTTGTGTTCATCAAAGAAAATGGAACCGCAAAAGAGATGGTTGTTACAGACGAGGTCATGTCGGATTTCAAAACTATACACAAAAACAACACTGACTTCAATAAGCTTTGGCGCAAAATAATCGAGACCGGATGCGGGAAGGTACCTGTATTCTTTACCATTGCAAAGAAAGACGGACTGAGATATGTCAACGCAATCGGTCTCTCATATATGTTCAGATTCCCTGCGACGAGTTCAATATATACGGCTATTCCACCAAAACTGCTCAGCAATGAATATAAAGACCTTGCTGAGTGCATTTTCGGAACTGCGACCCAGAACCATGAATTGAAAGGCAGAGTATTCATATCACCTGCGTTTTCAATAAGACAAGTGCAGGAATGCAAGGAAGTCAGAACGACCCTGAGTTCCCCTAAGCCGTCCTTTGCCTCCTTGTATGTGGAGCAAGGCTCTTGGATGAACGCAAATGCACGCATCAAAGGAAGGAAAAGATATCCCGTAAGGAGTTCAACTTGGGGAAACGAGACTGGCAATGGAAACACTGAGACAAGATTCATCCCTTTGGCTGCAGGGGCGGAATTCAGCGGACATATCTATTTTCACAATCTGAAAAAAGTCGAATTGGGTGCTCTGATTTCAGCCTTAACATTCAATGACCATGCTGAATGTTTTCATTCAATAGGTGAGGCTAAACCTCTGGGATTTGGCAAGGTAAAGATAAGCATTGAGAAAATCGAAGCAAAAGAACTGAAGAGCGGACAATCTGTTGAAAACATAGACACATACCTGAAGGCATTTCAAGATAAGGTTTCCAATTCAGTTTTGAAAGGAAAGAATCTGGAAGATTCTGCGTCTGTCCAGGAACTTATAGCTATGGCTGCAGGAATACCGGAAGGGAAAGAAAGCAGTTTCAAATATCTGTCTATGAGTACGAACAGAAAAGACAACGAGTTTCTGCCTGCAAAAGAATACTCATTGCCAAGATTCTCAGAGATCCTTCTTGGAACCACTCCGTCCAAAGCAGAAGTGACAATTCCTTACGGACAGACAAAATATGTTTCGTCTGTCATAGAGAACGCCATTCAGAAAAATAATGAAATCAAGGCAGAAGAGGAAAACAAGTTTAAGAAGAAACTATCAGAAGACTTGGCAAATGCCGAGGACCTTGAATCTCAGAGCAAATTCGATGAGGCGATAGAACAATATAGGAGGATTTTGCAATACTTCAACCAGCCAAGCGTCAAGATAAAAGTTCAAGAATGCGAACAGAGAAAAGCACAGGACGAATATCGTCACAGATTATCATCAGCCGACAAACTCTTCGGAAGCAAGGCATACAAAGAGGCGCTTGATATGTATCAGGAAATAGCGCTATCACAAAACACCCCTGAAGTACAGAACAAGATTGCTGAGTGCAAAAGGGAAATAGAGAAAACAGGCCGAACTGGTGGAGGAATCTCAAGTTACCTCCCTCAAAGTCTCAGCAGCATCCCTGCATACGCCACAAGAATTGAGAAATGGATCAATGAATGCGGCATTAAGACCATCAGCGATTCCGACAAAGGTAAAATAATAGACAACATCAATTCTCTGTTCGGAAACCTTTCAAACAAAGACAGGAAAGAGTGGAGTAAGAAAGCTCCGGACAAACTCAGGAAATATCTTGGAGATGACATATCTAAACTGGATCTCCGGCAGCCTTAGCAACTGATGCTCCGCGAGCATAAAGGGGCGACTAAAAAGTATTAGTCAAGCCCCTTTTCTTGTTTTTCGGTGAGGACAACTCGACCTCGTCTCCAAATACTCAATTCTCAGAGAATTATTCTGACTTTAAGTCGCCCTCTTTTCTTAATTCGAACTACAGCCCTCAGTCATTCAAATGAATGAGGGAGGCGACGGGGGCAATCTTCGAGAGGCGGTCGGCGCCGTGGAGGTCATCTATTTCCACGAGGAAGACAAATTTCTTCACCACCACGCGGCGGGCTATGCCGTCCTTCACGACCGGGGTCTCCATGAGCGAATGCGCGAGGGCCTCGGCCGTGCCGCCGGTGGCGAGGATGTCGTCGAGAATCGTGACCTCGAGCACGTCGTCCGTGAGCGGTCCGGCGGCGACGTCGCTCTTGCGGTAGAAGAGCTTGTCGGCTCCGTATTCCTTCATGATTTCAACTCCTACAAGGTCGCCCTCCGCGAACGGAAGCTTTCCTGACTTGCGAACCGGGATGACATTGGAGACGGCGCCGTCGGTCAGCAGAAGCGGGGTGCCGAAAAGGAAGCCGCGCGCCTCCGGAACCGCAAGGTTGGGAGTCTCGACAAGCGCGTCGAGTTCAGCGGTCACTTCCCGGAAGACATCCTTGGAATAGAGGAAAGGCATGATGTCGATGAAGTTGATGCCCTCCTTGGGGAAATCCTTGTAAAAGTTGAGTTTATCCTGTAACATAATGATTTATTGTTGATTATATTTTCATTCGCTTTTTGCGCCCCGACATTCGGGCGTTCATCTGCACAGGTGCGCAAAGTTAGGAATTTTATTTCTAATTTTGCAGTCTTTTGAGGACATCATTTTACGGCTGATGTCCGAGTATCAACGACAGAACACGAGTATCAACGATAGAATAGAGGATAGGGATATGATAATCACTGACGAGGAACGGCATCTGGCGCGGACGGGGATGCGCGAAGCGATGGAACAGGGGATGAGCGGCGCGAGAGTGACGCTGAACAAGAGCGTGTCGGACACCCTGACCATGCTTGACGGGGAAATTGACAAGGTGAGCCGCTGCGCCGACAGGTCTCTGACCTTCTGCCTGTTTGCGGACGGACGCTACGGGACATTCTCGACCAACCGGCTGAGCGGGGGCGCGGTGCGTGACTTCGTGCGGAAAGCCTGCGGAACCGTGAAGATTATGGAGGCGGACAGGTGCAGGACGCTTCCGGGGAAGGAAAGACTCGCGACGGACGCAAAGACGGGACTCGAAACGGGGCTGTGGGACAAGGAATATATGAATATGTCCGACGGGAAAAGAATTGAACTGGCGCGGAGCATGAAACTCCGCGAGAAAGGCGGCGACAGATGGACCGTCGTTTCGGAGGAAAACGAATATACGGACTATATTGACGAGTGCTTTCAGATTGACTCTCAAGGATTTGAGGGTCAGCATTTCGAGACAGGGTTCTCATGTTCGTCGGAAGTGACGGTGGCAGATGCCGATGGGAGGCGCTTCAGCTCCTGGTGGTGGGACTCGTCGGCGTTCCTCTCGGGGATTCACCCGGAGAGCTGCGCTGAGACTGCGCTTCAAAGGGCGCTGGCTTCCATGAACCCGGAGCCGGTGCCAGGAGGATGCTACAGAATGGTGGTTGACGGAAATGTCGGCTCCAAGCTGCTGAACCCTATCGTCAGTGCCCTGAGCGCTTCGGGCATCCAGCAGAAGATGTCGTTCCTGTGCGGCTGCCTCGGGAAGAAAGTGTTCTCAGAAGGGCTCACTTTCACGGACATGGCACGGGAAAGTGGCCGGGCCGGAGCGCGGCTGTTCGACTCGGAAGGCGTGGCCACGCGCAACCTGCCACTTATACGGGAGGGCGTGGTGGAAAATTATTTCGTGAACACCTACATGGCGAACAAGACCGGCCTTGAGCCGACTGTGGAGGACATCTCGCGGCCCGTGCTCGGGCGCTGGTGCTCGGAGGAGCTGGCCGTAAGGATTGCCGGATGCGGGAAGAGAGAGAACGGCGTGGAGTGCGCCCGCTTGGATTGTGGAGAAAAAAGACTAACTTTGGAAGATATTTTGCGCGGATGCGGGGACGGGATTTACGTGACGGAGTTCAACGGCGGGAACTGCAATCCCGTGACCGGGGACTATTCCTTCGGTGTGTCGGGATTCCGCTTTGAGGACGGAAGGCTCGGAAGGCCGTTCCGCGAGATGCTTATCACGGGAAACATCCCCGACCTTTGGAACAGCCTCCTTGCCGTCGGCGACGACGCGAGGGACTGCGGCCGGTGGCGGATTCCGACGACGGCGTTTGACGGCGTAAGCTTTTCGGCGTAGAATTTATTAAATTTAGAGAAATATGAAAGTAGAAAAGAACACTGTGGTGGCTCTGACTTATGAGCTGAACGTCGATGGGCAGATTGTTGACAAATGCACCGTGGAGAGGCCTCTGGACTTCATTCACGGGATGGGGTATCTGCTGCCTAAGTTTGAGGAGGAGGTTGCCGGGCTTGAGGCCGGGGACAAGTTCGAGTTCACGCTGACTCCCGAGGAGGGATACGGCAAGGTGGATCCGAAGATGATTGTCGATCTGCCTGTGGAGGCATTCTCCGACCATGAGGGCAAGATTCGCCACGACCTGCTCGTCGAAGGCTCAAGCGTCACTCTCGTCAACCAGTACGGGCAGCCTGTTCCGGCAAAGATTGTGAAGGTGGAGGCAAAGACCGTGAAGGTCGATGTGAACCATCCGATGGCGGGCAAGACCCTGAACTTCAAGGGTGAGATTGTCAGCGTGCGTCCGGCGACAGAGAAGGAAATCAAGGAGGGACTGCACGGGGAGTTAGCCGGAGGATGCTCAGGCTGCGGAGGAAACTGCGGCGAGGGCGGATGCGAAGGCTGCGGCAGCGACAAGGGATGCGGTTGCGGCGACGGAGAAGCCTGCGGCTGCGGTGACAACTGCGACTGCAAATAACATAACTTCATCCTTATCACTTCGACATAACGCCCCAAACATTCACGATTGTCATTTCGAGCGGAGTGCCCAAAACATTCATGATTGTCATTTCGAGCGGAGTGTTCAAAACATTCATGATTGTCATCTCGGGCGGAGTATTCAATAATGTCATTTCAAGCGAAGTGGAACATTCAATAATGTCATTTCGAGCGGAGTGAAACGGAGTCGAGAAATCTTTGCGCGATGAAAGTTGCCGTCGTCATACTGAACTGGAACACAGTGGATTACCTGCGGAGGTTTCTGCCCCCGCTGCTTGAATCCGTGGCCGCGTACAATGCCGGCAAGATTTTCCACGAAAAAGAGCGGGCCGACGGATATTCTTCAGGCAACTATGCCAATGACAGCAACGGCACAGATTCAGGACTGCCGGATGCCGCCGAGGACCGGGCGGAGGTTGTGGTCGCGGACAGCGCCTCCACGGACGGCTCAATGGAGATGGTGGCAGAGGAATTTCCCTCAGTACGCAGAATACCCCTCCCGGAAAACTACGGCTTCACGGGCGGCTACAACCGTGCGTTCAAGGAACTGGATGAGAATCCGACCGCAAGCGCTGCCGAGTCCGGGAAATGCGGAACCGCCGGGCATGACGACATGAAATACGACCTGTTCGTGCTGCTCAATTCGGACATAGAGGTCACACGTGACTGGCTGCGGCCGCTTGTCGAATGGATGAAGAGCCACCCGGAATGCGGAGCCTGCGGTCCGAAGCTGCACAGCTGGTACGAGAGAGACAAGTTCGAGTACGCCGGGGCGGCCGGAGGAATGATTGACCGTTTCGGCTACCCCTTCTGCCGAGGCCGCGTGATGGGCAGGGTGGAGACTGACCAAGGCCAGTATGACGCGCCGGCGGACGTGCTCTGGGTGACCGGAGCCTGCCTCATGGTCAGGGCTTCGGTGTGGAAGGCTCTCGGAGGTCTCGACGACAGGTTCTTCGCGCACATGGAGGAGATTGACCTGTGCTGGAGGATGCAGCTTGAGGGATGGAAGGTGAGCGTGGTTCCGGAATCGACAGTTTTTCACCTCGGAGGAGGGACGCTGCCGCAGAACTCGCCGCAGAAGCTCTACCTCAACTACCGGAACAACCTGCTCCTGCTCGACAATAACCTCGCGCTGACAATCGGACGGCGGAGGGCGGCTGTGAGGATTTTCTTCAGGAAGATTCTGGACGGGTGCTCCGCCGCGGCCTACCTGCTGTCCCTCCGGACGGACTATGTCAGTGCGGTATGGAGGGCGCACAGGGATGCTGCAAGGCTCATCGCCGGAAAACGGGACGGGAAACGGGGGATGAAGGACCACTATGGAGCGGATGCGGCTGACAAAAGACATTGTCGCGGAACGCATTCTGTAGCGGGACTTTACAGCGGGTGCATGATTCCGAGGGCACTGCTCGGACTGAAGATACACTTATAACCGCACAATCCCTCCTCTGTAGAAACGATTCACCATGAAGAGGGACTGGCGGGGAAAAGATAAAAAATAGTTAATTATGCGGATAGTTATTGCAGGAGCCGGGGAAGTAGGCTCGCATCTGGCGAAGATGCTGAGCAACGAGTCCAATGACATAACCGTCATCGACAGCGAACAGAGCAGGCTGGACAGCCTGTCGGCGATTGCGGACATCGTGACCGTCAACGGCAAGTCTTCGGAAATAGGAGTGCTGCGCGAGGCCGGAGTGCCGGAGGCGGACCTGTTCATTGCTGTCAACCCCTCGGAATCGCAGGACGTGAACATCGTCAGCGCAATCCTCGCGAAGAAGCTCGGCAGCCGCAAGGTCACCGCGCGCGTCAATACGGAGGAATACCTCTCCTTCGAGAACAAGAACATATTCACGGAGATGGGCATCGACCTGCTATTCTATCCGGAGAAGATTGCAGCGAACGAAATCGTTGATTTGCTGCGTCACAACGCATCCACGGACTCGATGGACTTCGCGAGGGGCAGGGTCCAGATGTCCGTGTTCAAGGTGGAGGACGACTCCCCTCTTCTGGACATGAACGTGCTCGACCTGAGCCGGCACGCCACGTCGGAAGAGCTTCAGTTCCGCGTCGTGGCCATATCCCGCAACAACTCGACCATCATCCCGAAGGTCGATACGAGGTTCAAATATCACGACCTCGTCTATATAATCTCGAAACGCGAAGGCACGCAGATGCTGATGAAGCTCATCGGAGCGGTGAACCTCGAAGTCGATAAGGTCATGATTCTCGGGGGCAGCCACACGGCGGAGATGGTCGCCCGGCAGATAATCGGCCAGGCAAGCCGGATAAAGATTATCGACAGCAATAAGGAGCGCTGTGTGGAACTGTCTGAAACACTGGGAGATGCAGTTACGGTCATCAACGCCGACGGCCGAAATTCGGATGTGCTCATCGAGGAGGACATACGCAATTTTGACGCGTTCGTCGCGCTCACGGGCTCGTCGGAGGCGAACATCCTCGCCTGCGTGGCGGCAAAGAAGCTCGGCATTCCGAGGACGGTCGCCGAGGTCGAAAACCTCGAATACATACGCCTTGCCGACGGGATGGGAGTCGATGCCGTCATAAACAAGAAGCTGATTACGGCAGGACGAATCTTCAAGTTCACGCTGAGCGACAAGGTGCGTTTCATTAAATATATGAACGGGACGAACGCCGAGGTTCTGGAATATATCGTCGCCAAGGACGCGAAGATTACATCCGGGAGGCTCATGGACCTCGATTTTCCGAAGAACGCGATAGTCGGAGGAGTGATTCGCGGCAACAATTCGTTCATCGCCGTGGGCGGCACTCAGATTCAGGAATATGATAGGGTTGTTGTTTTTGCTCTCCCGGAAGTAGTTAAGGAGGTAGATCGTTTTTTCAGATAATATGACAAAATGTCATTAGATTGGCTGCGGCTTGCTCTTTGAGTTAGAGTGGGCGGGTTCGATGTGCCGGGATGGAAGTCCGGGGCGCGTTGAACCGTGTGACATATTTGATAAAAAATGGAGAAATAAGATATGAGCAAGAACAAAAAACATCACGAGAGAACTGAGGAACAGGAGGTTGCGGAGAAAGAGGTAAAAGCGGAAGAGACTGCCTGCGGACAGGAAGACGAGACTTCGGAGAAAGAGGCGGCGAAGGAGGAGACGGATGATGAAGTCGAGCAGCTGAAGAAATCCAAGTCGGAACTTGAGACAAAACTGACAGAGACAAGTGACAAACTGGCCAAGACAGAGAATGCCTATGTCAGGCTCATGGCGGAATTCGACACTTTCAGGCGCCGCACCGCGCAGGAGAAGCTTGACATGGTCGCCACGGCTGCCGAGGACACGATAAAGGGAATGCTTGTGGTTCTTGACGACTGCGAAAGGGCGATGAAGCTGCTCGCGGAATCAGACGACGCGACTGCCGCGAAGGAAGGCACTGAGCTGATTTACGGGAAGTTGATGTCATACCTCAAGAGCAAGGGACTCACCCCTATCGAGGCGATGGGCGCCGACTTCAACACCGACGAGCATGAGGCCGTCGCGCAGTTCCCGGTCGAGGATGCGGACAAGAAGGGAAAGGTCTTTGACGTCGTGCAGACAGGCTACAAGCTCAACGGCAAGGTCATCCGCTTCGCGAAGGTCGTCGTCGGAATCTGACGGGGGCTTGGCTCAGGATAAATGACAGAAAAAGCGGAGAAAGAAGATTATGGCAGCGAAAAGAGATTATTACGAAGTGCTCGGGGTCGCCAAAACGGCGACGGCCGACGAGATAAAGAAGGCCTACAGGGCACTGGCAATCAAATATCACCCCGACAAGAACCCGGGAAACAAGGAAGCCGAGGAAAAGTTCAAGGAAGCGGCCGAGGCCTATGCCGTGCTGAGCGACCCGGAGAAGAGGAAGAAATACGACCAGTTCGGCCATGCCGGACTCGGCGACAATCCGGGTCCTGACTTCAGCGGAGGCTTCGGAGACCTTAACGACATCCTGAACAACCTCTTCGGAGGCGCATTCGGAGGCTTCTCCGGCAGCTTCGGTGGCGACGGCGGATTCGGCGGGTTCAGCGGATTCGGCGGAGGCCGTGCGCAGGAAAGAGTGGCGCGAGGCAAGGATATCAGGGTTCATGCCCGTCTGACGCTTGAGGAGGTGGCACGCGGAGTTGAGAAGGAAATAACAATCGAGAGGTTCGTGCCGTGCCAGTCATGCGGCGGAAAGGGCGCGAAGTCGGCCGCCGACATAAAGACCTGCCCGAACTGCAAGGGAACCGGACAGTACAAGAGGGTCGTCCAGTCGTTCCTCGGTCAGACGGTGGCATACTCGCCATGCCCGCAGTGCGGGGGCGAGGGCAAAATTGTCACGAATCCGTGCCCGAGCTGCGGCGGAAGCGGCCTTGTGAGGAAACGCGAGACGGTGCGCGTCAAGATTCCGGCTGGAGTCGAGGACGGAATGCAGCTCAGGGTGACCGGAGCCGGCAACGCGGCGAAGAACAACGGAATAAACGGAGACCTGCTGGTGGTCATCGACATAGATGCCAACAAGGATTTCGAGCGCAAGGACAACAACCTGTTCTACACCAAGGTCATTTCAGTGACCGACGCCATGCTCGGATGCGAGGTTGACATCCCGTGTATCAACGGCACGACGCAGAAGCTCAAGATTGAGCCTGGAACGCAGTCCGGCACGGTGCTCACGATGCGCGGCAAGGGTCTGCCGTCAGTGAACAGCTACGGATGCGGAAACCTCTATGTCAAAATCGGCGTATGGATTCCTAAGAAGCTCAGCCGCGAGAGCAAGGAGCTTGTCGAGGCGCTGGGCAGGTCGGCGGACGTGACTCCGAATCCGACTAAGGATGATAAGTCGTTCTTCGACAGACTGAAGAATTTATTTTAGCATCCCCTTTCCCTAAGCATCTGTTACAGAAAGTTATTCAATCGTTGTTTGAAGACTGAACGGAAACTGATGTTGGAGCCTGAACGGAGAAATCCTTTCAGGCTCCTTTTTATTTTCAGCCGGTTACCTATTCCCAGTCGGTGAGCTTGAGGCGGAACTTGATGCTGGTGGAGAGCTGTCCTTCCTCTCCCCTGATGCGGCTGGGGAAAGTGCGTCGTGACTCCTCGATGAAGCCGAGTTTGCGGAAGACATTGCCGTCCTGCTCTATGCCTTCACGGACAGCGCGGCCGGGAACGGCAGTGGAGATGGCGTAGGTCATCACGTCGTCGGGGTGGCGGTCGCCGATGAAAGCCTTGAGCAGCTTGCCCATGCCGCCCACTACCCGGGTGTCGCGGAGAGAGGCGTAGCGCACCCACTCATAGGAACTGACCGTCCGTCCCTGCTTTTCCCAGCGGCGCGCGTTCGAGAAGGTCGCGACGGCGACAAGTTCGCCGGCGATGTTCTCCCCGGACTCAACTTTGCCCTCATCACCGGCTCCCGCAACCGGGACTTCATGCATGAGGGCGCCGCCTCCCTCCGCGAACTTTGCCTCTGTCAGGACTCCACGTCTTTCCGCCGCCCCGGTGGCGCGGCGGCGGAAAAGTCCGTAGCAGTCGCGGCAGGCGGCGCTTCCATAGACGTGATTGGCATCGAGGAAGCGGTCGGCAGTGGGTCTGTCGATTTTCCGCACGTCACAGTTCCTTGCAAACACGGTCCTTTCAGTGATTATGGGGTCGTTCAGCATATTCATAATTGCGCGAAGATATAAAAATTTGCCCTCAAAACCATATTCCGCAAAGGCGAAAATTGACTATCTTTGCAGCAACATGAGTACAGGCATTCAATATCTTCTGATTACGGCGGCAGGCGTGGGTGGCTCTACGCTCTTCGGCTACATTCTCGGCTACTTCATAAAGGACGTGCCGCACAAGGTGAACGATGCGATTCTGGGGCTCTGCGCCGGAATCATGATGGCGGCGGCGATTATGGGACTCATTGTCCCTGCCATAGATTCATACGGCGGATTTCCGGGGAAACTTATCCCGATTGCAGGCGTTTTCGTCGGGGCGCTGTTCCTGACTTTTATCGACCGCTTCACCCCACATCTGCACAGGCTCGCAGGCCTTGACAACGAGGCGCACGCCAACGACAGGCATCTCGACCGCATCCTTCTGTTCGTCCTCGCCATTGCCATCCACAAGTTCCCCGAAGGAATGTCCGCAGGCGTAGGATTTGCCGGAGGAGGCGCTCCGGAACTTCTCGGAAGCGCGGTCAGCGTGGCAATCGGAATCTCCATCCAGAACATCCCGGAGGGAATGGTGATTGTCTCCCCTCTCCTTCTCGCCGGAGTCAGCCGAGGACGCACGCTCGTCATCGCACTCGCCATCACCGCGCTCGAGGTCGCAGGAGTTTTCACAGGCTACCTTCTCGGCTCCATCTCGGAGTTTTTCCTCCCGTTCATGCTGGCATTCTCCGGCGGCGCGATGCTCTATGTGGTCAGCGACGAGATGATTCCCGAGTCCCACGCCCACGGCTACCAAAAGTCCGCCACCTTCGCCCTCATAGCCGGATTCATCTTCATGCTGCTCATCTGATTCCGTCGGGTTTGGCGGTAACTTCCGACCCCATGGCGGGCGAGAAAGAAAGGCAGGCAAGAAAAAAGGCAATTTTTGCCGGAAATATGCAAATAAAAATTTGCAAAGTCCGATTTTATTCCTACCTTTGCAATCCCAAAACGAAATGGTGTCATAGCTCAGTTGGTAGAGCAAAGGACTGAAAATCCTTGTGTCCCTGGTTCGATTCCCGGTGACACCACTTCAAAGAGAGTTGCAGCAATGCAGCTCTCTTTCTTTTTATGCCGTATTTCAAATAAAAGCATTATCTTTACGGTGCAAAATGTGATACCAATATCAGAAATAACACCATAATATGATATTTGAACGTAAGAAATACCTAAATGAACTTGTTGCAGAACGTGGAAACGGACTTGTGAAGATAATAACAGGAATCAGACGATGCGGAAAATCTTTTCTGCTGTTTGACATCTGGCATAACTGGCTGTTGGAACATGGGGTGACTGATAGTCACATTATCGAAATACAGCTTGATGATTTCCGGAACAGACAATTGAGAAAACCAGAAGCCTTGCTTGACTATATCGACTCAAAGGTTGTGGATGACGGCAATCCTTATTATGTTGTACTGGATGAGGTGCAACTGGTAGAAGAGTTCGTGGAGGTTATTCTTAGCTTGACGCACATGAGGAATGTAGATGTGTATGTGTCAGGTTCAAACTCCCGCTTTTTGTCAAGCGATGTCGTAACAGAATTTCGTGGCAGGGGTGACGAGATACGCATCTGGCCGCTCACATTTGATGAATATTTCAAAGGCGTAGGGGGAGATATACGCAAGGCGTGGAGAAATTATTACACCTTTGGAGGATTGCCGCAAGTGGCCCTGTTGGAAACTGAAGAAAAAAAGACGGACTATTTGCGTAGTCTGTACGAAACGACTTATCTGCGTGATGTGATAGAACGCAACCATCTACGCAATCCTGAAGGACTTAAAGAATTGGTGCGTGTGCTTGCATCGTGCATAGGCTCTTCCACCAATCCGACCAGAATAGCCAATACATTCCAATCCGCACAAGGTGTAGTCATAAAAAGAGATACGATAAAGCAGTATATTGACTATTTGAAAGATTCTTTCCTCATAGAGGAGGCGCTGCGTTATGATGTAAAAGGCAGAAAATATATTGGCACTGAAACTAAGTATTACTTTGCCGATGTTGGCATTCGTTCAGCCATTCTCAACTATCGCCAGCAGGAAGAGACACACATTATGGAGAATATCATCTACAACGAGCTTCGTAGCCGTGGCTATAATGTGGATGTTGGCTTAGTAGAACTTGGAGGCAAAGATGAGAACGGAAAGTTTGTCAGGAAGCACTTGGAAGTGGATTTTGTGGTGAATCGTCCGCCGTATAGAGTTTATATCCAATCCGCATTCCATATGCCGACCCCCGAAAAGGAGACGCAGGAACATCGCCCTCTCTTGTCAATCAATGATCATTTCCGTAAGATTGTTATTGTCGGTGATGACATTCATCGCAAGGAGGATGAGCTTGGAGTATTGACCATTGGCCTGTTAGATTTCCTGACGGACAAAAACTTGCTGGAGCAGGGGTAAGTAAATTTCACTTCGCCGTATGGCGTTCTACTCTGTCCCCTCGGTTTCTATGAATCAGTTACGCCGCCCCATTCGGAGCGGCGTATCTATTGGAAATAAACTTAACACTATTTCGTAAAGGTTATCACTACTTTTGATGTTTTTCCTATGCTACTGCCAACTTTAATTTTAAAATACCCGCCATTATCAGAGTTTTTAGTTGGTTGCGCCGTAGAGCCTATGATTTTTGTAAAACTTCCTGATGTCGAGGTAATTTGAATGTTTGTGATTTGCCCTAAGTCTGTAGAATTATACAACATACCTTTACCTTTTTGCCATTGCATAACTTGGCTTTGGAGCATTATCTGTGATGATGTCCATTTCACATCCAATGTGCTGCCATCTGACGCAATAGCCGGCGTCGTCTTTTCATTATTATTGTCGTCATAACTCTTTGAGTTAAAGCTTTCTGTATCTATTGTTAATGTGTATTCTTTGACTGGTACAGTTGCCAACTGAACTAATGAGATTATATGATTCAGATCACCAGCAGATATGGTAATCGTAGCGGTGCGGGCATCGCCGTCGTTGGCGGCGACCGTGACAGTGAAGCCGGAGTTGTCAAAGAGAACCGATGGTTTGAAGTTGGTTTCGTCGGTGGAAGTTACGGTCCAGCTTGTTTGATTGGTTTTCACCGTGAATTTGAGTTCAGCGCCTGCGGCAGGGATTTCATCTTTGTATTCGGACGGAGAAACCGTGAGGTATGGGTTCGGATTCTCTCCGGTCTTGACTGTTGCCGTTGAAGCCGCTGACTTTGAGACGGAAGCGTCTTCAGGATTGGCAACTACTGAAACCGTATATTCCGTGTCATACTCAAGATTCTCGAATGAGCAGCTTGTACCTGAAACTGTCTGTTCTGTCTGACCGGTGCAAGTCACAGTGTAGTCCTTAGCACCTGACACGGCATCCCAAGTTACAGTAACCGTCTGTCCGTCAACCACTGTTTTGACATTTGCCGGAGCGACCAATGCGCTGCTTGATGAAAGACGATAAAGCTGAGGCAGAAGCATATTCTCTTGTACAGCAGATGTATATGGCAAAAATCTCGGACTTGTGGAGTTATATAGGAATCTATTGGGTGTCGCCGCTGATGTGCTCGTCTGGATAGTTGCATCATTCGAAGAATCAATTGTTATCTTCCATGTAGTAGTGCCATTATCCCATGAGGCATTCTTTGCTTTAGTGGAGCCCAATTTCTCTCCATTCTCATTTGTCAAAGTCCATTCATTGACTACACCTCCCAAAGCCAAAATAACAGCTTCTGAAGGCAATTCTATGAGAGTATTTTTATCTGAGGAAAACTTTGCTTCAACAGAAGCCATAAAGTCCTTGGCAATATCACCGGCGACCGCGCCCTTATCATTTGACGCAATCACAAGTTTATCCCCAACGGCAAGCGTCGAAGCGTCCGTCACCAGCGTCCAGACCTCGGAGCGGGCCTCACTCTGCGTAAACCCGGCAACTGCAAATTTAGAAACCTGCCCGGCGACAAACTTCAGAGTCTTTCCCGTCAAATCGATTTCCTTGACATACACGCCCTTATCCGTCGTGACCGTTACAGTCATTTTCTTGTCAGACAAATCCACCGGCGCGACGGCAAAGAACAGCCCTTCCGTCTTGTTCGTCTTGATTGTAACCGTATTCACAGCATCCAGTCCCAACAATTCATCTCCGGCAAACGAATAATTGAAATGTCCGACGAGTTCATTGCCAGCAGACAGCGAAACTTCCTCAACCGTTCCTGCACCAGAAGGAAGAGTCACGCTAAGATTACCATAAGCGAGAATATGCTTGAAGTTAAACTCCACCTGATTATCAAACTCGGCAGCCCCGTATTCACTTGAAGCCACGACAATCTGCGCTTTTTCTTCGCATGAGCCGGACCAAGGAGTCTGCGTCGATGGGATATAAATATAAACCGAGTTGTCCTGCTTATCAACATCTGTCACGCTGGCCGCAGGGCTCACCGCGACAAACTTATGCATCTGAGCGTCAGCCTCTTTCTCTATTTCAAGAGTAAACGAAGCACTTTTACTGTCAGAGGACGGTGCGATGTCAGTCTTCATCAGTTCCCCGCCATTGTAGGACACTGCAACCTGTTCATTGACAGTCCACAATGTCGGATATGAATCTCCGTCCTTCTCTCCGAAGACGGTCTTGGTGACAGGAGCCGTTGCGCTGAATGTCACCGTCTGCGTCTCGCCCTTCTTGGCGGGCTCGACATTTTCCTTCGCGCAGGAAAGAACTGCCATTGCCGGGGCGGCGATGAGCAGGAATGCTTTGAAAATCTTTTTCATGGCCTCGTCTGATTAAAAGGTTCCGTAATCCGATTCCGGGGCGTCGTCAATCGCTGCGCCCAGAGTCTTGACTTCACTTGCGGCAAATCCGCACTCGGTTGAGACCTGCTCCATGTGCAGGAGCGGGGTCTCATAAGTTTTGCTTTGTACTACTAACATTGTTTTTAATATATTAAGGTTGTTTGTTCCCAACATCCGGCCGCTCAGCTTTTCACATCGCGTCCAAATAAAAAGGGGACCCGTGACGGACGGCACATGACGATTCACATCGGCGGTCCCCGAAAATACCTTTATAATTTCAATTACGTCCGTGATTCTCTCTCCCTCCATAGCCGAAGAGCGCCGGTATGAAATCCGCACAGACAGGATTTTACGGCATGGGCATATACGACTTGAGGGCACCGCCGCCTGCTAAGGCAACGATACCCTCAAGGATACGTCTTCCGCTATTTTTCCGGTCAGTTCATCAGAGAGTGCATAGCCGCAATATATACCCCCCCCCAACAAGGCTCAGGACACACTGCGTCACAACATCACTATGCCGTTTCATCAACCGCATGACACTTCGTAATATAAAGGTTGTTATAAATTTCGGCTCATCGTCTATATTCAGCGACTTGCCGTTTTCTTTCCGGGGACAAATGTCGCCATTATTCCTCATATTTGCAAAACATATTCACATTTTCCACGACATTTTTCCTGACGGACAGGACTCACTTCGGCATTAGCATGAATGTTGCGGGGAGTGCGGGGCTGCGGCGGAAGGACGAAGATGGATGCAGCAAAAAATCGTGAAAAAATATGACAAACTGGAACGTATCGGACAATTTTCATGACCTCGGCTGGCTCGGATGCCAGGCGGAGATGATTTGGAAGGCTCATGTCACAAACTGGTTCTGGAGACCGCGCGCCGAAAGGCGCAAAGTCCGTACGGAGGTGACGGGCAGGTGCATAGGCAGATACCTCAACCGCTATGTTCCGTCGATAAGGAGCCTGCGTCCTGAGGACTGCGCTCCGGACAGACTTCCCGGCAAGGAAACCGGGAAAAATCAGCCGGACGAAGAGGACGGGATCATCTGGTCCATCTGGCTTCAGGGCGAAGAGGCCGCGCCGGCTCTTGTCAAGGCCTGCTGGAGAAGCGCACGGGCCAACTGTCCGGGACACAGGCTTGTGGTTCTTGACGAAAAAACCGTATTCAACTACATCACGCTTCCGCCGGAAATCGTCGGTCTGTGGCAGGCCGGGAAGATTTCCCCGGCCCATTTCTCAGACCTGTGCAGAGTCGAACTTCTGTATGAACACGGGGGACTCTGGCTCGACGCGACTGACTTCATAGCCCATCCCCTGCCACAGTGGCTTTGGGACGAGGATTTCTTCGCCTATCTTGCAGGAGACATAAATTCCTACACCTTTATGCAGAACTGTTTCATCAGGGCGCGCCGGGGGAATTTCCTCATCGCGGCGTGGCGGGCGATGATGTTCGCATACTGGAAAGAAAACACCCGCCATATCCACTATTTCCAGCACCAGATGATGTTTCACAAGGTCGTGGAGACGAATCCGGCCGCGGCGGAGCTTTTCGCGAAGATGCCGAAGCTTTCCCAGAACCCGACGCATTCCCTGTGGTGGGGCTACGGCGACAAGCCTTTCGACCCGGATGTCTTTGAACGCCTGACCTCCACTTCCATGTTCCAGAAGACCAGCTTCAAGTCCGCCGCTGCCAGAACCCCGGTTCCGGGCAGCTTCGCCGACGAAATGATAAACCGGATGTATCTGTGACGCCGTCGCGTTCCGGAAAATTTCGCTGTTCTTCTTTTTTGTTTTTAAGAAAATAATGAGCCATATTTGCAGGAAATCTGAAAAGAAAACGATTATATGGAAACACAGGAAAGCACCAGGCAGCTGAAGGTTGCCAGAGAGATACAGAGGGAGATGGCGGAGATTCTCCGCAGCAAGGGAATGGCGGCGTTCGACGGGGCTCTGCTCAGCGTGAGCGGGGTGAAAATCAGTTCAGACCTGTCTGTGGCGAAGATTTACGTCAGCGTGTTCCCGTCGGACAAGGCGGAGGGAGTGATGGCAAAACTGAAGGAGAACGCACGCGGCCTCCGAGGAGAGCTCGGCCATGCCATGGGCAAGCAGCTGCGCATCGTGCCTGAAATCATCTTCTATCTGGATTCGTCGCTGGACTATGTCGAGCACATCGAGGAGCTGCTGAAAAAATGAAAAACCGCTAAAAGGCGGATTGCGGCGTTGCACCGAAATGAGATTGGATTTTTATATCGCCTCGCGCTATCTGTTCGCGAAGAAGTCGCAGAATGTGATAAACGTCATTTCTGCGATAAGCGCCGTGGGGATGGCGGTGGGAACCGCTGCGCTCATCGTGGTCCTGTCTGTCTATAACGGGTTCGACTCGCTCGTGAAGTCGATGATGAGCACGGTCGAGCCGGACATTATGGTGAGCCCGGCGACTGGAAAGTATTTCGTCCCGGACGGCGAGGCCTACGACTGGCTCTATGACAACCCCAAGGTCGCGAGCATCTGCGGGACGCTTCAGGAAAATGTCTTCGTCCTGTACGAGAACAGGCAGGCCACCGCGCTGGTCAAGGGGGTTGACGGAATCTATGAGGATGAGTCCCGGCTCGGGGAGCACATAGTCCGTGGAGAGTTCAGCCTCCACCGGGGTGATGTTCCGCTTGCCTGCACAGGCACGGTTCTGGCCCATAACCTCGGCATCAACCCGGCTTTTCTTGCCGGCATAGAGATTTACTATCCGTCCCGGACCCGCCGCATATCGGCCGCCAACCCGGCATCCTCGCTCGAGAGCGTGACCGTATGGCCTTCGGGAGTGTTCAGCGTCAACAGCGAGGTCGATGGAAGGCTGATGATTGTCCCGATTGAGACGATGCGCGAACTGCTCGAACTGGAAGACGAGGTGTCAGAAGTGGAAATCAGGCTCACGGAAGAGGCCGCGAGGTCTAAGCCGGCAACGGCGAGGATAATCCGCGAACTTCAGGACAGGCTCGGCGACGGCTTCGTGGTGAAGGACCGCTTCCGTCAGAACGAGTCGCTCTACAAGATGATGAGATATGAGAAGGCTGCGGTTTACATGATTCTGGTCTTCATGCTCATCATCATATCGTTCAACATCTTCGGCAGCCTCTCCATGCTGATTATCGAAAAGAAGGACGACATCGGCACCCTCCGCAGCCTCGGCGCGGATGACGGGCTCATCCGACGCATATTCCGCCTCGAAGGCTGGCTGATTACACTCACGGGGCTTGCCGCCGGCACTGTCATAGGCGTTGCCGTCGCCCTCGTCCAGCAGCATTTCGGCATTCTCAAGATGCCCGGCAGTTTCCTCATAGAGGCCTACCCCGTCATCCTCAGGCCCACGGACATACTCCTCGTCTGCCTCACGGTAGCCGCCATAGGCTACATAATAACCATCGTGCCGTCCCGCAGGGCGGTCGAAAACTGACGAAATTGCGGCTTCTGCTTGCCGTACAGACAGAATTTCCCTATATTTGCCTTCCGTTTCAGAAAACCAGACCTGAAACAGACAAACCCATGGACTACAGCAGCAAGTGCAAGTCTCACCCGTGGCACGGAATCAATCCGGGTTCCGCCGAGGAGGTGCGCGCATTCATAGAGATTGTGCCGACGGACACGGTCAAATATGAGGTCGATAAGGAAACGGGCTACCTCTCGATAGACCGTCCGCAGAAATTCTCGAACATAGTGCCGTCGCTGTATGGCTTCATCCCGAGGTCGTATTGCAGCGTCCGCATGGCCGAGCTGACCAACAAGGCCCTCGCCCGCTATGACATCGAAGGAGACGGCGACCCTCTCGACATCTGCGTCCTCACCGAGAAGGACGTGACCCACGGCGACGTGCTCGTGTGGGCAAGGCCGATAGGCGGGCTGAGGCTTCTGGACAACAACCAGGCCGACGACAAGATAATCGCGGTGCTCAAGAACGACGCGGTCTATGGCGGCTACAACGACCTGAACGAGCTTCCGGTGGAGATTGTGAGAAGGCTGATTCACTATTTCACGACCTACAAGGACATCCCGGGCGAGACCGGCCAGAGGATGAAGTTCGTCAGCATCTACGGCTCCGAGGTGGCGCGCGAGGTAATCAACCGTTCGTTCGAGGACTACGCCGAACTTGTGACTTCAAGACAAATGATTGAATCCCCGGCTCATATCAGATGATGACAGAACAGGAAAAGAATACACAGAAAGAGAGGATGAGGCGGTGCCAGCTCGATATGCTCAGCGAGCTGAAGCGGGTCTGCGACGCAAACGGAATCAGATTCTGGCTTGATGCCGGGAGCATGCTCGGAGCGGTCAGGCACGGCGGCTTCATCCCCTGGGACGACGACATCGACGTGATTATGTTCCGCAGGGACTATGACAGACTGGTTTCGGTCGCGGCTTCCGAATTTCATGCGCCCTACAGGTTTCAGACCGCATACAGCGAGTTCAATTTCGTGAGGGGACACGCCCAGCTGCGTGACACGCGCACTTCGGCAATCATTCCGGAGGAAATCTACAAGCGCTTCAACCAGGGGCTGTTCATAGATGTCTTCCCGCTCGACAATGTCTATGACGACGAGAAAAGGATGAAGCGGACCCTGCGCCGGGCCTATGGTCTGAGAAGAAGGCTTGAATATGCCGCGATGCCGCTCCGGAACTACGGCCACGATTTTTTCCGCATCCTCAAGTCATTGCTGTACAAGTGCATATACCCGACAAAACGCGCGTTCAACCGCGCATACGCGAAATACGAGAACTACTTCCGCAGCATACCTGAGGGGAAACGCGTGGCGGCCTGCGCCTACACGAGGGAAAACCGCAGGCTCGACCGCGAACTGTTCGGAGACACCGTCATGCTCAAGTTCGAGGGACTGGACATGCCCGTCCCCGCACATTATGACGAGCTCCTCCGGGCATACTACGGAGACGACTACATGACCCCGCGCCGGGCGGCCAACGACCACGGAAATCTGATAATAGACATCGACACTCCTTCGGAGCAGAAATGCGCCGAGCTTAGAAAAGAGAGACACAGACAATGAACATAGCGCTGATAATCGCCGGAGGCTCCGGCACGAGAATGGGACAGGACATCCCGAAACAGTTCATCAATGTCCACGACAAGCCGGTGCTGATTTACACGCTCGAAGGCTTCCAGCGGCATCCGATGATTGACGCGATTGAGGTCGTGTGCATAGCCGGGTGGGAGAATGTCGTCCGTGCATACGCCAACCAGTTCTGGATTGACAAGCTGCGGTGGATTGTGACAGGAGGCAACACCGGGCAGGAGTCAATCCGCAATGGGGTATATAATCTTGAGGGCAAGTGCGATGACGGCGACATCGTGGTCATACACGACGGCATACGCCCGCTGATTGAGCCGGAAGTCCTCACGGACGTGATAAACAAGGCGCAGCAGTATGGAAACGCGGTGACGTCGCTGCCCTACAACGAACAGATCTTCGTCATCGACGGAGACGACGAATCTACGACGACAAAGTTCATCCCCCGCGAGACTCTCCGCAGGGTTTCCACGCCGCAGGCATATAAGTTCAGCCTGCTCGACTCGAAATATCACGAGGCCTTCGAGAAGAACATTGGCATACACGGTTCCCACTACACGAACACTATGATGGTGGAACTCGGTGTGAGACTGCACTTTGCGGCCGGAAGCGACAAGAACATAAAACTTACGACAAAGGACGACCTTGAACTCTTCAAAGGCTACCTGTCAAGGGAAAGTGACAACTGGATTAAGTAATCGCGACCGCCTATGCATCTTGATAAGAAACACCCGCTGTATCAGGAAGACGTACGAAATGTCCTGTCATCAGTGAATCTGTCGCCGGCAGAGGGCAAGTCATTCCTCATCACGGGAGCGACCGGGCTGGTGGGCGTTCACCTCATAGATGCCCTGATGGCACACGGAGGCGTGAAGGTGACCGCCGTGGGACGAAGCCGTGAAAGGGCGGCGGGGCGAATCGGGGAACATTTCTCCAATCCGCTGTTCTCTTTCATCGAGCAGGATGTCCGCGACCCGTTTCCGGACGGCCTGAAGGCCGACTTCATAATCCCGGCGGCAAGCAATACGCACCCGCTGGCATACTCTCAGTTCCCGATAGAGACCATTCTCATCAATGTCAAGGGAGCCGAGCACGCGCTTGAACTGGCGTCACGCTGCGGAGCGACTGTTCTCTACCCTTCGACGGTGGAGGTATATGGGAACGCGGCCGGAGACGGAGACTTTACGGAAGAAAGCAACGGCAGGCTGAACCTCTCAAACGCGCGCTCATGCTACACCGAGTCAAAGCGCGTCTGCGAGGCTCTTTGCCAGTCCTACATTGCAGAAAAGGGAGTCAGGGTGAAGATTGCCCGTCTCTCGCGTGTTTTCGGGCCGACAATGCTGCCGTCCGACAGCAAGGCTTCGTCACAGTTCATAGGGAAGGCCGTAGCCGGGGAGGACATTGTGCTCAAAAGCCGGGGCGAACAGCTTTTTTCCTACGCATACGCATCCGACGCCGTTGCGGCTATGCTCAGAATCCTGTTCGACGGAGAAAACGGGACCGCATACAACATAAGCAACCGCGCATGCGACGTGCGGCTCAGGGACTTTGCAGCCCTCTGCGCCGGAGCCGCCGGAAGAAAGGTTGTCTTTGACCTGCCGTCAGAGAGTGAGGCCCGCGGCTTCAGCATAGCCACAAGAGCAGTGATGGACAACAGCCGCCTTCTTTCGCTAGGGTTCACGCCGATGTACGGAATCCGCGACGCGGTTGAAAGGACGATACGAATCTTAAGATAGGACATGATGCATACAGAACAAAACGCGACGCCGCTCATTTCAGTCATTGTGCCGTGCTGCAATGTTGAAAAGTACCTCAGGGAATGCATGGATTCGATTTTAGGGCAGACCCTTGAGGACATGGAGATAATATGCCTCAACGACGGGTCTAAGGACGGGACGCTCGGAATACTGCGCGAGTATGAGGGAAAGGACAGCCGCGTGACGGTCATCGACAAGCCGAACACGGGCTACGGAGCGACGGTGAACATGGGGCTGGAACTATCGCGGGGGAAATATGTAGGAATCATAGAGTCGGACGATTACATCGAGCCGGAAATGTTCTCCAGAATGTGTGCCGCCGCAGAGCGGGACAACCTCGACTATGTGCGCTGTCTCTTCCGCGAGTTCAATGAAGTGGAAGGAACCATGCGGGAAGACGACTATGGCCACGCCGTGGAGTTCGGAACGGTTTTCCGGCCGCTGGAACATCCGGGGCTGTTCATGACATACCCTGCAATATGGGCCGCCGTCTATCGCAGAGCCTTCCTCAATGCCAACTGCATCCGTTTCCTAGAGACCCCCGGAGCAAGCTATCAGGACATCTCCTTTGCAGTAAAGGTCGCGGCCTGTGCCGAACGGGCCGAAATACTCCCGGAAGTGCTCCACAATTACAGGATAAACGGGAACTCGTCCGTCAATTCGCGGTCAAAGCTGCTGTGCGTCTGCGACGAAGACCGGGAGATGCGCAGGTTCGCGAAGGAACGCGGAATCTATGAGCGGCTGCGCGACGTTCTTGCGCTGCGGACGTTCATAAACTACAAGTGGAACTACAACCGCCTGGCTTCCATGGATATGAAGCGCCGGTTCATGAAAGTCTGGTCGCCGCGTATGCGTGGTCTGCTTGAAAAAGGCGAGGTGACTCCGAGGTGGTTTTCCGCAGGAAGGCGTTTCCGCACCATACTGATTGCCTATGCACCGTGGTTGTATTATTTTGTCAGGAAAGCATGAGAAGGTATGACTATGTGATTGTCGGAGCGGGGCTCTTCGGAGCGTGCTTCGCATACCTCGCCGGACAGAGAGGGAAGAAATGTCTCGTCATTGACCGCCGTCCGCACGCCGGCGGCAACTGCCGTTGCGAGTGTATTGAGGGAATCAATGTCCACAGCTACGGCGCACATATATTCCACACCTCGGACCGCGATGTGTGGGACTTCGTGAATGGTCTGGTCGAGTTCAACGGTTTCGTCAATTCGCCGATTGCCAACTACCATGGAAAACTGTACAACCTGCCCTTCAATATGAACACCTTCCACGAACTGTGGGGTACGGTCACTCCCGAGGAGGCGGAAGAAAGGATACGCCTTCAGCGCGAGGCCTGCGGAATCTCCGCGCCGGGAAACCTTGAGGAACAGGCCATATCGCTGGTGGGAAAGGACATATACGAAATTCTGATAAAGGGCTACACCGAAAAGCAGTGGGGACGGAAATGCAGAGAACTGCCATCGTCCATAATAAGGAGACTTCCTGTCCGTTTCACTTTCGACAACAACTACTTCAGCGACAGATGGCAGGGCATCCCGGTCGGGGGCTACAACAGGCTATTTGAAAAGCTGCTCGCAGGCGCGGATTTCCGTCCGTGCACCGATTACTTCGACGACCGCGACGCTATGAGGGTACTCGGAGAAAAACTTGTCTATACGGGACCCATCGACAGATATTTCGGCTACCGGTTCGGAAAACTGGAATACAGAACCGTCCGTTTCGAGACAGAGGTCATCGACAAGCCTAACTTTCAAGGTGTTGCGGTGATGAACTACACCGACTCCGAGACTCCGTTCACAAGAATCATCGAGCACAAGCATTTTGAGTTCGGGAAACAGGAAAAGACCGTAATATCAAGGGAGTACCCGTCCGAATGGAAGGACGGAAGCGAACCGTACTACCCGATCAACGATGTCCGCAACAACGGTCTCTACTCAAGATACAAGGCACTGGCGGAAGCTGAAGAGGGGGTTATTTTCGGAGGGAGGCTTGCGGAGTACAAGTACTACGACATGCACCATATCATAGCCGCAGTCCTTCGGCATCAGGAGTTCAGATAGCGAAAATAGTCTCCGTCATACGGCGGAGCCGCCGATGAATGACATTATCGCCTCAACGCTTTTACGGTCGTCGGCCGTCAATGCATCGTCGAATGCACCGTCTTGTGACAGGGCGGAAAGAATCCTCTTCGCCTCAAGGCTGCCGGAATCGGCGGGGTTGAATTTTTCCAGATGCCGCGCAATCTGCTTGTTTATCACAGGCCATTTGCAGTTCCTCATCCAAAGTTCTGTCTGACGCGGGTCACTGTGCCTGCTGTAGAGAGAATACGACCGTTCCAGTCCGATGCACCAGTTCGTGATTTTCTTCATCCGCGACGAACTCATGTCAATGGATTTGAAGTTCGGATAATAGTAGTAGAACGGAAGGCGGGTAATTGTGACGGACGGATTTTTCAGCATAACCTCGCTCCACCATGGGAAATCCTCGAAGGTGATGCCCTTTATGAAGCGGATGTCGGCGATGACGGACTTTCGGATGAGATGCCGCCAGACATAGAAATGCTTTATAGGCCATCGGATTCCACGGGGATGGGAGAGTTCGGTACAATGCAAATAGACATTGTCAGTAACCGCATACTTCACCCGGTCAGGAGAGAAATGCTTTCTGAATCCCGACGGGCGGAAGTCTATAGTGTCCAGTCCCAGCGCGTGGCGTATTATGGTTATGTTTCTGTAGTTCGGGTCCTTGTACCATGAGACAATGTCCGTCCCGGTCTTTCCGGCAAGCGCCGATGAGATTTCAAATGTCTGAGGATGTATGAAATCATCGGAATCGAGGAACACGACATACTCTCCTGACGCATTCTGCATTCCGACGTTCCTCGCGTCACTGAGACCGCCGTTCGGCTTATCGACAATCTTGATCCGACAGTCCCTGTCCGCATATTCCTGCAATATTTTCCGGCTTCCGTCCGGACTTCCGTCATTCACGCACACGGCCTCCCAGTCGGTGAAAGTCTGGGAAAGGACACTGTCAAGACAGCGCGGAAGATATTTCTCCACATTATAGACGGGGATTATAACAGATATTTTTGCCATTGTTCCAATCAGTCTCAAATTTTCAATCTAAGAAACCTTCAAAAAATCCTCCAAAGGATGCGCAGAACGCCATATTAAGATGCACAATGCCGGGAAATGTTGCATAGTCCGCAGGACAAATACGGCAAACGCCCTCAGCCACGGCTGACCTTGAGCACGTTGCGCAGGGCGCGTATCCGGGAAATCACCTTGTCGAGTTCGAGGTTGCTCGGGACGGCGACCTTCAGGAGGATGTCGTAGGTGCCGGCGCGGGCGTTGTCATTGACGCTGAACGAGCGCATGGAGGCGCGGAAGGAGCTGATGACATCCATGATTTCGTTCACGACCGACGGCTCGTGCGCGGCGCTCACCTTCAGAGCGACCTGGAAATTGGAGGATGACGGAGTGTCGCTCCATCGTACCTTCTGTATCCTGTAGGGGTACTGGGTCATCAGCCTCGCCGCGTTCGGGCAGGACATCCGGTGAATCTTGATTCCGTCCAGACGGCTCACGAAGCCGAAGACGTCGTCTCCGAAGACCGGATTGCAGCACTTCGACATCTTGTAGTCAAGTCCGCGCACGTTCTTCGCGTCAATCACCAGAATGTCGTCGCCGCCCTTCCCCGAGGACTGCTGCTCGACGGAGGCCTTCTGGGCCTTGCCCTCCGGAATCTTCGGAGCCTCTCCCCCGGCCAGAATGAAGTCGCGGATGTCGAACACGTCTATCTCCTCCTTGCCCACGGCCGCGTAGAAGGAGTTAAGGGTCTTCTTCTGGTATTTCTTCATCAGCGCGGCAAGCATCTCGTCGCTCAGCTCTATCTTCCAGTTCTTCAGCCTCCTCGCGAGCATCTCCTTGCCCTCGGAGGCCTGTTCAAACTCGACCTCGGCCAGTTTCTGCTTGATTTTCGCCTTGGCCTTGGAGCTGACGACAAAGTTGAGCCAGTCGCCGGACGGCTTCTGGTTCTTGCTGCTGATGATTTCCACGATGTCTCCGGTCTTGAGACGCTCACGGATAGGCACGGCCTTGCCGTTCACCTTTCCGCCCGAGCACTTGACGCCGAGGTTTGTGTGGATGTCGAAGGCGAAGTCCAGCACAGTCGCCCCCGCAGGCAGCTTGCGCAGTTCTCCGGTAGGCGTAAACACGAAGATTTCCCCGCTCGGAGGTGTCGGGAGGTCATCCTCGTAGAACTCGGAGGTGTCGGCGTGGTGCTCGAGGATGTTCCGCACGGACTTCAGCCACTTGTCCAGCGTGGCCTCATGGCTTATGCCCTTGTAGGACCAGTGGGAGGCAAGCCCGTTCTCGGCCGTCTCGTCCATACGCGCGGTCCTTATCTGCACCTCGATGTAGGCCCCGTCCTTGTTCTTGACTGTGATGTGCAGCGACTCGTAGCCGTTCGGCTTGGGATTCGACAGCCAGTCCCTCAGGCGGTTCTGGTCCTGTTCGTACTCCTCGGTCACATAGCCGAACACCTGCCAACACAGGTCGCGTTCAAGCTTTCGGTCAGGCTCGCAGTCTATGATGAAGCGGATTGCGAACACGTCATACACGCCCTCGAAAGGCACGCCCTGCTTGCGCATCTTATTGTAAATCGACCATGCGGTCTTCGTCCTGATTTTCAGCTTATAGTGGATGCCCTCGTCGGAAAGCTTCTGCTTGAGCGGCTCGATGAACTGGCTCGTGAGCCTCTGGCGGTCCTTTTCGGTGGCCTTGAGCTTGTTGGTGATGGCACGGTACTGCTCCGGGTCGGCATAGCGGAAATAGATGTCCTCCATCTCGCTCTTCATGTTGTAGAGCCCGAGCTGGTGCGCGAGCGGGATGTAGAGCATGAGGGTTTCTAGAGTCTTGCGTTCCCTTGAAGACTTGGGGAATATGTCGAGGGACCTCATTATTTCGAGGCGGTCGGCAAGCTTTATGACGGTGACGCGCGGGTCGCGGGAATATGAGACGATGAGCCGCTTGTAGTTCTCGGCCTCAAGCTTCGTGTCCTTCGGCTTTATGGAAGCAATCTTGTCCAGACCGTCAACCATAGCGAGAACATCCGCCGGGAAGCCCCTGAGCGGCTCCGCCTCCGGGCTGAACCTGTGCGACTCATGAAGGAACACGGCCGCCACGCATTCGGCGGGGAGTCCGATTTCGTCGCTGACAATCCTGGCGACATTGACCGGATGCTCAATGAACGGATGCCCGTTCCCCCGGGTCTGCCCGGCAAGGCTGGTCTCCGCAATGTCCCACGCCCGTGCAATCAGGGCGCGTCCTTCCTCGGAATATTTTCCGAACAACTCGTTAACCTTCGCTGTATCAATCATAAAGCCTATATCTCTAATTATGACTGTTGACGACTAAAATCTCCCCCCCCAAAAAAAACGCTTGTCCATTTTGAGATGGATTTTGAAGGCAGATTCTTCTGTTTTGAGAAGAAGTTTAGTCGCCCTAAACGATGAACAAAACGGGAGAATATGCCCCAAAAGACGCTCAAATACAAACAAAAAAGATGCCCAGACAACTGGACATCTTACTTTCATCCGTACCGATGAGGAAGATACTCTAGAACCTGTCCTCAGATGATACTGTCAATTTCTTACGTCCGTGACGGCGGCGGGATGCAAGAACCCTGCGTCCGTTCGGTGTGGACATACGCTCGCGGAAGCCGTGCTTGTTGCGGCGCTTGCGCTCTGATGGTTGAAATGTTCTCTTCATGTTATCTATTTTTTATATTTTCTTGATGTTTCGCACGCTTCGGAATGCAGTTTTCACAAAACGGACTGCAAAGGTAGTCTTTTTTGCTCAATCCGCCAAAGTTTTTTGCTGTTTTTGCCAAACATTTTTGCCGCGGCATTTCTGAAACAGTTTATTTTCTTCTTGTTTCTTTACGGCCCGGACAGATTCACCTCCGGACGTCGATGACCATCTTTTCCGCGAAGAACTCCCCGTGAAGAGCCGACGAGACAGGCCATACCCCAACGGAGCCCTTAGGAAGCCGGAACCGCCCCATCGCCCGCGCGATTTCCTCCACGAGGTCCCCGCCCTTGAGGTAGAGGATGTCCCTGCGCCACTTTCCCTTCACCCACGGGAGGAAGTTCTCCAGCGAGGTCACGGCACGCGAGACGACATAGTCATAAATCCCCGGCAAGGTTTCCGCCCTGACATTCACAGTCTCGACATTATCCAGCGCGAGAGCTGCGGCCACCTCCCTCGCCACGGTCACCTTTTTCCCGATTGAGTCGCACAGCGTGAACCGCACGAGCGGGAAAAGCGTCGCCAGCGGAATGCCCGGAAATCCCCCGCCGCAGCCCAGATCCAGCACGGAGACACTTCCTGCTGCCGGCTCTTCCGAGACCGCTCCGTCGGCCACTCCGTCAGCAGTACCTACGGGCGGCTTCCCCAAAGCATCCTCACAAAGCAGCGGCGCCCCACCCCATGAGCGCAACACCTCCGGACGCTGATATTTCAGATACAGCGCAATCCCGAGCGAATGCAGCACATGATGCTCGTAAAGGCAGTCGATGTCCTTGCGCGACACCACATTTATCTTCGAGTTCCATTCCCTGTAAAGCCCCTCCATCGCCTCGAAGCGCTCCAGCTGCGCATCCGTAACTCCCGGAAACTCGGCGGTCAATATATCCCTAAATTCAGAAAAATCCATATTCATATCAATTTATCAGCATTTGCTCTCATTCCGAAGGCGCCCACGCGCAGCCCTCCCCATTTTTCCTACAGTGCCTCGTCACTCATTTCCATCATCTTCATCAGCTTGCTGCGGGCGCGGTGAATCTTGGTCTTGACGGTGTTCAGGGGCATTCCGAGGGCGTCGGCGATTTCCTGATAGCCGTAGTTGTCAATGAGGAACATCTTGGCCACCGCCTTGTAGTCGCCCTCAAGCAGTTCAATGACCGTCAGCCACTTGTCATATTCCTCCCGGTTGATGACGCTGTCCTCCGGAGAAGTCGCCTCGGAAGGAATGTCAAGCGAGGTGTCCGAACCGTAGGCGATGGTCTGCACCGGCATATTCTCAGCCTTCCTCTGACGGCGGTTCAGATGGTCGAAGGCGGTGTTCTGCCCGATGCGGAACAGCCATGTCGAGAACATATATGCGTCGTTGTAGAGTTCAATCCTGCTGAAAGCCTTCTGAAAGGTCTCGATGCAGATGTCCTCGACATCCTCCCGGTTGGAGATGAAGCGCGAGACATGAGCGCTGAGGGCCGCATGATAGCGCTGGTAGAGAATCACGAACGCCATCTGGTCCTGCGCCTTCGCGAGCGCGACGAGTTCCGGGTCGCTCAGGTCAGTGAGCTTCGAGCCAGTTCTTTCCTTCATTGCAATCAACTGTTAGCGGTACAGACAATTTGGTCACGTTCTCCATCTCCTCGACCACAAGACGCTTCAGCGCCTTGACCTCCTCCGGCACGGCGTCAAAGAGAAGTTCGTCATGAATCTGGAGCACCATGCGGCTCCGTAGCCCTTCCCTGCTCATGCGGCGATCTACATTTATCATCGCAATCTTTATTATGTCGGCTGCGGTGCCCTGAATCGGGGCGTTCACGGCGTTCCTTTCGGCTAGGGCGCGGACCGTGGCGTTGTGCGAATTGATGTCGGGGATATACCTCCGTCGGCCGAAAATGGTCTCGACATATCCGTTCTCACGGGCCGAGGCGAGAGTGTCCTCGATGAAATATGAAATCGAAGGGAAATGCCTGAAATAGTCGTCGATTATCTGCTTCGCCTCACCTCGGGCTATGCGGAGGCGCTGCGCGAGACCGAAGGCGGAGATTCCGTACATGATGCCGAAATTCGCGGTCTTGGCTATGCGCCGCTGCTCCGGGGTGACCTCCCCTATCGGAACGCCGAAAATCTTCGATGCGGTCATGGCATGGATGTCCTCCCCTGCCCGGAATGCCTCGATGAGGTTGGAGTCGCAGCTCAGGTGCGCCATAATCCTCAGTTCAATCTGGGAATAGTCGGCAGAGACGATGAGCCCGTCGGGACGCGACGGCACGAAGGCCTTGCGGATTTCCTTGCCGCGCTCGCTGCGGACCGGGATGTTCTGTAGGTTTGGCCTGGAGGAACTCAGGCGGCCGGTCGAGGTGAGGGCCTGGTTGAATGTCGTGTGAATCTTTCCGGTAACGGGGTTCACAAGGGAATAGAACGGCTCGATGTAGGTCGAGAGAAGCTTGCGCACCGCACGGTATTCGAGGATGTCCCCCACGACCTTGTGCTTGTCGAGCAGTCCGACGAGCGTGTCCTCGTCCGTAGGGTACTCATAGCGCACGTCCTTCTTCGCCCTGATTTTCGGATTCAGCTTCAGCTTCTCGAACAGCAGCACGCCTATCTGCTTGGGAGACAGGATGTTCAGCGTAGGCTCATCCACGTCCGCCCTTATGCGGTCCTGAATCTGCGAGAGCTCCGCCGAGAGAGAATCGGAGTAGCGGCGCAGCTGGTTCAGATCGACCCTCACGCCCTCTGTCTCCATCTTCGCGAGCACCCTTATCAGCGGTTCCTCAATTTCATCGTAAAGCTTCGACAACCCGAGAGAATCCATATTCCTATGCACCCTAAGTCCGAGCGCAAGGCTTATCGCCGCTTCCCGCGACCGGTCATTCCCCGAAGAGGGCGAAGCCTCGTCAAAAAGCGAAAGCTCCGTCTTCTTTTCCTCGCCTGCGGAATCGCCTTCAAGGTTGACTCCGAGCACGGTGCGTGACAGGACGTCAATCTTATGGGTCTTTTCGGGATTTATCAGGTAGTCCATCAGCTCTATGTCGAGCAGCCTTCCGTTCATCTCGACTCCAAGGCCGCGCAGCCATTTCCAACATTCCTTCATGCCGTAGCCGGTCTTCGCGACATCTTCGCTCTCAAGCAGTTCCCTGAAGTCTTCAGGACTGCCGGCCGCGACCATAATTCCCCCGCAGGAGTTTCCCCGAGCGCCGTCGCCGGAATTTGTCCGAGCGCCGTCGCCGCGACAGTCATCCCCCGGGCCTCCGGCGGAAACAAGCATCGAGTCCCCGTCTTTAAGCACTGAGACCACCCCCGATGCTTTCCCGGCCGCGACGACGGAGGCGACGCCGCATTTTTCAAACTCGAATGCCGTTCCCGCCGCTCCCCCGCCGTCATAATCCGACGGAGCCTCGCCAAGCCAGCGCTTCAGGGAGCCGAACTCATAGAAGTCGAAAAGCTCGAAGACGCGCTTACCGTAATGCCTGTCAAGAGTCATGTCGGCAGTCGGATAGGCGCTCATGTCTATGTCCGTCTTGATTGTCACGAGGAAGCGGCTCAGCTCTATGTGGTCGCGGGCGGCCTCGAAAAGAGCCCTCTGCTTAGGGGTCAGCTTGTCCAGATTGTCATAAATACCCTGCACGGTGCCGTAGAGGCCCAGCAGCTTCTTCGCGCCGACTTCCCCCACGCCCTTCACGCCGGGAACATTGTCGGAGGAGTCCCCGCAGATTGTCAGATAGTCAATCACCTGCACAGGCTCGTGCACGCCGTATTTCTCACAGATTTTCGCCTTGTCGAGAAGCTCGCTGTCCGAACCGGCCTTCCCCGGTCTGAGCTGGAGGACATGGTCGGTGACAAGCTGTCCGTAGTCCTTGTCGGGAGTCACCATATAGACAGTGAAGCCCTCCCCCTCAGCCTTTTTGGACATGGAGCCTATGACGTCGTCCGCCTCGTATTTAGGAATCATCAGCACGGGTATGTTCAGCGCCCGGCAAATATCGCAGAGCGGCTCCAGGGAGTCAATCACCTGCTGCGGAGTCGCGCTGCGCGTTCCCTTGTAGTCCGGATAGGCGTCGTGCCTGAACGTCCCTCCCGGCGGGTCGAACGAGACAGCGAGATGAGTAGGGCGCTCCTTTTCCATGAGTTCAAAGAGATATTTCGTGAACCCGAAAAGAATCGAAGTGTCCGTTCCCTTTGAATTTATCATCGGATGCGAAAGCAGCGCATAGTACATCTTGAACACAAGCGCGTGTCCATCAATAAGATAGAGTCGTTTTTCCCCTGTTGCCATATTCAATGGTTTCATATTTCCGTCTCCGCCAATCCGCCGCAGTCGGCCGAGAGCCGTCGTTTGAAACCCAAAGGTACGCAAAGTTTCACGATTTTGAGCATATTTTTCGTAACTTTGAAATCTTTACGCACCGATTCGCACTCCTCGGAATGCGGAGGTTCGGATTTCACGGGTATAACAGAGGATTTCATGGGTATATATAAAATACAATAGTTCGTTAAAAAATAGCCAAGCCTAAGCGGCTCTGGCAGTAAATAAAATAAGTTCTTTGAAAATTTTGTCA
>CAKVAS010000025.1 GCA_934725015.1 uncultured Bacteroidales bacterium
ACAAAATTTTCAAAGAACTTATTTTATTTACTGCCAGAGCCGCTTAGGCTTGGCTATTTTTTAACGAACTATTGTCACTTAGCAAAACAGGGATTCTATGCGCCCTAAAAACCATAGCCCACACTTATGCCGAAGTAGGGCTTATTACTATGGATGCGCTTCTGTTCATCATTGAGCGGAACGGTATAAGAGGCAGACAGATTAAAGCCATAAATCCTGAAGCGCAAACCAACACGAAGAGAAACGCCACAATCTCCACTTATGTCCGCATCCATCGTTTCCACGGTTTTTCCCGCGTCTTTGATTTCCGCTTTTCCCTTAAGCCCCACATTGATATTCAGGCCGCCATAGGGTATGACCGCAAAATTGTTTTTTCCCAACGCGCAGCCCACCTCCGTCGGGAATGTCAGCAGATGTGTCTTTGTATCAGCATATGTCGAGTTATAATATCCTCCCAAATAGCCGACTCGTGCTCCGCAATAAAAACGGAGAAAAAGTAATTCAGCCCCACAGTGGCCTCATAGGCAAGGGCATAGCTATAAACATCCGCTTTATCAAGAAAGCCCCACTCCATATCAAAAGTGGGCGTGAGACCATTATAAAAATCATCAGGCAAAACAGATTCCTGAGCATGGGCATTTGCACCCATGAGTCCCAACAGCAGGACACTGATAACAACAAGCCTTTTCACACACAGACAGTGACAAGGCACAAGTTTTTTGTAAAGTAAAGTTTTCATTGAGATTTTGATTTTTATTATTTCATCCAGTCAAGGACGGATATTCCACTCTATCTTCTCAGGCTGCCGTCTTCAACAATGGCCTTGAATTTATTCCATGGAGACCTGTTCGAGTAAGCAGATTTGCAACCCGTCGGGACATACAAGGTCCAACGGGATTCGGCTGGATACGGTGCGGTAGGATCCACCGCCTTATACAGCTGATTGACAATCAGCTCCGCAACGCAGTCTTCGTCAGACACGGCAACAAACCTGACAAGGGCGCTGCGACCCTTCTCGTGAGCATTCTCCTCCACAGACACCTTAACCTTACGGCTGCCGGCCTTTTCAGACGCAGGGTCGAATGTAATCCAAGATGCATCAGTGGAGGCTGTCCAGTCCACATTGCTCTCCAACGAGACATACATTTCAGAAGCCTCGGGACTGAACTCTATTTCGTCTTTGTTCAGCACGATTT
Organism: uncultured Bacteroidales bacterium; assembly: GCA_934725015.1. GTDB lineage: Bacteria > Bacteroidota > Bacteroidia > Bacteroidales > UBA932 > Cryptobacteroides. The sequence continues at coordinate 1,197 of CAKVAS010000025.1, forward strand.
CCGGCTTCTTGTCATCCTGCCCGACAGCAATGTCCTTTTTGCAGGACACGAACGAGCCAAGCCCCGCCATTGCCGCAAACATGACAGCAATAGCCATTTTCATAGTTTTGTCTTTCATCATTGTTTTGATTTTAATAAACTTTAGTCGTCCATACACCTACACAGAAATGTGGAGTCCCGCACATTCATTCGTCTGAAGGTTCTGACAAAACCCGAATAAGAACAAACGACCGGACTCCACACCTGTATGCAGGAAGCCCGGGGACGCACAAAAGACATCAACCGACTGTGCAGAAAAAAAAACACAGTTATGGCTTGATACACAAAGGAAAAGGAGTGCTGTCCGTATCCTCTTATTCGAAAGAAAACTGTCAGATTTTCAGACGAGGACCGCGTGATGGCACTTTCCATATTTCAATGCCGGATTGCTCCGACGCTGCAAAGGTAGAAAAATGTTTTCATTTGCGGAACAGCAACTCCTGTTTTTATTTCGTAAGTCCGGGGTTCTCCCCTTTCCGTCTGTACCTTTATGCAGGAACTTGTGGAATGTAACCCAAGAAAAAGAAAAAAATAGTTTGTATTGTCGAGGTTGCTCCTTCAACAAAAAAGCATATATTTGTGGGCACGAAAATGATGTTAACGACAACAATCACAATGATATGAAAGCCATATTTCTTGATATTGACGGTGTAATTCAACCACTGTGTCGTCAAGATCGCTTCGAGCATCTTGATGAAATTGAAGAAATCGCCAAAGAATTGGATCAAAAATTTCCGGGGCATAATTTTCATGAATATGTCACAGCCGAAATGTTCCCCGAAAGTTTCCAAGGTGCCTATAGCAGAAAATGCAATCTTGGCGCAGTATTGTTCGACTGGTCAAAAGATGCTGTGAAATATCTGAATGAAATCCTTGAGCATCACAATGCAAAAATTGTCATTTCATCCGACTGGAGAGATTTTGGAGAGCATACAATGCGAGCATTTCTTGCAATCTATGGCCTTGACAAATACTTATATGGAATGATTGAAGGGCTTTCCCTCCGAGAACCAACCGAAGGACAAGTTAGGGCAAGACAATATTTCTCGGAACTATACGGCGAGTTCAGTTTTGACGAAAGAGCGGCCGATATACGGGATTATCTGGACAAACACCCCGAGATTACATCATATGTCGCGATTGATGACAGAAATCTCAGTTTCCCCGTAGAAAAACATTTTGTATTCTTCAACAACGGAAAAGTTCTCAATGAAAACAGAGCACATCTTATGGATGAAATCCTCAACATCGAAGATGGCCCGTATCCATTGAAACAGGAATAAAAAATGTCCGAAGCACTGAAAATCTAACCCTGGAAAAAGGGAAAAAATAATTGGAGCCGCGAATTAGCTGTAGAGAGTGTTCGTAAATCATTAAAAATCGCTACATTTGCGTCATGACAAAAAGAGAACTCATAGACAGGCTTTCGGGCTATCTTTTCTGGGACACCGACAGAAAGACTGTCGATGCGGATGACAATGCCTCCTATATAATCCAGCGCGTGCTGGAATATGGGCAGTTTCCCGACTGGAGACTCATCTGCGACTACTATGGTCTTAAACAGATTATTGCCAAGGCGACCCGCTTCCGCTCCCTTGAACCAAGAGCCGTATCATTGCTCTGCTGTCTTGGCAATATACCCACAACACAATTCAGATGCTGCACTACGAAACAATCTCTCCCGCGACACTGGAACTTCTGAAAAGTATCCAGTCAATTTCCGACCTGCATGACACTTGCCTTGTGGGCGGAACAGCCCTTGCCCTTCAGCTTGGTCACCGCAAGTCCATTGACTTGGATATGTTCGGCAACATTCATTCGCCGGCATCTGAAATCAGACGAAAACTCTCTGAAACACATACGCTACAGATTCTGAAGGAGTCCGACAACATAAACATCTATCTCGTGGATGGGGTGAAAGTCGACTTCGTGAATTATGCCTATGATTGGCTGAATCCAATAGTTACAGAAGATAATCTGCGGCTTGCTTCGGTTGAGGATATTGCCGCAATGAAGATTGCCGCAGTAATCGGGCGTGGGACAAGAAAAGATTTCATCGACCTGTACTTTTTACTGCGGACATACTCAATGAAAGAGATTCTTGACTTCTATTCCGACAAATACCCCGACGGCTCGCTGTTTATCGCGGTAAAGAGCCTTTCTTATTTCGATGACGCGGAAACGGACCCTATGCCAGAAATGTTGGAGTCTGTAAGTTGGCAATGCGTAAAAGAAACGATTGCTTCCGCCGTAAGGGACTTTGCCGGACGATAATACGCAATATTTTATGTCGATGTCCGGGGACTTCCCCTTTCCGTCTGAACTTTATGCAGAAACTCGCGGAATGTAGCCCATGAATAGGAAAAGTTTCTAAAAACTCGGCTCATAGAATCGAACTCTCTGGTGATGGTATGAGAAAATAATAGTACCTTTGCAAAATCAGAATAGAACTATCATCGGTTGTAATGGGAAGTCGCAATAGCAATACTTGAGGGTGCTGCAACTGTCGGAGAAGACATTCTAAATTGCGGAGATGACAGCGCAGGAGAACTCGGCAACATTGTGGAAGAGTGCTTTGAAAAATGGCATAGGCTCTGTAATGAGGAGTTATTGCCCCGGGAGATAAAGTCTATAATATTCGAACTTGCCATCAAGTACTTCTCTTGTGGTTGCCTCAAAGGTTTTGATTGGTGGTGGGATTGGATTCAAATGGCTATTACATTAGCCGAAACATCAGAAAAGCAAGAACGCATAATTACGGCACTTGACACGGTCATCAATACCAGAGGTGATGAATGGAGTGTCAGGTATATTACCGAGACAGCTCAACGATATAAACTTGAAATTATGTCGAAGAGCGGTACACCCGAGCAGCAACGCAAATTTATGTATGATAATGTTGGAAATCCGGACTTTCGCAGGCGGCTTTTACAAATGGCGTGGGATAATGGAGATTATGACGAGGTGTTGCATTTGGCAAAGGATGGCGTCACTCAGGATTCGGAATATACGGGACTTGTCAATGAGTGGCACAAATGGGAATTAAAGACTTATCATCTTAAAAACGACAAAGCAAACACCCTAAAACTCTCCGGATATTTCTTTTTCGAGGGTGGCAGATTCGGTGAAAAAGAATATTCGATGGGGGTCATGTATGCTCTGATGCAATCGATAGTCCCAAACGAGGAATGGAACGATTTTGTTGAGACTCTGATAAAAGAGGCATCTAAAAAGAAAAACGATGTAATAGTATTGTTTATCTACACACAGGAAAAGATGTGGGATAGATATATGGAGTATCTGCGCAACGCTCCCTCGATTTATCGTATTGACGGAGCTCCACGACAAGTTTGTAGATTATATAAAGATGTACTTATACCGCTTTACACCTCATGCATAAAGCACTTCTTCCAGTATGCCTCAAATCGTAATTCATATTGCGAGGGTGTCAGCCTACTTCGAAAGTTAATCAAATATGGAGGCAAGGCAGAGGCCGACGGAATTATAGATGAGCTAAAAACTCGCAAACCTCGCCGTCCTGCATTGATCGATGAATTATCCAAATTATAGCGCGGGTCACCTATGGCTGAGGCACGACTTCCACTGTCCAGTCATCAAGGGTCCGGGAGGCGGTCAAGATGTAACCCTTAGAATAAAAAATCCGGCAGGAATCCGCCTGAAAGCATTGATAGGTGATTTCGGTGATATTAGGCTAGATGGATGCTTCGCCGGTGAGGACGTTGAGCTGGCCGGGGAGACGGGTTACAGTGATTGGAGTGTTGCAGACAACCTCGCCGTCGATCTCGACGAGTGCGCCCGGACCGTCAAGTGGTTCGATACACAGGCTTGAGCAGCGGGCGGAAATCAGTTCGGGATTGGAGGACAGGAGCTTTCCGGAGAAAAGCGTAGGGACTGCGCGGATGATTTTCAGAATCGGCAGGACGGGGATGACGGTGACGTCGAGAAGCCCGTCGTCCATGACGGCATCCGGAACCTGCATCATCCCGCCTCCGGAATATTTCCCGACACCCATGGCAATCGAAAGCGAGTCGCCCTCAAATATGGTCTTTCCGTCGGCGACCACGCGGCAGCGGAACGGCTTGCAGCGCAGAACATTGGAAATGAGAACCTTGAGATAGAGAATCTTGCCGCTCTTTCCGGAGTTTTTCTCGAAATTCACCTGATGACAGATGTTGGCGTCGAAGCCGATGCCGCCGACATTCGCCATATAGGAAACGACGTCCGTCGAAGTCTCATTGTCGCGTCCGGTAATACGGAATACATCCTGCCTGCCGAAAGACTCCTTCTTGAGCAGCCTTGCCAGCGCCGCGTAGTCCCTCGGTGCGCCGAGCGTGCGAATCCAGTCGTTGCCGGAGCCGACCGGAACCACAGCGAGAGTGAAGTCCGAAAGCGACGGCGCAGGTGTCCCTGGCTCAAAGGCCGATGCGACCTCAGACATCTCGATGAAGCGGACTATGCCCTCAAGAACCTCGTGCACGGTGCCGTCCCCTCCGACGGCGAGAAAGCGCCTGTAGCCCGCCTCGCAGGCCTTGACGGTGATTTCCACGGCCGCTCCCCTGCTCCATGTCGTCCGGTATTCATACTCCACCCGCGTTTCCCTGAGGAGCGTTTCAGCCTTCGGCCATTCCGTCACGGTCTTCCCCGAGCCCGCGTTCGGGTTCACAACCGCATACCATATATTACTCACATTATCATGAGATGCCATATTCCGTACATTTTTCCCGCGACAAAAATTTTCGCAGGCGAATTTGAAGCGACAAAAGTAGTAAATAAAATAGTTTCTAAGAAAAGGAATGAAAATTATTTCGTAATTTTGCAGGATGTGCGTCTCCCCGACCGACGTAGGAAAGGGCTTGCGCATAGGGATAAATGTTTATGGGAAAAGTCATAGCCATCGCGAATCAAAAGGGCGGAGTGGGCAAGACCACGACCGCAATCAATCTTGCCGCTTCTCTTGCCGTGCTTGAGAAGAATGTCCTCATCATCGACGCCGACCCGCAGGCAAACACGACCTCGGGGCTCAATTTCTCGCCTGAAAACGAGGAAAAGAGGACACTCTACGAGCTGATGATCGGTGAACGGAGTGTGGAGGACGTGCTGATACAGACGGAGATAGCGAGGCTTCAGATGATTCCGTCGAACATCAACCTCGTCGGTGCGGAAATCGAGATGCTCGGCACGGACGAGAGGGAATCCATTCTCAAGAAAGCCCTCGCGCCGGTGCGGGACAACTATGACTATATTATAATAGACTGCTCCCCGTCGCTCGGCCTGATTACGGTGAACTGCCTCACGGCGGCCGACTCCGTGATGATTCCGGTGCAGCCGGAGTTCTTCGCGCTTGAGGGGCTCGGTAAGCTGCTCCAGACGATACGCCTCGTGCAGGGCGGGGTGAATCCGTCGCTGACCATCGAAGGCTTCGTCGTGACGATGTACGACGGCAGGACAAAGGTTCACAACCAGGTTGTGCAGGAACTCAAGGACCATTTCAAGGACATGGTGTTCAACACCATAATACAGAGAAACATACGCCTCAGCGAGGCTCCGTCGCACGGCAAGCCGATCATTCTCTACGACGTGATTTGCAACGGAACAACGAACTACCTCAACCTCGCGAAGGAGGTTCTTGAGCGCAACGGGGACGCGGTGAAGAAATAGTCCGTGCCGGAAAAAGAAGTTACGAACGCATGAATTTGAATTACAACAGAATATAATATGGCAGTTAAAACGCAGAGAGGATTGGGAAAGGGACTCGGGGCGCTGCTCGGGGAGGCGACGGATCTGGAAAACATCCGCAAACCGGTCAGATATGTCAACAAGGTCGTCGTGAGCACGGAGACGGCGGAACAGCCGCGCAGTTCGGCGGACATACTCATGATTCCGATTGACATGATTGAGCCGAACCCGTTCCAGCCGCGAATGACCTTCGACCAGGAGGCTCTCACCGAACTGGCGGAGTCCATCAGGACGCTCGGCCTCATCCAGCCGATTACCGTGCGGAGGAAATCTGCCGACAAATACCAGATCATCAGCGGCGAGCGGCGCTTCAGGGCGTGCAGGCTCGCTGGGATGGAGATGGTTCCGGCCTACATCCGCAACGCGGACGACCAGGGGATGCTGGAGATGGCCATAGTGGAGAACATCCAGAGGGAGAACCTCGACCCGATAGAGGTGGCGATGAGCTACCAGCGGCTGATTGACGAATGCAACCTGACCCAGGAACAGATGGCCATGAGGGTCGGCAAGAAGAGGGCGTCCGTGACGAACTACCTCCGCCTGCTCAAGCTGCCGGCAAAGGTGCAGCACGATCTCAAGGTCGGACAGGTCAGCGTGGGGCACGCCAAGGTTCTTCTCGGAGTGGAAGACCCTGAAGTTCAGGAAGTTCTCTGCAATCTCGTCGTGAAGGACGGGCTTTCCGTGCGGCAGCTTGAGGAGAAGATTCACCGTCTCGCCAAGGAAGCCGAGAAGGGCGGCGAGGAAAAAGGGAATGAGGCGCAGGAGCTGCCGGACGAATATTTCAAGGTTCTCGAAGTCTTCGGAAAGTATTTCGACAACAGCATAAGCCTGAAGCGTTCCGGTGCGGGAAAAGGCACGATTACGATTCATTTCTCGTCGGACGATGAGGTGAAGAAGTTCATCGACGCCCTCGAAAAGTCAAATCTTTAGCTTCGCGGAATGGGACGGCTTCGTGTTTTCATAGCGGTTCTTCTGGCAGGTCTTTGCTTCGCCGGCGTCAACGCGCGCGCCCAGTTCAAGGACCAGGCCTTTCAGCAGAACTACAATGACTCCACGATGACGGAGAAGTCGGACACCACGGACAAGCTGTTCTCGTTCAAGGAGCTGTTCCAGGGCCTCGGACACAAGAAGGAAATCAAAATCGGGACAGTATTCGGCGGCTCGGTCATTCTCCCGGGAAGCGGTCAGATTTACAACCGCGACTATTGGAAGCTGCCCGTAGTCTATGGAGGAATAGCGGCCTGCGCCGGTGTGGGTGGCTACTACACAAGCCAATACAAGAAATCCGTCGCAGCCGGAACTCCGAACGAGTCCTACAGGACAACCGCCACATGGCTCTATGTCGGGGCGGGGCTGGTCTATTGGGGCTCGCTGCTCGACGCGGCGGCGTTCTACCCGTCGAACGGGAAGCCGAATCCCGGACGCGCCGCGATCTACTCGGCCCTTCTCCCAGGACTCGGGCAGGCCTACAACGGCGAATATTGGAAGATTCCGGTCTATTACACGGGGCTGCTCACGGCGGGCTATTTCGTGTGGAACAACAACCTCAACTACAACAGGTTCAGAAACATATACAAGGAGGCGACCAGCACTGAGACAACCTACACCGGGCCGATTACCGCAGAACAGGCGAAGTACTACCGAGACTCCTACCGGCGGCTGCGCGACTACTCCATCGTCGCCACGGCGCTCGTTTATGTGCTTCAGATAATCGATGCAAACGTGTTCGCCTTCATGTACGACTTCGAGGTGAGCGACGACATAACGATGAGCGTCGAACCGGCGGTTCTCGCGCCTGACAACGCCTACGCCATGAGGACGCCGACAAACGCTGTGGGGATGAGGGTCGGATTCAGGTTTTAATCGCCTCGGCCGAGGCATATTTTTTTTGAGGCATATTTAGAGTACAGATGAAAAAGGGATATATATTCATGGCTGCGGCAACGGCCGCGGCGCTTTTGTTCGGGACTGATGCGCGTGCACAGTACTTTGACACGGAGGAGATTGTGGAAGAGGCCGGCGACGTGCAGCCGAAGGACAGTCTTCTATCCAAGGAAGACAGCATAGAGAGTGCATTCAGGGCAGACAGTCTTCAGGGACAGCACACGCTCGACAGCCTCCTGCTCGCGTTTTACGGGAAGAACCTCCAGATGGAATTTGCAGCCCTCAACGACCTTGACACGGCTGCGGTACGCTACACCTCCCAAGTTCCGGACTCCGTATTCGTCCGCAGGCTCAGCGACATCCAGTCATTCATCCCACTGTCTTACAACGACATAGTCAAGAACTACATAATCCTCTATTCTGAAAAGATGCCGCAGCAGATGGGAAGGGTCATCGGTCTGGGCAACTACTATTTCCCAATCTTTCAGGAGACGTTCAACCGCTACGACATCCCGGAGGAACTCCGGGCGATGGCAGTAATCGAGTCCATGCTCAAGTATGACGCGATGTCGCGGGTCGGAGCGCGGGGCATCTGGCAGTTCATGTACTACACGGCCAAGAAATACGGACTGACCATCAATTCCTTCGTCGATGAGCGCCTAGACCCGGTGAAGGCCGTAGATGCGGCGGCGAGATACCTCAAGGATTCATACGAGATTTTCGGGGACTGGTCGCTCGCAATCGCGTCCTACAACTGCGGTCCGGGAAATGTGAACAAGGCAATCAAGCGCTCCGGCAAGAGGGATTTCTGGGACATCTACCACTATCTGCCGCGCGAGACGAGAGGATACGTTCCGGCGTTCACCGGCGCCCTCTACGCGCTGAACTATTACAGGGAATGCGGAATCACGCCGGAGGAGGTGAATATGCCGACGCAGATTGACACCTTCCACGTGAACAGGATGCTCCATTTCAAGCAGGTGAGCGAGCTGACCGGGGTTCCGATGGAGGTGCTGAAGGTGCTTAACCCGCAATATACCCACGACATCATCCCGGGAAGCGCCGCCGAGACTTGGATTCTGCGGCTTCCGGCCGACTACACCGGAAATTTCATAGCCGTGGAGGGCAACGTGCATCTGCACAAGGCCGACACGCTGCTGAATCCGGTGACAATCAAGAAGATTAAGGACGGAGGCGACGGTCAGAGAATCGCCTACAAGGTCAAGAAGGGCGACTATCTCGGAAAGATTGCGTCCAAGTACCGCTGCTCCGTGAAGCAGATTCAGAAGTGGAATCATCTCAAGGGCACGAACATCCGCGAAGGACAGACTTTATATATATATCGTGGCGGGAAATAACCCGTCACGATAACCCCTCCCGTCCCCTATGACTAGGGGAAGTCGTGCTCCGTGCGCACCATCGCACAATGCCAACGCTTCGCTGTTCTCCGCACGGCGCTCAAGCGCCTTTTTTCCTCTGAGACATCAACCCGTGAAGTCCCGGCTGTCATCTCGAACGTCCCTGCTGTCATCTCGAACGTCCCTGCTGTCATCTCGAACGTCTCTGCTGTCATCTCGAACAAAGTGAGAGGTCTTTGCGCAGCTAAAACCCAATCGCCAACATCACCCGCGCCTCAAGCTTGTCGGGCTTTCGGGCGGATGGCAGCATGAATGGATAGGAGAAGTATGCAAGACGGGCGGCAAGACTGCCCCTGTGACAGAATTTCCAGTTCACGAAAAAGGAGCCCCACACTCCCCTTCCGTAAAATGCCGGTACATTGAACCGCCCGGGGATGTCGTGTTCATAGACATAAATCCGCCCACCCCAGTTGTCCACACTGAACAGCCCGCCTCGGAGATATGCCGAGAGCGTCCCGGTAATCCGGCAGCTCTCCTCAACGAAGGCCACCATCCCCCACTTGCCGCAGTGGCTGAAACTCACCGAAGCGGAGCTCGCCCAGATGCCGGCATAGCCTGCCGTCACCTCGCCACGGCAGCTGAATACGCTGGCAGACAGGCTGTTGATATCTATGTTTTCACGCAGACGCAGAGCGACGAAAGACGATTCATTCCAGCGGAATTTGTAACGCGCATCCACCCGCAGGTCATTCGTACCCGGCAGCCTGCCTCCCGCCGGCACAGCTTCACGGGACTTAGGGGCGACATGGCGCAGCCGGAAGGACAGCGAGGCTGAATGCCCGCTGCGGGCGGAGAACTCGGAAACAAGCAGGGCAATGTTCCGTGAAGGGCTGTAGCGCAACGAAGCCCCCGCCCTGAAATGCTCGGCAAGGCGCGGCGATGTGGCTGACACTACTGCACGGAACGGCTGCCCTACGCCTCCGGCAAGCTCCGAGGCAAGGTCGAAGCCGCCGAAACAGCCTCTGAAATCCACCGAGAAATCGGCCGTGCAGTGCCAAAGACCGCCGCCCTGCCGCAGGCCCTCCGCGCCGCCAGTCCCCGCAGACGGAACGCCCTCCACCACGGACGGGACAGCCTCCACCACGGACGTGAATCCGAGTGAAAACTTCCGGTGCCACCAGTTGCAGTTGAACAGCCCCATAAGCCCGGCAATGTCAGTCTTTCCCCGCGACGAGTTAACCTCCCCAATCAGCGCCTTTTTCAGCCCCGGAACGGCAGCCGCGACGGAAAATTTGACCGGTCCCGTGTCGAAGCTGCACCCAAGACCCGTCTGCGCGTATTTTCCGGTCATCGAACGCGACGGCTTCATGCCTGTCGGACGGCGTATCAGCGAAGCGGCCGACGACGGGTCATCGAGACTCATTGTGTTCCATGCCGCAAGTCCCTGCCCGAACCTTAGGTTGAAGTCACCGACATATAGCCTCGCCTTCCTCCCCGGCATCGTGACTACAGCAGAGCATGACAACGACTCAAGCTTACCCGCCCAAGTTCCGGCACCGCCCGCCGAAAGTTCAATCGCCTCACCCTTTGAAAGATATGCGTGCAGCCCATAGAGTCCGGTATCGGCATAGAGCCTGCTTTCAGACGACCAATGCTCCCGAGGCGGCGAATCCCCGAAGGTGACGAAGAATGCCAGAGCCTCGGCAATTTCGCCGTCGAAACCGTCAATCAGGGAAAGTTCACTGCGGCTGAGCACGGCACCGGCGGAAGAAATGTAGTCCATCAGCGACACTACCTGAAAGTCGGAGAAAAGCCCGCTTTCGGACAATGTACGCCGCGATGCGGAGTTGATGTTCAGAGGATGCAGGCTCCTCCACGCGAGCCTCTCCCTCTCGGATTCCGTCACCTCCTCGGGTGAAACAGCCCCGACAATCAGCGCAATCGCCTCAATCAATGTCATCATCATATTCATATCCGTTCTCTGTTTCAACCGGAACCGGACAATCAATAGCCGTCACTCGCGGTCGCCGGATGCAATATTATGGATAATAGCCCGCAAAAGTGTTGTATTTCAAAATTAAAACTCAAAATTTTTCTTTTTTTTAATGTTATTAACTATTTTTGCGACTTGTTTTTGAAATGTATGAAAGAGGTTAAGGTATGGGACAAGACTTTCGTCCCTTTCATCGGTCACGATGAACTCATGGGCTACATTGACAACGTCGCCGAAAAAATCAACAATGACTTTGAGGGAGCCACGGACATTCCGATAGTTCTCTGCATTCTCAACGGAGCGATTATGTTCACCGGAGAGCTGATGCAGCGGCTGAATTTCCCGTGCCAGCTGGTTTCCACCAAGATGACCTCATATGCCGGGACATCCACGACCGGCGAGGTTCAGCAGACGATGCCGCTCACCGCATCGGTAAAGGGACGCAGGGTCATCATCGCGGAGGACATCATCGACACCGGCCTGACAATCAAGGCGATGAAGAAAATTCTTCTCGAAGAGGGTGCGGCGGAGGTTAGAGTCTGCACCATGCTGTTCAAACCGGAAGCCTACCGCACAGGCGAAGCCATAGACTATGTCGGCAAGGAGATTCCGAACCGCTTCATTCTCGGTTTCGGCCTTGACTACAACGAGCTCGGACGCAATCTCAGGGACATATACGTACTTGAAGACTAAGAAACCCATACTCGGAAACAACAGACAAATCTGAAGCGGTCTATTCTTTTCATGTTTCTAAACTCCGGTCGAGAATGACGGCAAACATATAATTAAAAGGCACGAAAATCATGAAATACTATGTCTTGTTCGGCCCTCCGGGAGCCGGGAAGGGAACTCAGGCCAGCGCGATGGTCGAAAGATACAATCTGCATCACATCTCCACAGGGGCGCTTCTCCGAAAGGAAATTGCAGCCGGAACGGAGCTTGGCAAACAGGCTCGCGAAATCATCGACATGGGGTGTCTGGTTCCCGACGAGGTGGTCGAGGCGATGATTGAATCGGAATTCAACAATGTGAAGGGGGTCGATGGATTCCTTCTTGACGGCTATCCGCGCACCCTCGAACAGGCCCGTTCGCTTGACAGGCTGCTCGCCAAGAAAGGGGACAAACTCACCTCCGTAGTCTCAATCATGATTCCGGACAAGATGATTTTTGACCGCATCCGCCACCGCGCCAAGATTGAAGGCCGCGAGGACGATGCCAACGACGACATCATCGCCAACCGCATATCCACCTACCACCAGAAGACAGAACCACTTGTCAGCTTCTACAAGGATGCCGGCAAATATACCGAAATCGACGGCGCCGGCACCATCGAAGATGTCCGCGCAAACATATTCAGCGCCCTTGACATCTGACACAAGGCCACCATGAGTTAGGCTCTCCCAAACAGGGTGAGCACGGGGAAGGATTAAAATGATGCCGCAAGGCATCATTTTTGCAAAACACTGGCACACACCACATTACGAGCCACCCCGTTTCGACGGGAACTCATGTCTCACCTTTAAAACACAATGATTATGAAGAAAATTATGAATCTGTGTGCGGTGGGAGCAGCATTGGCAGCTTTCCCGCTATGCTCATGCGCAGGGTCGGTGGAAAACACTCCCGTTGGTTCTCTTGACTTGCCCCGCTATCTCGGGACATGGTATGAAATCGCAAGGTTTGACCACTCTTTCGAGAGAGGAATGACAAATGTGAAGGCCGAATATATCCTCCGCGATGACGGAAAGGTGGATGTATTCAATTCCGGATGGAAAGACGGGAAGAAAAAGACTGCCAAAGGCAAGGCCAAGCAGCCGGATCCGGAGAAGAATCCGGCAATTCTCAAGGTTTCGTTCTTTCTGTTCTTCTATTCCGACTACCGCATCCTGATGCTCTCCGAAGACTACAGTGTGGCGCTCGTCGGCAGTTCCAGCGACAAATATCTCTGGATTCTCGCACGCACACCATCCCTTCCGCAACCGGTCATCGAGAATGTTGTCGCCGAAGCCAGAAACCGAGGCTACGACACTTCGAGACTAATTTGGGTGGATCAGTCCAGAAACCAGTAAGCCGCTCAAGGCAAATACCCGATAGCCGTCCCATTTTTGCACTGCCGCAAAAATGGGACGTACTTTTGCAAACTTTCGCTATATTTGCATTTACTATAGAATATTTTATAATGGAAAAGGCAGGATTTGTGAAGGCAGGAAATTTTGTAGCAGATGAGAATTATTCAACTTGGTTGAAGTCAATCAAAGGAAGACTCAGGCACGCTCAAATAAAGGCATCCGTGCGGATTAACCAATCGATGCTCGAATTCTACTGGGAACTGGGGCACGACATCAACACTTTGCAGGATACTTATTCTTGGGGAAGCGGATTCTTCGAGAAACTGAGTCTGGATTTGAGAAACGAGTTCCCTGGACAGGAAGGCTATTCCGTCACCAACCTTAGATACATCAAGAATTGGTATGCGTTTTACAGTCAATATGATACAATTCGTTACCAAGTTGGTAACGAATTAAATGATTCAATGCCGGAGAAGTTCGCATACATTCCGTGGAGGCATCATATCGATATACTTAGAAGGTGCAAGAATCTAGATGAGGCCTTGTTCTATATTGATGAGACTATCTCTAACGGATGGAGTCGCAGCGAGATGAACAGTCAGATAGACTCGAATCTTTTTGCGTCCAAGGGCAAGGCTTTATCTAATTTCAATGAAAAACTTCCGGCAATTCAAGGCAAGCTGGCCGACGAAATACTCAAAGGTGAATATAAGCTTGATTTTCTGCCGATTGCAGGAGATGTCGAGGAAAGAAAGCTGGAAGATGCATTGGCCCAGAACATTACTCGATTCCTTCTGGAATTGGGAAGCGGTTTCGCTTACGTTGGCAGACAGATGGAATTGAGAATCTCAGGACCTGATGCGACATCATTCTTCCCGGATATGGTATTCTACCACATCAAGATGAAGTGTTACGTCGTGGTGGAGCTCAAAGTGGTGGACTTCATTCCGGAATTTGCAGGGAAGATCAATTTCTATGTCAATGCTGCCGACGCTCTTCTGAAAGGTGAGGACGACAATCCGAGCATCGGGCTACTGATTTGTCGCGCTCGTAATAAAACAGTGGTAGAATGGTCGCTTAAAGGCATCAGCAATCCTCTCGGCGTCGCCACTTATCAACTGCAGAAAGTAGTAGATAATACTATTGCGGAACAGGAAGACTGCAAGAAAAAGTAAAAAATCGTCATAGAGTCCAAGAACGGGCTCCCCAAAATTCATAATTGCCGTCAACGACGGAAAGGTTAAAAATGCTCATTAAATTGTTATCTTTGCACCTTTGAACGCAAAGCACCAATTTGGTAGTATCGTTTTTGTGGCAAATTGCACGAAAATTTTGTTACTCCGTTGTTACTCGGAGGTTAAAAGAGCCGTAAAAGACCAGTTACTTAATTGATAAATAAAGAATTATGCCAGACAGCAACTTTATTGACTACGTGAAGATTTTCTGCGCTTCGGGAAACGGGGGCGCGGGGTCGATGCATTTGAGGAGGGAGAAATATGTGCCCAAGGGCGGGCCGGACGGAGGGGACGGAGGACGCGGAGGGAATGTCATTCTGCGGGCTAATCCTCAGTTCTGGACATTGATTCACCTTAAGTATCAGAAACATATACGGGCGGAGCACGGCGAGGCCGGGAGCGGGGCGCTCTGCAACGGCAAGGCCGGGAAGGATGTCTATCTGGATGTGCCGCTCGGAACGGTGGCCAAGGACGCGGAGACGGGCGAGGTGCTGCACGAGATGGTGGAGCCGGGAGAGGAGTATGTGCTCGTCAAGGGCGGGCGCGGAGGTCTGGGCAACGCCAACTTCAAGAGTCCGACGAACCAGACGCCGAGATATGCGCAGCCGGGTGAACCCGGGTCGGAGGGCTGGTATATCCTTGAACTGAAGCTGCTTGCCGACGTGGGACTCGTCGGGTTCCCTAATGCCGGGAAATCCACGCTGCTTTCGACGGTGTCGGCCGCAAAGCCTAAAATCGCGAACTATGCGTTCACGACACTTGAGCCGAGCGTCGGTGTGGTGCGCTACTATGACGACCGGTCGTTCGTCATGGCCGACATTCCGGGAATCATAGAGGGTGCGCACGACGGCAAGGGTCTGGGAATCAGGTTTCTCCGGCATATTGAAAGGAATTCAGTGCTGCTGTTCATGGTTTCCGCCGAAGAGGAGGACATAAAGAAAAGCTACGAGATACTGCTCGACGAGCTGCGGGAGTACAATCCGGAACTGCTCGTGAAGAACCGCGTGCTCGCCGTGACCAAGTCGGATATGCTGGACGAGCATCTTGAGGCAGAGATTGAGCCGGCGCTGCCGGAAGGGGTGCCGCACGTGTTCATTTCCTCGTTTTCCGGAGAAGGGATACAGCGGCTGAAAGACCTCCTGTGGGAAAGCCTGCACAAATAACGGAGGGGCGCATAAAAGGCGGATTGCGGCGTTACTCGTCTTGACAGAATCCTCACAACCATAAGGTTGCTGCGGTTCTGCCTTCACCGAGTGCCTTGCACTCCATCCTTTTATGCTCCCCCCCCCCGAACTGCTTAGAGCCGCTTAGAACTGCTTACATAAGAAAAACAGAGACAATTATGATACAGAACCTTACAACGACGCTCGAACAGCTTGAGATGCTGGACAAGGAAGCGACGCTCGCAATCAACACCAGCGGCGGGGCGTTCACTGATGCCGTGATGCCCGTGTTCTCGCACGTAAAGGCCTGGATTCCGCTCTACCTTGTCGTGCTCGGGATTATCATCTACCGCATGGGATGGAAGGCCGGGCTCGTCGTCACGCTCGCCCTCGTGCTGAACGTCGTCTGCGCCGACCAGCTGGCGAATCTCGTGAAGGACGGGGTTGCGAGGCTTCGCCCGTGCATGGACCCGTGGATGAAGGCGCATGGGCTCAGGGTGCTTGAAGGCGGAGGAGGATGCGGGTTCTACTCCGGTCACGCCGCAAACGTGTTCTCCTTCGCAATGTGCTCGATGCTCTGCCTTTCCTTCATCAGGAGCCGCAAGGGCGCGATGGGACGGGAGAACGGGACGAACAGAAAGATATTTCTCGGAATATACGGGAGCGTCATCTTTCTCTGGGCAATGGCAGTCAGCATCAGCCGCGTCTATTGCGGGAAGCACTTCCTCGGAGACATCACCGTCGGAGCATTCTCCGGTCTCATCACAGGAAGCCTGCTGGCTCTCGCGGCGATAATGGCAGTCAGACATATAAGGGCAATACGCGAATCCGTCCGCCCCGGAATTGCATAAGGAACTCCATCTACAAAACAATACAGGCTCCAACTGAATATGCTCAAGTCGGAGCCTGTATATTTTCTGCAATTCTGCACTAAAGAACCGGGATTACCTTCTCCATCCTCGTGCCGCGTGAGCCTTTTATGAGTATCGCGGCGGAAGAGAACCCGGACTCATGAGAGGCGATGTAGGCGGCAAGTTCGTCCGACGTGCTGAAACAGCGCTCCGCCCCGGCCTTGCGGAACTCCTCTCCCACGAAATAACCTTCAAGACCGTAGTCCGCAACGGCACGGAGAACCTTTGCGTGCTCAGCGACCGACTCATCTCCAAGCTCAAGCATATTCCCGAGCAGGACGATTTTCTTCGCCGCATCAAAGCCCGCGAAATTGTCCAGCGCCGCCTTCATGCTCGAAGGATTGGCATTGTAGGCATCTACAATGAGGATGTTGCGCCCGGTACGCTGCATCTGCGAGCGGTTGTTTGACGGGACATATGATGCGACCGCAGCAATGGCATCGGCCTCCGGGACTCCGAAGAAATGTCCTATGCAGAGAGCCGTGAGCACATTGTCGGCATTGTATGAGCCGACAAGCTTCGTCTCCACCTGCTTGCCGTCGGCAAGGAGAAGACGAAGATACGGATGCGCGGCATCGGGCGTCAGGACGCGGGTTCCGGAAAAATTAAGCCCGTACGGAACGGCAAGCAGCCTTTCTGAAGCGCGTTTCCGACGGTCGCGGCCAAGAAAAGTCGCCCGGTCGAAGACATAATCTCCCGGTGCAGCCACGAAGCCCCTTGAAGCAGCCATCTCAACCAACAGCGGATTGTCCTGATTCACGAAAACAGTCCCCGCTCCCCCGTCGTTTCCGGCGATGAAGTCATACATTTCTCCCTTAGTGGCCTTCACGCCCTCAAAAGAGCCGAAGCCAAGGAGATGCCCTTTGCCGACATTTGTTATGAGCCCGAAATCCGGAGCGGCTATATCGACAAGTTCCTTAATGTCGCCGGGGTGGCTCGCGCCCATTTCTATGACGGCGATTTCCGTATCCGACGAAATACCGAGGACAGTCAGCGGCACGCCGATGTTGTTGTTCAGATTACCGGAGGTGGCGTGGGTGCGGAATTTCGCAGAAAGCACGGCATTGACGAGTTCCTTCGTCGTCGTCTTTCCGTTCGTCCCGGTAAGCCCGAGGACAGGGATGCTGAACCTGTCGCGATGGTGGCGGGCAAGTGTCCAAAGCGCCCGCAGAGTGTCCGGGACGGGGATGAGACGAGGCTCGTCCGCGGCCGCAGAGGCAACAGGAGAGCCCTCATCGACGACGGCGTAGGCCGCTCCGGCTTCGAGAGCCTTGAGAGCATACTCATTGCCGTCGAAATTCTCGCCCTTCAGTGCAAAGAAGAACTCTCCCCCGCTGATTTTACGGCTATCGGTCGTGACCTTGCCGTCGCAGGAGATGAATATGCTGTATAACTTGTTTATGTCCATATCCCAAAATCCTTAAAATGCCAGTCCTTGCCTTACTTGCCGCGAACGGAATGAAAAATCCGTCCAATGACACCGAAATGAATATCAGCGTCCGGTTGAACCGAGTCCCCCCTCGCCGCGGGCCGTGTTGTCGAGCTGTTCGACTTCCTCCCACTCGACGCGCTCGTAGCGGGCGACTATCATCTGGGCGATGCGCTCGCCCGGATTCACGACAAAATCCTTGTCGGAGAGGTTTATGAGAATGGCGGCAATCTCACCGCGATAGTCCGCGTCTATGGTGCCCGGGGTGTTCAGAACCGTGATTCCGTGCTTTGCCGCAAGCCCGCTGCGCGGACGGACCTGAGCCTCGGTTCCCTTGGGGAGGGCTATCCTTAGACCGGTCGGAACAATCACCCTCTGAAGCGGGGCGATAGTAATAGGTTCGTCAATGTTCGCCTTCAAATCGACTCCTGCCGAGTCTTCAGTCGCATAGGCCGGGGCATCCCAGCGCGAGCCGTTTATAATCCTTACCTTCATTGTCACAATAAATTTAAACTTTCGCGACGCAAAGGTAGCAAGAATTACTCAGCTTCACGCAAAAGACAGCATGAATCTGCGACGAAAAGGCCTAAACAAATTCAACGGAACGGAGTTCAAGACCGAGTTCACTGACCATCGCGCTTACGCTCTCGTATGAATTGTCAGATGAAATGAACGTGTTCATGAGGCTGATGATTGAATCTGTACGCATATCTCTTGAATTTTAATGTTTTACACCTGTCTTGTTCTGGGCAGTCGCGAAGACCGTCCTCTGAATTACGATGCAAAATTAAGGCGAGCTTGTGCAAAACCACTGCACAAGTTCACCTTTTTGTAAATTTTTTCAAAAAATATTTCAGAACAAAGACTTCTCGGCTCCGCTCGAAGTGACAGGGGGCAAAAGCCACCACGGCTCGGACAAAGCCATTTCACTAGGCTCCGCTCGAAGTGACAGAGGAACAAAAGCCACCACGGCTCGGACAAAGCCATTTCCCTCGGCTCCGCTCGAAATGACAGAAACTAGTTGCTTCCCTTTCCCGGCTTGAGGTTGACCAGCGCCTCGACGACGTTCACGACGTAGTCCCCTATCTTCTCGCACTCGACAATCAGGTCCATGTAGGCGGAACCCGTCGCGTACTCATATTTCCCCTCATTCAGGTCGATGATGTTCTGCTCCTTGAGGTTATTGCGCATCTCGTTGATATTCTGCTCCGTGTTGAGCGTCAGCTTGAGGTTCCCGATGTGCTGGCCGTTGTCCTTGAGAATCGCGGCCATCTGGTCGAACGCCGTGCGGACGAGGTCGAACATCGCGGCGAAATTCTCGTTCATCGACTGCGTGAACACGATATGGTTCTCGTTGCGGCGCTGGAGGATGCGGGCCATGTTGTAGTAGCTGTCGCCGATGCTCTCGATTTCCGAAATCTCGCGGAGCTTGGCCTGAATAGAATGCTTGGACTCGTCGCTGAGCCGGCCGTCGGCAACCCTGCTCAGATAGGCGGCAATCTCGACCTCCATGTTGTCGCTTATGTTCTCATATTTCTGAACCCTGAGGAACAGGGACGAGAACTCGTCCTGATCCGTCTCCGAATACATCCGCTGAATCATCTCGTGCATCCTGTAGGTCCGGTCGCTCATGAGGACAATCTCCTTGTGAGCCTGAAGGATGGAAAGTTCTGAAGTTGACATGAGACCGCCGGATATGAATTCGAGATGGGACTTGCCGTCGTCTTCAAGACTTTTCTCCCTGCGTGACGGGACAAGGAAAGTCACAGCCTTGACATAGAAATTGGTGAACCATATCATCACGCCTATATTTATAAGGTTGAAGACGGTATGGAACATCGAAAGGCCGAACGAAACATAATACTGCATTGCCGCGAAGTTCGCGATAAGCACGTCGTTTCCTCTGACAGACGGGTCGAGACGTCCGTCGGCGAGGGCGGCGACGGTAGAAGGGTCTGCGGAATTGGCATAAGCATAGAGCGCGTTGGGGTCGCCGACGCAGCCGGTCGTTATCCATGAGATGAGCTTCATGTAAGGACGGTAGAGCGCGAGAGCCCACACCGAGCCGAGCAGGTTGAACATCAGATGCCCGGCGGCCGCGCGCTTAGCCATGACGTTACCGGATACGGACGCTATTATAGGCGTGATGCAGGTTCCTATGTTGCCGCCGAGCACGAGGGCAGCGGCGAGGTCGAAGGTAATCCAGCCCTTGCTGCACATTATCAGCGCAATCGCGAAGGTCGCGCTGGAGGCCTGGACGACCATCGTAAGGACCATTCCGACAATGACAAAGACCATCACGGACCAGAAGCCCATATCGGACCAGCGCCTGAGGGTGTCAAAGACCGCAGGGTTCGCCTGCAGGTCGGGCACGGAGTGGTTGAGGTAGTCCAGTCCGAGGAACAGGAGCGCGAAGCCGATGAGGAACTCGCCCCAGTTCGTATAGGCGGATTTCTTCATAAAAAGAAGCGGCACCCCGATCGCGAAAAGCGGTACGGCGAATGTCGCTATATCTACCTTAAATCCGAAAAGTGAAATAATCCAGGCCGTGAACGTCGTTCCCACGTTGGCGCCGAAGATGACCGCCATCGATTGCTGGAGCGAGATGAGACCGGCATTGACGAAAGAGACAATCATCGTTGTCGTTGCCGACGAGGACTGGACGAGCGCAGTGATGAAGATGCCGGTCAGAGCTCCGAGGAACTTGTTGTTGGTCATCAGTGCCAATATGTCTCTCAACTTGTTTCCGGCCGCCTTCTGCAGCCCCTCACTCATGAGCTTCATCCCATACAGGAACATCCCGACGGAGCCTATAAGGGTAAGAATTTCCAAAAATCCGAAATTCATATTTTCTATTTTAATTTCTCTTGCTTTCCCCGGATAGACGAAGGGCGTACAAGAAGTTTTAGACCGCGAATTTACAATCTGATTGCCAAATAGACAATGCCTGACGGACATTTATGACAAAAAAATGAAAATTTTATAAACATTTCGATATTTCTGCGAGAAAAATGAATCATGCGACGAAATATTTTTGTAAAAAAGCAAAAGCAATCCTAAATTTGCAGGATTTTACGGGGATATATTTTTCGTACCGTATTAAGGTAATATATATCCTTAAACACGAATTTACATTTACAGACAGATGGCAGATAACAACTCATTGCTTGCGAAAGTCCTCGGACTCAGGGAAAAATACGAGTCGCTCCAGACCCAGCTTTCGGATCCGGACGTGATTTCCGACATGAAGAAATATGTTCAGCTCAACAAGGAATACAAGGAACTGTCGCCTATCATAAAGGCCGGCGAGGAATACAGGAAGCTCGTCGAGTCATACGAGATGGCGAAGGAAATCATCGCGGAGGAAAAGGACGAGGAGCTCAGGGAGATGGCGAAGGAGGAGATTGCGGAGATTGAGCCTCAGCTTCCGGAGATGGAGCAGAAAATCAAGCTCCTGCTCATCCCCGCCGACCCTCAGGACAGCAAGAACGCCATTCTGGAAATCCGTGGAGGCGCGGGCGGCGACGAGGCTGCAATCTTCGCGGGAGACCTGTTCAGGATGTACAGCAAGTATTTCGAGCGCAGGGGCTGGAAGATGGAAATCAACAGCCAGTCGGAGGGCGCTGCCGGCGGATTCAAGGAAATCGTTGTGAAGGTCATCGGCGAAGGGGTCTATGGAGTGCTGAAATACGAGTCCGGAGTTCACCGCGTGCAGCGTGTGCCGCAGACCGAGACGCAGGGCAGGGTCCACACCTCGGCGGCGTCGGTGGCGGTGCTTCCTGAGGCGGACGAGTTCGACATCGAGCTGAACATGAACGACATACGCAAGGATACATTCTGCTCCTCAGGCCCGGGTGGCCAGTCCGTGAACACGACCTACTCGGCAATCCGCCTCACCCACATCCCTTCAGGAATCGTGGTGCAGTGCCAGGACGAGAAGTCTCAGCTCAAGAACTTCGACAAGGCACTCGCCGAGCTCCGCACGAGGCTCTATAATATGGAGTACGAGAAGTATCTGAACGAAATTTCAGCAAAGAGAAAGACAATGGTCTCCACAGGCGACCGCTCGGCGAAAATCCGCACCTACAACTACCCTCAGTCCCGCGTGACCGACCACCGCATCAACTACACGATGTACAACCTTCCGGTATTCATGGACGGCGACATCCAGGAGCTGCTTGACCAGCTGCAGATTGCGGAGAACGCCGAGCGCTTGAAGGCCGCAGGCGAAGAGTGACGGGGCGCCTAAAAAGCGGAACCCCTCTGATACGAGATGGTGAGCAAAATTGCACCATCTTTTTGTTATAAGACCCGATTCAGCCGCTCAAGGCCGTCGAGAAGAAGGGTGCGGGGGCAGGCGATGTTGAGGCGGATGAAGTTTTCGCCGCCGGGGCCGTACATCGTGCCTGAGTTGACCATTAGTTTCTGCTCGTCGAGAAGGCGCGCCGTGACCTCGTCGGCGTTTAGTCCCGTCGCGCTGACGTCAATCCAGACGAGATAGGTGCCCTCTAGTTCCGTGACCGGACACTGAGGAATGCGCCCGGAGAAAAAGGCCTTGACCGTCATGTAGTTGGCATAGAGGTAGCCGCGCAGGGCATCCAGCCAGTCGGCGCCCTCCGGGGAGTATGCGGCGAGGGTCGCCTCGACTCCGAACGGGTTCACGTCGCAGACCTCGTTGACATTGATTGCCCGGTCTATGCGGGAGAGGATTTCGCGGTCATCCGCGATTATGTTCGCAATCTGAAGTCCGGCGATGTTGAATGCCTTGCTCGGGGAGATGCAGGTCGCGGAGTGGAGTCGGAAGTCTTCGCCGAGAGACGCGAACGGCGTGTAGTCGTGCTCCGGATAGGTCAGCTCGCAGTGAATCTCGTCGGAAATCACGAACACATTGTTCCTCAGACATATTTCCCCGACTCTGCGCAGTTCCTCCTCTGTCCACACACGGCCGGCCGGGTTGTGCGGATTGCAGAGAATCATCACCTTCGCCCTCGGGTCGGCGGCCTTCGTCTCAAGGTCGTCGAAGTCCATTCTCCACGAAAGTCCGTCGCGGACAAGAGGGTTCGGAAGCATCTCGCAGCCGTTGTTGCGGATGGACGAGAAGAAGCAGTTATACACCGGCGGCTGGACTATGACCTTGTCGCCCGGGCGGGTCAGCGCCTTGATAATCGCCGAGAGCGCCGGCACCACGCCGCTCGTGTAGATGAACCTGTCGCGCTCGAAGCGCACGCCGTGACGAGTGCCGAACCAGCCGATTACGGCATCATAGTAGGACTGCGGAACCTTGACATAGCCGAAAATCCCGTGCTCCACCCTGCGTCGCAGCGCTTCAGTCACGCAGGGCGCCGTCCTGAAGTCCATGTCCGCGACCCACATCGGCAGAACTCCTTCAGCCGGGGTGTCCCATTTGTAGGAGTTTGTCCCGCGCCTCGGAACTATCTCGTCAAAATTGTATTTTCCCATTTTCCTTCACATTTTGGTCGCTTTGTACCGGGCACCGCCACAGCGCCTGCATGGCTCTGTCCCTTGAAATTGTCCCTATTCCAGTTTTTTCCCGCCCCGGGTCCCAACCACGCAGTCCGCCGGAGCCTTGATGTTCCTGTCAATGATGATTTCGCCGATTTCGTCAGCGACGATGCTTCCCGTCCGAGGGTTCTTCACGCTGCGTATGCCTCCGACGATCGTCGCCCGCACGCTGCTGTACTCGAACGCGAGGTCGCAATCCTCGGCGAAGGTGCAGTTTTCAAGCACCAGGTTCTCCGCATAGCATAGCGGCTGCGTTCCCGAAATCCGGCAGTTCACGAGCCTGAGGTTCCGCGAATGCCAGCCGAGGTATTCCCCGCTGAGTTCGGAATCATAGACCGTCACATTCTCGCTTTCCCAAAGCGCGTCCTTCGTCGTGATTTTCGCATTGCGCAGCTCAAGGTTGCGGACATACTGGAACACATACTTGCTGTCGCTGACAAGCCCGTCGATGCGCAGGTCGCTGCTGAACATGAAAGGATAGGTGCCTCCGTGCAGCTTCAGGTCCCTGACATTCACGCGGCTGCATCTCCAGAAAACCTCGTCCGCATCGGTCATCTCGACATTCTCGATTTCGATGTCGCTCATCTCCCGGAACATCTTCGGCGCGGCAATCACCGTGTCCCTCATCTTCAGATGGTCCGAATACCACAGCGCCGAGCGGCCGCCAACGTCGAAGAAGCAGCGCTCGATGAGGAACCCGTGCACATGCCAGAATGGATAGTTCCCCTCGAAGCGGCAGTCCACCGCCTCAATGTCGCTGCATTCCTTTATCGCCGACTCGCCCTCGCGTATGACGACATTCTCAAGTCGCAGCCCATGTGATTCAAACAAAGGGCGTTCGCCCCCGAATTCCGCATTCCGTATCGTTTTCATATATCCCAATTTTTCATATATCCGTCCTTCGCATATCCGCCATACAGCAGCGAATCTTCGTATTTCCGAATGCAAAATTAAGTATAAAAATATATTTCCGAAATATCCGTATCATCGAAGTTCCTGCCAAATTTCGGGGATATGTGTCGAACCCATGAAAATAAATATCCGTACGCAGCGCAATGTCGCGGAAAGTGGGTATCTTTGCAGCCGCAGCCGGGGATATGCTCCCGTCCGCCAACTACATGGAATTTGACTTTCTCGGAATATTCACGCTCGTCACTGGCGTCATGTTCCTGATTCTCGAAATCAGGCAGAACAACTGGATGTGGGCATTTCAGCTGCTCTCGGCCGCAGCCGCCATGGTCTCGTTCTTCGCGGAAGGGCTGTATGCCTCGTCCGCGCTGAACCTCTACTATGTCGTGATGGCGTTCGTGGGCTTCGTCCAGTGGAGGCGGGATGACGGGCTGAAAGATTTCTCGGCTACGCCCGGAATGACAAGGGGAAGCTCCGAAATGCCGGGCGGAGATTCCAAAGTGACGGACGGCAATGTCGAGAAGGCCGCCGCCGAGATTCACCTGCGGCACCTGTCCCCGAAGACGGCTCTCATCAGTGCCATTATATTGGTTGCGGGCACGGCGGTGCTGTACTTCATCCTCCGGGAGCTTGACGACCCGAAATCCGTGGGAGACGCGGGCGCTACGGTTCTGAGCGGCATCGCAACATGGTGGCTCGCGAAGTCATATCCCCAGCAGTGGGTTCTCTGGATTTTCGCAGATGCCTTCTCCGCATGGATTTGCCATACCCAGGGAATGCCCGCCATGTCACTCCTATATATAATATACGCCCTTTCCGCGATATACGGATATATCCATTGGATACGGAAAGGAAAATATATCGACGAAGTCGGATGATTTCATTAAATTTGTAATTGGTTTTATAAATCATAAATTTACACTATTTTGACTATGGTAAACGACGGTAAGGTCAGAGCGGCACGCAACAGAACATTGACAGTTTCAAGTGACGAGAAGCCAGAACTCCGAAAACAGTTTCTGCACATTAATGATTTGAATGATGGGGCATCCTGCATTGACAGGCTCATCAACGCCGACATCTTCGATACTCTGACGCATATTCCTGATTCTTTTGCAGATTTGATAATCATCGACCCGCCATATAACCTTAGCAAAACATTTAATTCCTCAAAATTTTCCGCAATGTCAGACACCCAATATGAGGACTATGTAAGATCCTGGCTTCCGGAAGTCTGCAGAAAACTCAAGCCATATGGCTCCCTCTATATGTGCGGGGACTGGAAATGTTCCGGAGCACAAAAAGCTGTCATTGAGGAAGAACTTCATATTCTTAATCGCATAACATGGCAGAGGGAGAAAGGTCGCGGGGCAAAATCCAACTGGAAAAACGCGATGGAAGACATCTGGTTCGCGGTAAAGGATGAAAGCAATTACTTCTTCGATGTTGATGCCGTCAAGATGAAGCGACGGGTCATCGCTCCATATAAGGAAAACGGCAAGCCCAAAGACTGGGAAGACACGAAGGACGGAAAGTTCCGCGTCACATTCCCATCGAACTTTTGGGACGACATCAGCATCCCTTTCTGGTCAATGCCTGAGAACACCGACCATCCTACTCAAAAACCGGAAAAACTGATAGCAAAACTTATACTTGCATCATCCCGTCCCGGAGACGTGGTATTTGACCCTTTCGCAGGAAGCGGAACAACTTGCGTCGTCGCTAAAAAACTGGGGCGCCGCTTTCTTGGGGTGGAGATTGATGAGGAATATTGTATGCTCGGGGCAAAACGCCTCTGCGCCGCTGAGGCGGACACTTCAATTCAGGGGTATAATGGGGGATATTTTTGGGAAAGAAATACACTGAATCTTCAAAAACAGAATTGTTCTGCCACAGCAAAAGAAAGAGATGAGCAAGAATATGTCGGCCCCTTATTTAAAGCAATATGAATGAACTTGTCCATAAATTCGTGAATGATGTCACGGAAACGGCTCCAACCGGAAACAAAGACGCTCTGATTGACTATATTACAGAGAAATATAACCTCACGCGTGAAAGGAAAGTTTATTATTGCCGATATTTCGCCGTCAGGTTCAGCTACTCACAGACAGGATCTTTCAGCAATACCGTTCTGTCGTTGTCCGCATTGCAAAAATACGATAATATTCCGTTTTTCGTTGTTCTGGTGAGGAATAACGACAGCAATGTGATATATCTTGCGAACTCATCATTTCTGTCCAAGATAAGTCACAGTTCCAAAGAACTGTCAATGTGCAATATCAAGGGGAGCTTCAATGGCAGCGATATAATGAAAGAATATTCCGGTCTGTCAAATGTCCCGTCAAATTTCGATGATTTGTTCGCGATACATGAAGGACTTGATTGGGAGGAAAACCTGTCACGGCTTGTCGAGGCTTCGTCTGGAATAAGACCAAAATCTCAAAAATTCGAGCCTGACGAAAATCAGATGACAAACATCTTCAATTCCGTGTCAAGAGCGATTGATTTTGTGTTGTCCGAGAATTTTAAGGTATTGAACAATGACCTTAGCGAAAGATGTGAAAAATGTCGCGAAGCAATATTAACCGCATCACGTATAGAGAACGTGAACATTCGCGGACGAATAATCGAATATATGATTACCTCAAACGACAGTGTAAGGGAAGAGATACGAAATCTCCTGCAACAAGACACGCAGATGCTGCCAGAAGTTGAAACACATGACGATTTGGGAGATTATGTAAGGGTATTCGACAATGGAAAGGCATACACGGACATAAAGACGAAGATCATTTCTCTCAATTCCGCGCCCAAAGCATACAACATTGACAAGTTTTTGACTAAAATGGCAGAGGATGATTCTTTATTTTTCTTCTTCATTGTAGGTATTGATTCCGAGGGTGTGTTCAGAACCGCATTATGCTCTGTTTATCATGATGAATTGATTGATGCATCAGTCATTCAGCACCATTGGGCAGGTCGGGCGACAAGAGGTGTCGTGCAGTTTTCAGGAAAAGCACTCAATACAATCATCGGGAGGACTGATTTCACAAATAATATTGACAAGAAAAAAGCAAGACTGCATCTTGAGAGTCTTATTGCAAGATAACATCGAATAATAAAGAAAAAACGATGAATACGAGAGAACAGAAACTTGAGGCGTTCGGGCGGCTGCTCGACATTTTGGACGAGCTGAGGGTGAAATGCCCGTGGGATCGCAAACAGACAAACGAGAGCCTGCGGCCGCAGACGATTGAGGAGGTTTATGAACTGAGCGACGCGATTATGAAGGACGAGCACGGGGAGATATGCAAGGAGCTCGGCGACCTGCTGCTCCATGTCGTGTTCTATGCGAAGATGGGCGACGAAAAGGGAGAGTTCGACATCGCGGATGTGTGCAATCATCTGTGCGATAAACTGATATATCGCCACCCTCATGTATTCGGAGAGACTGAGGCCGCTTCGGCGGAGGACGTCGTGCGCAACTGGGAAATGCTCAAGACCAGGGAGAAGGACGGCAACAAGAGGGTTCTTAGCGGGGTGCCGGAGTCGCTTCCGTCGATGATCAAGGCCTACAGGATTCAGGACAAGGCCCGCGGGGTCGGCTTCGACTGGGAGCAGAAGGAGGATGTCTGGGCTAAGGTCAAGGAGGAGGAAGGAGAACTGGAGACTGAGCTGAAGGCCCTTGACGCCGCCGTCTCGGACGAGGAGAAGGCAACTGCGAAAGACCGTGCGGAAGAGGAGCTCGGAGACATGATTTTCGCTCTCGTGAACGCCGGCCGCCTCTACAAGCTCAACCCGGACACGGCCCTGGAGCGCACCTGTGCCAAGTTCCGCCGCCGCTTCACCTACCTCGAAGAGCACACCATCCGCGAAGGCCGCGACCTCCACGACTTGACTCTCGCCGAAATGGATGCCATCTGGGACGAGGCCAAGGAAAAGGGGTTGTAGCTTTAGCTATTTTTTGTATATTTGCGGGTCATGAATATTGAATGGCTATGGAATCGTACAAACTCATACCTTACGGCATTTCCGACTTCGCTCAGGTGCGGAGGGAGGACAAGTATTATGCGGACAAGACTATGTATCTTCCAAAGATGGAGGCTGCCGGGAACTTCCTGTTCCTCATCAGGCCGCGACGCTTCGGGAAGAGCCTTTTCCTGTCGATGATGAGATATTACTACGACATCAACGAGAGGGACAATTTCGGCGGTCTGTTTTCCGGGCTTTGGATAGAGAAGAACCCGACTCCGCTGATGGGAACGTTCCAGGTGCTGTACCTTGACTTCTCGCAGGTAGGCGGCGACATGAACAATCTCTTCGACCGCTTCAACAGCAGGACAGGAGCGGTGCTCGACGGTTTCGCACGACGGTATGAGAAGTTCTATTATGACGGATTTGCAAAGGATGTCGAATCCAGGTCGGATTTCCGCTCAAAGCTGGACCTCATTACGATAAGGGCCAGGGAGTTCGGACATCACCTCTATCTCATCGTCGATGAATACGACAACTTCACAAACACCGTCCTGAACGTCGCCGGGGAGGAGGTCTATCATGCCATGACGCACGCCGAAGGATTCTACCGCGACGTGTTCAAGCTCTTCAAGCCAAACTTCGACCGCATACTCATGATGGGAGTCAGCCCCGTCACTATGGACGACGTGACGAGCGGCTACAACATCGCCACCTCGCTTACCCTCGCCCCCGAATTCAACATGATGCTCGGCTTCAGCGAGACCGAGGTCAGGGAGATGATTCGGTACTATCAGGGCGTGGGGGCGCTGAAGGCCGACGAGGACGCGCTGATTGACGAGATGAAGCCCTGGTATGACGGCTACTGTTTCAGCAGA
>CAKVAS010000026.1 GCA_934725015.1 uncultured Bacteroidales bacterium
CATTTCGACTGAGCGAAGCTTCTCAATGTCATTTCGACTGAGCGAAGCTTCTCAATGTCATTTCGACTGAGCGAAGCTTCTCAATGTCATTTCGACTGAGCGAAGCGAATGGAGAAATCTTAATTCCGGGATTCATCATGTACAAAGACCTCTCACGAAGTTCGAGGTGACAGTTGTTATAACAGCTTGGAGTAAAAGTCGCGGCTTTTACAACTCGTTCTTGACGTCGCTCACGATATGCCCGTCAAACAAATCAATCGTTCTTTGTGCCATGGCCGCGTCCTTCTGCGAGTGGGTCACCATCACGATGGTCGTGCCCTCTCCGTTAAGCTCGCAGAGCAGGTCCATCACCTCCTTGCCGTTCTTCGAGTCGAGGTTTCCAGTTGGCTCGTCGGCCAGAATCAGCTTCGGCGAGGCCACCACCGCGCGCGCAATCGCCACCCTCTGCTGCTGACCTCCGGAGAGCTGCTGCGGGAAGTGCTTTGCCCTATGGCTGATGTTCATCCTGGCCATCACCGCCTCCACCTTCTCCTTCCTTTCCGCTGCCGAGAAGTTCATATAGCGCAGCGGCAGCTCGATGTTCTCATAGACGTTCAGCTCGTCAATCAGGTTGAAGCTCTGGAACACGAACCCGATGTTCCCCTTGCGGAACTTGGTTCTCTCCTTCTCCTTTAGCTGCGCAACCTCCTGTCCTAACAGCAGATAGCTTCCTGAAGTGGGGTTGTCGAGAAGTCCAAGAATGTTGAGCAGCGTTGACTTTCCGCATCCGGAAGGCCCCATAATGGCGACGAACTCGCCGTCCTGAATTTCAAAGGAAACATTGTCGAGAGCCACCGTCTCAATCTCCTCGGTCCTGAAGACCTTGCAAATGTCTGTAATCTTAATCATTGTGTCTTTATTTTGTTGTTTTATATTTCAATATATCCAATTTCTCCTATATTCGAGTCGTTGTATAACTGTTTCGACAATTCTGAAATATGCGCGAAAGGGCTTCAAGGAAGCCGGAGGTGAGAAACCCGGCGCGATTTTTTTTCATGAGCGACGGGTTCTCGCCTCCGGCGTGAAGCCCGTAAATCCCAATCTAATAGTATAGTTATAGCCTGTCATCACTCTGTCTTGATACTCTCGGCCGGATTGCGGTTCGCCACAACCTGCACATAAACGTCCGAAACGACGGCGACAATGCCGAGCACGCCGATGAAAGTCGCGGCAAACACCCACCACGGAAGCCCCGCCTGAATGCTGAACTGCTGCTCCCACCGTGCCGCCACAATCCCAGCCAGAACGCATCCGACGGCCACCGACGGCCCTGCAATCCACATCACGTCCCTAAGGAACATCCTCCGAATCTGCGAGAACTGCGCCCCGTTCACCCTGCGCACCGCAATCTCCTTTGCGCGGCGACGCACCTCGTCAATCGTATATCCCACAAGACCTAAGAGGGCGATAATCAGCGAAACGATTCCTCCGATGAGCACGGCGTTCCTCGTGTTTTTCGTGTCCTCCAGATTCTCAAGGGCGGCCGTGCTGCATGGAGTGATTTTGCTCGCCTGACCCGGCAGAATCTCGTTCACCACTGCCTGCGTATGCTCCAGAGCCTCAGGGGAAATCTTGTGATACTTCACGAAAATGAACTTGAAAAAACTGGTGTATTGCTGCGGGTCGCAGTAGAAGACGACCATCGGCCTGGTGGAGTAGAACCTGTCCTCAAGGCTGAACGAACCCTGGTTTATGGTTTTGAACACGCCGCAAATTCTCTTCGTCCCATCCTGATGCCCCGTAATCTCGACATCCCTTCCGAGCACCTCGTCCCATCCGGCAGCCTTCTCCATCTTGTCCGCAAACCTTTCATCCACAAGTATTTCCCTGTCGGCGGCAAGCGTCTCGTCAAAATTACGTCCTTCAATAATCTCCACTCCGAGGACATTGAGCCAGTGGCTGTCAACATAATAGGCATCCCTGATATTGAACAGCTGCCTGTCCTCTCCCGGTACTGAAACATTGTTGCCGGAATAGCCTTCGAAAGGGCTCTGGTAGGCGAAAGCCGCGTCATCCACGTCGGAAAGCGCACGAACCTCCGCCATGAGAGTGTTCTTCTGCTCGTGGGTCGCCTCCGGGAGACTTATCATCGCGACGTTCCGGTAGTTGAATCCGAGATCCGCATTGGCCATCTTGTCATATTGCAGCGAAATCACACAAATCACGACCGCGAGGAACGCGACGGCCGCAAACTCCACGGCCAGCAGACAGAGCTTCCATCTGCGCCTGCCCTCGCTGTAGTTTCTGAACGCCGCGGCCACCGGAATCCTGTTGAAGAAATGTGCCGGAAGGGCGGTGTTTACGAGGATGAGCGCGACAACTACGGCTATGGCCAGAATCAGCGGCTTTCCCGAAAAGAGCGACGACACGTCGGCCCCGAGAATCTCCTCCACAGTGCCTCTGAACGCGAAAATCAGCACCGCCGCCAGAGCGCAGGCAAGCAGCGTGTGGACGAGTGCCTCCGCAAGCATCATCCCGAACATCTCGCAGCGCCCGCTTCCGAGGCACTTGCGCAGAGCCATCTCGCGGCTGCGGGTCACCGTCGTCGAAAGCACTATCAGCAGATAGTTCAGCACCGAGGTCAGCAGCAGCGCGAATGCAACGAATGCAAGCAGCAGCGTCATGTTTCTCTGGTTCTCATCTTCGTTGTGGAATCCGGTCAGCGGCTTGACGATGAAATCCTGTTCAAATCCGGCGGCCTTCATCTGCTCCACAGGGAGGTAAGTGTCAATGAATCCGCCGAAATTGCCGTTGAGTCCGTCGGCGTCGGAAGCCTTCCGCAGCTTCAGGAATGTGCTGTACCGGTCATTGCCGATGACCCCGTCTGTGCCGTCATAGATGAACTGCCCCGTGGTAGGAATCGAAATGAGCACCTGCGGCCGAAAACTTGAGTTGAGCGGATAGTCCTCAAAGACCCCGCTTATCATCACTTCATAACCGTTTCCCCAGCCCGCGATGGAGAACTGTTTCCCGATGACATTTTCAGCGACCGCCTTCCTGTCCGCCGCCTTCACGGTCCCGTCCTGCATCGTAGCGGCAATTTTCTTAGCCACGGCGAAGGACACGACGGCATTTCCCTTCACGTCAAGCGTTTCCGTAATGTTCCCTGCAAGGCACTTTCTGTCAAGCACATGGAAAAAAGACGAATCTGCCAGTCCTGTGCGTCCGGCATCGACTCTCGCCTTTGTCCCGTGCATGATGAGGTTGGCGTTCCACTCGAACCAGGTGAACCTCGTCGCCTCCTCGACCTGCGGGAAATATTCCTTCATCCTCGGCGCTATTCCGCCGCTCGTGTGAGTATAGACCTTATACTCTCCGTTCATATCCGCCGCCTCGCTGACATAGAAGATTCGTTCCGCCCCGTCATAGAAGTCGTCGTAAGTCTGTTCAAAGCACACCTTGGACGTCAGCACCAGCCCCACTGCCAGCCCGATTCCGAGCGTGAGCACCTTCAGCCCGTTCCTCCGCCCCTTTGCCGGCAGTGTCCTCACCGCCGCAGCTATGTCATTCAGAAAATTCATGTTCCCGTAAAACTTTTATCATTTTTGTCGAACGATGGTGAAACGATAAATATGCCAAAGAAACCAATACATTAAGTTTCAGGCGTTTATGTGCACAACTCCATTCCCGCCCTGTAAAGAAACTTTACACATCTGTAAAGAAACTTGACATCCGTTGCGAAAACTGCAGAAATTTATGAGAAATTTGTTCGTCGTGTGGAAATTATGTAATTTTGCATAATGCAAAAAAGCATAATGTAAAATTGGATAATTTATGGGAAATTTTGTCAGAAATCCGTTCATAATAACTCCGTTTGTTCCGGAGGAATATTTCTGCGACAGGGAGTCGGAGACATCGCAGCTTTGCAAGCATATCATGAACGGGCGCAATGTGGCGCTTTTTGCCCGGCGGAGGCTCGGCAAGACAGGGCTGATACGGCATTGTTTCGCGCAGAAGGAAATCGGCGATGCGTTCAACACATTCTTGATGGACATCTATGCCGCTGACAGCCTTAAGGAAATGGTGACTATTTTTGCGAATGAGATATTCAGCAAGAGCGAGTATTTCGGAATTAAGGACAGGCTTCTTCAAGGCCTCAAATCCTTGCGCCCGCAGATTGAATACAGCCAATTGACTGACAGCGTGTCCTTTACCCCGATTGTCGGCGACATCCGCTATCCGGACAAGACGCTCGAGGAGCTGATGCAGATTCTCGATTCCGGAAAGAAACCCTGCGTGATTGCGATTGACGAATTTCAGAAAATCCGTGATTTTAAGGAAGAGAATATGGAGGCCTATCTGAGGACAGTCGTTCAGAAATGCAGGAACATCATTTTCGTATTCACCGGCAGCATAACGCATTCGATGACCAATATGTTTACGTCTCCGGCAAAACCGTTCTATAACAGCGCTGTTCAGATGACGCTTGATGTCATTGACCGTCAGGTATATAGAGATTTCGTTCAACGGATGTTCGCGGAGTATGGAAAGGGGAGGAGAATAGAGGACGGGCTGATTTACAGATGCTATGATTATTTTAACGGGGTTACATGGTACATCCAGCTTCTCATGAATGAAGCCTTTGCCATGGCGGAACCTGGCCACGCAATCGGAGAGGATGATTTCCCGGCGATATACTCTGCCATAATTGCGCAGCAGCATTTTTCTTACAGCGAGCAGTTCTCCCGGTATTCGGAGAAGCAGAAAACCCTTCTTCATGCGCTCGCGCTTGAGGGCGCTGACGGCGCGAACGTCACATCGGAAGGTTTTGTCTCCAAGTATTCATTAGGATCCCCGAGTTCTGTTCAGACGGCCTGCAGGAGCCTCATGAAGTATGGGGTAGTTACCGAGGCGAACGGAAAAAAGCAGGTGAGCGACCTTATTTTCGGTGAATGGTTGCGCCGGAATATGCTTTGATTTGTTCTGACTATGCAGTTCAGGAAAATTTCTTACCTTTGTAAGTTTCGTGAAAAATTGGGCTGTATTTGGCCGTAAATTGAAGAATAATATGGAAAGAAAAGAGATTGAGGGGGCGGTCAGGGAGTTCCTTGTGGATGAACTGGAGATTGACGGGGAAAAGATAGTGCCGGAGGCGCGGCTGAAGGATGATTTGGGGATTGACAGCCTTGAGGTTGTGGATGTCGTCGTGTTCGTCGAGGAGAGGTTCGGATTCAGGATGAAGCCCGAGGATTTCAGGGATATAGCGACGTTCGCGGATTTCTGCGATTATATCGGGAAACGCGCCTGACGGGCACTGGGAACGTGGCTCCGGAAAATTGCGATATGCCTGGACTCAAACATGAAAAATGGAAGGGGAACACCGGAGGAACTCCGTGGATGCAGCGTTTCCTGATTGTTTGGCTGCGGTGTCTGAGCCTGCGTTCGCTCTATGCCGTGATGGCGTGCGTGATTCCGTGGTATGTGCTGCTGAGCGGCCGGGGAAGACGGGCTGTGTGGCGCTATTTCCGTCGGCGGCAGGGTTTCGGCCCGATGCGCTCCCTGCGGATGACCTTCCTGAACTTCTACCGTTTCGGTCAGGTGATTCTCGACCGTTTCGCCTCCTATGCAGGGCAGAAGTTCCGCTTTGAACTTGACGGGTTTGATGAATTTGACAAATGTCTGGAGCAGGGGGGCGGCATCGTGTGGATGGGTGCCCATGTCGGCAATTTTGAGATTTCGGGATATTCGCTTTCGGCCCGCGGGCGCAGGATAAATTCCCTTGTCTTTGACGGGGAGACGGAAACCGTGACGGAGAACAGGGCGAAGGCGTTTGAGGGCAACAACATAAGGATGATTCCCGTGAAGGCCGACCTGTCTCACATCTACTTGATGAACAGTGCATTGGCTGACGGGGAGATAGTGACTGTCCATGGAGACAGGCTGTTCGGCTCGTCCAAGAGTTTCCTCCATGATTTCCTCGGTGCTCCGGCAAAGTTTCCGAAAGGATCCTTCGCGCTGGCGGCGAGCCGTGACGTCCCGGTCTTTGCGGTATTCACGATGAAGACCGGCTACAAGAGCTACAGGATGTATCTGCGGCGGATAGATACCCTCCCGGGAGCTTCGGAGAAGGTATCGGCTGCGGCCGCTGAGACAAATGCTGAGACAAAGCCTGCGGCGGTAGCGATGGCTGTGGCGGAGACGACTGCGGAAAGGGCTTCCCGTCTGCTTGATGCGTATGTGGCGGAACTGGAGCGCGTTGTGAGGGAATATCCGGAACAGTGGTTCAACTATTATGAGTTTTGGGAAGATGATGTGCCTTCGGATAGTAACGATTGAGGGCGTTCTGCGCTGAGTATGAATTTGAAAGACATTGACATAAGGGACATTCTGCCGCAGCGGTCTCCCATGCTTATGGTTGACGCGCTGACGGAATTCGGCGAAGCCGGTGCCGTGACGGAGTTCAGGGCGCGGGCGGACTGCATATTTGTCGAGCACGGTCGTCTGACACCGGAAGGCATTGTCGAGAATGTGGCGCAGACCTGTGCCGCGAGGACCGGCTATTACAACAAGTATGTGCTCGGACAGCCTGTTGAGATAGGCTTCATCGGCGCTGTCCGGAAGTTCCGCGTCCATTGCGCTCCGCAGGTGGGGGAGACGCTGCGCACGGAGATCGTCATCCGCAGCGAGTTCTTCGGAATCTCGATGGCCGATGCGAAAGTCCTTGACAGTGAGGGAAATGTGATTGCGGAGGGGACGATGAAGACAGCCGTCAGGCAGAATGAGAATGATGCGGAAGGCGGGGATGCAATTGCGGCAATATGAAAGTGACGGAACGATGGATTCGGGGAAGAATATGCATATAGAGGTGGTGGCGGACAACATCGTGTCTCCGCTCGGACTGACGTCGGCTGAAAACCTCGACGCGGTTCTCAGCGGCAGGAGCGGCGTGTCCCTGCATCCTTCCGGAACGTTCGGGGTGCCGGAGCCGTTCGCCGCCTCCCTCATTGACCGCGAAAAAATGCGCGAAGTCCTTGAGAATGAGGGAATATATGATGATTCGGGGAAATACTCGTTCCTCGAAATGATTTCCATCCTCTCCGCAAAGACGGCTCTTCGCGGGACTTCGATTGACCCTTCTTCGAACGATGTCATGTTCATTTTTTCATCGACCAAGGGGAATATTTCAGAACTTGAAATCCCCGGAACGAAATCTTCAGACCGGGACGCCAGTCTTGACGAGAAATTGCCGTTGGCATCGTCGGCACGGCGCATTTCTGAGTGGTTCGGGAACAGAAATGCCCCGGTGGTGATTTCAAACGCCTGCATATCAGGAGTTTGTGCGGAGATTGAGGCGTTGAGACTTCTTCGCTCGGGGGCGTACCGCTTTGCCGTGGTCGTCGGTGCGGACTGCCAGTCGCGTTTCATAGTTTCCGGATTCCAGTCCTTCAGGGCGCTTTCCACGGAGCCATGTCGGCCGTTCGACCGCGACAGACGCGGGCTTAACCTTGGCGAGGCGGCCGCGACCGTGGTGCTTGAGGCGGTCGGAGGCGGCTGCGGCGAATCTGCCCTGGGAAGTTCAGGCGATGCTGCCCGGAGCTGTGCAGAAAGGCGCGGAACCTCTGCACTCCGATGGGAAATTCTCGACGGGTGCGTCCGCAACGACGCGAACCACATCTCCGGCCCATCAAGGACAGGGGAGGGCAGCTATCTGGCTCTCAGGTATTTGCTGGAAAACGGCGTGGTCGCGCCGGAGGAACTCGCCGTCGTGAATGTCCATGGAACGGCCACGGCCTACAATGACGAGATGGAATCAATCGCCCTTTCACGAGCCGGCCTTTCGGACGTGCCGGTCAATTCGCTGAAGGGATTTTTCGGACACACGATGGGGGCTGCAGGGGTGCTGGAGACAGTGCTTTCCATGCACGCGGTCGAGCGCGGTTTGGTGCTGCCGACCCGTGGCTTCGAGACCATGGGCGTGTCGTGCCCGGTGAATGTCTCCAACGAATTGAGACACACGGACAAGCGCACTTTCTTGAAGCTGATTTCGGGCTTCGGGGGCTGCAATACCGCTGTGGCCTTCAGGCTTAACGACACTCGGGGCCGGGCTTCGGCCGAAGCAAACGGTAGCGACGGGGGCATGGCGGATGCAGGAGGGCCTGCGGCGAAAGGCTCCGATGAAGCGCATCTTGGGGAGCGGCGCTTTGCTGCGCCGGCTGAAGCGGCAAGGCTCAGAGTCCTCGGACGCATAGACATCGACCCGAAGAGTATCTTGGTTGACGGAAAGCCCCTGAAAATCAGAGAATCCGGGAGTGTCCTCGGGGTTGAGGGCATTGAGGCCTCCGCCGAGCTTCTCTGCGGTCACGGGCTGCTGAACGCAGCCTACCGAACTCTCGGAACGGACTATCCCAAATTCTTCAGGATGGACACGCTTTCCCGTCTGGGCTTCATCGCTTCCGAACTGCTGCTGAACCGGGTGAAACCTGGAGACAGACCGGCCTCGCGAGGGGACAGGGGCGTGATTTTCTGGAACAGAAGCGCCTCGCTCTGCAATGACCGCCACTATCAGAAGACCATTTCCGACCCGCGCAACTGGTTCCCGAGCCCGTCCCTGTTCGTATATACCCTTCCGAACATCGTCTGCGGAGAGATAGCCATACGCAATAAATTGTACGGCGAGACGATGTTCTTCATCGCCGATGATTATGACGAGTCCGCGATTCTGAACGCCGTAAGGCGCGAGTTCGACGACAGGGGCATGAATTCGGCTCTCTGCGGATGGCTCGAATGTTCGGACGACGATGTGTTTGAGGCT
Source organism: uncultured Bacteroidales bacterium (assembly GCA_934725015.1). Lineage (GTDB taxonomy): Bacteria > Bacteroidota > Bacteroidia > Bacteroidales > UBA932 > Cryptobacteroides. The sequence goes on from CAKVAS010000026.1 coordinate 8,792, forward strand.
CATGTATTTCTCGTCGAACGCGACGGCGCGGTGGAGGATGAATCCGGGAATATGAATATGTAATATGTTGATATAAAATTAAATGGATATATGGAAGACTTTATTGTAAAATTGAAGGAGCAGATGATTTCCGTTCTGAACCTTGAGGGTATGATGCCCGACGACATCGACAATGACGCGCCCCTTTTCGACAAGGGACTCGGGCTCGACTCGATTGACGCGCTCGAACTCATCGTGCTTCTCGAAAAGGAGTACGGCATCCGGCTCGCCTCTCCGGCCGAGGGCAAGGATGTGTTCAGGTCGGTTGCCGTCATGGCCGACTATATTTCGCAGCATAGGACCAAGTAGCCGGCGAAAGCAGGTAAGCGGGGTGATTAGTGCCCCTCAACCTATCAATGACAGTTTCTATGAACGTGGTGATTACAGGCAGCGGTGTGGTCTCGGCCATAGGCGTGGACAAGCAGGAGACTTTGGACAGCCTTCTGAACCGCCGTTCCGGCATAGGGAGGATGCGCTGGCTCCGCACCTTTCATGATGAGCTGCCGGTCGGTGAGGTCGGGATGAGCGACGGACAGCTCCGGGAGGAACTCGGAATAGCGCGGGATGTCCCGATGAACCGCACTGCGCTGCTCGGGATAAAGGCTCTTGGGGAGGCTCTGACCGAATCGGGGCTGCCGGAGGAACTGCGCCTGCCGCTGATTTCCGGCACGACCGTCGGCGGAATGGAAAAGACTGAGCTGTATTGGCGCGGTTTCCTGACTTCGGAGCATCGCGAGTACATCCCGCTTCAGGGCTGCGGGGCGACGACCGCGCTGATTGCCGACCATTTCGGCCGTTTCAGCGACGTGATGACTCCTTCAACTGCCTGCTCCTCGGCTGCAAACGCGATAATCCGTGCCGCCGACATGATTCTTGCAGGCGAGGCGGATGCTGTGGCGGCAGGCGGCAGCGAGTGCCTGTCGTCGTTCCATCACAGCGGCTTCAACTCCCTGATGATTCTGGACCGGGAGCGGTGCCGTCCCTTTGACCGTTCGCGTGCCGGGCTGAATCTCGGCGAGGGGGCCGCCTATCTTATTCTTGAAAGCGAGGAACACGCAATGAGGCGCGGCGCGAGGATTATCGCCCGTCTTTCGGGCTATGCCAATGCCTGCGACGCCTTTCACCAGACAGCCTCGTCTCCGGACGGGGAGGGCGCGTATCTTTCCATGACGGGGGCACTTGCGATGGCGGGGCTCTCTCCCGAAGACATCAGCTATGTCAATGCTCACGGGACAGGAACTCCCAACAATGACGCGAGCGAGTCGGCAGCACTGCACCGGGTTTTCGGAGAGCGTCTCCGTTTCGGTTCGGATTCTTCGGCCTTTGAGCCTTGCGGGAGCCGGGCGGCTGCCTCTGCGTCGTATGCGGGCGGTCTTCCGGTGTCCTCGACAAAATCCTTCACGGGGCACACGACAAGTGCCTCCGGCTCAATTGAATCCGTGTTATGCCTGCTTGCGTTGACACATTCTTTCATTCCCGTAAGCCTCGGCTGGAAGGAATCCGGCCCCGACACGATTGTACCTTATGTCGGAGAGGGGAGCGTGCGTTTGGACAATGTCCTCTGCAATGCGTTCGGATTCGGCGGGAATGATTCTTCGCTCATTTTTTCAAGATATGATGCACCGGAAGAGTCCCGGGCAGAAAATAAATAGAAGGCTATGACAGACAGGCATATATACATAAAGTCGATGTGCATGATTCCTTCGGACGACGCCTACTCCGATTATTCGGCGTTTCTGACTCCGATGGAGGGACGGCGCATGGGCAAACTGATGAAACGCGCCCTCGCGACCTCTCTTTCGGCGCTCAGAAATGCTGGGCTGGAGCATCCTGACGCCATCATCACCGGCACATCCTTGGGCAGCGTCGCCGACATGGAGTCTGTGCTGAACGCCGTCTGCGAGAACGGGGGAGAGAGCGTGAAGCCGACGAACTTCATGCAATCGACGCACAACACGCTCGGCTCGCTGATTGCGCTCAGGACCGGCACCCATGGCTATAACTGCACATGGTCTCAGGAATGCCTTTCGTTCGAGGACGCGCTTGCCGATGCAATGACGCAGCTCAGGCTCGGGAGGATAGGCAATGCGCTGGTCGGGGCGTTTGACGAGCTTTCTCCGGATGCGCTTGAGGTTCAGCGCCTAGGCGGAATCCTGAGGGATGCCTGCAAGGCGGGTGAGGTGGCCGCCTCGTTCGTGCTTGAGACCGGCGGTGCCGACCCTGTAATCTCCGGGCAGCCGGGCTCTGCGGACGCTTCTGTGTTAGGGGCTTCTGTGTTAGGGGCCTCTCAGACCGTGAACGGCTGTCTCGCAGAAGATGGGCGGCCGGTGGAAGTTGTCGCGGTCAGGACGGCGTACATCCCGGACGAGAGATGTCAGGAGGAGGAACTCTCTGACATTCTTGAAGATATGCTCGGGAAAGCCGGCCTGTCGATGCGGGACATAGACTTTGTCCTGACAGGGCGTCACGGCATCTGCCCTGAAGCCCGCTCCTATGTCTCCGCCGAAGATTCTTCCCGGAAGTCTCAGTTCCTCCACGAAGACTCGTTACGGGAGTCCCATCCCTCCAGCAACGATGCCGTCTATGACCGCCTGAACGGTCTCTGGCAAGGCACCCGTCAAGGGCTCTGGAAGCACGTCTTCGGCGAGGGCTTCTCGTCCTCCGCCGCCGGATTCCATCTCGCTGTCTCCAGCCTCCTCCAAGGCGTCCTCCCCGCAGCTTTCCAGCTTCGCGGCGCAGCCGCTCCCTCAGCACCCATACCCACTCCCTCAGCACCCATGTCCGCTCTTTCTGCCCCTGCGTCCGCCCATTCTGCATCCTTGCCGGTTGTTCCCTCCGGTGCAGCCCCTGCCAGTCCCTTGATGCCCCTTCGCAACATAATCGTCTTCAACCACTTCTCCTCCAGGCATTTCAGCCTCATGCTTCTGCGGAAATAGAGTAGCCGTCCCTTTTCCTCATTTGCCCGAAATTGCGTAACTTTGCCGCCGCTATGAATTCGATGTGGAAACTCATACCTCTTTCCGTTGTGCAGGCCGTCTTTCTTTGCGGAGGGCAGGTGCTGCTCAAGCTGGCGCTGAACCGGATGGGCGAATTTGCGTGGACCTGGAGATTCTTCGTCTCCCAGCTCACTAACTGGTGGTTCCTCGGCTGCGGGATTGCCTTCGCCGCGGCGACCGTCCTGTGGCTCTACATCCTGCGTCACTATCCTTTCGGCGTCGCCTATCCCCTCAGCTGCCTGAGCTACCTCTTCGGTCTGCTTGCCGCCCTTCTGGTTTTCCGAGAACCCGTGAGCGCGTCGCAATGGGTCGGAGTGCTTCTGATTATGGCGGGTTGTGCGCTGATTGTCAGATGATTGCGTGTTCCGATGATTATAAGTATCCGTGGTTATGAGTTTGAATCGACGACAATTTTCGATAAGTGAGAGCTTGATAAGTGAGAGCAGCCAGAATGGATTTGTGGCTAATGAAATCCGAATGAATGCGCAACTGAATTTTCGTGGATATGGGACACTGAGGTTCATAACCCTTATGATTATGTGTATGCTCCTGTGTATCAGTGCCTATTCTCAGGACACTCCTGACTTCGCATCGCCGTCGTCGATGACCTTTGACTTCGTCCAGAGGAAATCTTCCGATATGCTGGCGGAGGATGTCGTGAGCTCCGGGAAAATGGCGTTCATCGCGCCGGACAGGATTCGCTGGGAATATCTCGCTCCGTATTCGAGCCTGTTCGTGATGAACGGCGCTCGTGTGCTCGTGGAAAACGTCGGCGGTCGGAAGGTCATGGATGCAAAGTCCTCCGGTGCGTATTCCCGGATTTCCCGGCTGGTCCTGCCTCTTATACGGGGCGACTTTCAGGCGGCGGATTCCCGCGATTTCCGGGTGTCCGTCACCGACGGGGGCGACTGCTGGAGAGTCGAGCTTGTTCCGCTCCGCTCCGGCGTCGGAAGGCTGTTCCGCAGGGTCGTCGCCGAGGTGGATAAGAAGCTCGGCGTGGCTGTGAGGCTTACCATTGACGAGGGCAACGGCGACACGACCCTCATCAGCTGCGCGAACATTGTCCTCGACGCTCAGGTTGACGAGAGGCTGTTTGAGTTTTAGAGATGTGAGAAATTTTAGACAGTTTCTAATTAGGGCGGAAGGTTTCTTGGAGGGCAGGTGAATAATTAGACAATGTTTTGATGAAATGAGATTTGAAGGATACCTATATGATGTAATGGACTTTCGGGAGCCTGAGCCCATGGACGCTCCTGCTGCATCTGCGGACGGTTCTTCCGTATCTGCGGACAATCCTGCTGCGTCCACGGACGGGGCATTCGCATTCCGCATATCGCTGCGCCCCGACTCCCCGGTCTATGAGGGGCATTTCCCCGGCTTTCCCATCACTCCCGGAGTGGCTCTACTGACCATAGTCCGCGAACTTCTCGAACGCCGTCTGACCGAACTCGGGCGTGCGTGCGGCAGCCCTGCCGGACCGGCAATGCCCGGGGAGCACGTTTCGTTGACGCTCACCTCCGCCGATGACGTCAAGTTCCTGCATCCGCTCACGCCTGCTCACAATCCCGTGACCATAACATTCAAGGATTTTCAGAACGGCAGGCTGAAGGCCGAAATCACCAGCCCCTCCGCCCTCCACGCCAGAATGACCATGTCATATAATATGTTATGAATTCACGCCTGTCATTTCGAGCGGAACGAAATCCCCCCCCCTGTCATTTCGAGCGGAACGAAATCCCCATCTGTCATTTCGAGCGGAACGAAATCCCCCTCTGTCATTTCGAGCGGAACGAAATCCCCCTCTGTCATTTCGAGCGAAACGAAATCCCCATCTGTCATTTCGAGCGAAACGAAGTGGAGTCGAGAAATCTTTAAAATAGAATGAAAATATGTATAATACCTATTATGTTTATTGCATGATGTCAAATAGCCATAAAGCTTTGTATGTTGGTGTGACCAATGACATTATAAGGCGTGTAAAAGAACATAAAGCCGGTGAAATACCTGGCTTTACCCAAAGGTATTGCTGCTCGAACCTTGTATATTATGAGACATTTTCGGATATAGAACAGGCAATATTACGGGAAAAGCAATTGAAGAAATGGTCGAGGGTGAAAAAGGATGCTATGATTCTTGCATTCAATCCTGAACTGAAGGATTTGTCGGAAGATTTTGTCGCATAAAGATTTCTCACTTTGTTCGAAATGACAGAATGGTCCCCGTCGGTCATTTCGAGCGGAACGAAATCCTCCTCTCATTTCGAGCGGAACGAAATCTCCCTGTCATTTCGAGCGAAACGAAATCCACCTGTCATTTCGAGCGGAACGAAATCTCCCTGTCATTTCGAGCGGAACGAAATCTCCCTGTCATTTCGAGCGGAACGAAATCTCCCTGTCATTTCGAGCGAAACGAAATCCCCCATCTGTCATTTCGAGCGAAACGAAGTGAAGTCGAGAAATCTTATATGGATAATGATATGCAGACAAAGACAGTTGTGATAATCCCGACATATGACAACGGAAGGACCGTGTGCCGGGTGATTGAAGGTGTCGGGAAATATGTCTCCGACATTATTGTGGTCGATGACGGAAGCCGTGACGGAACGGCGGAGCTGCTGCGTGGCTTGGCGGACATAACCGTCGTGACGCATGAGAAAAACCGCGGCAAGGGTCGTGCTCTGAAAAGCGGATTCGCAAAGGCTCGCGAGCTCGGCTTCACCCACGCGATTACGCTCGACGCCGACGGCCAGCACTTTCCGTCCGACCTTCCGGCCTTTTTCCGGCTCATGGCCGAACATCCGCAGGCAATAATCGTCGGCAGCCGCGACCTCCGCGCCGACGGAATGCCCTCCAAGAACACCTTTGCCAACAAATTCTCCAACTTCTGGTTCCGCCTCTACACGGGAGTTTCTCTCCCCGACACCCAGACAGGTTTCCGTGCCTATCCGCTCGACGGCCTCCATGGTCTGCCTCTGCTCACTTCCCGCTATGAAGCCGAACTCGAACTGCTGATTTTCGCAGCCTGGCACAACACGCCGATTGTTCCGCTCCCGATAAGGGTTCATTATCCGCCGGCCTCGGAGCGCGTGACCCACTTCCGCCCCGTCGCCGACTTCGCCCGCATCAGCCTCCTCAACACCGTCCTCCTCTTCGTCTCCCTCCTCTACGGCCGCCCAGCCCGTGCCCTCCGCCGCCTCCGCTCAAATCGCCGAATGGAAAAATTCTATTTCCATAATTGCTGATAATCAGTAAATTTGTAGGATTTTGTAATGACGCCTTGAGACTGATTCTGAAAATATATGATTTCCTGAAGCCCCGGAAGGGGGTGACGGTGGCGGTGATGCTGGCCGTCATGGGGCTCTGCGTGCTGGGGATTACGCGGCTGGGAGGGGATGAGGACATCGCTTCGTTTTTGCCGCAGAATGAGATGAGCCGGAAATATTCCTCTGTGTATGAGAGACTTGGAGGGCAGGGGAGGATTGCCGTGTTCTTCCGGGGAGAGGATGCCGAGGGGATATGCGGGGCGATGGACCGCTTCGGGGAACTGCTGGAGGAGGCCGACACGGGGAACATCGTGCGCGACCTGCAGGTCAGGGTCGACGAGGGCGCTGTGCTGGACGTGATGGATTTCATAAGGGGGAACTGGCCCTATTTCCTGACGGAGGACGACTACCGGAGGGCGGATTCGCTGCTTGCCCTTCCTGGCTTCATTCCGGAAAGACTCTCGGCCGCGCACCGAGCCATGCTCTATCCCGGTTCCGCCTTCACGGCTGAAAATCTCAGGCACGACCCTCTGAACCTTTTTACTCCGGTTTTCCGGAACCTTTCGGGGCTTAATCCGGCCGGGAACGGCAGCCTTGTTGACGGACACATATTCCTGCCTGACGGGAGCGCCGGCGTCGCGTTTCTCAGTTCGCCCTACGGCGGAAGCGAGAGCGGGAGGAACGCCGGACTGCTGGGGATGCTTGAGAGCGCGGCGCAGGAGGCTGGAGGAGAGTTCAGCGGCGTGAAAATCAGCTTTACGGGCGGGCCTGTGATTGCGGTTGAGAATGCGGAGACGATAAAGCGGGACAGCATCGCCGCCGTGACAATAGCCCTGCTTCTTATCTTTGCGCTGCTCTATCTCCAGTTCCGCAGTCTGCGAGATATGCTCTGGATTGCCCTGTCCATACTCTGCGGAAGCCTTTTCTCGCTCGGACTCATATCCCTTTTCAAATCCTCGATTTCCATAATAATCCTCGGAATCGGAAGCATAATCCTCGGAATCACGGTCAATTACCCGCTGCACTATGTGGATTACCTGAAATATCAGCCTGACACGCGCCGGGCGCTGAAGGACATAATAGCCCCGCTTACCGTCGGAAACCTCACGACTGTGCTTGCCTTCCTCTCGCTCGTGTTCATGAAGACCTCGGCGCTCCGTGACTTCGGGCTCGTAGGGGCGCTGATGCTCATCGGGACGATTGTCTTCGTCCTCGTGTTCCTGCCGGTGCTCATGACGGACGGATGCCGGCGCAGTGACAGGGCACTTAAACTGAAGTTCGGCGGTCTGAATGTCCCGAAGCGGCTCCGGAGAGCTCTGGCGGCGGCCTTCCTGCTGCTGACCGCAGTCTTTGCCTTCACCGGCAGGCTCACCGGATTCGACCCGGACCTGCACGGAATCAACTACATGACTCCGCAGCAGCGCACCGACCTCGCCGCCCTCTCGGCTCTCGGCTCGCGTCACGACGGTACCGAGCTCGTCTATGCCGTGACTTCGGCCGCGACGCTTGACAGCGCCCTCGTGAAGAATGAGCGCCTGCTTGGAGCCGTTGAGGGCTATGGATGTCTTTGCCCGGGCTGTGACCACAAGGGATGCGGCGGCACCGTTGGTGATAATAGGGAATGCGGCGGCACCGTCGGTGATAATGTTGTCGGGAAATCGTTGGATGTCAGTACCATAAGTTCCGTCACTCCGTCGCGGGTCATGCAGGAAAAGCGGCTCGCGCTTTGGCGCGACTTTCTGGATCGGCATCCTAATCTCACGGAAGAACTTGAAACGGCAGCCCTCGCCGAGGGCTTCTCCTCAACGGCGTTCGCCCCGTTCGTGCAGACCGTTTCCCGGAACTGGCAGCCGCAGACGGCCGACTATTTCTCTCCGCTTGCAGAAACTCTCGGCAAGTCATTCATTCTGAAAGCGGAACCTTATGCCCATGAAACTGTCCGCGAAAACACCTGCGAAACCGCCGGCGCAACCCCAGAACCCGATGCGGACGCACCGGAGTCTGCCGTAATCCTCGTCAACTACATTCATGTCCCGTCGGCAGCCCGCGCTGAACTGGAAGACGCTTGGAACACAAATCTTTCCGATGACGACACATTCTTTTTCAGCGCCGCAGACCTCGGCACGCAGCTCGTCTCCATGCTCTCCGACGAGTTCGACTACATAGGCCTCGTCTGCGGACTCATCGTGTTCATATTCCTCTGGATTTCATTCGGCCGTCTCGAACTCAGCATCCTCGCATTCCTTCCGCTCGCCGTCAGCTGGGTGTGGATTCTGGGCCTCATGGGCATATTTTCGATAAAGTTCAACATCGTGAACATAATCCTCGCGACATTCATTTTCGGGCAGGGCGACGACTACACGATATTCATCACCGAAGGCCTCATGACCGAATATGCCACGCGGCGGAAAATCCTCGACTCCTACCGCAGCAGCATCGCATTCTCCGCGATGATAATGTTCGTCGGCATCGGCACGCTCATCATCGCGCGGCATCCTGCAATGCGCTCGCTCGCGGAAGTCACCATCATCGGAATGCTCTCCGTCGTGCTGCTTGCCTACCTCATCCCGCCGTTCATTTTCAGCATCCTTACGACCTCAAACGGTCAGTCCCGCGAATGCCCCGTGACTCTGCGCCGGCTCTGGAATTCGCTGCTTGCAATCGGCTTTTTTCTGCTCACCGTGCTCTTCCTTGTCCCCGGTACGAAACTCTATTTTCTGACCGGACGCTCTGAGAAAAGACGCCTGCGCTATCACCGTTTTCTCCAGTGTCTTTGTCGTTTCATAATCAATCATATACCGGGCGTGAAATTCTCGTGGAAGAACACTTCGGGAGAGTCCTTCGACAAACCTGCCGTCATCGTCTGCAACCACCAGTCGCACCTCGACGTGATGTTCCTGATGGCGCTTTCTCCGAAAATCGTGATTCTGACCAACGACTGGGTGTGGAACAACATTTTCTATCGTACAATCATCCGTGCGGCGGAGTTCTATCCTGTCTCCAACGGATTGGAATCCAATGAGAAGCGCCTTGCGGAACTCGTTGCCCGGGGTTATTCCGTCGTGGTCTTTCCCGAGGGAACCCGCAGCGCCGACTGCTCGATTGGACGCTTCCATCGCGGGGCATTTGAACTTGCCGAGAAACTCGGGCTTGACGTGCTTCCTGTCGTGATTCACGGCTTCGGACACGTGCTTCCCAAGCGCGACTTCATGCTCCGCGAGGGCGAGATTTACGGCGAGGTGCTTCCGAGGGTCGCGCTCTCTGCGGCCGGGGCGGACCTGAAGTCTCGCACGAGATGGTTCAGGGCGTTCTATCTTTCTGAATATGAGCGTGTCCGGCGCGAAAGGGAGACTCCGGAATATTTCGTGCCGTACATAAAGTTACAATACGCCTACAAGGGAAAGGACGTCGAGCGGGAATGCCGCGTGCAGTTGCGTGAACTTCTGTGGATATATGCGATTCCGGAGCGGACGCGGGAATATGTCGTCGGGGACTGCGGCGTCGGTGCGGGGGCACTTGCGCTTGCGCTGAGCCGGCCGCAGATGCAGGTGTATGCGAGCGACCCCGATGCGGAAAAACTGGCTGTCGCGGTGAATTGTGCGGCTGTTCCGAAGAATCTGCATTATGTCGATGCCGAAGGGCGTGAGCTTGTTCCGGGCTCTGTTGAAGAGACTTCGGAGGTGAGTGGAGGCGTGTCTGGAATTATGGAGGAGTGAAGGATGAGCGGGAAGATTATCGGGATGAAGATGGGCAGTGCCGGTGGTGCGGCGGCGCGGACTGGGAAGGCGGCGACGATGACGACGGGGAGGACTGCGGTCATAATCGGGGGCGGCATGGGCGGACTGATTACGGGGGCGATGCTTTCGCGCCTGGGTTGGCGCGTGACCGTGCTTGAACAGAACCGGAATGTGGGCGGCGGTCTCCAGACTTTCCGGCGCGGAGGAGTGGGATTTTCTCCCGGGATGCACCTTGTAGGCGGCCCCGACGGGGGAGCGGCAGTGGCACTGCTGCGCCGTCTCGGAGTTGATGTGCGGCTGGAGAACTGTTCCCAGACGATTCTGCTGTCTTCGGAAGGCGCGTTCCCGGAAGCTGGGGCAGGCGCGTTTCAGGACACTGGGGCAGGCGTGTTCCCGGAGACTCTCTCATGTGCGAGGACTGCGGCGGAGCGGGGCTTCGGAGCGTCTGTGGAATACCGCATCCCTCAGGGCGTTGAGGCGTTCTACAGCTATTTCGCGGAAAGGTTCCCGGAAAGCTCGGCGGAATTGAGACGCTATCTTGACCGGATGCAGGAGATATATGACAGCGTCCCGCTGCTGAAGCTCGGCTCAGGTGATTCGGAGCTTCCGGAAGGCGATGCCCTGACTTCTATGTTTCCCGACGGCCGCGTGGCTTCTTATGTCCCGGAAGGTGACGCGCTTATGCCGGCGGACGAGTTTGTCGCAAAGTACATTTCCGACAGCAGGCTGAGGACAGTGCTCGGATGGCTGAACCCTCTGACGGGGGCGATTCCCGCCGTCACTCCGGCGTATGTCCACGCGATAATCAACATCCTTTACATCAGCGGCTGCTCGCAGTTTGCCAGAGGCACTGAAGGCATACTCGGGCAGCTTGTCGGCATCATAGAGGAGGTCGGAGGCGCGGTGATGGCGGGCTGTGCGGCGACAGAGATTCTTGTCGGACAGGACGGTCCCGAGGATGCGTCTCGGGCAAGTCGAGCCGCGCCTCTGGCGTGTCGCTCCGCCTCCCCGGCTGGTCAATCTGCGGCCTGCGGCGGGGCTGGCGCGGGCCGGCGGAAAGTTACCGGGGTCAGATGCTCCGACGGAAATGTCTATGCGGCAGACATATACATATCCGACATCCATCCTTCTGCCCTCGCCGCGCTTTGTCCTCCTGATGCCTTCCCGAAGGCTTTTCGTCGTCGTCTCGCGGCGCAGAAGCCCGGCATCTCGATGTTCAGCCTCTACATTAGGCTTCGTGACGCGGTAGCGCCGGGCGGAATGAATCTCGCGGATGACGCTGCGGCTGATGAGATGAATCTCGCGGCTGACGGCAGGAGAGCCGGTGCCTCCGGGGCAGCCGAGTTCATTCTGGACGGTGCCTCCGGCTCCGCGTGGCGGCCGTGGGGAGAAATCATGTATGTCCGTGACGGGAATGCCCTTACGGTCATGGCTCCGATGTCCTGCGATGAGGTCGCCCGATGGAAGGACACGGCGCCGGGGCGTCGGCCGGAAGAATACCGGCAGTGGCTCGCGGAGCGCACGGAACGGCTGCTCAGCCGCATTGAACGGTTTGAACCCGGATTCCAGAGCCGCATTGAGACCTGTTGGCCGGCTTCTCCTCTTACGCTCGGGAGCTATCTTGGCGACCCGGACGGCGCGGCCTACGGATTCCGCATCGATGCGTCGGCTCCCTCATATTCCCGCTTCGGCCCGAAGACATATCTCGACAATCTTTATATGACCGGACAGAATGCCGGACTTCACGGACTCTGCGGCGTCTCGATGACATCGATTCTCACGGTGAATGCGATTTGTGCGGGCGCTGACGCTTCGCGGGTGGATGGGAGGAACGCGGATTGTGTTGTAAATGATTTATAATAAATGATATATGCTTAATTTTAAGGACATTGAGGATGACATTGAGTTTCGCGACGTGGACGAAATCCGGAACTTTCAGGATGGGCTTCTTCGCGATGCTGTCAAATATCTCGCGGAGCATTCGAGGTACTACCGGAGGATGTTCCGTGAAAATGGGATTGATGCCGGGGATGTAAGGACGATTGACGACCTCGTGCGTGTCCCCTTTACGGAAAAGCGTGATTTGCAGTTGTATAACGAGGATTTTCTCTGCTGTCCCAAGGAAAGGATTGTCGATTACATCACGACTTCCGGCACTCTCGGCGAGCCTGTGACTTTCGGCTGTTCGGAGCATGACCTCCGGAGGCTTGCCTACAACGAGAAAAAGTCGTTCGCCTGTGCGGGTCTGAAGCCGGGAAGCATCCTCCAGCTTATGACCACGCTTGACAAGCGCTTTATGGCAGGGCTTGCTTATTTCTTGGGAATTAGGGAGTTGGGCGCGAGCATCATCCGTGTCGGGAATGGGATTCCGGAGCTTCAGTGGGACACGATTCGCCGTCTGAAGCCGGACACCCTGATGTGCGTGCCGTCGTTCATCCTGCGCCTGCTACAGTACGCCGTGGAGCACGGAATTGACTGGCGCGAAAGTTCCGTGCGGCGAATCATCGGCATCGGCGAGGGGCTGCGTGACCAGAACTTCGAGCTGAATCTGCTCGGTCGGAAAATAAAGGAAAAATGGGATGTGGAACTGTATGCCACCTATTCATCGACGGAAATGGGCGCGACTTTCTCCGAGTGTCAGTACGGCTGCGGCGGGCACGTACATCCTGAACTGATTATAGTCGAGATTATCGGGGAGGACAACCTTCCGGTGCCTGACGGGCAGTCGGGCGAGGTGGTCGTGACGACTCTCGGGGTGGAGGCTATGCCGCTTCTGCGCTTCCGCACCGGGGATATTGCCGCAAAGATTACAGAACCTTGCCGCTGCGGACGCAACTCCTACAGGCTCACTCCGCTTGTGGGGCGCAAGAACAATATGATTAAGCTCAAGGGCACGACGCTCTATCCTCCTGCGCTGAACGATGTCCTGGACAATACGGACTATGTCGAGAACTATGTGGTCGTGGTGCGTGACAGCGACGCCGGAACCGACGAGGTCGTGGTGCGGGTCGGCCTCAAGGGCGGTTTTTCCGGGGATGTCGTGAAGGACCTCAAGGACCGTTTCCGCTCGCGTGTGAGGGTCGCTCCGATTGTTGAGGTCCGCCCGGTCGAGGAAATCCGCGCCGTGAATTTCCCCGCAAAGAGCCGCAAGCCGGTGAAGTTCATTGACGAGAGACGGCGGTGACGGGTCAAAGATTTCTCACTTCGTTCGAAATGACAGCGGAGGCTCGGAACAAATGACAGCGGAGGCTCGGAACTGATGAATATGGACATTCATGGGAAGAGACAGACAAAAAGGAAGAGACAGACAAAAAGGAAGAGACAGCAAAAAGGAAGAGACAGCAAAAAGGAAGAGATAAATAAAGGAAGGGATATAGATTTATGAAAAACAGAGTGGTGATAACGGGGCTGGGAATATGGTCCTGCATAGGAAAGAACATCGGCGAGGTGCGTGACTCGCTGTGGAACGGACGGCCGGGGATTGTGCTGGACCCAGCCCGCAAGGAACTGGGCTTCAGGAGCGCGCTGACGGGAAAGGTTGAGATGCCGGAGCTGAAGGGGCTGCTGTCCCGCGCACAGCGGAACTATATGCCGGAGCAGGCGAAATACGCCTACTGCGCGACATCGGAGGCCCTTCGCAATGCGCGGATAGACCAGGATTGGCTGGACAGCCATGAGGTCGGGATTCTCTACGGCGGGGACAGCTCCGTGGAACCTGCCGTGAAGGCCGTTGACACGGTGCGCGGGAAAAGGGACACGGTGATGTGCGGTTCGGGAGCAATCTTCCAGTCGATGAACTCAACCGTGACCATGAACCTCAGCTGCATTTTTCACCTCAAGGGAATAAACATGACCGTTTCCGGAGCCTGCGCAAGCGGCTCGCACGCCATCGGACTGGCGTCCCTGCTGATTGCGGACGGGCTGCAGGACATGGTTGTCTGCGGCGGAGCGCAGGAAGTCAATCCCTGGGCGGTCTGCTCCTTCGACGGAATTTCCGCATTTTCCACCCGTGAGGACGCTCCCGAACAGGCCTCGCGGCCCTTCGACCGCGACCGTGACGGCCTTGTCCCGAGCGGAGGCGCCGCGACGGTAATCCTTGAAAGCTACGAGTCTGCCTTGCGTCGCGGCGCTCCGATTCTTGCCGAGGTTCTCGGCTACGGCTTCTCCTCCAACGGCGACCACATATCCTCTCCCAACGTCGACGGACCGGTGCGCTCCCTGGAGATGGCCCTGCGCCGCTCCGGACTTCACGCCTCCGACATCGGCTACATCAACGCCCACGCAACCTCCACTCACGTCGGGGACGCGAACGAGGCCAAGGCTCTCCTTAAGGTTTTCGGCGAGCGAAGCGTCGAGGTCACGAGCTCCAAGTCCCAGACCGGTCACGAGATGTGGATGGCCGGGGCCAGCGAGGTGATTTATTCCCTGCTGATGATGAAGGGCGGCTTCATAGCCCCGAACCTCAACTTCGAGAATCCGGACGAGGACTCCGCGCACCTGCTCATTCCGTCCGTGCGCGTCGAGAAGCGCTTTGACACATTCCTTTCCAATTCCTTCGGCTTCGGAGGGACAAACTCATCATTGATAATCAGGGATATGCGTTAGCGCGATCCCGAAAAACCGAGAAATATGAAGACTGCATTGGTTACCGGCGGAAGCCGTGGAATAGGACGCGCGGTGTGCGTCGAACTGGCAAAGAGAGGATACCACGTGATTGTGAACTATGTTTCCAACGAGGCCAAGGCTCTGGAGACCCTGACTCAGATTCGCGAGGCCGGGGGCGACGGGGAACTGCTGAAGTTCGACGTCGCGGACAGGGCGGCTGTCACCGATGCCCTGAACGGCTGGGCGGACAGGCATCCGGGGGAATATGTCGAGGTTCTGGTGAACAATGCCGGCATGCGGCGCGACAATCTGCTGGTCTGGATGGAGGACGAGGACTGGGACCGGGTGCTCGATACGAGCCTCGGAGGGTTTTATAATGTGACGCGGCAGCTGATTAAGCCGATGATTCTCAAGAAGTTCGGACGTGTGGTCAATGTGGCGTCCCTCTCCGGGCTCAAGGGACTGCCGGGACAGTGCAACTACTCTGCGGCAAAGGGAGGCCTCATCGCCGCGACCAAGGCTCTGGCCCAGGAGGTCGCCAGAAAGGGCGTGACGGTCAATGCCGTGGCTCCGGGCTTCATCCGCACGGACATGGTCGAGGGGCTTGACGAGGCGGAGCTTCGAAGGACAATTCCGGCGGGACGCTTCGGGACACCCGGGGAGGTTGCCTCGCTTGTCGGCTTCCTCGTCTCTGAAGAGGCGGCCTACATAACCGGTCAGTGCATCGGGATAAACGGCGGATTGTAAGGCGTACTTTTTGCTGAAGGCGTGCGGCTCCGACGGAGAACCTGAGCCGGCGGAGCCGCACGCAGAAATGTATATAGGAGACAAGCTTTTCATATTCGACCTCGACGGAACTCTCATCGATTCCGTCGCTGACCTCGCCGCAGCCGGGAACCACACGCTGGCCCTGCACGGCTACCCTACGCACCCACTTGAGTCCTACTACAAGTTTGTCGGCAACGGAATCGGCAAGCTCATGGAACGGGCGCTCCCCGAAGGCTCCAGGCAGCTTGCGGACTCCCTGCTGGACGATTTCCGCGCCTACTACAACGTCCATCTCGCGGACAACACGAAGCCATATCCCGGAATCCCCGAACTTCTCGCCTTCATTCAGTCTCAGGGCGCGAAGATAGCCGTCGCCTCGAACAAGTATCAGGCTGCCACAGAGATGCTTGTCGGCAAGCTGTTTCCCGACATCCGTTTCAGTTCCATACACGGCCAGCGCGAAGGCGTCGCCCGCAAGCCCGACCCCGAGGTCGTGTTTGAGATTGCCGAGGAGTCCGGTGCAAGGCTCTCGGACATCATCTATGTGGGCGATTCCGACGTTGATATGCGCACGGCTGCCAATGCCGACGTCCGTGCGATAGGCGTGACCTACGGCTTCTGTCCCGCCGAGACCGTAGCGTCCTTCCATCCGTGGGAAACGGCCCGCTCGGCTGCGGAGATAATGGCTATCCTCGAAGCCTGAACGGGCCGTGACGTTTATTTTGGGAAAATTTTACTACTCTTCCTGGATTTGTCCGGCGTAGGCTGACCAGCCTTCTGCGGTTTTGTAGGCAGCTGCGCAGCCTTTAGGGACATAGATTTTTCCGCTATATGCAGAAGAGTCAGAAATCTTCAATGCGTCTGTCTCTAATGTTACAGGGGTAGTTGAAAGGAGATGAATCTCTGACAAACTGCTGCTGTATTGGAATGCGTTTGCTCTGATTTTGCTGACATTTGCAGAAATTGTGATCTTCTGGAGGAAACTCATCCTTTCAAAAGCCCATGAGCCGATTTCTGTAATCGGTGCCCCTGTCAGGTCAATTGCAGTGATTCCGCTGAATGCAAATGCGGAACTGCCGATGCTTTCAATTGCGGGCAGGCTTATTTCTCCTGCAATGTTCGCACAGTTGTTGAATCCGCCCTCTCCGATTGTCTTGACTATCTTCAACTGCTCATTGGTGATTTCAAGTTCACTGCAATTCTGAAAAGCATATTTGCCGACATTCTCCGTGAGGTAGTCAACCGCCGGAAGTTTTTTGCAGTTGCTGAACATATAGTCCGCAATATTGGTGAGCTCCTTGAGTGTGCCTACACTCTTCAGACTGACACATCTATCAAACATATGATTGCCGGCGCTTGTGAGGCTTCGCAAATCCACGCTTTCCAGACTGCCGCAGTAGGCAAACGCGTATTCTTCAGCGCGGCTGAGATTGCTCAGGTTTATGCTTTTGAGTTTACTGCAACCTCGAAACGCATTACGATAAACTAATTTAAGATTCGGCGTGTCACCGACAGATTCAAGACTTGTGTTGCCATAAAATGCATAGTTGGCAATTACGGTGACAGCCGGAAGGCTTATTGACGTGAGGCTTGTATTGCCCGTGTTTGCATTGACCGTGAATGCGTATTTACCGACACGAGTGATATGTTCTGTATTGTTAATTTTTTTGAGAACTTTGAAATAGCTGAGGTCACTTATCTCTGTCACTGAGTTTGGCAATGTTATTTCGTATATCGTCTTTTGTGCGAACGCCTCTGTTTCTGTCACTCCCGTGAAATATTGGAACTCGTTGAAGGCGGAAACGCTTGATTTCGGCCAGCTCTGGGCTGCAAAATCTTTCATCTGTGTGTCCGTCACCGCAGCCGCCTGAGCCATGGTCAGACAGCCGTCGGAGCCAAACGCCGTTGCCAACGCCTTTCCAAGCGCCTCATCCTCAAAACTGATGACATTGAAGTCCGTCTTGCCGAGATTCAGCTTGAGTGTTACCTTATGGCCGGCCTGGAGATTGCTTCCGGCAATAACCTTCGTCTGCGTGAGGGCCGCACCGTCCTTGGTGCAGGTGATGTCAATCCTGACTTTCGTTTCGGTCAAATCCACAGGTGCAACTACCGCAGTCTTTCCTTGCCACTTCTCGCTCAGGCTCGCAACCGGGTTGCTCACTGAAACATAGTTATAGGATTCCGTCAGCGGTTTATCGGCCTTGAGGATGTATTTTCCCGTGAAGTGTCTGTTTTCGTCAAGGCTTGTCAGCGTCACCTTCGTCACTGGACATCCGCTGAGGCTCGATGACTTGAACTGGAGATCAATGTAGGCGCACTTATGTGTGAATGTCAGCCCCTTTTCAACCAGCTCGGCTTTAGTCCCGGAGAATTTCGCTTCCATTTGGCCCCATTTTCCGGTATCACCATCCTGCTCTGCGGCAATCTCAATCACCTGAGTGCCGTCTGAGCTAATCTCGGAATAAGGATAATATGCCGTGAAAGCAATCTGTGTTTCATCAGTTACCTCGGTCCCCTCTTTGACGGGCACCGTAATCGTCGCTGACGGCTTCCCGTCAAACTCATCCGTTATGGTATAGCATGAACTTCCGTCAACTGCGCTCCCGTCATCCGCGACAAACCCGACCTTGTCGCCCTTTGCCCAGAGCACGTTCACGCCGTCAATCGTCGTCTTCGTCGTCTGCGGAACATTCGCGCTGACCTCAATCCCGCGAATGCCGGCTTCGGGCTGTTTCCTGTTCTCAATGTTTTCCTTGCTGCACGCGGCCGTTGCCAGAAGGGCAAGCGCCGCCATAAAGATGTCCTTTCTCATGATAGTCAAGTTCATGTTAATACTCCGTCTCCTCGCTCTCTCCCCAATAACTTTGTGTCAGAGTCTGTGTCGTGCCCGTGGGGCTTTCGGCGAAACCACGCTCCGCGCAGATTTCGCAAATTGAAACTTCCGGTGCGTGATACGCCCGGAAAATGCTGCCTTTGCCGTTCATTTTCTTGTAGAATTAAATTAAATTTCCGGCAAAGGTAGGGGGGGGGATTCATATATGCCAAAAAATCATTGTCCCATTTTGTTCCTCTGACGCGCGTTTCCGTTTTTGAAGCACTCCTGAAACCTTCAAAAAATAACCTGCATCATCTTTTTCATCCTTTTCGGTCTAGATCCCTTTTCTGATGCAGTTTATTTTTTTCGTGTTTCCTGCGGCTCGTCGAACGACACCCCGCGCACAATCTCGGGGTCTATCTCCCCGACATATTTCTTGGCCTTGTAGTAGGCCGTCCTCGACGAGAATCCCGCCTCTTCGGCGATTTCCTCCTGCTTCGCCAGCGGGTGCGCATCCTTGTAGAGCCGGGCATATTCGAGGCGGAACATGTTCACGAGGCTGTAGTAGCCGACCTTAGCGATGAAGCGGCCTGCCTTTCCCGCATCCCCGTTTCCTATGTCAAGGAGCACCTCGCTCTTGAGCAGATGCGGCTCGCGGAAACGTCGGCGTATCACGGAAAGCACCTTTTCCCTCACCGCAGGGTCGTCCTCCCCGGCTTCGCCGTCTTTTCCGGTCTGTCCGCAGTCTTCGATTTCCGCAATCTCCTCATCGCTTTCACGTTTGAGACTCAGCATCGTGTTGTCTATAGTCTGCGGGAACATCAAACGCTGCGGATGGAGGATTATGCACAGGAAGCGGACCATCCACAGTGACGCGAGAATGTCAGCCGCGAACTTCACCCAGTGGCTTCCGGAAAGGAAAACCGCCCACATCGCGGCGACCCAGACCAGCGGCATGGCGACCATCATCTTCGCGAATCCCGAGGGGAAGTCCTCTTCGTTGGAGTAGTTTTCCGTGTTGAACCGGTCGATTGTCCGTTTCAGATCCGCGAGCACGGCTGCCATCATTCCTGTCTGTACGAGGCTCAGTGCTCCTGCCCCCATACGGAGTTCCCTGCCGTGCCGTGCAATCCATGTGTCCCCGCCGGCGAGGAGCGCGGCGAGGAGCACCGCTATGCACAGCGCCGGAGTCATGAGAATGAATTGTCGGAAAACCTTCTTCCGACCTGTTCCGAAACTGCTGAAGTAGCGTGCTATGAGCAGCGCGAAGCCTGCCGGGTAGTAGATGATGCCCCAGATTCTCGCGTAAGTCCACACTGCGGGGTCTTCCGGCGCGAGGACATAGGGAAACAGTGTCAGCAGCGCGGAGTAGAACAGCGCTGTCTGTCGCCGGGCCGGATAGAAATATCTCTCATGCTCCGAGAACGGTCTGCACATATGCCCCAGTCTGATGCGTCCGCATATTACCCCCGTGGCGATGAACACGAGACCCGCGCCGGCGAAGACTTCTTCTGAACTGATGTCAATGGGAAACATATTCTCTTGCTATTTCTTTTCTGTTACAAACTGACTTTCGTGCAAATGTCCTGCAAAATTATACCCGAATGTTTGAATTTCCAAGCAAAAATTTTTTGCCATATAGAAAAATAGTCTTATACTTGCACCGCAATTTGAAAAAAGAAGAAAACGATATGGAAACTAAGAAAAGGCGCGTAGTGAGCTACGAGAATATGGACGAGGCTCTGGCGGCCGCGTTCAACGAGAAATACCCCAAGGGATTCAGCGACTATCTCCCTGATTTGAAGGAATATCCTAAGCCGGACGGCACATCGTTCTATGCAGTGACAATCGAGACCGATGACGCCATATGTCTCGTGAAGATAAAGATTCGCACGGATGACGCGGAGGAAATCGAGAGGTGGCTCGACAGCGATGACGACGACGAGGAGGACGATGCATCAGGCGAGGAGAACGGCGACGCCCTTCCTGACGACAACATATCCCAGTACTCCAGCGGTGACGATGACACTGCGGAGTAACATTTCCACGACATATCATTCGGCAGTCGCACGATTCCGCATATCGAAGACCGTCGATCACCAATATTGAACCGGCAATTCCCCTTGCCGGTTTTTTCATCCCCCTTCATCCTCTCACCTTCCCTTTCCCTTTCCCTTTTGCCTCCCCCAATCCTGTCCCCCCTCCCTTGTCATGTCGAACGCACGGCTCTTTCATTTTGAAGGTGTCTAAATGAAAGAGCCGTGTCTGACGTGCAACCGGGGTTTGACGCTTTGAATTTTTTCATTACATTTGCGGAGATTTTACCCGATGCAGCTGCGTCTGCGGAAGAATGATCTGAAATATACAAACGTAGAATATGACTGAAATGTACTGTGAAAATTTTTCAATAGGGGGGGGACAATGATACCCGTCCTTATGTTTCGCCTGACGTAGAGGTGATCGGAATTGAACTGCAGAGTTGCGTGATGGCCGGCAGCGATGTCCACACGGAGAAGTTGGTTAATGAGGATTTTGAATGGTAGGGGCTTGGCTATGAAAAGATTAGGCAAAATCATCCTGGCGGCTGTTGCCGCAGTCGCGGCGCTTTATGGCTGCGCAAAAGAAAACCTTACTGAAAAGACACCTTCTTCGGATGGATCGGGATTCCATCTCACATTCACAGCGGAAAAGGCTGATGATGACGTCATTACCCGAGCAGCCATAAGTGCGGAGGACAATACTGTCATCAACTGGAGCGAAAACGATGCCATCAGTGTCTTTGACGGGGATGGTGTCAACTGTAAGTTCACTCTCAAGGAAGGCGCAGGAAGTCCGACGGGCAAGTTCGAGGGCAAGGTCACAAAACTTGCGGATTCTTACACCGTGCTGTATCCATATCAGGAGGCAGCGACGATAGATGCCGTTACGGGCGAAATCAAAGTCGTGTCCCTCAAGGGAGAACAGACTGCGGTGAAGGGATCTTTCGACTCGAAGGCAGCTCTTATGGCTGCTAAAAGTTCCGACGGAAGCAC
>CAKVAS010000027.1 GCA_934725015.1 uncultured Bacteroidales bacterium
TCTCCATCCGAGGCACACTCGCTATAAAATAACAACATTTTTAAGTCGGCAATGGAATCTTAAATGAAAGAGCCGTGCAATAGAGATTGGATTTGCCTAAATATACTTGTGTCTTTGAGAAGATGTTTGTAAATTTGTTTTGTATTTTTAGCACAATATTGACTTAAACAATAGCAAGTATAATTCCTCAAATATATAGATATCATGGAGGGGGACATGAAGAGAATCGCACCACCGAGTGTCACCAGGGATGCTACGGAGAAGTTACTGCGTAAGATGTATATAAGCAAAGTCTCTTGCTTGCTGGACAAAACTGGGATGAAGAGCACAACAACATATCCGAAGTCGGAATTAATCAAATTATCTATAGTAAAGTATTCCGTTTGTATGAGAATTTGGTTTCTTATCTGTCTTCTAACAAATTTGGCAAACTTTATTTATTAGCAAATGGATTAAAGAAGGCTAAAAATCACGAGAAACTAGATGCCCAATGGTACTCCGACAATGTCATTAAGAACTATCGTGATGTACTTCTTAAATATTCCATTGCTGAACCATATAAAACAGGAGAGTACAAAAAACTCTCTGATTGCATCATTGTAAGGGAGGATAAATCAGAAAATGAAAGAGAATTATTCACTCTTCTGTCGGCTCTTTATCCTGACAAACTTGTTAAAGGAAATCACGAGTGGTCTCAATATGTCTGGAAAGATGGTTTGGATACTTGGAACACGGAAGACTTGTGTAAAGATGTTGACAGGAAAAAGAATTGGAGAGAAATCATTCTAGAGGGAATTACTCTGCCTGATTGGTACAACAAGTTTTTGGCACATGTGTTTACTTACGATGAGCGCTACCTTAAGGAGTATGCCTTACTTCCAAACATGAATGGCGATTTCTTGAAGAAGGATGCTGAAAACTTCAAGCAGGGAGAAAAGGTAACTACATTCGTGATTAATCTGCTGTTTCAGTTAGGTAAGGATGTAAAACCCAATCTCTTACACAATGAAATTACTGCGCTAACGTTGGACGCAAAATACAATTCACAGAGTTATAGTGCAGATATCAACAAACTAGCAAAGGCTTTTATAGACAGCGCATCTTCACAAAACAAGCTACAAAATGTTCTGCCATTGCTTTCTGTACTCCCCACAGACACCGAGAAGTACAAACCTGAGTTTATTTCTCAGAGAAAAGACTTCTTCAACATTGCAAAATCTCTGTTTGCATTATCCGAGGCTAACCTTATAGAGGATAATAGTCTCTTGGAAGGAGCATGGTCTGAGTTAGATACATGGTTAGTGACCTATATCCTCCAATCTCTAAATAATTTCGGTGATTTGAACCGACTGCCTGAAGGATTGGATGGCAAATGGCTAAATAATTCACTGAAATCACTTAGAATTGATGTCAACAAACTGAATACATACAAGGTACTGCCTAATCAAAACGGCAAATTTTGTGCACAAAACAAGCTTTATGAAGACGATGGTGTTCCAGAGACATTAAAAGTGCCAGAGTTTGATAGTATCTCACTCATCTACAAGGATATCCTCTTGCATAAGGATATAGAGGCTTCACATTTTGCCATCAACCAGAAAAAAGATATCGCTTCTTTTGCGACTGAGTTAAAAAATAGATTTGGCTCAGAGAATATCTATTATAGTTCATTTCCTTATCCGATTAACGGAAAGTACTTCAAGTTCCCTCAGTCTGTCCTAAACAAGATAGCTCTGTATCTCTTGAGTCTAATCCCCTCTGATAAAGAAACAGAGACCTGGAAGAGTCAGTATTCTTTATATACAACAGCATTCAACATTCTTGAATCAGAAGTTGTGCCGCTTAGTAATACAATTAATTACTCTTCGAAAGATTTATGGCAGGATGCCAATTTCTTCGTTGCCGGTATGATAAGTGACAGGATTAAGTCTGCTGCTAAAATGGAAACTTTAAACGAGCAGTTGGGTAATAAAGGTGAGTTATATGTACTTGAGCAACTCAATGCATTCTATGATTTCTTGCAAAAATCGGGAATATCTTATGATGCTCATGAGATATTTCCAAATCAAGAAGGCGAGTTCTGCTCTTTCAAAAGCCTAAAGAAGGAAGATGGTAAAATAGACGATACCATCAAAAACATTATTTGCCTCCTTGTGGGAGAAAGAGAAGACTATCGGAGCGTCCTTATGGATTCTCGCTGCCAGCTGCAGCCTCATAACTGTTTAAATTCAGACACTGCATATGCGTTGATAGACGAAAAGGTAGCAGAATTATATAAGAATCCTGAAAATTGGAAGGATCCTAAATTCATCGAGGCTTCTCAATTGTTGATAGAAGCCTGGGGTGACAAGCATAAAGGCATATTCGAAGAGAAATTTCCGAGAATCTTTGGAGACAAGGAGAAGATTCTCATGAATGTAGTCTGGAATAAAGAAAAGCGAGAACTGATGCTAACACTGAATAGCAAATTGTCAGAAGACCAACTTAAGTTCGTGATTGAGAACAGTTCAGAAATCAAGGATTTATCCGATACGAATCTGCAACTTTCTGATGAAATCAAGGAATTAAAGCAGCAGATCGCCGACCTTAATAAACGTATCGAAACATTAACTGGTGAAGCAAAATTTGGATTAGGTGACGCTCAAGACCTTGAGAAAAAGAAACGTATAGAAGCTCAACTTGAAGCTCAAAGATTCCTTAAGTCCATTAAACCAGACTGGGAATTTCCTCATGGTTATGGCGAAATGGACGCTGATGGCAAGCCATATTGTGACACGAGGTTAAGAGTTACGACACCGGAAGGAGAAAAAACGTTTGTTCTCAAGAGTCACAAAATGGAATCGGCTCCGTTTAAGATAACAGTTGAGGAATGGGATTATATATCCGAATATCATGCAAAGATTTTGGTCTTTACGGGGACGGATATTAAAGAAATTGACCCTGAGGATCTTTTGAGGAACCAATCGAGTGTTTCCGTGTCGTTTAGTACGAAAAATCTTGATGTGGAAGAAAGAATACGAGAGTTCGCTCAGGCTATGCATTGTTTCAAAGAACTGCATTTCGATTTCGAGAGTTTTGACCTTTCTGCTCAAGCAGCCTCTATATGTGGAATGTATAACAAGCATGACGGTTTTCAAGCCGCAGCTACAGATGATGACATTTAGTTATGATGTACGACAGGAAAGAATACGAAAGATTTTTGAACTCCGAGTTAAGAGTTCAGAAAAGCCAATATGAGGATCTAATCAGAACCAAAGCTCTGATTTTGAAAAATAATGGGGATGTCTTTGTCGGCAAATTCCTTAAATTCCAAGACAATGGTGTTGCTGTTTTTAAACTCCGGTTCTCAGATAATATGCCCAGGCGAAACTCCTTCTGGACAGCCTGTTATTTTGTCGGAGATATGGGCAGTTTCAAGAACTGGGGAGATCGCTCCTGGTTAGACTTACGCACTGATTTCCAAAGAGATTACTCGGAAGCAAATTGCATCTGGATATCCAAATCAGAAGACCCTGATTTTTGCATTATTGGGGTCAAGAACCTCACAATTGATTTTGCGGCATTGCTTGACCAGGACAAACCTATCGTTGCCTTTGGCCCTAAAGATCCTCCGCTGAAATACATCTTGAATCTCACAGATATTGTGAGAGACAAATCAAATAAAAGAGCAAATCACATACTCGATTTTGATTTGCAGAAACGAGATTGGTATCCAACAATAGTGGATTCAAAAATGGATTTCGTGTCCATTGTTAGAGAAAAATTGAACACTTCAGATGCTATTGCAATACAAGGTCCTCCAGGAACGGGGAAAACTTTTAAGATGGCACAACTTACAGCCATTCTGCTAAGGGACAATAAGAGTGTCTTGGTCACTGCTTTCACAAACCAGGCTCTGATGGAGTTGGCTAAAAAAGATGACATCAAGCCTTTTATATTGGATGGCAGAGTTTCTAAAACGAGTATGACAATAGATGAGAGCAAAGAAATACGAGGTTTGCTTCCCATTGCAGAAAATAAATGTAATGCAACCTCAGGAAAACTCTCATTGGCAACTTTCTATGTGTCCAGCGATTGGGGCAAGGAGGCTGCAGAACCGCCATTTGACTATGTCCTTATCGATGAAGCCAGCCAGTCTTTGCTCCCTATGATTGCGGCATCTTGTAAACTTGGCAAGAAAACAATCTGGGTGGGGGATCAAAACCAGTTGTCTCCGATTGTGATGATGAATGACGAAGTCATCAAAGACAATAACTGGGGGCCTATAGTGAAAGGGTTCAGTACGCTCTGCGACAACTTTGAGATTCCATCGTATATGTTCAGTGACACGTATCGCCTAATGCCTCGTGCAGCTGAAAGTACAGGGATATTCTATGGCAATCACTTACGTTCTGCATCAAGCATAAGTAACGTTCCTTCAAATCTGGCATTGATTGATAAGCGTGGCGGACCTGTTGTCATGAACATTGACATGAAGGTGGGAGACAAGAAACCAGCCAATGCCATTCAAGCCATATGTGACTTAGCCAAGGAGATTCTGACCAATACCCCAAAAGCAGAAATTGCTATACTTTGCAAGTTTAGGGAATCTGTACGTGAACTTCAGAAGAGTTTTGTTCTAACATGGTCATCGGGCACTATTCCGGAAAATGTGAAAATTGAGACTGTTGATCGAGTGCAAGGTCTGACAGTACACTACTGCATATTCTTTATACCAAACGCATCACTGGGATACTCGCTTGATGACGAATTGTTCAATGTAGCAACTTCAAGGTCAATATACAGCACTATTATTGTTGCTGACCAATCCATTCTAAGGCAAAACATGTCCCAAAATGTGAGGAAGTATCTGTTAAAGGCTCAAGAGGACAAATTTGCGGAACTGGGGGTTAACGAACCGCATAGAATTGAGGCTGGTGGTATTGGAGTAAATGTGGTCGGGAAGATTGACCTCTCAAAGTTTGAACGAAAAAGAACTGAGTTGGCGGCTGATAAAGAAAATGTTTATATAGTAGATACCAATGTATTTGTAAACTGCCCGGATATTATATCCAAGATAGGATCAAAATATAAAGTGATTATACCTTCGAAGGTGTTGGACGAACTTGATAAATTGAAACTTAAGAACAGCATAGATAAAGTCGCTCTGAATTCTGCGGCAAGAAACATTTGCGCTGCCTTCCGTCAGAAGTTTTCTCAAATGGAAGATGCAGATTTAGCACTGCTTCCAGCCGGCTTTGACACTAATAATGCTGACTGTATGATTCTGTCTGTCGCTTTGAAGCATCAACAAGAAAACCAACATCCGATACTCTTGACATCAGACAATGTCCTTCAAACAAGAGCTTTGGGTTTAGGCATAACCGCTATCTCCTTAAAGGAATTCCTAAAGAAATAACTACATCGAACTCGCCGAAAAGTCCAAAGCGATCATATTTATTTGAATAGCGCGTCCATGGTCACGACACGCTGAATCCGATTGCTGTACATATTCGTTTTGAGCCCGTAGGTGGTTACGAGTGTCGGCTGGATATTTTTTCTGTTTTTTGTCGCGGAAAGAAGAACTTCTATCTTATTCCTCAGTTTTGCGTCATAGTCTTTGTCTATGACAAAGTCATCTCTGGAGAATTTCATTTCGCACATATTGACTACACGGTCGGCCCTGTCGATGAGCATGTCAATCTGTGCCCCCGGCATATCGCCGTCAGAGGATGCTTTCCATGGATAAATCTCCGCCTGTACGCCTGCTATGCCCAAATCGGCGCGAATCTGTTCCTGATGAACAAAACATAGGTCTTCAAATGCGATTCCACGCCAGCGGTTCAGTTTCGGCGAGTTCTGGTTGTCACGCCAATAATGGTGGTTATTTGTCGGGTTCTTGCTGACAAATCCCAAATAGAACAGGCAGAACATATCCGTGAGTTTATAATAGAGATTCCTCTTTGTCTCTCCGAAATTGTAATATGTTGTGACTAAGTCACTCTTGACAAGGGCTTTTAGCATTGTGCTGAGCCCGCCGCCTTCCGATATTCCTGTGGCTTGGGAAATTTGGCTTCTTGTTGCCCCGTAGCGGAGGACAGCAAGAGATTCGACGATTTTTCTGTAGTTGTTATTGTCGGCAAAGAGTGAGGTGAAGAGACGGTCATATTCAGAAAGAAGAAACCCGCCTTCGCTGAAAAACACGCTGTCAATGTTCTCCGCCAAAGATTTGCCTGACTCGAAGAACGACATATAGTAGGCCACACCTCCCATCATCATATATGTCTGCATTATATCATAACGGTCCATGTGAATATTTCTTTTTTCGAAATAGCGCTGCGTTTCACTCAGATTGAAAGGATGCATATGCATCTCACGATTGGTGCGTCCATATAATCCTCCTTTGTTGTTAATTAGTTTGTCCAGCATCCATGTCGTGGCACTTCCGCAGACAATCATAAGCAGGTTGTGCTTCCCGCAGCCCCAGTCATTCCAAAAATGTTCAAATGCGGACATGAATCCGGATTTATTTGTGTCGAGCCAAGGCATTTCGTCAATGAATACAACCATCTTCTTTCTGGTTTTCTTGCGTTCCAGCAGTTCTTCCAATTTATGAAACGCGTCAAACCAGTCTGTCAGTTGGCAGTCGGGCTTTGCCCCATATTTTTCCAGCGAGTGCGCGAACTCCGCCAGTTGAATCTTATTCAGAAGTTTCTCATCCTTTTCCTTGAATTCCAAGGGTGATACAGCCGTGTGCCTGAATGCAAAGTTGTCATCAAAATATTCCCGAATCAGAAATGTTTTTCCGATTCGTCTTCTTCCAAAAACGGTAAGTAGCTGCGCTGTAGGCTCTTCCAGAAGCCGCCCGAGCATCGCCTGTTCCTTCTCTCTTGCAATTATCAATGACTTCATAAGCAAAATATTCTGCCGCGAAGATATAAAAAATATCGTTCGCGGCGAAATATTGTTTGAAAATATCTGTCATTTCTTGTCTGGTCGATGCCGTTAGAGGTAGGGGCGGAGGAGGTTTTCGATGTGCTCGCGGAGTTTGGACTGGGGTAGGGTGGTGTCGTTTATCATTATTGAGAATACCGTGATGTCGCCGTTCCGAGTTGATTTGGAGGTCGCTTGGGGAGTTGAGGCTTCGGGGAGGATGTAGCCGCTGTAGCAGCGGACGCCGGTCATGGAACCGCTCTTGAGCCTTATCCGGCGGCGGGTCGCCGGGGCGGATGTGCCGAGCAGGACTTCGTCGGGGCCGGGAGTGTTCATGGCTCCGAGAAAATCGCTGAAGCAGGGGCGGGAGGACATGGCGGTGAGGAAGTTGACCATGAATGAGGGGCTGACGCTGTTCTTGCGCGAGAGGCCGCTGCCGTCGGCGAGACGTGTGCGGGACAGGTTCAGCCCGAGGCCTTTCAGAAGAACCGCCTGAAATGCCAGTGCCTCTTCCGTGCCGTCGCTGAAATGAGGGTTGGCGGAGTCCGAGAGCGTGAGCGCCCGCAGAAGGGCTTCCGCGTAGAGGTTGTCGCTCACGCGCAGGGTTTCTCGCGCGATTTCGGAAAGGCGAGGGGAATATGTTACCGTGATTGTCGTGAGAGAGTCCTGTGGGGCGAAATGCCCTGAATATGCGAGGCTTCCG
This sequence comes from uncultured Bacteroidales bacterium, assembly GCA_934725015.1. Classification (GTDB taxonomy): domain Bacteria; phylum Bacteroidota; class Bacteroidia; order Bacteroidales; family UBA932; genus Cryptobacteroides. The sequence goes on from CAKVAS010000027.1 coordinate 7,616, forward strand.
CAGGTGTCGAAGGCGCTGAATCCGAAAGCCTCCCCGGCGGTGCGGAACACCGCTGTCGGATGGCAGGATGAGGTCGCTGTCACGGCCTTGCAGGGGATGCCCTCGCCGGCGAGGTGCAGGGCGAACTCGTATGCGCAGCTGAAGTCGGCGAACGGGTTGTTGTAGCTGACGGTCTTGCAGGCCTTGCCGAGGGCGAAACTGCCTCCGAGGCGGGCGGCCGGGGCAAATTCCGAGATGAAGAGGTAGCTTTGGTCTCCGCTTCCGGACGGCCCCGTAACGCAGCGGTTCTCAATCGTCATCCATGGAGCCTCTTCAGGAGTCAGGACCGCAGCGGCGGAATCACCTTCTGGGCAGCTGCTTGAAGCTGCTGCGGCGTCACCTTCATGGCAGCTGCTTGAAGCTGCTGCGGCATCTCTTTCCTGACGCTCGCCCGTAGTCTTGCCGGAACATCCTTGCCCGCACTTGCCTGAAGTCTGACCGAAGTCCCCTTTCCGGAAAATCTTCGCGTCAGCGCCGACATTGACCGGCTCCCCTTCTGCGGCTCCTGGACGCAGTTCGAGTTCGAGGCAGTTCCTGTTGAACATCAGGGCGCTGCACGCGGCTCCGTAGCCGGTGGCCATGTCCTCATACATCCAGCTCCCGTTCACCTCGCCGGGCATCCTGCGCGAATCCCCGACCACGCTTCCCGCGACGCTCCTTATCCCGGCAGCCCTCACCGCCCGTGTCCATCTCGCGAACAGGCTGTCCCTCGGCGCTGCATACGGGTCGGAGGCTCCGAGCGTCGGATCACCGCCGCCGACAATGTGGAGGTCTCCGTAGAGCACTCCGTCGTCACCTATTTTGCCGGAATATGCGACCGTGGTCTGAAACCTGAAATCCGCCCCGAGGCATTCAAGCGCGGCACCGCAGGTCACGAGCTTCAGGTTTGACGCCGGCAGGAAGTTTTTTCCCGCCTCCTCTTCCGTGAGCGCCTTTCCCGAGACTTTCCTGACGCATAACCCCACCTGAGCCTCATCGAGGACGGGCATCGTCTGCCTTTGCGTCTTTGCAGGAGCGGACACCTTCTGCGTCCTTGCAGGGGCGGAAGCCGTGCTGCTGTTCTGTGCCGCGGCGGAAGTGGCGGCGAAAATTACTGTCATTATGGCGACAAGCCGCATTGTTCTTCTGTTCATCCTTCTGAGAGATTTTGAAATGAGACTGAGGAGCATTTTGCCGTGCCGGTCGGTCATTTACATTCGGCATGGGCATAAATGGCCGGAAAGCCCTGTCACGGAGTCTGTCCGGCTTCAAATTTAGTCAAAAAAGCTCAGATTCTGTCTTAAATTTTAGACGATTATCCGTATATTTGCCACCTCAAAATCAAACTATGTAATTATGAGCAAGAAAACTGTTTTGGTTTCCGGAGGCGCCGGATTCATCGGCAGCCACGTGACCGTGGAACTGATAGGTGCCGGCTATGATGTCGTCGTCGCCGACAATATGTCCAACTGCGACATGACCTGCTTCGAGGGCGTGAAGAAAATCACTGGACGTGACGACATTCCTTTTGAAAAGATTGACTGCTGCGACGATGCCGCGGTCGATGGGCTGTTCAGCCGCTATAAGATAGACGCGGTGATTCATTTCGCTGCCTTCAAGGCTGTGGGCGAGTCTGTCGCGGAGCCTGTCAAATACTACCGCAACAACCTCGACTCTTTCCTGAACATTCTGAACGCGTCCATGCACCACGGCGGCTGCAACGTGCTTTTCTCCTCTTCGGCCACCGTCTATGGCGAGACGGACAAGCTCCCTGTAACTGAGGAGTCTCCTCGGCAGCCCGCCACCTCGCCTTACGGAAACACCAAGCAGATTTGCGAGGACATTCTCCGCGACGTGGTGAAGGCATCCGCGGCTTACGGAGCAAAAGTGGAAGCCGGCAAGGCTGAGAACGGCCCGGTCAAGGGAATAGCCCTGCGCTACTTCAACCCTATAGGAGCACACCCGTCCGCACTCATCGGCGAGCTGCCTCGCGGCGTGCCCAACAACCTCGTCCCGTACATCACGCAGACCGCAATCGGCAAGCGCGCCTGCCTGAGCATCTTCGGCAACGACTATCCGACTCCTGACGGGACCTGCCTGAGGGACTACATCGACATCGTGGACCTTGCGAAGGCTCATGTGGCCGCAGTCTCAAGGATGCTCGACGAGAAGATGAAGGCAGACTACGAGATTTTCAACATCGGTACCGGCCGTCCGGTTTCAGTCCTTGAGCTAGTCAATGCCTTCGAGAAGGTAAACGGCGTGAAGCTCAACTACAAGTTCGCGCCGCGCCGTGCCGGTGACGTCGTGGCAATCTGGGCTGACACCTCCCTCGCCAACAAGGAACTCGGCTGGAAGGCTGAGCGCAGCGTCGAGGAGACTCTGGCTTCGGCATGGGCTTGGGAGCGCCATCTGGCCGGTCAGATTTGATTTGCGAAAGACGATAATTTGTCTTACATTTGCAGCCGCGTTGCGCGGTGACGGCTGAGAATGCCTCGGTCGCCTGTGAGAAGAAATAAATTTAATTAAATTCGATTATGAATCTGAGAGTTATCAAAAAAGACATCGAGTACTTCGTCGGAGAATTCATTGACGACTGCACTCTTTTCGCTGCACTTAACCCGGGCAAGAACAACGACGAACTCGCCAAGGTGATTGACGAGGCCGTTGATCTCTATAACAATCTCAAGGACAAGGTAAACCATCCTGCTGAGGGCGTAAAACCGGCCGCTCATTTTGCCGGTGTCCGCAAGGAGATGTTCGAGAAGCTTGACGAACTTTGCGAGAAGCTCAGCGCAGTGGTAAGCAAATAGTTGAGAGACTTGAAGTTAGAGGCGGGCAGGTTCGATGACCTGCCCGCTTTTTGTGTCTGGTAATATGACGGAACAAGTTGCCTCAGATTCGGGGGGGGCTTATTATCTGAAATAGTAAATTGAGTCGCTCGTCCGCTCCGCCTTGAAGCGCCCGTCGCGGCTTTCGTCTTCATGCCCGATGATGCGGACGGCGGAGAGTAGCCTGCGGGCATTCTCGTAATAGTCGGCTTCTCCGGGAACGAGGGAATTGACCCTGACCAGATGTGAGGAGTGAATCATACGTCCGTCCCCGATGTAGAGACCCACATGAGTGATTCTGTCCGGAGTGCCGTCCGTGCCGCGCTTCCCGAAAAACAGCAGGTCTCCGGCCCTGAGGCTGTCTGCGCAAAATTGGTACTGCTCCTTTGGGTGCTCAGCGCGGTGCTCTTCCTCGTGGATGCCTGCGAGGTGTCCCTCCGAACCGTCGCCCGGCTCCTCTGCCTGACACCCGAACACCGGCACCGGGCGGCCGCAGAACGCCATCTGGTTGGCATTGCGCGGGAGCAGCAGCCCGTTCATGAAATAGGCGAAGCGCACAAGCCCGCTGCAGTCAAAGCCGTTCGGGGACATTCCGCCCCACAGGTATGGAGTCCCGACAAAGCGCATGGCCGTCTCCACCACGGTCTTTTCCGTCGCCGCGCTTTCCGATGCCCACTTGCGGAAATCCCTGATGTCGGAGGTCTTCACCCATCCGGCCCGTCCCGAGGGAGTTTCCACCTTTGCCCATCCGTTCCTGCGTACCGGCAGTCCCTGAGGATGCGCCTTGGGCTGCGGCTTTCCGAGCACGGCACGCACGATGTCGCCTTCAACAAGGTCGCAGACCACGTCCGAGCGGCTTGTCCTTTCTGAATAGACGGCGGAGTGCGGCGAGACGACGATGTATCTGCGGGCGGAAGTCCACTCCTCAATCCCGGTCTCATCGACCTCGTGCACCCCCTTGTCCGTGCACCATGCCGTGTATGGCTGCGGAGTCCTGGCCTGAAGCCAGTAGCCCTGCTCCCCGACAATCTCCACCGGCGTTCCCATCAGTTCCTGAGTCTCAAGCGCGGATTCATAGTCCGGAGACTGCCTCAGGTATGAGACGGAGAAGTCTATTATTCCCCACCGCCGCGCCGGAGTCCCCTCATTTCCTTTTTCGTAAGTCTGTGCATCCTGGGCAAGAGCCGTCGTCGCGGAAAACATCGTCGCCGAGAGAATCATCGCTGCGGCGAAGGCCGAAAGTCTTTGAACATCCATATACCTATATATTATATACACGGCAAATTTACTCAAAATCTTCGCAATCATGACGAAAAATGAGACCGGAGCAGATAAAAACATATCAATATATATCCACTTATTTGCGGCTTTCCCCGTTTTCAATGCATTGAATGTCAAATTGATGTATATATTTTCATACCCACATCGTCCACTTATGCCCGAAGGCGATGAACATCCGAAAGGCAAAATGCATAACTTTGCGATGACCCGTGGAGTGTCCTCGGGGTATTGATAACACAAACTAAATAATCAACCGCATGAGAAAATATCTTACTATGGTTGTGCTGCTGGTCGCAGGATTCACCGCGTTCGCGCAGCAGCATTCTATCAGGGGCACTGTAGTTGACTCTCAGGGCAATCCGGTAATCGGGATGACCGTGATGGAGAAGGGTACACAGAATGGTACCACTACTGATGCCGACGGCAATTATCTTCTGAATCTTTCCTCTCAGGGGGGGCAGTAGAGTTTAACGCTCTTGGCTACAAGACTGTCGTAGAGCAGGTTGCAGGCAGGAGCGTCATCAATGTGACGGCGCAGGAAGAGGCGATAGCCCTCGACGCGGTCGTCGCCATCGGCTACGGTACGGTACGCAGGCGCGACCTCACCACGGCCGTTTCAACGGTTTCCAATGAGGATATGCAGCTGCGTCCGGTCACCGAGGCCTCCGGTTTCCTTCAGGGAAAGGTCGCCGGCGTCACTGTGCAGCAGACAAGCGGACTTCCGGGCAGCGGAATGACGGTCCGTGTGCGCGGAGCCTCGTCAATAGCGTCTTCCAATGACCCTCTCTATGTCGTTGACGGCGTTCCTGTCGGAACGGGAAACTATGCGATTGCATATCTCTCCCCTCAGGACATCGAGACGATGCAGATTCTCAAGGACGCTTCGTCCGCCGCGATTTACGGTTCGAGGGCGGCGAACGGCGTCATTCTCATAACCACGAAGCAGGGAAAGCAGAGCCGCGGCCCGCAGATTACTCTCAACGCTTCCGTCGGACTCGCCAATGTGGCGCGGACCTACGAGGTGCTGAACGTTCAGGAATATAAGGAACTCATGGACGAGATAGGCACCGTTTCCCTTCCTGACGGGCTCAAGGACGAGACCGACTGGTTCAAGGAGACCTACAGGACCGGAATCAACCAGAACTATCAGCTTTCCGTTTCCAACGCTACGGACAAGATGCGCTACTACGTCAGCGGAGGCTACACCGACGAAAAGGGAATCCTTCCTGTCGCCTACAACAAGAGGGTGAACGTCAAGGCGAGCATGGACTCCGACCTGTTCAAGTGGATAAACGTGGGCGCGGACGTAGCTTATTCGCACTACAGGAACAACGGCATCATTTCCGGAACGGGCTCCAACCGCGCCGGTGTCGTGCTTTCCGTAATCAACACCCCGACCTACGCGAAGCCTTGGAGCGAGACCAACCCTTCCTGGTACTGGACCGAGTTCTACGGAGCCAACCTCACGACTCCTTCCGAGAACCTCGCCCGCACCGAGAACAACTACTCGCAGACCGACCGTCTCCTGCTCACAGGGCACGCCACCATCAAGTTCCACCGCACCTTCCAGTTCAAATCGACCGTGACCATGGACCGCAGGTGGGTACACGACTACAGCTTCCTCGACCCTATCAAGACTTCCTACGGCCGCACGCAGCACGGGGAGGCCACTTCCACGAGGAGCGACGACATGAGGATGGTCTATGACAACATCTTCACCTACAACAATTCATGGAACGTCAGGCACAACTTCGAGGCCATGGCCGGAACTTCCGCCACCACTTCCCGTTGGGAGAACCTCAGCGGCTCCCGCAGCCACTTCTCCCCGGACTACGACAACGTCATCTTCGGACTCAACGGCGGAAACAAGGGCGGTCTGAGGGGACAGTCGCAGGGTTATGCGAAATGGGCCATCATGTCCTACCTCGCGCGCGTTTCCTACAACTACGACAGCCGCTACTACATCACGGCGAACTTCCGTGCCGACGGCTCGTCGAAGCTTGCCCCGGGTCATCGTTGGGGACTCTTCCCGTCGGTTTCGGCGGCATGGCGAATCTCCGGCGAGAGCTTCATGAAGGACATCAGCTGGATTGACGACCTCAAGATACGCGCCGGATGGGGCCAGCAGGGCAACCAGTCCGGTCTGGACGACTACGCGTGGGTGCAGATGTACGGCATGAACTATTCCGACTGGACGGTTGCCGAGAACGCCGACGCCGTGCCGACCCTCGGTTCCAAGACCAACATCGGGAACAGGGACCTGACCTGGGAGACCACCACCCAGACCAATGTCGGAATTGACTGGTCAATGTTCGGCGGAAGGCTCTCCGTGACCCTTGACGGCTACTACAAATACACGAAGAACCTCCTTATGAATGTCCCTCTCCCTTCTCCTAACCCTTCGATTTACAGGAACGAGGGCGAGATGTCGAACTGGGGACTCGAGCTTGCGCTCAGTTCTGTGAACATCGACAGGAACGAATGGAAGTGGACGACCGACTTCAACATCTCGATGAACCGCAACCGTCTTGAGAAGCTTTCCCTCCAGCAGGTCTATTACTACACCCAGACCTCCGAGGCACTGAGCGAGTATGTCGTGAGGATGACTCCGGGAGAGCCGCTTTCCAAGTTCTGGGGATATACCGCGCAGGGCGTTGACCCCGAGACGGGAATGGTGATCTATGAGGACCGCAACGGCGACGGCAAGATTAACGTTTCCGACAAGCACTACATCGGTGACGCGAACCCATGGTTCACCGCCGGCATGACCAACACCATCAGCTGGAAGGGCCTGAGCCTCAGCTTCCTTCTCACCTCGTCGGTGGGCAACGACATCTACAACGCCTCGAAGATAGAGATGATAGGAATGTACAACGGCTCCAATCAGATTAAGGATGCCGTAAGGCGCTGGAGGGTTCCGGGCCAGGTTACCGACATCCCTAAGGCAGGCGAGCTTGACAACCTCAAGGCTTCCACAAGATGGGTCGAGGACGGTTCTTATCTGAAAGTCAAGAATATAACCCTTTCTTATGACATCGTTCATCCGGCTCTGAAGAAGGCGAACATTTCGAGGATACGTCCTTATGTCACCCTCGACAACATGATTACCTTCACGAAGTATTCGGGCTACGACCCCGAGATGAGCCAGTACTCGTCCGCCACGAACATGGGAATCGACTGGGGAACCTACCCTTGCGTGAAGACCGTTCTTTTCGGAGTTAACGTTGAATTCTAAAGATTTTGAGATATGAAGACGAAATATATTTTTACAGCCATGCTCTCGGCGCTTGCGCTTTCTTCCTGCGACCTGAACCTCTTCCCGGAGACGGGCTACAATGAGGGCAATGTCGAGGTTACGGAAGACGGCGGAGAGTCGCAGTACAAGACGAGGACCGATATGGAGGGTCTGAGGAACGCGATTTATCAGGACTGGACCAAGGACATTCAGGAAAAGGGCTATCTTGACTGGCTCGTCTATGCGGACTGCCGCGCCGACAACGCCTACGGCGGAAACCCCGGCACGGGTGAGCTGATGGCAATCGAGGCCAACCGTCAGGACGGCGAGAACAAGAACGTTCAGAGGGACTGGGACTGGTATCTCGGTCAGGTCAGCAACTGCAACAACATCATCTTCAACATCGACCGCATCAAGGCGGCCGACGAGACTATGACCGACAAGGAATGGCGCGAATGGAAGTCGGAGGCCTACTGCTGGAGGGCATGGAACCTCTTCCAGATGTCTCAGATTTGGGGCGACATCCCTCTCGTGAACTCCATTCCTCCGGCAATCACGGCCGACAACATCGAGGAGGTCTATCACGAGTACTATCCAGCAAGGACTGCGCGTGCCGATGTCTATAGGCAGATTATTGAAGAGCTCGAGTTCGCGGCGGAGAACGCGCCCGACGTGAACCATTCCGACAAGTTCCTGTTCACGAAGGGATTCGCGCACGGAATGCTCGCGAGAATCTATGCCGAGGAGACCTGCCGCGACTGGGATAAGGTAGCCGAGCACTGCACGGCGGTCGAGGGCATGGGCTACAGCCTCGTCGATGACTACGGACAGATGTGGGGATATGACGAGACCGACGCCGTGCGCAACACCTCAGAGTCAATCTTCGAGGTCACCTTCACCCGCAGCAGCGGCAACTGGGTGTGGATGATGTTCCACCGCAACGCCTACAATCCGAGCGACAGCTACAGCTGGATAAAGTGGATTACCCCTTCACGCGACCTCGTCTCCGCATACGAGAAGGAGGGCGACACCGAGAGAAAGAACGCCTGCATCTGCGAGGACGAGGCCACATGGTCCAACTACTATCCGGGCAACAAATACAAGTTCATGCACAAGGTTCCGACCAATGCCTCCAGCATCATACTCATGCGTCTTGGAGAAATCTATCTCCTTCATGCAGAGGCCCTTGCAAAGACGGGGGACATCAAGGGCGCAATCGGCTATGTGAACGACATCCGCAGCAGGGCCGGCATCGCAGGGATTCCTGTGCCGGCGTCGGAAGAAGAGGCCATTGACGCAATCCTCCACGAGCGCCGTCTTGAGCTTGCCTTCGAGGGCTTCCGCTTCTATGACCTGCTCCGTCACGGATTCGACAGAGCGAAGGCCGTCCATGACGCGATGCCTCAGAAGGACAGCTACTGGCAGCCGAGACTTCCGCTCACGCAGGAGACCGTCCTCATGCCTATCCCTCAGACGGCTCTTGACAACAACCCGAGTCTGACACCTAACGCCGGATATTGATTATGAGACTGAAAATAAGAATGTTATTCATGGCGCTTGCCTGCGCCTTTCCTATAGCCTGCTGCTGCACCCCGTCCGAGAATGAGGACGGAGGCGGCGCCGGCGGCGGGACGGAGCAGCCGGTGCCGCCGCAGGAGACGGCCTCGGACATCGTCGCCTACACCACGACCGCCGACGGCCGGCAGCTTTTCCGCAGGAGCGGTCTCAGCTTCGCCAAGGCAGGCAGCATGAGCCCGAATCAGGTGAAGTTCGAAAAGGACGCCTCCGCCAAGGAGGTCGAGGGCTTCGGACTCGCAGTCACGACGGCATCCGCCTACAATCTCCTGAAGATGAGCGCGGAGGATCGCGCGGCTTTTCTCACCGAGCTTTTCTCCCCGACTGAGGGAGCCGGTTCGAGCCTCATCAGGGTCAGCATCGGGGCGTCCGACTTCTGCCTCAAGGACGAATACACATGGTGCGACGAGAAGGGTATGGAAAACTTCGCCGTCGCTGCGGAGGACAGGGACTATCTCTTCCCGGTGCTGAAGGAGATATATGCCATCAACCCGGACGTGAAGATAATCGGTTCTCCGTGGTCCTGCCCGCAGTGGATGAAGGGCGGCTCCTACGGCTACGAGGACTATGACCCGGCCTACCTTGAGAAGGATTTCCCTCACTGGACCAGCGGTCGTCTGAAGCCTTCGTGCTATGCGGCCTACGCCTCCTATTTCGTGGAGTGGATAAAGGTCATGGAGAGCGAGGGCTTCAGGATTCATGCGGTCACGATGCAGAACGAGCCTCTGAACCACGGGAACTCCATGTCGATGTATATGCCTTGGCGTGACCAGAAGGAATTCATCAAGGTTCTCGGCCCGGCGCTCGAAAAGGCCGGTTTCGGAGACGTGAAGATTCTCCTGTTCGACCACAACTACAACTACGACAACAAGTCCGACCAGCGCAACTATCCCCTTAACATCTATGCCGACGCCGAGGCGTACAAGTGGGCGGACGGCTCCGCATGGCACAGCTACGGCGGCGACGTTTCGGAACTGGACAACATAAGGGCGGCGAACCCCGAGAAGGACATCTATTTCACCGAGGCCTCGATAGGGGAGTGGAACTACAGTTTCGCATCCTGCCTTCTGAACGACTTCTCGTCGATTTTCCTCGGCACCCTCAAGCGCGGAGGCAGCGGCGTGACCCTGTGGAACCTCATGCTTGACGACAAGAACGGCCCCTACAGCCCCCACAACGGCTCCTGCAAGACCTGCTACGGCGGCGTGACCATAAGTTCGGCCGACTACCGGACGATAACGCGCAACTCCCACTGGTACAATGTCGTTCATGCGAGCGCGGTGGTCAAGCCGGGGGCGAGGATGATGAAGATCGAAGGATATGAGGCCCCGTCTGGAACCGAGGTGCAGATGTTCGCGAATCCGGACGGCACCATCGGCGCGCTTGTATGCAACAGTTCCTCCGAGGAGCGCACGGTCGTGTTCGGGGCTGACAGCTACACGGTGAACCTCAAGGTGCCGGCGAAGAGCCTCGTGTCCGCGCTGTGGAAAGACAAATAATGTGTTAATTAAAGAAATACGATATGAAACTGAACATAAAAATGACGGCGGTCTTCTGCGCCGTTGCCCTCGCGGCTTTCTCCTGCGAGAAGACCCCTACCTTCACGAAGGCTGAAAAGGGGCCGGACATGGAGGTGGTATCCTGCACCGAATCCACTTATATGGGAGCGGAAATCACGGTGAACCTCAATCTGTCCGACAAGGACTTCGCGCTTTCGACGGTCAAGGCATTTCTATATTACGGGGAGACCGAGGTCGCTTCCGAAACACTGCGGACAAAGGAGGAGGGCGCCTATGAGCTGAAGATTCAGGCTCCTCTGCTCAAGGAGATTCCGAACGGAACCGCAAGCCTCGTGCTCAAGGCTCAGAACGTTGGGCTCGGCATCACCGAGACCACGCTCGACGTCGCTCTCAACAGGCCGAATTTCGAGACTCTGACGGTGGTGGACGAGTCCGGAAACAAGTATGAGATGGCAAGGACCGCCGACTACAGCTATGAGGTCACCGCAGATTTCCCGGCATATGTCAATGCCAACCTCGTCACTCCGGCATTCAACGGGGAGGAGGTCATCACCCTCGGCTGGGACGGCTCGTCCCTCACTGCCGCCGCGGATGCGGAGCTGATTCCTTTCGGAGCCAGCATCGCGGGAAAATACACTCTGAAGGCCAATCTCATGGATTTGACCGTGTCTCCGACAGGAAACGCCGCGGTCGTGTCCTGCACGCAGTACCGGCAGGGACAGAAGATGGAGTTCGGAAATGTCGTGAATGTGGAGAGCTGGACGCTCGACCCGGATTTCTTCGACCTTGACAAGGACACCAAGACGGTGACTTTCCGTGCCGTTGACGGTCTGTACAGGATGGCTTATGACACTGAGAATATGTTCGTCAAGGTGGAGCCTATGAAGGATGAGGACAATGTGCTCACCCTCTCCGAGGACGGTTCCGGAGCCGTCTGGGCAATCGGGCAGAATTTCGGAAAGCCGGTGATAGGGCCGAGCTGGAACACGGATGACGGCGCCTACCCTGCGGCTCAGGTTTCGGACAAGGTCTATGAGTTCACCCTCGCGGTTCCGGGGCAGCTGGCGATTTCCGGCGGCAAGTTCAAGTTTTACAGCGAGAAAGGCTGGGGCGGCGAGTTCAAGAAGGAGAACTATGCATCCGTGCAGCTTTCTCCTGCATTCAATATGACTGACACGGGAGACATCGAGGTCGCCGACGTCAAGGCCGGGAAGGGCTACAGGCTTGTCCTTGACCTCACCGCAGGCGTGAAGGCGGCTAAGATTTCCTACAAGGAGGTTGAGGTTGCGGCTGCCGGGCTTGACATCACGGTGAACGGAGAGAAGGCTCTCAAGATGTCCGCGAGCGTCTATAAGGTCATGGCGGTCAAGGTCGATAAGGGCAGCGTCATCTCCTTTACCGGCATCGACAACCCTCAGGAATGGACGCTTGACGGGGATCACTTTGAAATCACCGCCGAGGGTCTGAAGTTTAACGCCGTGAGCGGATGGTACTCTTTCGAGCTGAATGTGGAGAACAAGTATGTGATTGTCCGTCATGTGAAGTCCGACGGAAAGGCGGCCACCTACGCCGACGAGAAAGCGATTACCTTCATGGGCTGGGGCGTGGGCTACCCTGCTATGGCTCAGCAGCTCGGCTGGGACTCCGGGCTTCTGACCACCCTTGCGCAGATTGAGGACGGGGTCTATCAGTTCACGGGCGTGGCCTGCAAAGAGAACGATGAGACCGTTGTCGGCAACTGCTGGCGCTACGACAACATCTCCATCAAGCTCTTCGGCCAGGCCGGCTGGGGTGATGAGATGGGAACTGTCACGCTCACGGATGAGGCGAAGAAGTATATCGCTCAGGACGGTAATGTCGAACTGATTGTGGATCACAAGGACGATGCCGGTGAGAAGGTTTATAAGCCTCTTGAACTCGGCGCGACCTACCGCATGACAGTCACTGACTGCTCGGCTCTCAACGGGGGCAAGTTCGACGTGACCATCGACTTCCGCAAGCTGTAGCTGTCTGAATCTTCACCGCCTGCGGCGATTTTCCTCAGGCGGAGTCTTTTCTTCGGGGATATATTCCATGATATTGGGTATATCCCCGATTTTGCATATATTTGTTCCCCGAACCGCGGAAATATATCCCCGAAGACGGATATTTCCGACAAAACACCACATCGCAGATGAACACGCGCCGGCGCATAATATTTTTTTTCATTCTTCCCTTTTTTCTTTTTTCGTGCTCGTCTCCGGAGAATGGTGAACTTCTCGAAAAACTGGACGAAACACTCGAGAACAAGGCTGTCTATGAGGGATATTTCCGGGACGGGGTGCGGGTTCTGAAGGACGTGCTTTCCGAACAGACCGAGCCGGAGCAGATTTACGGGCTGAACCTCAGGATTGCGGACCGTTACCGGCAGTTCAGCCTCGACTCCGCCGTCGTGTATCTCGGGAAGAACAGGGCCGTCGCGATGCGGATGAATGACCCCTCAAGAGTCGCGGAGACGGATTTCAGGATGGCGGTCGTTTATGTCAAGGCCGGCTATCAGGTCGAGGCGGACGACATCCTGAAACGCTACCGGGGACGCGCGATTCCCGACGGGGCGCTCAGGGACTATTATGCGGCGGAGCATACTTATTGGGGCGAGACGATGGCATATACTTCCACCTCCGAGTCCTACGGTGACAAGCTCTCGCGGCGCGACGCCTTCCGTGAACTTCTGCTTTCGATGACGGCGGAAGGAACGTGGGAGTGGTACAATCTGAAGCGGGAGGAGGCTGACGAGGCCCGCGATGCCGAGGCCATGAGGGAGTTCGCCTGCGGGATGCTCGGGTGCAGTCAGGAAAATTCCCGCAAATATGCGGAAGCGGCGTATTACTATGCGCACAGTTTCGAGGACACGGATTCTTCGGTGTTTGAGGAATGGCTGATACGCTCGGCGATAGCGGACATGATGTGCGCTACTAAGGACTATGCCTCGCTGAACGACCTGTCGAGGATAATGTTCGACAAGGGGGACATCGACAGGGCCTTCCGCTATGCCGCCGACCACTGCATGGTGGATGCCCTGCACTATAACGGCAAGCTGCGCCCTTGGCAGATACTGATGTTCTTTCCTGAAATCGAGAATGCCTACCAGCGGAAACACGCCCTTCAGAGCAGGTTCACGCTGATTCTTCTCCTGTGCATTTCGGTGCTGTTCGTCCTCATGCTCCTGCTCCTTGCGTTTCTCTTCAAGCGCCAGCAGATTCTGGACTCGATGCGGGCGAAGCTTCAGGAGTCATACCTTGAGATTGACAGCCGGAATCACGAGCTTGTGGCAGTGAACAGCCGGCTGGTGAGCCTCAACGCGAGGATGCAGGAGTCGGACAAGGTGAAGCAGGAGTACATAACTCTGTTCCTCGGGATGGTGTCGGACAACATCAGCGCCTCCCGGCAGTACCGCAACAAGGTTCTCAGGTGCATCAGACAGGGAAAGACCAAGGCTCTGACGGACGAAATCGAGAGCCTGGCACCGGTCGATGACGATATACTCGAGTTCTACAAGATGTTCGACCAGACTTTCGTAAATCTCTATCCCGATTTCGTGGATAAGTTCAATGCCCTGCTCACGGAAGGTTCTGAGATTGTTCCCAAGGGCGATGACATCCTGACCCCCGAACTGAGGATATTCGCGCTTATTAAGCTTGGAATCACCGAGTCGAGCCGCATAGCCTCGCTTCTGCACTATTCGGCCAACACGATTTACAACTACCGGGCGAAAATAAAGAACCGTGCACGCGGGTCGAGGGAGGACTTTGAGGAGGCGGTGCGAAATCTGGAGTGAGGCAAAATGGTTGGTATGAATGAAAATATGGACGGGGATATGATGCCGGAGGGACTTTTCGCTCCCGGACGCCGCTACAGCGCGTATGTGGATTTTTTCCGCCGGCGCTACGGTGCGAGGCTTCAGAAGGTTGTGATTGACGCTGGGTTCACCTGCCCGAACAGGGACGGAAAGGTCGGTTTCGGCGGCTGCACTTTCTGTGACAACGCGGCGTTCCACCCTGCCTACAGCCGTGCTGAGAAGACGATAGGGGAGCAGATTGACGAGGGCATCGAGTTCCACAGGGGACGCTACCGCAACACTGCGGCGTACCTCGCCTATTTTCAGGCCTATTCAAACACCTATGCGAGTCTTGAGCGGCTTCGCGAACTCTATTGTGCGGCCTTGGCGCATCCGTCGGTGGTGGGAATCGTCATAGGAACGCGGCCGGACTGCGTGGATGAGGCGAAGCTGGACTTTCTTCAGGAACTTGCGGCCGGGAAGGTGCTTGAGGGCTGGCGGCGGGAGGTTGCCAGTTCTTGCGGTTGCTCTCCTGCCGGAGCCGATTCTAAGCATAAGGATTCTGACAAAATTGTGATAGAAGGCGGTTTGGTGGAGGAAACTGGCATAACTACATCCGGAGCCGGTCATAATGGGAACTCGGAGACTGTTGCCCCGCTTGTGCTGGAGGCTCCTGTGGTGATTGTGGAATATGGCATTGAGTCCTGCTATGACGCGACGCTGCGCCGCGTGAACAGGGGACACGACTTCGCTGCGGCGAGGCGGGCTGTGGATATGACCGCTGCCCGGGGACTGGACTGCGGAGCGCACTTCATTCTCGGTCTGCCGGGCGAAAGCCGTGAGATGATGCTGGAAGAGTGCGCGATGATAAACTCCCTGCCTCTGACCACCGTAAAGTTCCACCAGCTGCAGATTGTCAGGGACACCGCCATGGAGCGCGAATATGCCGCCCGTCCCTCCGACTTCATCCGCTTCACCCTCGACGGCTACATAGACTTCTTCGTCGATATGCTCGAACGCCTCCGTCCCGACCTCTGCATAGAGCGCTTTGCCGGCGAGGTTCCCCCGCGCTTCGTGAACGCGACCCCCTGGGGACTCATCCGCAACGCCGAACTGCTCCGCCTCCTCGAATCCCGCCTCCTCGCCCGCCAAACCTGGCAGGGCCGTCTGCTGTAAAAATCGGAGTGTGAAAAAATTGTTATAGGAACATAGTCATGTATGTCGGGAGGTACAGGATGTCTCCATCCTTGCGCAGGTCTTTCGTGTAGATCAGATATTTGTCGCTGTTCTGCATAAGACAGCGCGTCTTACACGAATCTCAAAATGTTTTGACGGAAATTCCGCGCAAATCTCAAATTGTTGGGGTGTTTTGACACGAATCTCAAAATGTTTTGACGGGAATTCCGCACAAATCTCATTTTTTACTTTTCGCAGATGCGGCAGAAGTTGCGGTAGTTTTCGAAGATTTTGTCGATGTAGGCCGCGGTCTCGCCGGTGGTGAAGCGGTCACCGGAGGTGTCACGCACGTCGCTTTCCGGGCTGCCGCCCTGATTGCTGTCCAGAACGAGGCTTACGGAATCCCTGCCTGCGGTCATGGAGGAGTCAATCCTTGTCATCTCTTCGGGGGTGATGCAGTTCACGGCCGCGGAGTCGATGTCGGCGTTCAGCGCGGAGTCGGACAGCTCGGATTCGGGGATGCCGTTGAGGTAGCGGAGCACGCGCGTCTCGCCGGCGTTGTAGGAGGCGAAGACATATCTGAGACGCTCGTCCCCGGTGGCATATTTCCGGAAAAGACGGTCGAGTCGGCCGAGGTAGCTGGCTCCGGCGCGTATGTTCTCGTCCGGGTCGAGCACGTCCTTCACGTCATAGACCCTGACCGTCAGCGGCATAATCTGCATCAGCCCCCTTGCCCCGGCGCGAGAGGTCACGTTAATCGCGAACTTCGACTCCGTATAGACCACCGCCGCGAGCATTCTCCAGTCCCAGCCTATCGAGTCGGCCCACGCGCGGATGGTGCTGTCGTAGGGACTGAGCTGCTGCCTTTCGGAAAAGGCCTTGTGGGGACGGTAGGAAGACGGCATGAAACGGAAGCGTTCGAGCATCTCGCCGAACTCAACGCGGCTCGTGTAGTCGCCTATCCAGGAGTTCACCCTGCGCATCTCGGCTCTTTCCTCCCGTCGCATGACCCAGCACAGTTCCTTGCAGACAGGCCGTGACTTCGCCACGCTGTCGATGTGGCTGACATGAAGGACCGAGTCGAACTTCGGGAGCACCACAATGTCGGCCGCCCCGCTCCTCAGCGAGTCGAGGCTGCTCTCCTTTCGTGTGAACGCCCTGATTCTGACCTTGCAGTCGTTCTCGGCCGCGAAGTCCCGCAGCATCTCGTAGCTCAGCCCTGCATAGAGTATGTCCCCGTCGATTTTGTACTGTCCGAAGTCCAGCACGCACTCAAGTTCCCTTCCCTCAAGGGGATTTGGCTGGGGGCGTGTCGCAATATGATGGACATACCACACCCCCGCAGCGACGAGAACCGCACCGGCAAGTCCTGCAAGGAAAGTGAGAAGTTCCCTGTGGCGTTGTCTGATGTTACCTCCGTACCGCATTGCTTATTCCGCTGCTGCTTCTGGTCCCGCCAGTGATTCCGCCGGCAGCGGAACCGCCTGAGGCGGAGGACTTTCCGTTTTTGTTGGATGAAATGTAGAACGGCCAGTAGATGCCGATTTTGAACGCCCGCTGAGTGTAGATGTTGCCGTGCGCGGTGAAGTAGTCGTTCGTCTGCATCGGCCATCCCTGTCCGGCGTTCATGAACTTCACGAAGATGCAGGCCTTGTACCACTGGATGTTGATGAAAGCGTCGTAGTAGGGGCAGTTGCCGTATTTCTGCTGATTCTGATTGTACCACACTCCGAGCACGGGGTTGTAGCCCTGCGCGTACCACGACGTCGTAAAATAGGTGTTGAGGCCTATCTGCATCTCCATCACGTTCTTCACGACCGGGAACTGAATGTACCACCGCAGGTTCAGCGCGAGCATAGGAAGCGGCAGTGCCTCTGTGTTCGACGAGAGCTGGAACAGCGCCTGATTGTCGAGGTGGAACTTCCAGAAAGTGAAGTTCTTCTTGAGATATGCGCTCATCACGCTCATCGCCGCCCCGTTCTGCCGGACGATCCCCTGGCTGTCATAGTAGAGACTGTTGGCGAGCAGGGCGTATCCGAACGAGGCCGCAAGATCCCACCTCGGAATGTCAAGTTCCCCGAGCACCTTGGTCGTCGAGGTCTTGCTGAAGCTGTTGTTCCACCGGAAATGGTTGGTCAGCAGGTTCTGCTGGTAGAAGTCCGGCTCCTTGAGCCCCGTCTCGAAGTGAACCTTGAGGTCAACCGGGCTGAACTTGTCCCGTCTGAACGGATAGAAGCTGAACTTCATGTTCGCATCGACACGGAAGTCGTTGACCTCATATCCCGCGAATGTATATCGCCCCGTCGCGTCCCATTCGACATATTTCTTTATCTTTCCGTTCGCCCCGGCATAGACATACGCCGAGTTGAGGTATGTGTTTTTCAGTTTTCCGGATATATAAACGTCCTTGCTGAAGCTGTAGTACGACGCGAGCTTGTCCCCGATTCCGACGTCTATCTTCGAGAGCGCGGCGTCGCTCGCCCACGGCTGCAGGCGCATGAACACCTTGTTGTCGAGGCGCAGCGTCCTCAGGGAGTCGGCGGACGAGGTCGGGTTGAGATAGAACGCGCCGTTGAAGAACTCTGAGGCCTCCGGATTGGATGAATCGATTTCGTCGGTATATTTCTTCGTGTATATGTCCAGCGTGCTGCTGTGCCCGATGTATGCCGAGGTCATGTCCTTGTCGAGAGTGTCGGCGGAATAGGTGTAGGTGCTGTCCTTCCTCGCCCGGATCTTGTTTATGAAGCTGAAGGGGATGCGGAAGGTCTGGTCGAGGAAGAGGGTGTTCTTCTTGATCTCGTTGGAGGCATTGTGCAGGTTCACCGCAAGCTCACGCGCGTCGAGGGTGGTGTCGCGAATCATCGAAAGGTCGGTGACTCCTCCGTTCTCGCTCTTGACTATCTTGTTGTGTATGAATCCGGTGTGCATCATGTACTTCTTCCCGAGGTAGTTCAGCCCGACCACCGCGTTGCTGTTGGTCACGTCCTCCCTCTGGAGCATGCCCTTGCCTCCGAACTTGTAGAATCCGAGGGTGAGGTTCAGTTCGGGCAGTATGTTCTGCGAAGTCCACACCCTGACGTTCATCTCCTCCTTCTCGTCCTTTGCGAAGAGGGTTCCCCAGTAGGCCAGTTCGGTGTAGGGGGTCTTGGTGTTGAACTGAGGCAGGGTGGAGGCTGAGTGGCTGTAGTCGCGGTAGGGGGTGTAGAATATGGCGTTGTCCTCCTCCTCGCGCTTGAAGTAGTTGTAGTATTGGGTCGCCGAGCCGCTCACGCCCTGCCACGTGACGTTCACGTCGTTGCGGAGCTGCGGGATGTCGTTGAACCAGTAGTTGAATGTCGTGTCCTGCTTTATGTACCTGAACTGCTGGAAGTCCTGATCGACATTCCAGAGGACTATCCGCTTGTATTGCAGCGAGTCCGGGAAGGCGAAGGTTTCGAGGATGCGCGGGGTGTTCTCGCGGATGCTGTCCTTGTAGGCCTTGATGCTGTCCTGGCGGTGCATTATGCTGTCGGAACGCCGGAGCAGCTCCGGAAGCTTCTGCTTGTAGTCATACCTCTTGCGCTCCTTGCGGCTTAGGCTTTTGTACCATTTGTCGAAGGCAATCTTGGCAACCTCGGTGGAGTCTTTGACATATAGGGAGTCGAGCCTTGCCAGTTCTAGGGTGTCGCCTGCGGCGATGAGGGTGTCGCGGGTGTAGGCGCGGGTCGCCGAGTCGCGCAGGGCTATGTAGTATTTGAACTTGAACGGGTCCTTGAACTCAAGGGAGTCGGGGATGCGGATGGTGTCCGCCGGGTTTATCAGCAGCTGCTCGGCGCTGTCTGGCGGCGTGTCGAGGCTGTCGGAGGGTGCAACCACGCTGTCTGCCTTGCTGACAATGCTGTCTGAAAGTGATGTCCGGAGACTGTCCTCGGCAAGACCGAGGCTGTCAGCCCCTGCAGGGATGACACTGTCCTTCAGAACGGCGGCTGAACTGTCGGCGGAAAGGAGACTTTCAAGGGAGTCGGCCGTGCGGCGCACTGGCACGCCGCGTCCTGCGTCAGTCCCGAACAGCCGGAATCCCGCGAACGCCACGACCAGCAGCGGCAGCCATATTTTTTTTATTCCCTTTTTATTCATCTCAGTTTATCAATAGTTCGTTAAAAAATAGCCAAGCCTAAGCGGCTCTGGCAGTAAATAAAATAAGTTCTTTGAAAATTTTGTCA
>CAKVAS010000028.1 GCA_934725015.1 uncultured Bacteroidales bacterium
GATTCCCTCTGTCATTTCGAGCGAAACGAAGTGAAGTCGAGAAATCTTTATGCAAAACAGAGATTCCCTCTGTCATTTCGAGCGAAACGAAGTGAAGTCGAGAAATCTTTATGCAAAACACTGATTCCCTCTGTCATTTCGAGCGAAACGAAGTGAAGTCGAGAAATCTTTATGCAAAACAGTGATTCCCTCTGTCATTTCGAGCGAAACGAAGTGAAGTCGAGAAATCTTTAAATAAACACTGCCAACAAAATATATGACAGAAAAGATAATAATAGTTGATTTCGGGTCTCAATACACCCAGTTGATTGCCCGCAGAATCCGGGAAATGCAGGTCTATTGCGAAATTGTCCCATACAATAAATTCAGACAGGAGGATTCCGGCACGTGCGTCCCTTTCGGCCCGGAGGTCAAGGGCGTAGTGCTCAGCGGAAGCCCATGCTCGGTGAGACAGGAAAACGCGCCGACAGTGAACCTCGACGGCATCAAGGGCAGCCTTCCGCTGCTTGGAGTCTGCTACGGGGCACAGTACCTCGCGCAGTTCTTTGGAGGCAGCGTGGAGAAGTCCCCTACCCGTGAATACGGCCGCGCAGTGATGAATGTCCGTGACGGCTCCGACCCGCTCATGACAGGGCTGAGCGCAAGCTCGCAGGTCTGGATGTCCCACGGCGACACGATAACTTCCGTTCCGCCGACCTACCGCATCATCGCCTCGACCGAGGACGTGAACATCGCAGCCTTCCGCATCACGGGCGAACAGACCTGGGGGCTCCAGTTCCACCCGGAGGTATATCACAGCACCGAAGGAACGCAGCTGCTCCGCAATTTCGTACTCGGCATCTGCGGCTGCTCCGGCAACTGGACCAGCGAGGGCTTCATCGAGCAGACTGCCCGCGAGCTGAAGGAAAAGCTCGGCGGCGACAAGGTCGTGCTCGGACTTTCCGGCGGAGTCGATTCTTCTGTCGCGGCAATGCTCCTGCACCGCGCCATCGGCGACAACCTCCACTGCATCTTCGTGGATTCCGGCCTTATGAGAAAGAACGAGGCAGCCGAAGTGCTCGAGTCCTACAAGGGCATGGGGCTGAATGTCAGAGGGATTGACGCGGCGGAAAGGTTCCTCGGCGACCTTCGCGGAGTGACCGACCCTGAAACAAAGAGAAAGATTATAGGCAAGGATTTCATCGAGGTCTTCAACGCGGCCGCCGGCGAAATAAAGGACGTGAAATGGCTCGGACAGGGGACGATTTATCCTGATGTGGTCGAGTCCGCCCAGGTGAACGGCACGGCCGTCGTAATCAAGTCCCACCACAACGTCGGAGGGCTTCCGGAGAAGATGAACCTCAAGATTGTGGAGCCGCTGCGCCTCCTGTTCAAGGACGAGGTGCGCAGAGTCGGCCGCCAGCTGGGCATCAGCGACAAGCTGATTGGGCGACACCCGTTCCCCGGTCCGGGGCTCGGCATCCGCATCATAGGCGAGGTCACGCAGGAGAAAGTCCATATCCTTCAGGAAGTTGACAGCATCTATGTCGGTATCCTCCGGGAGACGGGTCTATACGACAAAATCTGGCAGGCCGGAGCCATCCTGCTCCCGGTTCAGAGCGTAGGAGTCATGGGCGACGAAAGGACCTACGAGAGCTGCGTGGCGCTCCGCGCCGTGACCTCTGTCGATGGTATGACAGCCGACTGGGCGCATATCCCCTACGAGGTGCTGGCCCGGCTCTCCAACGAGATAATAAACAAGGTCAAGGGGGTTAACCGAGTGGTGTATGACATTTCCTCCAAACCGCCTGCAACCATCGAGTGGGAGTAGCGGGCGGGGCGCAGAAAAGGCGGCCTGCTTCGTTGGGCGGCTTGATGAAATCCTCACAGCCGCCAAGGCTGCTGCGGTTTCATCCGCGCCGTCCGCCTTGCATCCCATCCTTTTCTGCGCCCCGCCCTCCCGGCTGTTGCCTAGGAAACACGAAATAAGAAACATATACAATGAATAAACTGCTTCAGATTTGTCTCTGATTTTCCGAGTATAGATTTCTTTTGGAAGAAATAGTGCAGTAAAAGGGGAAAAAGATAATCAGTAAAAGAAAAAACCGCCTTCACAAGCGGTTTTTTTCTTGCCTTTCGGCAAATCTCATAAAAATGGCTAAACGATTATTGATGCTGCAAAGGTAGCGCTACGCGGCGGGGATGGCAATACCCACAAATGGGTATTTTGAGAACCGTGCGCCCGTCGGCGGCAGTCGCGGCACCACTCAGTGCGCGATGGTCTTGGGCTTGAGAAGATGGGAGAAGGAGGACTGGACGAAAGTCCATGCCCACGGCTCGGGATAGACAATCCGATGCTTCCACTTGTTGGCGCGGAAACGCCTGATTTTCCAGATGACAGTCTTGAGGAAACCGTCAGCGGGCATGGTCTGGTCCGGAAACTCTGGATTGAGGACATCCGCGAGAATCCTGTCTTCAAGAAACTCGTCATGCACGCGGTCCGGAACAATGGAGCCGTCAAGGCCGAGGTAGCGGACACAGATGCCCGTCACGGCATCGGTGAAGCGTTTCATGCAGAAATCGGCATAAATCCCGTTGATGCGCGTCCAATCGACATTGCATCCCTCGCGCTCGACAAACTGCTTCCAGTCGCACAGATGCCTCATGCTCACCCGCTCCGCGGCGAAATGGGCGGCAAGATGCCTCATGAGAAAAAGCGCGTTCAAAGTCGGGCCGGGAAGAAGAAGGCTGCCCTCGACTCCGTTTTCTCCCATGGCGGTCACTTCCCTGCCGCTTTCCTCACGCACGACAGTCTTGAGCAAGTCATCGAACCTCGCGTCACTGCGGCGGGCGTGGCGGGCGACGAAATCATAGTGGTTCTCGACAAGCAGCCCCTTATAGACAAACTTGGTGTGATGATGCACGTCATTGGAAATCTTTATCCCCAGTTTTCCCGAGACCAGTTCGTCCGCCCGACGGTATTCCCCGAAGTTCCAGATGTCTATGTCGCTGAAGCTGCGGTGCTTCGGAACCGGATAGTACAGGCTCAGCCCCCATCCCTTCAGCAGCATGAAAGGAACCCCGTTCGACGAGAAGAAATCCGCGAGCTCCGCCACGGCGTTCTGCCTGGCCTCGTATTTCTCCTCCTCCACGGCAGCCCTTCCGACGAGACGGAGCCACGCGCCGTCGGGAATCTTCAGTTCACTGCCATTCTGTGCCTCGGCACGACAGTTTGTCACTCCGTCCATGACAATCCCGCTCAGATGATGCGGGCCGGCAAGGGCTACGAGCGTGTCCCAGTCTTCCGGCGCGAGTTTCGCGGCCTTAGCCACGAGGCCGCCGCATACGGAGCCGTCTCCCAGCCCGGCACGAACAAGCCCGGTCAATATATTCTCAACATTAGTCATAAGTTCAAGATTCTTAGCAAGTTCAGGCCTGAAAAACGCTTATTTCCGCCCGATGCCGGATTTCGTTTCCCAAGCACATAATCTGCAAATTTATGAATCATTTTCGGATATATCACGTGTTTGTGCCCATAAAATTTTCATATCGTCGAACGCTTACATTTTCCAACAGGATGGCATTGCTTTTGCATCGAATCGACGCGGTTTTGATGTTAAACTTTTAAAACTATAAGATTATGATTACAGAAAAACTTCAGAAAGAATTCAACGAGCAGATTACCGCTGAGTTGTGGTCTTCACAGTTATATCTTCAGATGGCGTTCTTCCTCAAGAAAGAGGGCTGGGACGGCTTCGCGCACTGGATGGAGAAACAGTCCGATGAAGAGAAGGAGCACGCCTGCTCCATGGCGGATTTCGTCATAAAGAGAGGCGGCGAGGTCAAGCTTCAGATGATTGACGTCGTTCCTTGCGGCTGGGGGAGCGTCCTTGAGGTCTTCGAGCATGTTGCGGAGCATGAGCGTCACGTGTCAAAGCTCATTGACGACCTCGTTGCCGTGGCTCACGATGAAAAGGACAACGCCGCTCAGGACTTCCTTTGGGGATTCGTCCGCGAGCAGGTCGAGGAAGAGGCAACCGCCGACACAATTCTCGCAAAGGTAAAGCACGCCGGCGAGGCGGGACTGACCTTCGTGGATGCAGAGCTTGCAAAGAGGTAGTCTTCAGAAGACGTGGAAAGGGAAGGCGCCCGCCGTTTCGTCCGGCGGGCGCTTTTATTTTGCGCCGGCATTTGAAGGTTTCCAAGTTCTTCTCACTTCCTCAGCGTGAAGAAGAACTGGAGCCCGTGCGGCTGCATATTCGAGACCTTGATTTCGCCTCCATGGAAGGCGACGGCATTGCGCACGATTGAAAGTCCGAGACCGGAACCGCCCTCGTCGCGGGTGCGTCCCTCTGAAATGCGGTAGAACCGCTCGAACAGCCTCGGAAGATGCTCCGGAGGGACTCCGCAGCCGGTGTCGGAATAGTGCAGGCATATGGAGTCCCCCGCATCCTCAAAGCCGGCTTCGGAATGAGGGCAGCGTTCGATGCGGACCGTGACTCCCCTCCCGGCATATTTAAGGGTATTCTCCAGCAGATTGCGGAACAGCGCATGAAGCAGGGTCCTGTTGCCACATATCCTGAAATCCGGAGAGAGCCTGTTCTCCACGCGGTTTCCGTTCTCCTCCATGCGTGCCGTGAACTCCGAGACGGCGTCGTCAACAATCTCACCGACACTGACAATCTGCTTCACAAGCTTCTCCGGCGACTCCTCGATACGGCTTATAATCGCGACGTCCCGGATGAGGTCGGACAGGCGTACGGACTGCATATACGCCCTGTGGATGAAGGCCCTGCGGCGCTCGGCGTCCATGTCCGGGCAGGATTCCAGAGTCTCAAGATAGCCCATTATCCCGGCCACGGGCGTCCGCAGTTCATGGGAGATGTTGCTGGTCATCTGCTGCTTCAGCGTCGCGACCGCCCTGTCGCTGTCGTCCTTGTACTGCGTCTGGAACTTCTGTATGTCGTAGCCGAAGCGGGAGGACAGGAGTATGATTATCAGAAGAGAAAGGGCGAAGAGCAGCGCGGAGACGAGCAGGAAAATGCTGTTGGGGCGGATGCGCGGCTTGACGTCATCGTCATAAGGCAGTGCGACACGTATGATTCTGTCCCCGTAAGTCTTTGAATAGTAGAGATATTTCATCCCTGTCGTCTCCGATTTCCGCACGCTCGTAGCCACATTCTCGCGCATCGACGCGCTGACTTCCGGACGGTCGGAATGATCCACGCCGCCGAGCGAGTCCACGCTGTCGAAAAGGACGGTTCCCGCCGTGTCGAGCACAGTTGCACGCAGCTCTGATGGGAAAAGAGCCGTGACGGTCCCGTAATCGTCAGTCCGGGAGAGAATTTCCGCATAGGCGTCGAGGTCGTTCTGCACGAACTGAACCCTGGTCTGGGTGTCAAGCCTGACCTGAAACACGACCAGCATCACGGCAAACACTGCAAAGGCCGCGGCGAAGCTGGCTATCAGCCGCCCTCTGAAAGTCCCCCGGGCGGCATCCGGTGCAACTCCCGTCCTCATGGCTGAATCTGAAAGCTGTACCCGAATCCGGAACGGTTGGTGATGCATGACTTCATGCGTCCCAGCTTCGCCCTTATCCTCGCGATGTGCACATCTATCGTCCTGTCAAGCACATAGGGAGCGTCCTTCCACAGCAAGTCAATAATTTCCTCACGGGAGAAAATCTTGCCCGGCTGAGCGGCCAGCAGCGACAGCAGCTCGAACTCCTTGCGGGAAAGAACTACCGGCGCCCCATCGACATAGACCATCTTGGACTTGCGGTCAATCTTCAGCGCACCCTCGTCAATCAGGTCCCCTGCGCTTTCCTTCGCGGCCGGTGCGCTCCTCCGCAGCACGGCCTTCACCCGCGCCAGCACCTCCTGAACCGAGAACGGCTTGCTGATGTAGTCGTCTCCTCCGGCAGAAAAGCCGGTCAGAAGGTCATTTTCGGCGGCACGGGCCGTCAGAAATATAACAGGAGTGTCCATGTGCCTCTCCTTCCGGACAATCTCCGCCATCCTGAACCCGGACATTCCCGCCATCATCACGTCGAGCAGAATCAGAGCGTGAGCGGGGGTCAGCAAGGAGAGAGCCTCCTCTGCGGACGATGCCGTATCGACCTGATAACCTGCGTTTTCGAGGTTGAACTTGAGAATTTCGCATATATCCTCCTCGTCATCGACGACAAGAATCCTGTTTCCCGTAACATTCGCGTTTTCAGCCATATAGTAAATTATATATCTCTTTCCTCAAATATTCCGCCACATCCGCACATTCCCATATCCGACCGCAAATATAATCAGTTTTATACTTATCATCCCCCGAAGACCGCAAAATATTCGCGGCGTAACAAAAAATTAACAAATCCGTAATATCCCCCCAACAAATTCGGAATATTTTTGCAACGAAAAATTTGAGACAATATGAATACTGTTTATCTTGGCTTCGTCATCTTCCTTTTCCTGCTGGCGATTTCGGATCTTTGGGTCGGGGTCAGCAACGACGCGGTCAACTTTCTTAATTCGGCGGTGGGTTCAAAGGCCGCCAAGTTCCGGACAATCATCACGATAGCTGCCGTCGGCGTATTCTGCGGAGCGGTGATGAGCAACGGCATGATGGATGTCGCGAGACATGGTATCTTCCGCCCGGAACAGTTCGCGTTCAGTGAAATCATGCTCATCTGCCTTGCGGTGATGGTCACGGACATAGTGCTTCTGGACGCGTTCAACTCGCTCGGAATGCCGACATCGACGACCGTCTCGCTCGTGTTCGAGCTCCTCGGAGCGACCTGCGCACTGACGATGATAAAGATGAACGCTGGCAGCGGGCTCGGATTCTCCGACTACATGAACACGTCAAAGGCCCTTCAGGTCATACTCGCAATCTTCATCTCCGTGGCAATCGCCTTTGTCGTGGGAATGTTCGTGCAGTGGGTCGTGAGGCTCATCTTCACGTTCAGCTACAGGAACAGCTCGCTGAAATGGAAAATCGGGATATTCGGCGGAGTGTCCGTCACCGCGATAGTTTATTTCATGCTCTTCAAGGGGCTTAAGTCCATGGCTTTCATGACCGAGGGGGTAAAGGAATGGCTCGGAGCGAACACGCCTTGGATTCTTGCCTGCTGCCTCGTGTTCTTCACGCTGCTGATGCAGGGGCTTCATGCACTGAAAGTCAATGTGTTCAAGGTCGTGGTTCTCGTCGGGACCTTCGCGCTCGCGACGGCGTTCGCCGGGAATGACCTCGTGAACTTCATAGGAGTGCCTCTCACAGGCTACGCCTCCTATCAGGACTGGCTTGCCTCCGGGGCGGGAGACCCGTCAGCCCACATGATGGGAGTGCTGAACGGAGAGGCCAGAACTCCGCTGGTATTCCTCATCGCGGCGGGAGCGGTGATGGTGCTGGCGCTGGCGACGTCTAAGAAGGCCCACAACGTGACAAAAACTGAGCTGAACCTCGCCAAGCAGGAAGAGGGAGAGGAGATGTTCGGCACCTCAAGGGTGGCGCGCAGCCTCGTCCGCTTCGGGAACGGCCTCGCGCACGCCGTTGTGGCCGTCACTCCGGAGCGCTTCCGGGAATGGGCGGACAGGCGTTTCGACCGCAGTCACGTGGAGATTGAGGAGGGGGCGCAGTACGACC
This sequence comes from uncultured Bacteroidales bacterium, assembly GCA_934725015.1. Lineage (GTDB taxonomy): Bacteria > Bacteroidota > Bacteroidia > Bacteroidales > UBA932 > Cryptobacteroides. Next base: position 7,615 of record CAKVAS010000028.1, read on the forward strand.
TCGTGCGGGCATCGGTGAATCTCGTGACCGCGTCGCTGCTTATTGCCCTCGGCACGTCGCTGAAGCTGCCGCTCTCGACGACCTACGTGACCTTCATGGTGGCGATGGCAACCTCGCTCGCGGACAAGGCATGGGGACGCGAGAGCGCCGTCTATAGGATTACAGGAGTGCTTTCCGTCATCGGCGGATGGTTCCTAACCGCGGCGATAGCCTTCGCGGCGGCGTTCATCATCGCTCTCATAATGCACTGGGGCGGGATGCCGGCCATGGTCATCATCGTCATAGCGGCGCTTGCAGTGATGATTCACAGCAACATCAGCTACAAGAAGCGCAGCGAGGAGGAAAACGGGGACAAGATGTTCCGCAGCATAATCCGCTCGACGGTTCCGGAAGAGACTGACAGGCTCGTCTGCCGCTATGTGGGAACGAACGAGAGCCTTCTTCTCGGCAACATCCTCCGGCAGTACCGCAGCGTCACGGACGGTCTTCTGACGGAAAATGTCAGACAGCTCCGGAAATCGCGCTACGAGCTGATGGACAAGAAGGGGATGGTGAAGAACATCCGCAGAAAGGAGACCATCTGCATACGCCACCTCGATCAGGAGGCCGCAATGAGGAAGGGCGCCTGGTTCTTTGCATCATTTAATGAGCTTGAGCAGCTCTACTACGCCATCCGCCGCATCTGCGAGCCCGCCTACGAGCACATCGACAATCACTTCACGCCGATTCCGGAGAAGTATGTCTCCGAGTTCATCCCTGAGAGGGACCGTCTGATTGGCTATATGGATGAAATCATCATGCGCGGCGAGGACGGCGAATATGAAAGGCTGAAGGAGATGGAGGCCAAGCTCAAGGCCGTCCAGAAAGACTTTTCAGACATGAGGAAGTCGCTCATGGAGGACATCCGCAACAACTCCGTGAACATGAACACCGGCTACCTCTACCTCAATGTCCTCCAGGAATCGGAGCAGATGGCCATCATCCTGAAACAGATGATCCGCTCCTCCCGCAAATTCCAGCTGTCATAAACCTTATTTACAGTCGGCAGCAATTGCCCGAAGTTCATCAGGATTCAATCCGGTACAGGAAATTATCGTTTCCTGCGGGATGCCCGCGACAAGCAATTTTGCAGCAACGTCGCGGGCTTTCGACATTTCGCCTTCAGCTATCCCTTCGGTCCGTCCTTCCGCGAGCCCGGTCTTGTGCGCATACTTTCTCTGCGCGATGATGTCCATTTCGTTCATGATCTTCCTCTCATATAAAAGTTTCTTGTCCTTCGGGAAGGCGGCGAGCCGGCAGGCCTCAAGCAGGTCCCTGACGAACGGCTTTCCCTTAATCTCCGCCGGGATGTCCGTGAACGAGCCGCTGTGCCTGAACACATAGAACAACCAGTCCTCGTCCGAACTGCACTCCTCCTCGCTCTTGTCAAACCTCCCCAACTCCACAAATGTAATGGAAATTGTCGGAGGAGCAACCTCCCCGGTACGATTTTCTTTGAAAATGTAGTGCGAGACAATCTGACTCCCGTCCCAGTCCCGCCCCGAATGCGCCGGGAGGCAGTAGTTCAGCATCGACACAACATAGACCGGGCGTAGCTCTCCGTATTCCTGTCCTCTGTTGAGCCTGACGTGGTAGGCTCCTGCCCCATAATAGACGCACCTCTGGAAGAAGTCGTCCTCCGGAGCACGCTGGAACTCCACGAGAAACCGCCTCCCCTCGTCGTCCTCGCAGATGAGGTCGAGCTGCGTCCTCTTCCCGCCTACGGTGTCCGGTGTCCGCTCCCTGTCGAGATACTTCACGATGTCCGCGACGTGTACGCCCTCCGGCAGAATCCTGTTGAGCAGGCCGATGAGCAGAAGCTTGTTGTCCTTGTCGGCGAAGACCGCCTTGAACGAGGTGTCGTAGGTGAGATTCACGAAGACCCCGGGATTTTCATTGTTCATGTAGTTCTCGTTGTAATTTTCGTCCATAATATGCTGTGTTTTTAATCCGACTGCAAAGCAACGAAGAATTAGCCGTTGAATGAAATATTCAGCGGCTAATTGATAGAATCGTCCACGGGGCATAGTGAGAGGCCGGTTTGAAATAAAAAAATCCGGAAAGTTCGCGCAAACTTTCCGGACGGGACGCGCTGCATATAGAATGTAAATCTCTGGTTTATCGAGAATTGTTCAAAAACGGTTTTCCAATATCCGCTGAAAAATCGCCGTCTCAAAATAAATCGCCTTCCGGGTTATTCCCGAGTACAACAATAATGTCCTCGGCAATGAAACGCACGATGACACACTTGCTCCCAACAGTCGACGGATTCTGATGTTGCACAGAAACTTATTCTCTGATACCATCGAGATAATTGACGCCATATGCTCAATATCCTTGTTTTAGTGGAATATAGTCTCTGAGCAGAACTTCCTGCATGCAAAATAACAGACATGGTCTTAATCCTTGTTTTAGTGGAATATAGTCTCTGAGCTGGTTGAATCTCAGTGTCTTATCCCGCGTCTACAAGTCTTAATCCTTGTTTTAGTGGAATATAGTCTCTGAGGATCCTGTCGAAATCGGGATCACGACAGGGAGTATATTGTCTTAATCCTTGTTTTAGTGGAATATAGTCTCTGAGTGATACAGACAGCCCCAAGGATGTACTATGTGTCTTAATCCTTGTTTTAGTGGAATATAGTCTCTGAGCAGGGCGGTGATGATTCAGACGGCGCAGTGGACGGACGTCTTAATCCTTGTTTTAGTGGAATATAGTCTCTGAGTTCCGGACACCTATTTCGACACGTACGGACTTTGACCCGTCTTAATCCTTGTTTTAGTGGAATATAGTCTCTGAGGGAAAACAAAAGAACGGAAAGGCCGAGCGGGAAGTCTTAATCCTTGTTTTAGTGGAATATAGTCTCTGAGAATTAGAACAAAGCTTCTTTGAGGCTGCCACAAAGTGTCTTAATCCTTGTTTTAGTGGAATATAGTCTCTGAGGTCTGACATAAGGCTTGAGGCATTTTCAACAATGAAAGTCTTAATCCTTGTTTTAGTGGAATATAGTCTCTGAGATGACCCCGGACGAGTACCGCCACGACGGGCGGGAGGTCTTAATCCTTGTTTTAGTGGAATATAGTCTCTGAGACTGGGGAATGAGTTTGAAGAAAGGCTCAAGGCAGTCTTAATCCTTGTTTTAGTGGAATATAGTCTCTGAGGCAACTAACTCACTCCACATCGAACTCCTCTCGGAGGAGTCTTAATCCTTGTTTTAGTGGAATATAGTCTCTGAGCCCGTCACACTGAGAGAACTGGCGGAGGCGGTATATGTCTTAATCCTTGTTTTAGTGGAATATAGTCTCTGAGGTTCGCCTTGATTATGACTACGACGTGGTCTGAAAGGTCTTAATCCTTGTTTTAGTGGAATATAGTCTCTGAGAATTAAATTTGGGACGGAAGTCCCTAGCGTGTTCAAGTCTTAGTAAAATGTAAAAAATAACCTGCATCACTTTAGCGCATAATCAAGCGGCCATCGAATGGTAGTTTCGTCCTCTGAAACCAGAGCCGGAAGATGCTTGACCACGCCTCGGCAACACGGTGTAAAATATTGGTTTAATTATTTGATTATCAACAATATGATATAGTAAATCTGGAGAAAATTTCGTATCTTTATACAATAACGACAAAGCATAAAGATGCAATCGAAAACTCCTCCAGAAGTACTCACGCCCAGTGAAAAGGCGTATATGTCGGGCCTGAACGAAAGAGACAGAAGGCTGTTTCTTGCCGCAAAGGCAGAAAGCCTCAAGGCTCAGGGGCTCAGCTACCGCAAATTTAGCACAAAAATGGGAATTAGCACACATACTCTTCAAACTGGGGTGCAAGAACTGCATTCCGGCCACACCCTTGCAAAGGGGCGCATCCGCAGAGAGGGCGGCGGACGTCATGCCGGTCTGCCCCAACACCCCGAATGGGTTCAGGCCGCAACTCAGATCATGGAGCCCCACAAGGCCGGTCTTCCCCAAGACGAGGAGGTGGTATGGGTGTCCATGTCCAAGACCCATATCCGGAACGAGCTTGCCAGGGCCGGACATAAAGTCTCGCGACACCATGTCACTCAAATACTTGAGCATCTCGGTCTCCGGGAACGCTCTTTCCGCAAAGATATTCCCATGAGAGACGTAAAGGACAGGAACGAGCAGTTCGAGAATATTGCATCCGTGCGCAAGTCTTTGGAGGAGGCCGGCATCCCTATCATCAGCATCGACACCAAGAAGAAGGAACTGCTCGGCAACTTCAAAAGACCCGGCAAGGCACTTTCTAACGGAAGCCTGAAGTCGTACGACCATGACTTCGGCACGTTCAGCAACGGGATGCTTGTGCCGCATGGCATATACGATGTCACAAAGAATGTCGGTTATATGACAATGGGGATCAGTCACGACACCTCCGAGTTTGTCTGTGAGAATGTCGAGAGGGTCTGGAACGATTACCTCAGGGAGCAATATCCTGACGCACGGACAATTGCCATCCTGTGTGACGGCGGAGGTTCCAACTCCAGTTCCCACAAGATAGTCAAACAAGACCTTATGAATCTTGCCGACAGACTGAATATGAGGCTTCTTGTTATGCATTACCCTCCTTACTGTTCAAAGTTCAATCCCATTGAGCATCGGCTGTTCTCCCAGATCACACGCAGCTGGAACGGAGCTCCGCTGATGTCGGTTGAAGACGCTGTCAGACGCGCCGAGATGACAACGACTAAACCGGGACTGAAAGTATATGCCGACATAAACACCAAAACTTATGAAATCAAAAGGCCGGTCGATGAATCATACGAAAGAAGACTTGCCTGGCAGGTCGTTCATTCACCCGTTCTACCTAAGTGGAACTACCTCATCAAACCGGACAACTGATGCAACTTATTTTTTACACATTACTTAATCCTTGTTTTAGTGGAATATAGTCTCTGAGCCGGGTGCAGCTGATGAATGACACTCATCGGTGTTTCGTCTTAATCCTTGTTTTAGTGGAATATAGTCTCTGAGAGATGGATTCAGATTACGAGCGTCTCCAGCACGTGTCTTAATCCTTGTTTTAGTGGAATATAGTCTCTGAGAATTACAGTTATGAAGAAAATGTTTTTTTACAAAAAAGTCTTAATCCTTGTTTTAGTGGAATATAGTCTCTGAGGATATTATGAGTTCGAAGATGACTTCGCGATGTGCGAGTCTTAATCCTTGTTTTAGTGGAATATAGTCTCTGAGCGTCGCGAAATTCGCAAGAAGAGCGAGTATGCCTATAGTCTTAATCCTTGTTTTAGTGGAATATAGTCTCTGAGTGTTTACACTTTCACAGATGCCGCTTCTGCCAGGTGTCTTAATCCTTGTTTTAGTGGAATATAGTCTCTGAGATTCCAAAGCTCGGCAAGTTAAAACTGCCGAGTCTTAATCCTTGTTTTAGTGGAATATAGTCTCTGAGCTTTCCGGTTGTGGATACGGAGAAGTTCTTTGACTGTCTTAATCCTTGTTTTAGTGGAATATAGTCTCTGAGACAATCCAGAGGAGTACTATCAGCTTGTTAGGAATTGTCTTAATCCTTGTTTTAGTGGAATATAGTCTCTGAGCAAGTTACTGTTAAGTATGTTGATGTAAGGCTACTGGTCTTAATCCTTGTTTTAGTGGAATATAGTCTCTGAGTAAATTTATTTTTTATGTTTACACTTTCACAGATGCCGTCTTAATCCTTGTTTTAGTGGAATATAGTCTCTGAGGGCTGGGTCTGGGATGAGGAAAAGGGCAAGTGGTTCAGAAGTCTTAATCCTTGTTTTAGTGGAATATAGTCTCTGAGGGTTGCTTCATGCAACTGCCCGATGAATGCAACATCCGTCTTAATCCTTGTTTTAGTGGAATATAGTCTCTGAGACTAAAAAGACAAGGTTATGAGCAACTATTATTGTCTTAATCCTTGTTTTAGTGGAATATAGTCTCTGAGTTCTGCCAGGTCAGCAGAGTAGGCCAGTAACAGAGTCTTAATCCTTGTTTTAGTGGAATATAGTCTCTGAGATGGGGGCGCGGCAGGCGATGGGCGCCCCCGTCACAGTCTTAATCCTTGTTTTAGTGGAATATAGTCTCTGAGGAGACTGAAAGTGTTGGAGGCGATGGGGGCGCGGCGTCTTAATCCTTGTTTTAGTGGAATATAGTCTCTGAGGCATGGTGTTTTCGCTGAACACCCCGGAGGCGTGGGGTCTTAATCCTTGTTTTAGTGGAATATAGTCTCTGAGATATACTTAAAGGTTCGGACGTGTTCCGGTTGTGTTTGTCTTAATCCTTGTTTTAGTGGAATATAGTCTCTGAGTCCCTGATTACGGCGATTCTCGCCGTGGCGGGTCTTAATCCTTGTTTTAGTGGAATATAGTCTCTGAGCGATTATGTAGATTCTTTCACTTTTTTTAGTAGTGAGTCTTAATCCTTGTTTTAGTGGAATATAGTCTCTGAGAAGTCGCACAACTGTGCTTCCCGGAAGCGTATGCGGGTCTTAATCCTTGTTTTAGTGGAATATAGTCTCTGAGTGCTGACACAGCTGCGGTTCTTGGTGTTGCCATGAAGTCTTAATCCTTGTTTTAGTGGAATATAGTCTCTGAGTTCAAGCGCGCATGCTTCAACCTCGGAATCGGGCGTGTCTTAATCCTTGTTTTAGTGGAATATAGTCTCTGAGACGGGGGAATGGATAAGCAAGCAGGACGTGGGCACTGGTCTTAATCCTTGTTTTAGTGGAATATAGTCTCTGAGCCCGTCACACTGAAAGCGCTGGCGGAGGCGGTATATCGTCTTAATCCTTGTTTTAGTGGAATATAGTCTCTGAGGTCTATTAAGATAGACATTCTCGCCTACAGTCTTAATCCTTGTTTTAGTGGAATATAGTCTCTGAGATTCCGGAAGCCGCACGACATATATACCTGAACTTTGTCTTAATCCTTGTTTTAGTGGAATATAGTCTCTGAGCGTCGTGCGGCTCGATTCCGGAAGCCGCACGACGTCTTAATCCTTGTTTTAGTGGAATATAGTCTCTGAGAGCGCTACGAGCTCCTCAAGGGCAAGACGCTCACAGGTCTTAATCCTTGTTTTAGTGGAATATAGTCTCTGAGGGCGCCCCCGTCACACTGAAAGCGCTGGCGGAGGCGGGTCTTAATCCTTGTTTTAGTGGAATATAGTCTCTGAGCATTTTGTCAGGCGGTTGAAGACTTCGCGTCGATCGTCTTAATCCTTGTTTTAGTGGAATATAGTCTCTGAGTAGCCCAAGTAACTGTTTTATGAGGTGCTCGTGCATAGTCTTAATCCTTGTTTTAGTGGAATATAGTCTCTGAGCCAGTAACAGAGGTTGCTACCGACAACCTTAAAGTCTTAATCCTTGTTTTAGTGGAATATAGTCTCTGAGAGAACCCACTTGTGGTCTCTCAGAAAATCCGTGAGGCGGGTCTTAATCCTTGTTTTAGTGGAATATAGTCTCTGAGCTGAGATCAACGGCAAGAACACGCTCATCCCTATGGTCTTAATCCTTGTTTTAGTGGAATATAGTCTCTGAGCGGTTCTTGGTGTTGCCATGAACCGCGTCTCTGTCAGTCTTAATCCTTGTTTTAGTGGAATATAGTCTCTGAGTCCGGGCCCCGATGAGAATCGCGGCCCGGATTGTCTTAATCCTTGTTTTAGTGGAATATAGTCTCTGAGATTTCGCGTGGTCGTCGAAGCCGAGTGTTTCTTCGTGGAGTCTTAATCCTTGTTTTAGTGGAATATAGTCTCTGAGAGCAATTTCTGGACATTATTGTATTTCAATGAGTTGAGACCCGAATTGGGGTTTAGGGGCATCAAAACTGAAGAAAAAATGTACCTTTCATCACATCCCATAAATCCGACCCTTTATGCAAATTTAGGTATTATTTTTAAGATTAACAAACTTGTCAAAGAACTCGGTTATGCATCTACAAAATTGACGTAGCCCTCCATTTTCCGTTTTTACGAACACCGACGACCGTAATGTCAGCATCCGGCTTGATGCGGGAAACAAGCTGCGCCGGGATAAAGCAGCCATCGACAAGGCCATACCGGTTTCCCATTCTGTCCGTCTTCAGCCGGACTGAGCCGGTAAAACAGCGGACGTCGTCACGCCATTCAGGGAATCCGTCCGCCACGGCACACGAAATAACCCGTCGGGGACCGTCGTCCGGCTTATATGAGCGGACAGCGTAGGCCACATTCATGCAACTCGCGGCGGGGATACCAGTCCGGAAAAGCGGAACCGCCAGCACGCGGCCCTTTTTGTCCGCGAGAACAATCTTCGTGACAATCCGCTTCCCGCCCTTCGCTCTGACCTCTCGCGTCATAAGAGGAATCATCACGGAACACGGAGAATCCTGATAGACAAACTCTTCCGCAGCAGCCGTATTCTCCGCATAAAACTCCCGTCCGGTCTTTAGCGGCACCGTGTCTGGCGGAATGAACCTCATAATCCTCGAATAGTCTTCGGACAAGTGCCAGGAATTCTTTCTATATGTATCTGAATAAGTCCGGAGTTCATAGGCCGCACGCCCATAGTCATTTTCCCTGATTAAGACACAGGCAAGCTTGAGCCTCGTTTTCCCGGTAAACTCCGGTTTGGACTGAATGAGCAGGGACTTGCACAAAGCGGACTTGCGGACGGAATCATCATCCAGAAAATCATAGAGTTCACTCCAGAGGTAGCCGTCATTCTTGACTTTGAGCACCTTTCTGAACAATGAAAGCGCATCATTGTTCCGTCCGGATGCCCTGTACCCCATTGCAAGCGCCCTGAGCAGGAAAACATTGTCAGGAAATCTCTTAGCCGCCCGTTCAAGAAAATCCGTCTCCTCAGCGGAAGGAGCCTCAGACGAGGCTCGGTACTGATGCGCATAAAATGTGGCAATATGTTGAACCGCCGCGCCGAGACACTGAAGCATAATTTCATCCTGTTCCATATAATCGGCAAGCCGGAGCATCTCAGAACCGGCCTGCCAGGCCGGAACCAAAGAAAAATCGCCGGACTTTGAAATTGAATAATAGACCCAGAACAAAGCTGACGCGCTCCATTTGTCCGGACTCCTCGCGAAATCGTCCGATGCCATTTCCAAAGCCTCCGCAGTCCTGCCGGCTTTTCTCAATGCTGAAATTTCCCTGAATGACATGGTCAAAAGAATATTGTGTTCTGTGCCTTGGTTATGACATCGACGTTTATCGTCTTACCGATTATCTTCATCATCCGCAGATAATCCGTCGTCACTGGGAGGACTATTATGCTGTCCTGATTGTCATAGACAGCCTGAACTTCCGCCAGATCTTCCTTTATCCGATTGTATGTCGCGACCGGACTTTCCGCCAGAAATATGGATTTCTGAATCCTCGTGCAGCCGGATTTCTGAAGATAGCGGACAACAAGGTTTCTGACCTTGTCGCTCTCAATGTCATACATCACAAAAAACAACATACGCCCATTCTGTTTTCTTGCATTTTCCGTAAGTCCCAATATCCTGTCAACCCGAAGCGCCAGCGGGGTCAGAGGATTATCATCAACGGAGCCCGGACTCGGCCCTCCGGATATTCCGGACTCTGCCAGAGCCTTCATTTTCTGAACGAAAGACAGGGGTGGTTTTCTTTTTCTCGGCATAGGAAACTGTTTCTGAGGTTACATTGCCAGATATGAGTTTACGGCATCCGCAAGCAACTGGTTCAGAGCCGCGTCCGTGCCGGTCTTTGGAGAAAGGACGACGGAAAACCCGCGATGCCCGTAAAAGAGATTCACCTCGGCCTTCTTCAATCCGAGCCTGGCCCTTATTTTCTTGCCGTACTGGATGTTGAGAATCTCATACACGTCCAGCCCGACCTCAGCTACGCTCGCGACAAGATTGTCAGCAATCTCATTCAGAACCTCGGGAACATACACCGACTTTTCCTTCGGTGCCCTCTTGGGACGTATGGCAAGCAGTTCCCTGATTTTCGCCATGGAATCCGCGTCAGGATCGGGAGCCTTAACCGCAGGAGTAGTCTGCGAAGACGCGGACTCGGCAATCTCCGCGACCGAGACCTCAACCTCTTTCCGGAATCTCAGAAGCTCCGCCGGGTCTTCCGCAGGAATGAACGCGTTCATGTCAACAGGCTCCGCACCGGGGTTATAATATGCGTCGGAATCGACACTCATGAAACAGGCGCGGGCGACATCCGATGTCTTGGAATCGACGACCTGCTGCAGGCCATAGGCAACGCTGTATTCATAGACGAACTTCTTGTAAAAGACAGAATACACCCCGGGATCGTAACATTTTTCCTTCAGCCTCATAATCACTTTCAGGCCGTCCTGTCCCGGAGAAAGAAAGCAAAGCATAGTCCTCGAATCCGCAATGATTCTGCTCTTCAGTTCAGTGACGGACAGACCCTTGTCGCCTATGTGGTCTATGTCTATCACAAAATGCTCGGTGTAGGCGAAATTCTCTGTCCTGCGGAACGGAGGATTGAAAGCAGCACAGACGAAGTAAGGAAGCTGCTGCTTCAGCTTCGAATACTGTTCCGCACTCATCTGGCGGACAATCCGCAGCTGACTGATTCTTGAAGCCATTTCCGGTTTCGGATTCCGAAGCGCGTTGTAAAGATATTCGAGGGGTATCTTCTTCAGCGGTTCGGAAGCGCTCTTGACATTTGTACCTACGGACAGCATAATCAAACATATTTCTTAAACTTCTGAGCCAGATTCTGAGCATACAGTCCAATCTGCGTGGCACGGCTACGCTGCAGTCCCTTTTCCTCTATGACCTCTTCAAGATAGTCATTCACCGACTGAATCAGCACCCTCCTGCCGAGAGGCTCCAGCCAATATGAGCCGTCGCCGCGGACAGAATAATGTTCCTCCGTGATGACATTCTGGCACAACAGCGAAAAGACGACATAGTCAATCCACACGCGGTAGAGCTCAATCACATCATATACGAGAACCGGCCGGTTATAGTCGTCGCGGTGCATCACTCCGACATAAGGGTCTATGCCGGCCTTGATGAGGGCACCCTCTATCCTGCCGTAAAGAAGACCGTAGCCGTAATTGAGCATCGCGTTGGCGACATCCATGGCGGGATGCTGACTTCTTGCCTCAAAACGGTATGTTTCAGGAAGAAAGAGGTTCATCGTGTCAAAATAAATCTTCGACGACACGCCTTCCCATCCCCGAAGCGTCGAGGATATGTCGCTGACAATTTCCCCGTCAAGAGCGGAAATCTTTGTCCGATAGTCCTCAAGCCTGTTGATTGACTTGTCAACGACACGCTGCATTTCGGAAGAGCCTGACGTGTTCATCATCAGCATCATCGCCTGCTGGTTCTGAATCTTCTTCGAAATCAGGTCCTTTATCCAAACGACCGCGTCATGTTCGAACGTGAAGGTCAGCTGCCCCTTGCGTATTGTGGAGACGGAGCCGTATTTCGGGCTCCAGATTCTCCCCATCGGCATTCCCGACTGTCCCATGAATATGATTTCTATCTCGTTTTCCACGGCAAGAAGCACGGCGTCGCTGGAAATCTGCGCACCCCGGCTCAGCTGTATGGAGCGGATGCCGGCGACCGGAATCTTCTGGACGCCGTCATGATTAGAAATCACGAATCCCTCGTTGTCACGGGACAGCGACACCCCGAATGTGTTAATGACCAAATCCATTGCGATATCCTTCTATATAAATGTCATCGACGACGAAGAGTTTTTCCTTCGCCCTCGTCATTGCCGTATAGACCCACTGGTACTTCTGCTTTGTCGGATTCAGCATGATGTTCCTCGGGAAACAGGCATACACATTCGTCCACTCCCCGCCCTGGGCCTTGTGACAGGTCAGCGCATATCCGAAAGAAACGCGGAGGGCGTTGAGATACTTGTCGCTCATCATGAAACTCTTGAACGCCTCGCTCTTTTCCGGAACCCCCTTTTTGCGCATCCTCATGATGAAGTCAAAATAGAGCTTGCTCTGCCGGTCCGAGTCCAGATTGACCTGAGGCTGATAGAGAATCTCGTCTATCATAAGCTGCTTGAATTTCTTCTCAGTATAGAGTTCCTGAACCTCAACCTCGCGGAATGTCAGTTCTGCCCGCTTCTCCGTCACCGGCGAAACGCTCAGGACCTTGAGCAGGTCACCGTTGCGGAATCCGGATATCAGATTATTCTGAACGACAAGCACAAGCTCATTCTTCTGCAGGATTCCGGAGAAGCCGAGCGCCTCTCTGAATTTAAGGCTGAAATTGTAACATCCGTTATTGCTCATGCAGATGAATATTGCCTTTCCGTAATTGCATCCGCGGATTTCGTCAAGGTAACGGGATACCAGCGTATCGACCGAATCCAGAAGCTCTATGTCAGGAACATTCCGGAATGGCAGTTTCTTCCAGCTGTTGACACGTCCGTAGAACAATTCATTTTCAGGAGCGTTCTCCCAAAGGTTCCGGACATCAGATGCGGCGCTGACAATTCCATTGCCGTCGGACTGGCGCATGACTTCCGTCAAGACAGTTTCCTCAGCGTCTATGCCGAAACGTTCCTTAAAATAGGATGGGGAAAGGGCCGGGGAGGGTTCCCCAGTAACAGGCGCGAGCTGACACGGGTCTCCGACGAATATGAATTTGGCCGTCTTGTCATAACGCAGGAGGTCGGTCAGCAGCTTCCCGTTGCCGAAGCGTGACTGCACGACATTTTTTTCTTCCCTGTCTGAAATCATTGAGGCCTCGTCAACGACATAAACATCGGGGGACATCTCATCAGGGTGTCCCAAGTCGAACTGAATGCAAAGCTGTACCCCGTCGGCAAGCCTGCCGTCAGCGCCGGCCTTGAGTTTCTTCAAATCCGAATTAAAGCCGTCGAAGCGATATATCTCACCATGGATTGTGCCTGCGGGACAGTCAGTCGCATCGCCCAAGACCTTGGCCGCACGACCGGTCGAGGCCAGAAGCCCGTAGCTGATTTGCCTCGCGGACATATAACTGATGAGCTTCCTGATCATTGTAGTCTTGCCCGTCCCGGCAAAACCTTTCAGGATAAAGACCTTAGAGTCCTTATCTTTCAGAAAGTCGCTGATTTTTTCCAACGCGGCCCCCTGTCCCTCGTTAAGCACAATTTCCTTCTCGTTACTCATAGTCTCTGAATCTGACAAAGTCGAAGTCTGACGTTTTCGTGCCGTCCGGGTTCTCGACCACGCTCCGGGCAGTCGTCGAGGCCACGCACCGGATGCCGGAAGCCCTCAGTTTCCTGACAAGCATATATGTCAATGTCATTTCTCCCATTAGGTGAACAACTGCATTTTTACCGTCAGCCGCATCAAGAATCTTCGTAAGTTCCTCACTCGCGACACGTTCCAGTTCCGCAGAGTCCGCTTCCGGAGCCACGCTTCTGAACGGGATGTCAACGATTTCGCCGAGTTTCTTTGCCGCCGAAAGCTGCTTTTGAGACCAGCAGGAAGACGGGTGGTTGGAGTAGTTGATGAAGACGGGATGCGTTTCTTCTGTTGAGGCGGTGTTCCGCTCAACAATTATTTCCGGAAAATCGGCATTGAAGATTTCCTCTATGCATCGGTCGATGAGTTTATTTAGTTGGCCAACTATGCTCTTTAAATTGGACTCCTTTGAATACCCCGCATGATTAGCCGAATTCCGACAAGCGGTCAATTTCAGATATATTTGCCGCACAGACTTTATAAAATCATTGCACAACAATATTTTAGTCAGAGAACTATTTGCCGCCAATTTTCCGGTCCATTCGCTACTGTCTTTAACATACTTCTCGGACAGTCCCAATATAGCTGACCAATAGTCTCTGTTTTCACGAACATCATCATAGGGATTCAGAGTCGAATATCTTTCAACAAACAATGTAACTATCCCCTCTTGGCACAATGTGTACCCTTGTTGGAAAAGCGAATATTCTTCACACCACCGCAAGGCCGCCACTATATTTCCGGGACTCTCTGCGATAAACGTGTCAATTTTTTCCTCTATAGAATCCAACACCTTGACCAGCGGTTGCTGCAATTCTCCGCTGCGAGACAACTCCGTAATTAAAGACTTTGCGTTATTGGCCGCCTCTCCTCGAATTATATCTAATGATTGGCAGACTAATATCTCATTGGCAAATGTTTCAAGACTCTTACCGACGCGAAATACGGACTGCTTGATATGAGTAGAAAAGACATTCTGATTTACATTAAATTTAGCCGCCTTCACAATCGGTTCCACCCGCCCAGTTTCCTTAAATGCCCCGGCCGCGAATGTCCAGTCTTCGAGTATCGACAATGGCAGCAAATCGACTATCGGAGCCAAGTCGTTTTCCGGGTTATTATTATCCCGCTCCCTCCCTTCGTAATTACCATATGACATATAGACGACACGCACATTTTTCAAGAACTTCGCATAGTTCCCAAGTACGAGCAATAGCATCGGAAGATACCGGAAAGCATGAGTTAAGTCAAAATAGAGTTCATCACCGTCCTGCAACAAATCGAAGACAATACCGAATACCTGCCACATTTCGTCCTCGTTTTTCCCATCAGGGATGCTGACTTCCCGAACTTGACAAGGCAGTCGGGTCTCTCCAAGAACTTTCTCCAAGCGTTCATAATGTTCATCACATTCGGTTTTATTATTGTGGCGTGTCTCATTAGCACCAACCCAATTATCCTCTCTCGCCTTGTTGGTAAGCATTATATATGCTGAATCTTCCCTTGTCCAATCTTTTGCGCCAATATCCTCAAGCACAGCTTTCTGGACGAACCGTGTCTGGACAGAAGCGTTGCGCCCCATATATATGCACTTGTCGTAGAAGCCGGTGCCCAACACCGACATAAAAACTTTTCTCGCCATAACTAATTCACCTTGCGTTATTTTCCGACATGATGTCATTCAGCATTTTAAAAAGAGCCTTCTTCCCGCGCGGACAACGCTTTGCGTCCAAAAGGCTGTAGTGCGCAATCTTGTTCGTATCACACTTCTCAATAGCCTGCGCCTTCATATTTTCTTGCGTAATGAATATCGCCTTCGCTCCCAATCCTCCATAATTCTTGACCGCCGAAGTGAATTTGTCTATATCCGTATAGTCAAAAACTTGGGTTTTGCATTCCACAAACAAAAGTTTATTTCCGACATTAGCAATTATGTCAATCTCATTCTTCGGATTCCTGTTGTTATATGGGAACACCACATTCATCCAAACCTCACGGCAAGCCGACCACGAAGACAGCCATGAGGCTATCTCATACTCGAACCAACCGGAAGAAGTAATCATATTGAAAGCATGAGGTGACATGAATTCGAATGTCTCGTGTCTCCCGTTCCTAGCTACCATATATAGGTTTACATATTGGCGACCGTCCTTGTTCTTGTCCCATGTAATCTCGGAATAAGTATTCTGGTCACACACGCGGCCGAGTCTATTGTATGTAAACATATTCCTGTTCTGCTTTGTCGGTATAGTCACGGCATTGAACTGTTCCGGGTACTTTTCCCGCACTTTCTTGACTTCAGGAAGCAAATCCAAGTCCTCTCCAGTATAGTCGGAAAATTGCGTGAAGTCCTGAACCCTTGTCTGGTTAAATTTGAAGATGTCGGCAATATGCATTGGAACCGATTCCTTTGTACTGGAATCATGATAGTTATATATCCGGCAACTCTGATCGACATACAGCAACTCCAGATTCTGATACTTTTCCGAGAGCATGGCAACTGCAATGCTCCAAGGCTTGGTTCCGCTTGATATATTGAACTCGACCTCATTGCATTCATTTCTGCACAGAAGTTCGTCAAGTTTCGGAATAACCCCGAAACAGTCAATCGGATCAAGCTCAATCAATTCTACAGGCTTGCCAATATCCTGCTTTATGTCAGCGGCCATAATGTCAGCAGCCGACTTTGTCGATGACGAATGAAGAAGGATGAAACTCTCGGCACGGCTTTCCCGAATTGCCAGATACACCGGCATCGTCTGCCCGCCGACGAGGGCTATATGAACCACACTCATAGAAATATACTTTATTGATTTACAGACATTATAGTGCCGAACCCGAGACTGACGCCCTTGCCAAGCCCGATAAATTCCGGAAGATTGACATTGGTTCTGAAACTTATGTCGAATCCGAGCATTTCAATGCCTTTATATTTAAATGTCCTCGTTGAAAGAATGTAAACAATGGCAACATGAACCTGTCCCTCCAGAAATACGCCGACACCTTTTGCAAAGGACAGGATATTCCCAATCAGCAGATTTTCCAGAAAAGCGAGTTTGTCGGCCAATGAGTCCATGGCGCAATAGGCTTCATAATTTTCCTGATTCAACGGCAGCCAGCGGGAAATCTCGAATGTCCGCATCGCCACCGAGACTGATATGTCCATGCTCTGGCGAAACGCATCCGAGACTGAGGCACAAACCAATCGCCGCCCCAGACGCAGCTCCAACGGAGACTGATTTTCCAAAAGAAGTTCCTCAAGCTGAGGCACAGCCTCCTGAAGCGCCACAACCGCAGCGTATTCTCCGAGTTTCTTATATTGTATTAGAGGATAGGAATAACGTAGCCCATCAGGAAGATGCCCATGAAAAAGAGTGTCCGAATTTGATACCTTCGATATCAGAGCCCCGCGTAAAAAAGGCAGTTCAATGTCTTTCAAACGCACATCCAACATTACGCTTAAAACTTCTGTCATAGGGTTACAGTCAAGTGTCTATATCTGTGATTGCGTGACAAAAATAATAAATATCACACAAAAAGACGCATTGTTGAGAAAAAATTTATAAATTAGCAAATGTCAATTAAAGAAATCTAGAATGGAGCAGGTTATAGAGATATTCAATAGGCTATGGGAACATTCAGAGAATGAAGTTGTTGAATTTAAGAAAGCGGAATCAAATTTTGACATAGATGAGCTGGGCAAATATTTTTCTGCACTCAGCAATGAAGCAAATCTGCGAGAACGTGAATGCGGATGGATTGTTTTCGGTGTTTGGGACAAGAGGCACAAAATTATAGGCACCTCATTCAAAGACAGCGAATCGTCCCTAAACAAGTTGAAACATGATATGTCACAGCACACGACCGACAATCTCGCGTTCAGAGACATCATCCCAATAAATGTTGAAGGCAAACGTGTCCTGCTGTTCCAAGTTCCGGCATCGCCGAGAAATATAGTCATGCATTGGAAAGGAATAGCCTATGGAAGAGACGGAGAAAGCCTAAAGCCACTGAACCAAGCAAAGCAAGATGCCATTCGTCAACAACCTCCGCTTCCGGACTGGACTGCCCAACTTGTCCCTAATGCAACTATCGCGGATCTTGATGAACTGGCTCTGGCCATGGCACGGGTCATGTTTAAGAAAGTTCATTCCTCAAAAATCGCGGCTGAAGAAATCGACTCCTGGAACGAAGAAGAATTTCTCAGTCATAGTCTTATGATGAGAGACGGAAGACTGACCCGTGCAGCAATCCTGCTTCTTGGGAAGCCCGTCTCCATTCAAAAAATCTACCCGGCCGTTGCCGAAATCACATGGACATGGCAGGACAACAATGAAATTGTATTGGACTATGAACATTTCTCCATTCCGTTCATTCTCACGGTCGATAAGGTTCTCGGGAAAATACGCAACAGAACCATGCGTGAACTGCCCGGTGGCACCTTATTTCCCGACACGATGAAGCAATATGATGAATATACTATTCGCGAAGTCATGCATAACGCAATTGCCCATCAGGATTACACCCTTCAACAAAGGATCATCTTCGTGGAAGGCCCCAATACCCTGTTTTACAAAAACGGAGGAAGTTTCATTCCCGGCACAATAGAAAATGCGCTGGAACACAAAGGGCCACAACTGCATTACCGCAACGAATGCCTTTGTCGCGGGATGGTCAATTTTAACATGATTGACACCGTGGGACGAGGCATCAAGAAAATTTATACGGAACAACGTAACCGGTTCTTCCCTATGCCGGATTATGAAATCGACAATGAGCACCGTACTGTGGCCGTCACTATTTATGGAGAAATGCTTGACGACAAATACACGGACTTATTAAAACGGGACAGCACTCTGACAATGAAGGAGTGCCTTTGGCTTGATGCCGTACAAAAGCATCATCCTATTACGAAAGAGGCGGCAAGGCATCTTCAAAACAAAGGACTGATAGAGGGACGTGCGCCACATTTTACAATATCCCTATCAATTGCCAAACGAACTAAGCAAGTCGGGCATTACACAAAAGAGAAAGGACTGCCAAAAATCACATTGAATAAATTGATTCTTCAGCTGGCGCATAATGCGGGCGTCGATGGATTCAAACGGGCGGATGCCTTTGATGCGATTGAGCATGCTCTGCCCGTCTGGTGCAGTAAAGAAGAGAAACTTCGCAAGGTTGGCAATAACTTGCGCGCTCTTGCTCAGAAGGGACTGATTAGAAAGTCAGAAACAGAAAAAAGATGGGTAATAACTTCTGATGGAGAGAACGAAATTCTTTAGTCGTTTTTAGTCGTTTTTAGTCGTTTTTAGTCGTTTTTAGTCGTTTTTAGTCGTTTTTAGTCGTTTTTAGTC
>CAKVAS010000029.1 GCA_934725015.1 uncultured Bacteroidales bacterium
ACAAAATTTTCAAAGAACTTATTTTATTTACTGCCAGAGCCGCTTAGGCTTGGCTATTTTTTAACGAACTATTGTCAAATAAACATCCGTCCTGCGTTTGCACATGTATTCCGGTATTTTTCAGCAACGACTGATAAATAGTCTTCTCTGGCGGAAATACGTCAGAAGCAAATCCCAGATCTGCAATGTCACTGCGATTCAAAACAGCATCAAGAAGATTAGCTTTTGCTAGGCTAATAGCAGAACTCAACTTATGTTTATTGAAGAGTTCATTACGCATTACAGGTGTCTTTGAGTAAACTTTTTCGCAAACCATAGACAGAAGAGCATTAAAGTCTCTTCGTGATTTCACATTTATTTCTTTGCCCTTAAAATACCATTTGACGGAACCATTCTCAAAGAACAGATTGTCATTTAAGGCAGAATTAAGTTTATCTTTCTCGTAATTCTGAATATTAAGCACTTCTCTACGCGCTATTTTATCATCAGCAACAACATTGTCCAACAAATATTGTAGCTTTTTTATCTCATGAAGGTGTTTCGTTATCTGCTTAACATCTCTAAATACAGCATAGATATCGGCATTTGGATTAGTGAGAGATTGTTCAATGACTGAAGTATTAAAATTGGCTTGCACCGGGAACAAAAGTTCACAAAACCCATCAGTATCGCCTTCTGGAACCAACACTTCCGGTTCATTCTTTATCACGAACTCAAAATATCTTGGCGTGCCGAATTTATAATATACAGCCGATGCAAGGACTACACGCGGAACAATATAATCTTTTATCTCGTCAATACTTGCTTTAGGTACCGGAACAATAGCAGCAGCCTTTACAAGCTCTGTCTCTATATTGATATCAGTTCCTTCAAAAATTATGTACTTCGATTTATAGTTTGCGTATCTGATTACTTTTGCGCTTTCAAGTGTAGAGATAATATGCTCGGCATTTCTTATTCCCAAAGCAAGTTCACTATAAAGAATAAGTGACTCTTTATCCAATATTGTATTTGCCTCTCCGAAAATATTCAAAAGACCTACTGATTTAACAATATTTACAGCAGATTCCGTGTCTTCATCACTCACAACACCGCTCTCGACACGGCTTATAGCATCTTTCAGTGCAAGCCAATTTGTTGAATCAATATTCACCTCGCTAATTGACGAATATAGATTATACAATAAGTAATCATACACTATAGCGAGATTGTAAGTGGTATTCTTTCGTGGTATAAAAGTATTCAAAGAAAGGTGTCCAGAAGAAGTCAGAAATGAGAACAATGAACGTTCATTCTGCCCATATCGTTGCATTGCAAGGGTAAGGCAACTTGCAGCAAATGGATCTATGGGATATAATTTCATTGCTGTCTCGAACGGAAAGCCACCTGATATGTATCTACATTTTAGAGCCAGTTTGTATAATGGAGCAATACTTGATTTGTCATCAATACTGAATACTTGACCAGATTCAGCGATCTGCTCAGCGGCAAGGAAGAGTAATTGCTCTACTGGCTCATTGAAAACAACTTCTTTAAAACGGCCCTTAACTTTTTGCCATTCCAGCCTTTGTCCTTCATCAAGTTTTTGTGAATAAGCTCCGAAATTCTGGTGGAGCGCAGTCAAGAGTACAGTTTTCCGATGAGGGTCGTTAATAACCTCACAGAATTGTTGGATAAAATAGATTTCGTCTTCTTGGTTATTCTTTGCTGCATGTTCGAGGACTTTCCCGAACTCATCGATAGCGATTAATACCCCATACCCCCTTCTTTCCTCCAGCTGACAGTATTCTTTAACTGCTGTTAGTACATCTTCTTCCTCACACTTGAATTTTCGAGCAATAATTGATTTAAGAGATTGATACTCACCGACGATATTCACAATCTTAAATTTGTCTAACCCAAAGAGTACAGAACGATTCTCGAGAAGTTTCTTGCGATTATGTTGCAGAGCCTCCTCTAATTCAATGATAAATGTTGATTTTCCCGTGCCATATGTTCCAATGATGGAGAATGAGTGAACACCTACCTGGACACTTGATATAATATTCCCAAGGACCCTTCGCACATTAGGGGTAACAATATATTGAAAGCCACCGTCAATGCCAAGTTCAATATTTACCGATGTTGTATAAGTCATGATCTGCTATAATATATATCAAGTATGCTATATGGTTCAATAGTTTCCAAGAATTGAACATTCTTGATTCCACTATTATCGGTATATGTAATCTTTTTCGGGAACATTTTTACTAAACATCTCACAATCTCAACAAAATTTGGAATAGACAAGCCAAATGTCAAAGAAATTTCTTGCATCGTATCTATTGACAAAGTATGATCGTCACCTTTCATATCAAGCATTGCATACAAGATTATCAGTTCCGGAATAAACGATGGCGGAATCTCAGCAAAAGAAAAAACATCTTCTTTCCTTTTGATAAGGCCCAAGTCTATAAATAATGCCGTAAAATCTTCAATTAATCTGATATCGTCGGGAGCCACATACATTTGCAATAAGGTTTTAATATCTTTCTTTACTGTATTTTCGTTATAGACATTTTTCTGCCCGCTTGCAATGCATTTTCTTCTGATAAAAGTCAGTAACTGTTCCCGAGAAAATTCGTTCTTTTCTCTTTTAAAGCCCCAAAATGTAAGATAATATATACTTGCCACCCTCTCTTTCAGAAGCTGATAGTGAAGAAGCCAAATCGTCCCTATATCTTCAATATACGGGTCCTTACCAAACTCGTCATCAAATAGATAATGGGCTAATGATGTTAGTCCATTATCATTAAGGAGGCCGAAAGATTTCATCCAATATCTTATTGAAGATACCATATTCTTTCCAACACCAAGTTGTGCGACAGCATCTGGTGAGTTAAAATTCATACCATCCTTAACTGCATCATAGCCTTTCTTCAACCACAATGACTTGCAGAAAAAGGATTCATGCCCCGAAAAAGTATATTTTTTCATACATAGTTTACACGATAACAATATCTACTCCCAAAGAATAAAACAACTTTAAAGACTTGTTGTCCCATTCCTGCATATTACAGCAGCATATTACATATGTGGTCAATATTCCCAAATTGTTAATCAATGTCCGGCGACAGCCCTTATCCGAACGGATACAAAAAAGACGTGGGAGTCATACTTTTGCTCATCCCGTCATCAGGCCTTGGCTGCCATTCAATCAGAACGAGCAACGCAGCTAGCCCACGTCAGGGATGATATACAGTAAAGACCACGCACCAAAGCGTGGCGACTGAATCGTCATCACAATGTGGACGCTCCCGTTGCCGTTTCTTCTGATTGAATCTTATCAAATTGCCAAGTTTGATGACAGAAGATAAACGTCAAGTAACGTCTTGTTATGTCTGCCCAACCCACCCTGCGACCAAAACCAAAGAATCACTAACTAGTAAATCTCAATGGTTTGGGACTCTGGGCTAGCTAAGCGATGTCAAATATACAACATTTTCCTAATTAATATTAGAATCCATAAAGAAATTTATAGATAAACTCAATCAACCATGTCATTTACAGGAGTTATATGCCATACTGCCTCTTATTATATGTCTTCGTTCCACTGATTGTCTCCTCAATCCAGCCGTCAATGGAAATATCATTCTTCTTGCAGAAATTGTTAATTTCGAACCGCTGGTTCTCAACAGTCTGCTTGTCGCTGCTGACTCTAATGTAACCGTAAATCATATTGTCATGTTATTAAACCGTTCTCAACATCCGTATATATAACAACAATAATACATTACAAAATCCCACACAAATTACTACCTTTGTGAGTGTTAAGTCATAAGATATGGAACTGAAAGACCTTATAGGTGAGGCGACAGCCTATGACAAGAAAGAAAGGCTTGAAGTCAGCAGACCAAAGAGCTGGCTCAAGAGCGTTTCCGCATTCGCCAACGGCAATGGCGGGACATTGGTATTCGGCATCAGCGATGATGAACGGATAGTCGGACTTGTCGATGCCGAAAGCGACTCCGAGGTTATCAGCGAGTGCGTCAAGACCAAACTCGACCCGGTTCCGGATATTCATCTCGAATTCAAAGAGATTGACGGAAAGAAACTAATCCTGCTGCACGTCAATGCAGGAACAGAAACACCATATTACTACATCGGTGACAAACAGCGTCTGGCATACATCCGCATCGGCAATGAGTCCGTCGTCGCAGACCGTCTTCAGTTGAAGGCATTGGTACTGAAAGGTTCCGGCAGGACTTATGATGCACTCCCATCGCCATACAAGTTCACGGATATGGCTTTCACCCAGCTGCGTTCCGCCTGCTACAAGAGGCTTCACCGCTCATTCGATGACAGCGAGTTCACATCCTGAGGCATCATTGACGAAAACGGAGCATTGACCAATGCCGGAGCGTTGCTCGCCGATGACTCTCCAATTCGCCTGTCAAGAATCTTCTGCACCCGCTGGAACGGCCTCACGATGACAAGCGGACTCGGCGAGGCTCTTGACGATGCTGAACTGCAAGGCAGCGTCATCGGTCAGCTGCAAGATGCCGTCGCATTCATCCGCAACAACTCACACAAGCGCTGGTGGAAAGAGTCCGACCACCGGGAGGAACTTCCGGACTATCCAGAACGGGCCGTGACAGAAGTCATCTGCAACGCAATCATCCACCGCGACTACCAGGAACTCGGCAGCGAGATCCACATTGACATCTACGACGACCGGATGGAAGTATATTCACCGGGAGGAATGATTGATGGCCGCCTGATTCAGCAGTTGAATCCGCTTTCCGTCCCTTCCAAACGTCGCAATCCGCTCCTTGCCGATTTCTTCAGCCGTCTCGATCTTATGGAACGCAGAGGCAGCGGAATGAAGAAAATTCTCGGTGAATATGCCAGATTTGAGTCCTTGAAGGAATACCATACCCCAGAGTTCAGTTCCAATGCCAGCGAGTTCCACGTGACCCTCTGGAATCTCAACTACGGCACCGATGTCGTAAAGGATCTCGCTAATGATACCGCCGATGTCACAAAAGGGTTCGTAAAAGGGTTCGTAAAAGAACCGGCACAGTTCACAAAAGAGTTCGTAAAAGCCCAAAGACGCATATACAAGTTGATTTCAACGAACCCTCAAATCAACATCACTGCTATCGCGGAGAATTTAGGCGTATCTACCAGACAAGTCCAGAAATACTTGAGGAGGCTCACTGAATTGCATTTAATCGCCCGTGAAGGCGGACGCAAAAACGGCATTTGGAAAATCCTCGACAAAGACTACAATGAGTTCTTTGAGCGGATATAACACGAATTAACTATGCCGGCAGCTATCAAATATCATTACGCGATTGACAATACTGGCAATATCGTTGATATTGCATCTGTCTCTGCACACAACAAGAATTGCAAATTCTATTGCATCAGCTGTGGCGGAGAGATGCGTCCACATTTGGGAAACATCAATGCTCATCATTTTGCACACAAGGCTGATACTCTCCATTGCACTCCAGAAAGTTATCTGCATAAACTTGCCAAGCGAAGAATTAAAGAAAAGTTCTATTCAGACAACCCTTTTGAAATCAGCTACTCTCAAGAAACAATATGCTCAAATAAAACGACTTGCCCGTTTTATCGTAAGGATGAATGCTGTTCTATCATGCACAGAAAATATGATTTAAAACATCATTATGATACGTGCGATGAAGAACAGCCAATTGGTGATTTTGTCGCAGACCTTTTAATTAGCTCACAGAACAGGCCTGAAGTTCCTCCTATTCTTATAGAAATCCAAGTAAGCCATGAATGCTGTCAATACTATAAGGAAGATTTCGTGAGAAAGCAAGATGTTGATGCTGCAATTAAGGCTACAGCTATCATAATTGCAAAATAATTCGACTACTTTTATTTGCTGAACAAATCAAACAAAAGGTCAAATCGGTAAAATTTCGTATTTGTCAAAATCATATAATTGCGATGACAACGTCTGATAAGCTACCGAACTATGGATTAAAATGAATAATGTAAATATTATGAACACTGTAATTCTTTTTTGGAATCCGGATATTTCATCATATAAGATGGAAATGCACCGAGACCTGCTTTCAAGGGACTTTTTCGTACTCAACACATTCAATTGGAGCGTTTGGGAACACGAGAGGGCTCACGAAGGAGATAGGTTCTTTATGGTTCGCTGTAAAAACAGGCCGGTTCCGGGAAAGTTGAACAAATGGGGCAAGCAGGCCCGGGAACCTGTTATTGATGACACTACAGGCATCTGTATGGCAGGGGAATTCACGTCAGAACCCTACCGCGACGAGGACTGGTACGGCAAAGGACGCGAAACATATTATATGAATATGAACATCCGGCAAGCATCCGACCCGGACAAATTTGTTATTCTGAAAAAGTCTGCTCTGCTTGAAGCCATACCCGATTTCGACTGGAAAGGCGGTCATTCAGGTCGGCTTCTTGATGAAGACGCAGCTGCAAAGCTTGAGAAACTTTTTGAACAGTCACTGAAAGCCAACAAAGACAAAATCTGGGAGCCTCAGTTTCTTCTGGCCTGATTTTCTTTGAGAGAAAGAGAAGAGCACAATCCCCTACACCCACATCCGCTGCGAAATTGATTACTTAATGCCTGCAACAAACGAGGAGAAGCCCTATCGGCATAATTTCATTTAAGTCGGCTAAAAAATCATCGCGTTTCTTGCCGATAACGGCAAGAAACCTTATCTTTGTACCGGCTTTTGTTATTTTTTATGCCGATAAGTATGGCTTACATCTCTACCAAAGAATATGCGACGGCACATGGCATCGCTGAACGTACAGTAAGAAACTATTGTATTCAAGGAAAAATTGTCGGAGCACAGCTTGTCGGCAAAACGTGGAATGTACCTGCCGACGCACCTCTCCCACAGCGCAAGAATGCAAGAATTCAAATATCTCCACTTTTGAAGGCATTGCGTGAGCAAAAAGAGTCCGGAACAAAAGGCGGAATCTATCACCGCACGCAGATTGACCTGACCTATAATTCAAACCACCTCGAAGGCAGCCGGCTGACAAAAGAGCAGACACGCTATATATTCGAAACCAACACTATAGGAATCACGGACAACGCGGTTAAGGTGGATGACATCATCGAAACCACCAATCATTTCCGTTGCATCGACTTTATAATTGACTACGCGAAGGAGCCATTGACTGAGAGTATGATAAAACAACTTCACGGGTTGCTGAAAAGCGGGACATCCGATGCATCAAAATCATGGTTTGCGGTCGGTGTGTACAAGCGTCTGCCGAATGAGGTCGGCGGAATGGAAACGACATCGCCGCAAAAGGTTGGGCTTGAATTGCGTGCGCTGCTGAAAGAGTATAGAGGCAAAAAGCCAATACGCTTTGAGGATATACTTGATTTTCATCAGCGTTTTGAATCAATACACCCCTTTCAGGACGGCAACGGCAGAGTCGGGCGTCTGATAATGTTCAAGGAATGCCTGAACCACAACATCGTTCCGTTCATCATCACGGACGAACTGAAGATGTTCTATTACCGAGGTCTGCACGAATGGAAAACACTCCCCGGCTACCTGACAGACACCTGCCTGACAGCACAGGACTATTACAAGAAACTCCTTGACTATTTCAGAATCAGATATTGACAACCGATGCATGACCGTTCATTAAGCAAAATTGAAAAAAGCATGGCAAAAGTTTGAGCAAGTCAAATTTCCACCATTGCGTTTTAATACACCAGGCAATTCCGCCGAACCCTCGCTACAATGGCTATAGACAAAGGGATGCCAATAGAACAAGTCCAGTGCATTCTCGGACACGTCAAAATCGACACCACCCTCCACTATGCGAAAGTGAATCAATTCAATGTGAAAATGTCCCATCGGAAGTACATTGGATAACTATCAAGTCCATAAAATTCACTACCTTTGTCCTGGAGCTACACACATGGTTTCCGACAAAAGTAGCC
This sequence comes from uncultured Bacteroidales bacterium, assembly GCA_934725015.1. Classification (GTDB taxonomy): domain Bacteria; phylum Bacteroidota; class Bacteroidia; order Bacteroidales; family UBA932; genus Cryptobacteroides. The sequence goes on from CAKVAS010000029.1 coordinate 7,970, forward strand.
GATATGGATCGAGAAGTACAATTCCTCCTGTACAATATGCCTGAAGATAGCGGCAAAGTGCAGGTCGTCATAAAAGATGAAACGATATGGTGCACCCAAAAAGCTATGGCGCAGCTGTTTGGGGTCGGCGTTCCTGCCGTCAGCAAACATCTGAAGAACATATTTGAAGAGGGCGAACTTGACAAGGAAGTGGTTGTTTCCAAAATGGAAATAACCACTCCGCACGGAGCTATGGATGATAAGTTTCAGACTCATAACGTGGAATTTTATCATCTGGATGCAATAATCGCGATTGGCTATCGTATAAACTCCGCCAAGGCCACTAAATTCCGACAGTGGGCAACTAAGATTCTAAACGAATATATCCGCAAAGGCTTTGCAATGGATGACGAACGCCTTAAGCAAGGTACAGCAATATTCGGGAAAGACTATTTCCGGGAATTGCTCGAAAGAGTACGCTCCATCCGGGCAAGCGAACGCCGTATCTGGCAGCAGATTACGGACATCTACGCCGAGTGCAGCATAGACTATGACTGCAATTCGCAGACGACAAGGGAAAAATCTCCTCAGCACAGGCAAAGAAAAAGGCTGAAGATGAATATGCCTTGTTCGACCCTACGCAACAGATTGACTCTGACTTCGATAAGGAAGTCAGGAAGATGTTAAACAAAGAAGGTCCTCGGCATAATTTCAGATAAACCGACTAAAAGCGCACTATTTTTACCGATAGCGGCAAGAAATCTTATAATCAAATATTGACCCTGAGCCTCCTATTTCCGGTCGCGGCGGAGCTTCCAGAGGAAGAAGAGGATGAGGGAGAGGAGGAAGGCGGCGGAGCCTATGGCGCAGTTCCATGTGTTCGGGAGGTTGAAGCCTATCTTGGCTATGCAGAGGTAGGTGGTGCAGACAGCGGTCATGAAGGCGGCGGGGAGGAGCGTCAGGAGGTAGGCGACGGAGCCGCTCGGCTTGGACTTCACGAGATAGGCCGTGGCGGTCCAGAGCATGAAGACGGCAAGGGTCTGGTTCGCCCAGCCGAAATAGCGCCAGATGACATTGAAGCCGTCCTCGTCGGCGATGTTGTACCAGAGCAGAAGGCCGGCGACTGCAAAGAGCGGAATGCTGATTATCAGACGGTTGCGGATGGGCTTCTGATTCAGATGAAGGAAATCGGCCACAATCAGACGCGCACTGCGGAAAGCCGTGTCGCCGCTCGTGATTGGAGCCGCCACTACGCCGAGCACCGCCAGAATGCCGCCGAGCACACCTAACCAGCTCTTGGAAACGTTCACTACGACTTCCGGTGCGGCGGCATGAAGCGTGGAGCCCACAGCCTCGGCGCCTCCGTCAAAGAAAAACCAGGACGAAACCGTTGCCCAGATGAGCGCCACGATGCCCTCGGTAATCATCGCCCCGTAGAACACCGGCCTTCCGAGCCTCTCGTCCGTAAGGCAGCGGGCCATCAGCGGAGACTGCGTCGCGTGGAATCCGCTCACCGCGCCGCAGGCAATGGTGATGAACAGGCACGGGAAAATCGGCTGGCCGCTCAGCAGTCCCTTCTCCTCGCCGAGGTTGCCCAGACCGTCCCAGAGTTCCGGCAGTGACGGCCACTTGACAAAGAGGCAGACCATCAGCGCCAGCGCCATAAAGAGCAGGGCAAAGGCGAAAATCGGATAGATGCGCCCGATAATCTTATCGACCGGAAGAAGCGTGGCCAGAAGATAGTAGAGGAATATGACGCCGACCCAAATCATGATTGCAATCTTGGATCCGTCGCCAGCGATGTCGCCGAGAATCAGCGCGGGGCTGAACACGAACACCGTGCCCACGAGCATCAGGACAATGATTGAGAATGCAAGTATGAACTTCTTTGTTCCGTTTCCGAGATATGTGCCCACAAGGTCGGGGAGTCCCGCTCCGCCGTTGCGGATGGAGAGCATTCCTGTGAAGAAATCATGAACGGCTCCGGCAAAGATGCAGCCGAAGACTATCCAGAGATAGGACGAGGGACCGAACTTCGCGCCCATGATGGCTCCGAAAATCGGTCCGGTTCCGGCAATGTTCAGGAACTGGATCATATAGACCTTCCATGCCGGCATCGGCACGTAATCGATGCCGTCGGCTCTTGTGAGGGCCGGGGTTTTCCTTGCGGAATCAATCCCGAAGACGCGTTCAACGAAGCGTCCATAGAGGAAATAGCCCAGAACGAGGGCTGCGAGACTTATAAGAAACGAGAACATTGCGGTTAATTAGTATTATACGGTCTCTCGGCTAATCCGAAGCAGTTTGTCTTTCATGCAGTCTTTCGATAAACAAAATGGGCCGCTGATTTCAGCGACCCATTCCTCTGAGTTCCGAAACTTATTTTGAAGCTTCAACGGAAACCTTGCGGAATTCCTTGAGGTCCTTCATAAGTTCGAGCGCATTCTTACGCGCACGCGCACCGGCCGCCTTGTTGCCCTTGACAACCTGCGCCTCTGCGTTAGCCTGAAATTCTGCGATTTCAGCATTGATTTTAGCTACGAGCTCTTTCATGATATTTAATTTTAAATTAGTAATTGAAAAATTCTTTCAAAACCGATGCAAGTTAGGCAGAAAAACATTAAGATGCAAATATTCAGGGCATTTTTTGCATTTTAGAGGCAAATTAGCGACATTTGCATAAACATTTAGCACTGTTCGCATAAACAAAAACACAATATTCATGAAGATTTCACCAAAGTTCAAAGTACGCTCGATGGCCGGGCAGAATGTCATCATAATGCAGGGAAAATATGGCGGAGACATGACCAAAATCATATCCCTCAACGACACGTCACTCTTTCTGTGGAACACGTTTCACGACAAGGAATTCACCGCGTTCGACGTCACCGAGGCCCTTTTGAACGAATACGGAATCGACAGGGAGACGGCGGCGGCCGACGGTCAGGCATGGTGCAGCAAGCTCGTCGAGTGCGGACTTATCGAGAACGGTTCCCCGATAAAGACTTCCGACATAAAGCAGTAGTCCGATGCCTGTCATTCTTTCAATCGCCGACTTCAGATTCGGCTTTGACGGTCCGAACCTCGTCGAGTTCATAGGCGCCATGCCTTTTTTCAGACCGTTTCATGTATCCCCGGACGGCGCCGGATTCGATTTCCTCGTCTCGGAAGAGCTTGACGAGGACAGCATAAGCGGGCTCGCTGAAAGGCTTGAGGGACGCGACAGCTACTTTGACGTCACTTTTGAGGACGTGGAATGCCGTTTCTACCGCGACGGGGACATGATTGTCTTCCACATGACGGAGGAACATTCCGGCAAGGAGCTCTGGGAAACATGGAACATAGGAGACACGACGGTGAGAACCTCGATTGTCCGGGCGACCGCGACGATGTACAGGTACGCGCTGTGGACTGCGGTGAATTTCCTGACCTGCCTTCACGGATGCCTTGCCATCCACTGCTCCGCCAACGTGTTCGACGGGCGTACGGTCATTTTCCTCGGGGAATCGGGAACAGGAAAGAGCACGCACACGAGACTCCTGCGCGAAAGGTACCCGGAGTCATTCCTGCTTAATGACGACAGCCCCTTCATCAGGGTGATGCCGGACGGCAGGGTGATGGTATTCGGCTCGCCCTGGAGCGGCAAGACGCCGTGCTACAAGGCCGAGGCCTACCCGCTCGCAGCAATAGTCCGTCTGAGTCAGGCTCCGTACAACAGGATTCACAGACTGAACCCCATACGGGCCATCGGGGCGCTGCTTCCTTCGGCTCCTCCCGCGCTGAACTACACGGAAGAGACTTCCGACGCTGTCTGCAACTACATTTCTGATGTTCTGGCTGAAGTTCCGGCGTGGTCTCTCGAATGCCTCCCGAATACGGAAGCTGCGGAACTTTCTCACGATACTGTTCTGTGAGCCAGCTATGGGAGTCGAACCCACGACCTTCGCGTTACGAATGCGATGCTCTACCAACTAAGCTAAACTGGCTTTGGCCTCAGTCTGCGGACGATGTCCGAAGAAAGGACTGCAAAGATAGTAATTTTCTGAATAATTCTCACTCATTTGGACAAATTTTCTGCATTCGGGGATATTTTTCTTCATGCAGACGGCGTATTGAAGGGATATTTGAATATATATGATACCGATGGAAAAGGAGAGATACAGCGACATACTGATTATAGGAGGAGGCGCGGCAGGGCTTATGGCGGCCGTCGGAGCGGGCTCCCGTCCGGACTGCGGTCATGACTCCGGGGTCTCGGGAGAAGCGAACGGTAAGACGGAGGAAAACACGCGGGCGAAGGTCACGGTGCTGGAAAAGATGCCGAGGGTCGGGCGCAAGATTATGATCAGCGGAAAGGGGCGCTGCAATTTCACGAATATGTCGGACTGGAACGAGTTTTCGCTGCACGTCCATCCCAAGGCGGACTTTCTCAAGCCGGCGTTCTTCGCCCTTCCGCCGGCGAAGATGATGGAAATGATTGAGGCGCACGGATGTCCTTGCGTCGTGGAGAGGGGAGGCAGGGTCTTTCCCGAATCGCACCGGTCGGCAGATGTGGTCGATGTCCTGCTGCGGATGGCTGAAGAGTCGGGAGCGGAGATTGTCACGGGGTGCGAGGCCAGCGACATCGATGTCAATGAAGGCGGGGAATTCGTCGTCGCCACAAAACTGGGCAATTTCATATCCCGCAGCCTCATAATAACGACCGGGGGGCTCTCCTACCCCGCCACAGGATCGACCGGAGACGGCTACAGGTGGGCAAGGGAGCTCGGCCACAGGATCAGCGAGCGTTTTCCATCGCTCACAGCGATTGTGCCGGCGGGATACAAAATCAATAGAGCAACGGACAACAATGCGGCAGCTTCAGAGAAAGCAGGCGGAGCACATTCGGCGGTATTTGAAGACGCGGGTGTGAGCGGCCGGGAAGAATACCGGGAACAAAAGGGGTACATTGACCGCGCCGTGCCGCTGACCGAATGGGGGCGGCAGCTCGCCGGGATTCAGCTCAGGAATGTGAGGCTCACGATTGAAGCGGACGGAAGCATCCTGGACTCGGAGTTCGGGGACCTGGACTTCACTGACGGCGGCATTGAGGGACCGATAGGGTTCAGGCTCAGCCGCAGGGTCGTCAAGGCGCTCAGGAACGGTTCCAGGGTCACGGCGCACATAGACCTCAAGCCCGCAGTGGAGCCGGAACAGATGGAACGGAGAATTGACGAGCTGTGGAAGGAAATCACCGATGACAGACGGAGCTACACCGTTGTCCGGGGCCGGCAGACACTGCGCCCCTACAAGGAACGCTTTGCCGTGCTGCTCACAAAGCTGCTGCCCAAGGAGCTTGTCCGGCCGTTCGCGGCATCGTTCCAAGGCCTTGACAGCAGAAGCCTCGGGAAGGCTCTGAAGGACTGGAAGATGCAGGTGACGGGATATGTCGGCTACGAGCGCTGCGTCGTCACCGCCGGGGGCGTGGCTCTCGACGAGGTCAACAGAAAAGACCTGGAATCCAAACTGGTTCCAGGCCTTCACTTTGCGGGAGAGGTGCTTGACCTTGACGCCGATACAGGAGGGTATAACCTCCAAATAGCGTTTTGTACAGGTTACTTATCAGGGGTCGGGGCGAATAAAAAGCGACCAGCTTCGTTGCAAGTGAATTTCAAATCCTCACAACCATAAGGTTGCTCCGGTTTGAAATCCAATGTGCGCCTTGCATCTCATCTTTTTCTTCATCCCCTCCACTCAAGTTGTTCTTACAATTTGCTTGACCTCTTAATCAAAACAGTAAGTCCATCACCTGATTGAAGACATTTTCGGCGGTGAAGCCGAGCTTCTCGTCGAGCACCTTGTACGGAGCGGAGAAGCCGAAGCTCTCGAGTCCATAGACGGTGCCGTTAGAGCCCACGAGACCCTGAAGGGTCACCGGCAGGCCGGCGGTAAGGCCGAAGACATTGGCTCCTGCGGGGATGACCTCGTCCTGATACTCCTCGCTCTGGCTGCGGAACAGCCCTTCGGAAGGAGCTGATACGATGCGGCAGCGGATGCCATTCTCACGCAGAAGCGCCGCGCCGGCAACCAGCGTCGCCACCTCTGAGCCAGAAGCCACGAGAACGACCTCGTTTCTTCCGAGACCGTGGTCATGAAGCTTGTCCGAGTCGGCCACTATATATGCGCCCATGGCAACCTGCGAGTAGTCATTCTCCTCAGGAAGGCTCTTGATGTTCTGTCTTGACAGAATCAGGGCTGTCGGGGTCTTCACGTTCTCCATCGCCAGTTTCCATGCCTGAGTCGTCTCCTCGGAGTCGGCCGGACGGAGCACGAGCATGGAGTTCTCCCCGTGGTGGTTCCTCAGCTTCTCCATCAGCCGAATCTGCGCCTCCTGCTCCACAGGCTCGTGGGTAGGTCCGTCCTCGCCGACACGGAACGCGTCATGCGACCAGATGAACTTCACCGGAACCTCCATCAGGGCAGCCATCCTCACGGCCGGCTTCATGTAGTCCGAGAACACGAAGAAAGTCGCACAGGCAGGTATCACGCCCCCGTGAAGCGCCATTCCGATGCAGCAGCACGCCATCGTCAGTTCTGACACGCCCGCCTGGAAGAACGCCCCGGAGAAATCCCCTGCCGTGAACGCGTGGGTCTTCTTGAGGAAACCGTCAGTCTTGTCAGAGTTGGAAAGGTCGGCTGACGCGACTATCATGTTCTCCACCTCGACGGCGAGCGTTCCGAGTACAGCCGCTGACGCGCCTCGGGTGGAGTCGTCCCTCTTCTGCTGAATTGCCTTCCAGTCAAGCTCGGGAGCCTCGCCGGAGAACCATTTTGCCTTCTTGGCAGCAAGTTCCGGACTGGCGGCAGCCCACCGAGCCTCGGCGGCCCTGCGCTCCGCGACAATCTTGAGCAGTTCCTCGCGGCGCGCTGCATAGATTGCCTCCGTTTCCGGGAAAATCACGAACGGTGCCTCAGGGTCTCCTCCGAGAGCCTTCACGGTGTTTATGTAGGCCTCGCCGCCGAGAGGAGCGCCGTGGGTGGCACAGCAGTTCTCGTAGCTCGAGCCGTCGGCACGGAGGGCGCCCTTGCCCATCACTGTGTTGCCGATGATGAGGGTCGGCTTTCCGACAGCCTTCAGAGCCTCGTCGAGAGCCGCACGAATCTGAACGACGTCGTTTCCGTCAATCTCAATCACGTTCCAGTGCCATGCACGGTACTTTGCTGCGACATCTTCGTTATCCACGGCCGCCGTCTCCGTTGAGAGCTGGATGCGGTTGGAGTCGTAGAACATTATGAGGTTGTCCAGCCCGAGAGTGCCGGCGATGCGTCCGGAACCCTGCGAGATTTCCTCCTGAATGCCTCCGTCCGAGATGTAGGCATAAATCCGCTGGTTCATCACCTCTCCCAGACGCGCCTTGAGGAACTTTGCGGCGATTGCCGCTCCGACGGCGAAGGTATGGCCCTGGCCGAGCGGACCGGAGGTGTTCTCAATCCCCCTCTCCACGCAGCGCTCCGGATGTCCCGGCGTCGGGCTCCCCCACTGGCGGAACTGCGCGAGTTCGTCCAGCGTGAACTTTCCGGTGAAGGCAAGCGTGGAGTAGAGCATCGTGCTCATATGTCCCGGGTCCAAGAAGAAACGGTCACGTCCCTCCCAGAACGGATTTTCCGGGTCATAGACAAGGTACTCGGAATATAGCACGTTGATGAAGTCGGCCCCGCCCATCGCGCCGCCCGGGTGTCCGGACTTGGCCTTTTCAACCATAGAAGCCGCCAACACACGGATGTTGTCGGCGGCTCTGTTCATATTCTTAACGTCATTCTTCATAATGCAAGAGACTTGGTAGTGATGGGATGCATAAAAGACGGAGTGCAAGGCTTGCGAAATCTTTTTAACCGGAGCAACCTCCCGGTTGTGAGGATTAAAAAGTTGAGCATAACGAAGCAATCCGCTCTTTTAGGCACCCATCACATTAGAATGAGAGAGCGATGGCAATGAAGTCATCAGCCTTGAGCGCAGCGCCTCCGATGAGGCCGCCGTCGATGTCAGGCTGAGCGAAAAGCTCCTTCGCGTTTGACGGCTTGCAGCTTCCGCCGTAGAGTATGGTGATTTCCTCGGCAAGCGCCCCGAACTTCTCGGCGAGCACCTTCCGCACGCAGGCGTGGATTTCCTCGGCCTGCTCGGCAGTAGCGGTCTTGCCGGTTCCGATGGCCCAGACAGGCTCATAGGCCACGATTACCTTCGCCATCTCCTCCGGAGTGAGAGTGTAGAGCACGTTCTTCACCTGCTCGGTGACAACATCAAAATGCTTTCCTGCCTCGCGCTGCTCAAGGTTCTCGCCGATGCAGAAAATCGGTGAAAGGCCGGCGGCAAGGGCAAGGTGAATCTTGTCAACAAGCTTCGCGTCTGTCTCGCCGTAGTACTGACGGCGCTCGGAATGCCCGAGGATGGTGTATTCGCAGCCTACTGAAGCGAGCATGTTCACAGCCACCTCTCCTGTGTAGGCTCCCTTCTCCTTGTCGGCGCAGTTCTGTGCGGAAAGACCGACCGCGGTGCCCTTGACGACCTCAGAGACCGGTGCAAGATGCACGAACGGAGGTGCGATAATCAGTTTCACGTCAGAAGGAACCTCAGCCGACTTTGCGACCACTGCCTTTGCGAGCTCTACGCCCTCAGGAACTGTAGTGTTCATCTTCCAGTTGCCTGCAACGATGTGTTTTCTCATCTCAATGAATATTTAATTGTTATGTATTTCACAAACCGGCGCACTGAATCCGTGTGCCCAAATCCCTGCAAATTTACGAATCTGTTTTGAATAAATGAAGAAAAAAGGCGGCATATCCCGTAAAATGAGAAAATGCCGCGATGCAATTTGCGCAAAAGTAATGATTTTTTACTACATTTGCGATTCTTGCCCCAAAGGGACCGTACATACTATATAATGATAAGGAAAAAACAAGTCATCCGATGAAGAATTTTGTTGAGGAACTGAAATGGAGAGGCATGATTCAGGACATCATGCCGGGAACTGAGGAAAAGCTTATGGAAGGGCCGACGGCCGCCTATGTGGGAATTGACCCCACTGCGGATTCGCTGCACATCGGCCACATGGTCAGCATCATGATTCTCAAGCACTTCCAGAACTGCGGCCACAAGCCTTTTGCGCTCATAGGCGGCGCCACCGGAATGATCGGCGACCCTTCGATGAAGTCTCAGGAGCGCAACCTTCTCGACGAGGAGACCCTCGCGCACAACGTGGCCTGCATAAAGAGGCAGCTGTCCCGTTTCCTCGACTTTGATTCCGGGGCGGAGAACTGCGCCGAGCTCGTGAACAACTACGACTGGATGAAGGGCTGGAGCTTCCTCGATTTCACACGAGACATCGGAAAGCACATCACCGTGAACTACATGATGGCAAAGGACAGCGTGAAGAAGAGGCTCTCAAGCGAGTCCCGCGAGGGAATGTCCTTCACCGAGTTCACCTACCAGCTGCTTCAGGGCTACGATTTCCTCTACCTCTACGAGCACAAGGGCTGCACGCTCCAGATGGGCGGCGCGGACCAGTGGGGCAACATCACCACCGGTTCGGAACTCATCCGCCGTATGCTCGGCAAGGAGGCCTACGCGCTCACCTGCCCTCTCATCACCAAGGCCGACGGCGGCAAGTTCGGAAAGACGGAGAAGGGAAACATCTGGCTCGACCCGGAGCGTACCTCGCCTTACCAGTTCTACCAGTTCTGGCTCAACGTGAGCGACGATGACGCGGCGAAATACATAAAGATTTTCACGATGCTCGACAAGGAGACCATCGACGCCGCGATTGCAGCGCACGCGGAGAATCCGGGAGCGCGATCGCTCCAGAAGCTGCTCGCGAAGGAAGTCACGGTCATGGTTCACGGGGAGAAGGAATATGAGAACGCGGTGGCGGCGTCCGGCATTCTCTTCGGCAACGCCACCTCCGACCAGCTGAAGGCCCTCGACGAGAAGACTTTCCTTCAGGTCTTTGACGGCGTACAGACCTTCGCCATTTCTCCTGACAAGCTCCCCTGCAACATCATAGACCTCCTCTCCGTGGAGACCGCGTTCTTCCCGTCAAAGGGCGAATGCCGCAAGATGATTCAGGGCAACGGGGTCAGCATAAACAAGGAAAAGGTCAGCGACATCAACGCTCAGATAGGCTTCGAGTCGGTGCTCGACGGCAAGTACATCCTCGCCCAGAAGGGAAAAAAGAACTACTGCATCATCCGGGTGGAATAATCTGCCCGAAACACAGCTGAAACGCCTCCGGACCAGCGGCTCGGAGGCGTTTTTATTCGTGGGCTCAGTCAAGAAGTATGAAGCCGGCCCAGTAGAAAGGCTCGGGGAATTGGGCGCGGAGGGTCGTGCGGGCGCGGCGAAAGGCTTCCGGGACACTGCAATGACCGGAGGCGAGGGCGGAGTAGAATTCATGCATGAACAGGGACGGGGCGCGGTCGCCGGATTCCCAGAGGTTCATCAGGATGTAGCGCACGCCAGACTTTCGGAATGCGCGCTGCAGGCCATAGATGCCTTCCGGAGTGGTCTGTCCCTGCCCGGTGTCACAGGCTGAAAGGCATACGAGAGAGGTCCCGGAGAGGTCGAGAGCGGCGATTTCAGATGCGGTCAGAAGTTCGCCGCCGGACATCACGAAACCGGAGCGGTCCATCGCGCTGCTGTAGCCGTTCAGGCTTGCCGGAGAGCCGGAGCCGTCCGCGGCGTACCAGAAGCCGTGGGTTGCGAGATGAATTATGTCCGGGGACTGGCCGTCGAGAGCGCGGAATGCTGATGCAGTGCCGTCGTACCCGGAATATATGCAAGTCGGGCTTCGCTTGCCGAAAGTCCGGGATATGTCGCGGATTTCTGTGGCGGCGGCCGGAAGCGGCGGATATGCCGTCCCATAGTCCAGATTTCCAAACAGCGCAGCGGAAAGACGGCGTACGGCGAACTTGCACGAACGACCGGAGTTGCTTTCGCGATCGGATTTGCCAGTTCCTGAAACGGCTGCGCCAATGGTCCCAGAACCGGAGTCCCCATGGCAAATATCTACGACATCCCTCGCAGACGACAGGCGCACAACATTGAACGCATCGCCGAGCAGACGGCCGTCGGGCAGGGAGAACGACTCGAGGGGCAGCAGATGGAACGCTCCGGAGGGCACCACATAGACATTTCCGTCCTGCGCACGGCTCTTTGAAATGAGAGCGGCAAGTGTGTCGGCAAACTCTCTTGCCTCAGGAGAATCCGTCATGCGCCACACTCCCGCCGAACCTTCCTCAAGAAGAGCATCAGGAATCGTCGAGCAGCAGAGATACGCGAGTTCGGCATACGGGGAATCCGGAGTGATTATATACGCGCAGTACTTGTGCGTGCCGTCGGACGAGCCGAAGTCCGTCATGTCCAAAATCACGTCTCCCTCAGCAAGTGAAGCCCTGACCGCCGATGCGTCATTTTTCAGGAATGCGCCCACATCCCCGTAGGAGGCGCACTGCGCGGACAGACGGGAATCCGCGACAGCCAGCTGCCGGGCAGTCTCGGTCAGGACTGAAGCATCGTCGCATCCCGTACGCTCCAATTCCGAGAGCCTGCGCTGAAGGTCATTGATTTCAGAATACAGCTTTCTGTCATCCTCCGTTCCGTCACGACGGACAATCTCTGATGCTCCGCGCTCCGAGGCAAGCAGCAGACCCTTCGCCATCAGAAGCGCATCCCATGAGCTTTCCGTGAAAGCGTCGCGCTCATGCCCGGCCTTAAGAGCGAACGCGGACATTCTGAACGCGATGTCCAGCATCTCGGACAGGCAGGCGGCGCGAGCTTCTCCCGGAAGAAAGCGCAGCCGCTCCGCAATGCGCAAGGCAAGCCGCCGCTCCACCTCCATATAGTCCAGACTGCCGCCCTCGATGTCTCCGGCGACAGCCTTCATGTTGGCCAGATTGCAGAGAGCCTGCACAGTCATGTCAGACGATTCTCCATAAAATTTCCGACACCAGTCGAAACGCTCCGAATAAAGTCGCAGGCTGCCGTCATAATCGCCTGACTGATAGAGCGCTCCGGCAAGGACATACCGAACTCTCATCCTTTCCGTCCATGTGTCCGCGCCGCAAAGGGCAAGGACAGAATCCGCAGCCTCATAAAGCCGTGCCGCCTCGCCCCATTTTCCGAATCTTCCGCGCATCATTGCCCTCAGTTGAAGATGGCGGGCGGCAGTAATCATATCCCTGTCACACAATGATATGGAATCGACGGCAGCAAGGCAGCGAACCGTATCACCGGATTTCTGATAAACCTCCGCGATGTTGAAATATTCCAGCCCGACATCACTGACTTCCGGCATCGACAAAGCCATCTTCAGCATTCTGCGGCTATATTCCAAGGCATCGTCATATTCTTTCGTCTCGATGCACAAGGCACGCAGTTTCCGCAGGACATCATAGAGTTCGCCATATTCAGCGCCGTTTGAAATTCCGGAATCAAATTCACCGAGAATTTCAGAATACAAGGCCTTCGCGCGCGCCGGATTGCCGCCGCGTTCAGACTCGTCAGCAAGCATCTTGCTGCATGAACGCCTTATGACCGGACTCTCCGTGGCACATCTAAGCGAATCGACGCTGGTTATCAGCTCCGGCATCCGGTCATCCATTCCATGTTTCCTGTAGATGCGCAGCCGTTCCCTTGTTACATCAAGCATCTCCTTTTCCATCGAGCCGTCAATCAGCGAGTCCGCAGCATCGAGTCGCGAGAGCGCACCGGCAACATCGCCGTAATATTCCTGAATAAAGGACAGCTGGGTGAGACACAGCACCGACATCGCCCGTTCACCGGCACGGGACATCCAGTAGAGGGACTGCTCGAAACTGTTCACCGAGTCGGGGTAACGGTCAGCCCTGAACTCGTCGATTCCCCGATTCAGGAAATCCAGTCCCATATTCAGGCACTGTGTCTTGGAGAATGCCGCAGTATCGGAAACGGCGCATGATGCGGAGCGGAAGGGCGAGGCTGCGCTCAAATCCGCAATGCCTCCGAAAAGCAGGACAAAGCAGGCAATTATGGTCGAAAACTTCATTTTCCGACAAGCTATTCTTTTATCAATCATCTATTTGTCAAGATTCTGCTTTCCAACTCGTCAAGTCTGGAAATCACGTCGTCAATCAGCATTCTCTCGTACTCAGCCCGGGCCTTCAGGCTGTCAATCCGCTCGGAAGCGAGACTGACATCGCCGGCCGAAATCATAGAATCAATCTGCCGCAAGGCCGTCTCATACGACGTTCCGCCGCGAAGCACAGGCTCCGGAGCAACGGGATTTTTCGGGCTTATGAAGACCGTCGTCACAAAAAACATAACAATAGCCGCGGCACAGGAAGCGGCAAGCGCACTCCATGCGACTGCACGCCGGTGACGGGAACGGGTCTTCAGGCTTGCGTCCCAGCCGTCCATAATCGCCCGCTTCCCCGCGACGTCACGCACGGCATCCCCGATTTCGCTTTCGAGCGCGGCGTCATCCATATGTTTTTCATTCATTTCCTTATTCATTTCCTCATTCATTTCGTAATTCTCGGTTCAGTCTTAATCCATCCTTTCCTAACATTCCCCGATAAAGAAACCGTCAAAACTCAATCCCAATAACCCGCTTTACTCACCCATATCATAGCTGCTTCATCAGATGCCTGCAGTCCGGAACGTATCGCCTACACGAGCCTTGAGCAGTGCGAGGCATTTGGACTTTCCGGTCTTGAGCCCGTTGTAGGACTGGTTCTCAGCACGCTTGGCAAGGATTTCCTCAAGGCTCATGTTCTTGTAGTAGAACATAGTGAGTATTTCCCGGCAACGGTGCGGCAGGGTCATGAAGGACTGACGCACAATCTGTTCGCGCATAAGTTCCGGAGACCTGTCCCACCACAGCGGCTCTTCCGCAGCAAGCTCGCGCCACTCCTCAATAGCCTCGACACTCCCCTTTTCGCGCAGCCGTTCAAGGTAGAGGTTACGCACAATCCTCATGAAATAGCCGGAGAGTTCCGAAATCTCCGCGACGATGCCGCTCCTGCGCATGGCAACGACCTTTCCCTCCGCGACATATATGCTCCCGCGCTCAATCTTTTCCCACAGAATCACGAACGAGTCCTGAAACAGGTCGTTCTTCCCGTCGGCGCCGATGCTTCCGTATTTCGCGGTGCCCCGGTCGAACAGGCTGCGGCATTTCCTGTAGAAATGCATCTGAATGTCAGCATCCCCGGAATGTATGCCACGGACATACTCGACGTCAGAATATTTTTTCCAAATCAGTCTCATATCTCAATTCTTTGGGGCGGAAGCCATTGTGCCAGATGTCTTTGCGCCGGACTCTCCTTTGCCGGTCATCTTTTTGAAGGATGGCTTCACGAATATGTCCGAAAATCTGCGGTTGTCGGTCTCCCCCGTCATGACAGGAGTCTGAGGCAGGCGGGAACGAAATCCCTTTCTGTTGTAAAACTCGTCGAGCCGGGCGAGCAGTTCATCGTTTTCAAGTCCGCTGAGTTCTGCGGCGAGCGTGCAAAGAGCCGATGAAAGCCGCCCCGAGCCGTCAGGAAGTTCCTGATTCAGCTGGTAGTCCAGACAGGCGGAAAGAGTCAGCCAGCGCTCCCGACGGGCTGCGGTTCTGCGCCTGCCTGACGAGGGGATGACAAACTCGTCGTATGCTCCCCGCACGACGGCGTTCTGCTCCGGACGGCGCGTGGAGTCCCCGGCATGACAGGCATCGACGGAAACGGCAATCAGCCCGTCCTCGCCTATCCTTTCGCGCACCGAGGTGAGCAGAAGATTGATTTCGTCGTCAATAAGATGTCGTTCTCCACGGTCACGAGGGCAGTATTTCCTGTAGGCATCGTAGGGAATCCAAGACTCGTCCCAGCCGTCGCTCTCGTCACCATCGACATCCGTCACCAGCTGCCCGTGTCCGGAAAAATGCACATAGACCGTGTCCCCCGTTTCACAGCGTCCGGCGAGAAGTTCAAACTGCGCGACAATCGCAGCCTTGGTCGCCTCCCGCCCGACCAGCACGGAGATGTCCCCGAAGCCGTTTCCCCGCAGCATCCCGGCGACCGCCCCGGCATCCCTGTCCCCGTGAATCCGCGCCCACGCCGGATCCTCATAATCCCCGATTCCGATTACAAGCGCACGCCTCGTCCCCGCAAAAGAGCAAAGGCACAAGGCGTTAAGAAACAATATTACTGCCATTTTCTTCAATCCAGTCAGGCTATTCCGCTGCAAATTTAGCGATTTTTCAGCAAAAATCCGTCAGTCCAGCCACTTGCTGTAGTTGCTGAATGCCCACGGCTCTTTCATTTAAGATTCCATTGCCGACTTAAAAATGTTGTTATTTTATAGCGAGTGTGCCTCGGATGGAGA
>CAKVAS010000030.1 GCA_934725015.1 uncultured Bacteroidales bacterium
TCGCGCATCAGCCATGGCGCGGTGAATACGTTCCCGGGCCTTGTACACACCGCCCGTCAAGCCATGGAAGCTGGGGGCGCCTGAAGTCCGGGACCGAAAGGACCGGCCTAGGGCGAAACCGGTAACTGGGGCTAAGTCGTAACAAGGTAGCCGTACCGGAAGGTGTGGCTGGAACACCTCCTTTTTGGAGTTTGACTTTGGCATGACGCTCGAGCAATGTTGTGAGAGAGTCGATACAATGCGGTGCACGAGTCTTCCGATCAGTCTTTTAGGGGAGCATAGCTCAGTTGGTTCAGAGCGTCTGCCTTACAAGCAGAGGGTCGGGGGTTCGACTCCCTCTGCTCCCACTAAAAACACAGTCCTGTAGCTCAGTTGGTTAGAGCACTACACTGATAATGTAGGGGTCAGCAGTTCAAGTCTGCTCAGGACTACCGGTTCATTAAAATACAGTTTTCTTCTGTGTTTTGAAGTTTATTTTTGGATGGATGCAAGGAAGACGAGTGAGGAGGAAGGGAGTTACCTAATGGTAATGACCGCCCGACGATACGAAGTCTGATGCCGCAGACGCCAAAAAGAAACGAAAAACGGGGGTATAGCTCAGTTGGCTAGAGCATCTGCTTTGCAAGCAGAGGGTCGTCGGTTCGAATCCGTCTATCTCCACAAAACAAAACATTGTCAGTCAATCAATAAACATTGGTTGGCTGATTTTTTTTGTTTTCCACCCATCCTCATGTTTCCCCCGATTTAGTTGTTTCACTATGCAGAAAACTATGCAGAATTTGCCTCTTCTTTAAGAAGCCCCGGTTTGCAATAAAAATAAATAAAGTTCAAAATACCCCTAAAAATTTGGGGGTATGTCGGGAAAAATATATCTTTGCATCCGATTCTGGGTCTAAAATCCAGGGGTGTGTAGTGTTTTTATATATTTTATCTCATTGAACCATGAAAAATCAGAGATTTGAGGCCCTCGGCATCATGCATTCGCGGGCGGAGGCAAAACCGGTGGAAACGTCGAAGAGAAAATCCGAAATCTTCGGGCAGGACGTGTTCACGCGCTCGCAGATGAGGCGCTATCTGTCCAAGTCGGTGTATGACAGCGTAATCGAGGCAATCGAGAACGGACGCAGGATTGACAGGAGCATCGCCGACCAGGTGGCCGAGGGCATGAAGGTGTGGGCTATGGAACGCGGCGCCACCCATTACACGCACTGGTTCCAGCCGCTCAACGACTCAACTGCGGAGAAGCATGACGCCTTCCTTTCGCCCGACCTTGAGGGAGACTCCTTCGAGTATTTCAGCGGGAATCTCCTCGCGCAGCAGGAACCTGACGCCTCCTCCTTCCCGAGCGGAGGACTGCGAAACACCTTCGAGGCGAGGGGCTACAGCGCGTGGGACCCGTCGTCACCGGCATTCATCATGGACGGAACCCTCTGCATCCCGAGCATATTCGTCTCATACACAGGCGAGGCCCTTGACTTCAAGACCCCGCTTCTGAAGTCGATGGCGGCAATCGACACGGCCGCGGTCTCAGTCTGCCAGCTTTTTGACAAGGATGTCGCCAAGGTCTATCCGACGCTTGGCTGGGAACAGGAATACTTCCTCGTCGATGAGGCCCTTTTCGACGCCCGTCCCGACCTCATGCAGGCCGGACGCACGCTGATGGGACACACAGCGGCCAAGGACCAGCAGCTGGAGGACCACTACTGGGGCGCGATTCCGGAGAGGGTCGAGGAGTTCATGAAGGATTTTGAGGACGCCGCCTACAGGCTCGGCATTCCGGTTAAGACCCGACATAACGAGGTGGCTCCCAACCAGTTCGAGTGTGCGCCGCAGTTCGAGGAGGCCAACATCTCCGTCGATCACAACCTGCAGCTCATGTCGCTGATGAGAAAGATTGCCGTGAAGCATCATCTGAAGGTGCTCTTCCACGAGAAGCCTTTCGCGGGCATCAACGGAAGCGGCAAGCACTGCAACTGGTCCATGGCCACAGACGGGGGGCAGAACCTTCTCGCGCCGGGACACACCCCGAAGAGCAATATGCAGTTCCTTGCGTTCTTCGTCTGCACCCTGAAGGCCGCCGCCGACTACGGCTCCCTGATAATGGCTTCCATCGCCTCGGAGACCAACTCCCACCGTCTCGGCGGCAACGAGGCGCCTCCTGCCATCATGTCCGTGTTCACCGGCGCTACTCTGAACCGTATGCTGGATTCCATAGAGGCGAAGATAAACGAGCGCAAGCTTTCTCCGGACGAGAAGACTGAAATCAAGCTTGACATAGGAAAGATTCCGGAGATTCTCGTCGATAACACCGACCGCAACCGCACCTCGCCCTTCGCCTTCACCGGCAACCGCTTCGAGTTCCGCGCAGCCGGCTCGTCAAGCAACTGCTCAATGCCGATGATTGTCCTGAACACCGCGGTGGCGGAGGAACTTACCGAGTTCCGAGAGGGGGTTGACGCTCTCGTGGAGAAAGGCGTGAAGAAGGACGAGGCTATCCTTCAGGTCATCAGGCAGTTCATCATCGCCTCGAAGAACATCCGCTTCGAGGGCAACGGCTACAGCGAGGAATGGATTGCCGAGGCTTCCAAGAGGGGGCTTCGCAGCGCCAACAATGTCACCGAGGCATTCGGGGAGTACCTGCGTCCGGAAAGCGCGGCTCTTTTCAAGAGGTTCAAGGTGTTTAACGACGTGGAGCTCGGTGCTCGCTATGAAATCAAGAACGAGACCTTCCTCAAGAAGGTTCAGATTGAGTCGAGGGTGATTGCGGACATGGCGGCGAACCATATAATCCCGACGGCAATACGCTACCAGAACGTCCTCATCGAGAACATCCGCGGCATCCATGAGGTCTTCCCTGATGAGCTTGAAGTCCTTGCCAAGGACGAGATAAGCACGCTGAGGGAAATAATAGGCCATGTGAATGTCATCCGCACGGCGTCGGCGGAGATGACGGAAATCCGCCACAGACTCAACCGTAACCCGGACATCCCCGCGAGGGCGAAGGGATATGAAACCGAGGTCCGTGCCAAGATGGCTGAAATCCGCGAGCACATCGACGCGCTTGAGATGATCATCGACGACGACCTCTGGCCGCTTCCGAAATACCGTGAGCTTCTCGCCGAGCTGTAATTGGCGCGTAGTCGTTTTCTAAAATCCGTTTCTGCTGACAGAATGTTCTGCGGAAACGGTTTATTTTGTACCTTTACGGGATTTTAACGGAAAAACTATGTGTGGAATTGTTGGATATGTGGGGAGGCGCGAGGCCTATCCCATTCTGATTAAGGGACTTCATCGCCTTGAGTATCGCGGTTATGACAGCGCGGGTCTGGCTATGGTGGATTCCCGGGGCGACCTGAATGTGTATAAGTGCAAGGGGAAAGTCTCCGCCCTGGAGAATTTTGTCGAGGGAAAGGATCTTGACGGCATTTGCGGAATTGCGCATACCCGCTGGGCGACGCACGGCGAGCCGAACAGCACGAACGCGCATCCGCATTATTCCTGTTCGGAGAACATCGCGATAATCCACAACGGAATCATCGAGAACTGGTCTATCCTCAAGGACGCGCTTGTCAAGGAGGGCTATACATTCAAGAGCCAGACTGACACGGAAGTGCTTGTGAACCTGATAGAATATGTCCGGAACACTAACCGCTGCACCCTGCTTGAGGCAGTGCAGGGCGCGTTGAAACAGGTAATCGGGGCATATGCAATCGCCGTCGTGGAGAAGGGACATGATGACGAGATTATCGTGGCGCGCCAGTCTTCCCCGCTTGTGGTGGGAATCGGAGAGGGGGAATATTTCCTTGCCTCCGACGCGACGCCGATTGTCGAATACACCGACCGTGTCGCCTACCTTGAAGACGGTGAGATTGCCGTGCTCCATCGCGGGCGGCCGTTGAAGGTCGTGAACTTCGACAACGACGAGTGCCCGGTGGATGTGCGCCGATTGAAGATGAATATATCCGAACTTGAGAAGGGCGGATATAAGCATTTCATGCTCAAGGAGATACATGAACAGCCCAAGACCATCCTCGACTGCATGAGGGGACGTGTGAGCCCGGATTCCTATGACGTGATACTCAGCGGAATACGGGACAACGCCTACCGCTTCCTGTCGGCGCGGAGGATTGTTATCGTGGCCTGCGGCACGTCGTGGCACGCGTCGCTGATAGGGGAGCATCTGATTGAGGACCTTTGCCGCATCCCGGTGGAGGTCGAGTTCGCCTCGGAGTTCCGCTACAGGAATCCGGTGCTCAGTCCGGAGGACGTCGTGATTGCGGTGTCGCAGTCCGGGGAGACGGCGGACACTCTGGCGGCTGTCTCTCTCGCGAAGGCGGCCGGGTGCTTCGTGTTCGGCATCTGCAACGTCATCGGCTCCTCGATTTCGCGGGTGAGCGACTCCGGATGCTACATCCATGTCGGCCCGGAAATCAGCGTGGCCTCAACCAAGGCCTTCACGGGGCAGGTGACGGTCTTCGCCATGATTGCCCTCACCCTTGCGAACACCCTCACGCGCATTCCCCGCGACCGCTTCGAGCATCTTTCCCGCACTCTGCTGTCGCTCCCGGCTCTCGTTCAGCAGGAGCTTGACGAACTCGACGCTCCTCTGAAGGCTCTTGCCGAAGAATTCAAGGACACCCGCGACTTCATCTACATGGGGCGCGGCTACGAGTATCCGACGGCTCTTGAAGGCGCTCTTAAACTCAAGGAAATTTCCTACATCCATGCCGAGGGCTATCCTGCGGCAGAGATGAAGCACGGTCCTATCGCATTGATTGACAAAAATATGCCTGTATTTGCCATCGCCGTTCCGGATTCCATATACGAGAAGACCGCGAGCAATGTGCAGGAGGTCAAGGCGCGTGGAGGCGTGGTGATTTCCGTCGTCTCCAAGGACGACACTGTGGTTTCCGCGATGTCCGACCACTGCATACGCATCCCGGCGGTCGATCCCTGCCTGATGCCTGTGCTGGTCGCTGTCCCTCTCCAGCTCTTCGCCTACTACATCGCCGACGCGAAGGGACTTGACGTCGACCAGCCGCGCAATCTCGCCAAATCCGTCACGGTGGAGTAGGTCTTGAGATGCCCTGCGGGGGTTATAATGTTTGAAAGCAAATATTTGCGGGCGCAAATGTTTGCTTTCTCGAAAATTAACCGTATCTTTGCGCCCGCTTTGGGTTTACAGACCGTGACCCGAAAGTTTTGGTATTATTAACAATCTTAAATTTTTTCAAGATGGCTGAATATTTGGCACCGGAGAAAAAACAGGAGATTTTCGCGAAGTACGGAAAGTCCAACACTGACACCGGCTCACCTGAGAGCCAGGTTGCGCTGTTCTCCTACCGTATCGCTCACCTCACGGAGCACCTCAAGAGCAACAAGAAGGATTTCTCAACCCGTCGCGCGCTTTTGAAGCTCGTAGGTAAAAGACGTCGTGTACTTGACTATCTTAAGGAAATCGACATCGAGAGATACAGGGCTATCGTAAAGGAGCTCGGTCTCCGTCGATAGGCGACATCGGGGAATCAGGGTATATCCGGAAAGGGATATACCCTTTTTCTCGTTTTTTACCTTTACCTTGCAGCATATCCCGGCGGCGTTCACAAATTTCAACCTGCGGCGCCACCCGGAAACCAACATATATAACGCAGTACGCAACAGTTTTACTAATCGGCTCTCATGGGGAGAGGCAGGTTGAAAAAAGTATTAATGAACATTATTAACAAAAAGATCGAATTATCCGACGGAAGGATAATCGAGATTGAGACCGGCAAGCTTGCAAAGCAGGCTGACGGCTCTGTGGTAGTCAAGATGGGCGGCACGATGCTGCTCGCGACGGTCACTGCGGCCAAGGACGCGAAGGATGATGTGGATTTCATGCCGCTCCAGGTCGATTACAAGGAAAAGTTTTATTCGGCAGGACGCTTCCCGGGCGGATTCATGAAGAGGGAAGGCAAGGCCACGGACGCCGAGGTTCTTACGGCGCGTCTCGTTGACCGTGCTCTCAGGCCTCTTTTCCCGGAGGACTTCCATGCCGAGGTCTATGTGCAGATTACGCTCATCTCCGCGGAGAAGGACATCCAGCCGGACGCCCTCGCGGGACTTGCGGCTTCTTCAGCCCTTGCAGTGAGCGACATCCCGTTCGGCGGCCCAATCTCCGAGGTTAGGGTTGTCCGCATCAACGGGGAATTCAAGATTGACCCGACTTTCAGCGAGATGGAGCAGGCGGACCTCGACCTTATGGTTGCGGCCACCTACGACAACATCATGATGGTCGAGGGCGAGATGAAGGAAGTGAGCGAGGCCGACATGCTTGAGGCCATAAAGTTCGCCCACGAGGAAATCAAGAAGCACTGCAAGGTGCAGATGGAACTCACCGAGGAGTGCGGCAAGACCGTGAAGAGGACTTACTGCCACGAAATCAACGACGAGGAGCTCAAGAAGGCGGTCGAGGCATTCTGCTACGACAAGTGCTACGCCGTGGCAAAGTCCGGTCAGGACAAGCACGCCCGCAGCGACGCCTTTGAGGCAATCAAGGAAGAATTCATGCAGACCATCCCTGAGGAAGAGCGCGAGGAGAAGCAGATGATGGTTGACAGATACTATCACGCTGTCGAGAAGGCAGCCATGAGGAACCTCATCCTCGACGAGGGCATCCGTCTTGACGGGCGTCACACCGCCGAGGTCCGCCCTATCTGGTGCGAGGTCGGCTACCTGCCGTGCGCACACGGAAGCGCGGTCTTCACACGAGGCGAGACACAGTCTCTCGCATCCGTCACCCTCGGAACCAAGATGGACATGAAGGAGCTCGACGAGGTTCTCGTACAGGGCACCGAGCAGTTCGTCCTCCACTACAACTTCCCGCCGTTCGCAACCGGCGAGGCAAAGGCGCAGAGGGGCGTGGGCCGTCGTGAAATCGGCCATGGAAACCTCGCGTGGAGGGCTCTCAAGCCGGTGGTTCCGCTCGCTCCCGAAAACCCTTACGCAGTCCGCGTGGTTTCAGATATCCTTGAGTCCAACGGCTCGTCTTCAATGGCCAGCGTCTGCGGCGGCTGCCTTGCCCTGATGGATGCCGGAGTGAAGATAAAGAAGCCGGTGGCAGGCGTTGCCATGGGGCTTATCACCGACTCCGACAAGCCTAACGAGCGCTATGCAATCCTCACCGACATTCTCGGCGACGAGGATCACCTCGGCGATATGGACTTCAAGGTAACTGGAACAAAGGACGGAATCACCGCCACACAGATGGACATCAAGGTCGACGGGCTCTCATACGAAGTGCTCGCGAAGGCGCTTGAGCAGGCGCGTCAGGGTCGTATGCACATCATGGGCGAGATGATGAAGACCATCAGCGAGCCTCGTGAGGACTACAAGCCGTTCGTTCCGCGCATCGTCCAGATTCGTGTTCCGGGTGAGTTCATCGGTGCGATTATCGGCAAGGGCGGCGAGGTCATCCAGAAGATTCAGCGCGAGACCGGCACCACCGTCACTATTACCGAAGAACAGAATAACGGCGTCAGCGAGGGTGTTGTTGACATCTTCGGTGACAACAAGGAGTGCATGGACAAGGCTCTCGAATGGATTAACGGCATCTGCGCCGTTCCTGAGGTCGGCAAGGTATATCACGGAAAGGTCGTTTCAATCCTTGAATTCGGTGCGTTCGTGGAGATTCTTCCGGGCAAGGAAGGTCTGCTCCACATCTCCGAGCTTGACTGGAAGAAGACCGACAAGGTTGAGGATGTTCTCGCCGTGGGCGACGAGGTTGATGTCAAGCTTCTCGAGATTGACCCTAAGACCGGCAAGATGCGTCTGAGCCGTCGTGCCCTCATGGAGAAGCCGGAGGGATATGTAGAGCCTGAGCGCAGGCCGAGACCTTCAGGTGACCGTCGTGATGACCGCAGGGGAGGTGACCGCCGTGACAGCCGCGGACCTCGTCGTGACGGAGACCGTCGCGATGACCGCAGGGGAGGCGACCGCCGCGACAACCGCGGGCCTCGCCGTGACGAGCGTCAGGATGCTCCGAGGGAGATTCCGATTGCGGACGGGGAGTCTGATCCGAATATGTTCTAAAAGCAGGGGCTTCATCCCCTCATTTCTACTAATAAAATAAGCGGCTGGCTAAGATTTCTTGGCCAGCCGCTTGGTTCTTATTAAAATCTGTCTTAACTTGCGGTCATTTCTCGTAACCATACGAAATAGGCCGTCAGCCCCAAAATGAAAGAATCTCGCGAACTTGAGTCTCCGAAAAGTAACCATCAGAAAATTTTATGGCGTGAAATGATAAATGTGGACCAGAAGGTAATTGACGATGTCAATAAAGGCGACGAGCAGGCATTCAGGAGCTTGTTCGACTCATATTGGTCCTATCTCTGCTCCGTGGCTGCCATGTATGTGCCGGATTCCTGTGCTGTGGAAGAAATTGTCAGTGATGTCTTCATGAGCATCTGGAATCATAGGGGGCACTATCGTGCGCCTATTCATGCCTATCTTGTGGGCTGTGTCCGTAATGCCTGTGTCAGTCATCTTCGCTCAAGAATGCTGAAGGAGCGTCTGAAGGAAAGCTATGAAAAAGAACTTCTTCTTTTCGCACAGCAGCGTTGTCTTGGCGATGAGCATCCGCTTGAGGCGCTTTCTGCAAAGGAAACGGAAGAGAGAATCAGAAAGATTGCTGCCAGCCTTCCGGAACGCTGCCGTCAGGTGTTTGAACGATATTTCTACTACGGTGAGTCCACCGAGACAATCGCTGAAAGAATGCATATCAGCCAGTCCACGGTAAGGGTGCAACTTAAGACGGCTCTTGACCGGATCAGGACCGAACTTGGTATGGCCGTCCTGTTTGCCTATGTCTTCAACGGTCTTGTCAATTAGGATCGATAAAATTTTTTCAAAATAATTGCGCTCCGGCTAAACACAGTCGGCGCTTTTTGCGTATTAGTGTATGTCAATCAGAAAAAACGAAGAAAAGATGTTTGGGAATATGGAGTTTGATGAGCTTGTCATCGACTATCTCTCCGGGAATCTCCGAGGCACGAAGGCGCGGGCTTTTCTGGACATGATTGATGCTGACGAAAAGTATGCGAGGCGTTTCGATGAACTGAACCGTCTCTATGCCTGTTCGCTCACTCCTTACTTTGAGGCGGGACGTGAGAGAAACTGGAAACGGCTACATCGTCGCATGGGCAGGACTTCAGTCAAAAGGATTTTTGTGCCCGGCTGGTTCCGGTTGGCTGCGGCTCTTGTGATTGGAGTCGTGTCCGGAATCGGAGTTTCCATGTGGCGCGCCAGGGATGCACAGGGGCAGATGCTCTGCGAAGTTGTTGTTCCGGAGGGCTCGCGAACATCATTGGTTCTTCCTGATAGTTCCACCGTATGGCTCAATTCGGGTTCCCGGCTTTCATACGCCAAGGATTTCGGAAGAAAAAACAGGAATGTCAGCTTGAGCGGAGAGGGTTTTTTTGAGATTCGGCGCGATGAAAAACATCCGTTCGTAGTCAGTGCGGATGCCTTGAAGGTCAAAGTTCTCGGAACTGTATTCAATGTGTGTGCGGAAAAGAATGGTGACGATGTTTTTGTGGACCTTGTCAAAGGGAAAGTTGAGGTGACGTCGGAAACAGGGGAGTCACTTATCCTTGCCCCCGGTCATCGGGCTGTGCTTGACAGAAAGACCGGGAAATTAGCGTCGTCTCTGTCCGAGCCTTTCGTTTCCGATTGGGTGAGCGGCAGGATGTCATTTTCCAATGCCCCTGTCACGGAGATACTTGCGCGTCTTCAAAAGCATTTCAATGTCAGGATAAAGGTGCTTGACGACCGTCTTTCGGAAGAATATTTTTCCGGAAGCATAGACCTTGGACTTACGCTCGATGAAATATTGAAATACCTCGATGTTGATGAAAAATATTCCGTGACAATGAGAGACGGAATCATATATGTTTCTGACAGAAAAAGATAGATAAATAAATTGTTTAACTGATAACCATTTGCATCAAATGACTGAATTTATCCCTTGTCTGAGGAAATCTTTCAGACGATGTTTGTCTGCTGTCGTCCTGTTTTTGGCCGTGGGGTTTGCGGCAGAGGCACAGTCGGCTGCGGACATCCGGGTTACGGTCCACCAGAAAGACCGGCCCATCGTGGCTCTGCTCGACGAAATCGGAAGGCAGTGCGACTGTTCGTTCATCATTCGCGACAACGATGTCAGGACGGAGCATAAATTTTCCGTTGACGCTGACAATGAGCTGCTTGACACTGTTCTTAAGCGACTGCTTGCCGGCACGGAACTTCAGTATCAGATTGACGGGCGAAAGATTTCCATATTCCGTCCGGAAACAAAGAAAAACCCGTCAGGGGGAAGAAATCTTAGAGGCATAGTCACTGACGAGGATGGACAGCCTCTTGTCGGAGCCATTGTCCTGTTTCCGAACAACCCCTCCGCAGGCACCGAGACGGGCCTTGACGGACGGTTCGAGATTGAGGTCCCGGACGGGGAAGACAGGCTGACCGTGTCGATAATCGGATTCGAGCAGAAGACGGTAACGCTCCCGAAGGATTTCGCCGGAGTGCTTGAAGTGAGCCTCGTCGAGGACGTGCAGATGCTTGATGACGTGGTAGTCGTCGGCTACGGCGTTCAGCGCAAGAGTGTTGTGACGGCGGCCATCAGCAGCGTCAAGGGCGATGCACTCACGCAGACGGCGGGAACACGTGTGGACAATCTGCTGAAGGGCATGGTGTCAGGTGTTACAATCACGCAGAACTCCGGTCAGCCTGGTTCCGGGACAAAGGTCCGCATACGCGGCATCGGAACAATCAATGACAGCAACCCTCTCTACATTGTTGATGGAATGCCGGTCAGCGGCAGCATCGACTATCTCAACCCTGCAGACATTATGTCTGTGGAGATTTTAAAGGATGCGGCGTCGGCGGCAATATATGGTGCCCGAGGCGCGAACGGGGTCATCCTCGTGACCACTCGGCAGGGCAGCAGTGACCGTCTGTCTGTGGATTATTCATTTTCCTATGGATGGCAGAGTCCGTGGCGTACAAAGGATGTGCTGGATGCCACGGAATATGCTGTGCTGATGAACGAAATGAACATGAACAGCGGCATGTCCCCTGTGTATGATGACCCCAAGTCATTCGGCAGGGGCACGGACTGGCAGAAGGAGGTCTTCAACTATAATGCTCCTGTCATAGAGCATCAGGCGAGCATCAGTGGCGGCAATGACAAACTGAGTTATTATCTTTCATTCGGCTATCTCTACAACGAGGGCATTATCGGCGGGAACTATAATCGCTCAAACTATGACCGCTACAGCGCACGTGCAAACACCACCTACACATTCTTTGACCATTCGGAGCGAAATTGGCTGCGGAACTTCAAGGGTGGTGTCAATATGGCCTATTCACGCACGACATCAATGAGCATCGGGGAGAACAGCGAGCGCGGGAGCATACTCGGGAGCGCCGTGTCCATGTCGCCGATAATGAAAGTCTATGCCGATGACCCGCAGGCTGTCCTTTCCGCTCATCCGAATGCTGTTACGGACTCCAATGGAAATGTCTTTGCCATTGCGGGAGACGATTTCGGGAATATGGTGAATCCTCTCGCGTCCCTCAGCCTTCCGGGTGACAAGTCGAAGGCGGACAAACTGGTCGGCAATGTGTTCGGAGAACTGGAACTCTATAAGGGATTGAAATTCAAGTCCTCCTATGGCGTGGAACTGATTTTCAGCGGTAATGACGGCTATCAGATGCCTTATTGGCTCGGACGATATACCTACATGGACCGTTCTTCCGTATGGTCAAGCATGAGCCGTCTCTTCACATGGCAGGTGGAGAATACTCTTTCATATAATTGTCGGATTGCAGAGCGGCATGACCTCACGATACTTCTCGGACAGTCCGCCTCGTCTTCGCAGTCGCAGAGTGTCGGAGGTTCAAGCTACGATCTCGGAAACCCCCAACAGCCGTGGATAGACAACACTGAGTCTGACACCAACTCCCGCAGCGCGTGGGGCTCGCTGTCCCCATTCCATAGGCTTCTGTCGTGGTTCGGAAGAGTAAGTTACAACTATGACGAGAGATATATGGCCGAACTCACGCTCCGCCGTGACGGCTCGTCGAACTTCGGCCCGTCGCACAAATGGGCGACATTCCCGTCTGTTTCCCTCGGATGGAACATCACGAACGAGCCGTTCATGCAGAACCGCCCGGCGCAAATATCCGCACTCAAGCTCCGAGGGAGCTGGGGACTCAACGGAAATGAATCGATAGGGTCGTTCCGCTACATCTCAACCGTAACTTCCGGCGTCGGATACATTTTGGGTCCCGAGGGGCTCAATTCGATAAAGCCGGGCGTGACGCCGGTCGCCTATCCTAATGACCGGCTCAAATGGGAACAGTCGGAGCAGTACAATGTCGGACTGGATGCGGGATTCTTCGGCAACTCTCTGACATTTACCATAGACTGGTTCAACAAGAGGACAAACGGGATGCTCATGACAGTTCCTCTTCCTCAATATATCGGGAACTCAAGGCCTTACGGCAATGTGGGCGATATGATGAACACAGGAGTGGAGATGGACATTCGTTACCGTTTTGCCAAGGGTGACTTCAATTTTGAGATAGGCGGTAATGCGACATATGTGAAGAATCGTGTCATCCGCCTCGGCAATCAGAACGGATGGGCGAACTATGACACGGTGCTCGGAAACATCGGCACCATCACCCGTGCGGAAAACGGAGAGCCTTTCCCTTTCTTCTATGGAATGCGCACGGACGGGATATTCCAGACGCAGGAGGAGGTTTCTTCATATGTTAATGCGGCTGGGGAGATGCTCCAGAAAGACGCGAAGCCGGGTGATGTCAGATTTGTTGATGTGAATGGCGACGGCACCATTGATGACGAGGACCGCACAAAGATAGGGAAGGGGTCTCCGGACTGGATCCTCGGAGCCCACATCAGCATCGGATGGAAACGTATAGACCTGTCCGCATTACTATATGCCTCAATAGGCAACGACATCTTCGATGCTTCCTGTCGCTCTGACTATCCCTATCTGAATATGCCGCGCTATATGCTTTCGCGTTGGACCGGTCCGGGGTCTTCCAACAGGATTCCGCGTCTTTCCCGCAAGGTGGATGCGACAAACTGGCAGTCTTCCGACCTCTATGTTCATGACGGGTCTTTTCTGCGTCTGCGTAATCTGCAGCTCGGCTATACGATGCCTGAGAAATGGATGAATACGATATTCGTTCAAAGACTGCGCTTCTATGTCGGCGTCGAGAATCTCTTCACGCTCACCCGCTATGACGGCTTTGATCCTGAGACTGCGTCCGGAGGCACATCCACCGGAGTTGACAGAGGAGTCTATCCGACTCCGCGAACAGTTTCTGTCGGTGTTCAAGTGACTTTCTGAACCGTAGGCATAAACTTTTGTCCTTGAAAATAGGAAACTCCTTAAAATTTTGAAAATGAAAAAGATATATACAATATTAGCCTTTCTTGGACTTTTTGTTACGTCTTCTTGTTCCTCGGATTTCCTCAATGTCACTCCGACAACGGAAATACCCGAAGACGAATATTTCGGTGACTACGAAAAACTGATAAAAGGGCTTATGGCGGCATACGCTCCTATGCAGTGGCCGGATTTCGTATTCGGAGGCTATGCTCCGTTGCAGTTCGTCTCCGATGTCATGTCGGACGATGTCCGCGTGGGCGGCGCGAATGAGACTGACGTTCCGTATCTTCATCTGATGCGCAACTTTTCCGCTACTCCGAACTACACGCCCTCGACCCTCTGGGTCACATTCTATTCCGGGGTCTATCGGGCCAACCTCGTCTTGAAATATGTCGGGACGGCAAGCGGGATGTCGGCGGCATCGCGCAGCCGTATCAGGGCAGAGGCGTTGACTCTCCGGGCGTGGAACTACAGCTGGCTCTGGAAACTTTTCGGGAATGTCCCTTATTACACGAAGAATCCTTCCGGACCGTATATCGTCGAACAGTATGAGGCGGACAGGGTATATTCGGAGATACTTAAGGATCTTGACTCGGCCCTTGAAGGCAGTGCGCTTCCCAAGGTGGTGAAGTCTTCCGAATATGGCCGCTTCACCCGGGCGGCAGCTCAGATGCTGCGTGCCAATGTGGTCATGTACCAGAAAGACGAAGCTATGTACGGAACTGTCCTTGCGGATTTGCGGGAAATCATAGGGTCGCGGCTCTATAGCCTGCGTCCGGATTTCGCGGGTATTTGGACAGATGCCGGGGAGTGGTGTCAGGAGTCGATTTTTGAAGTCAACTACACGGATTCCCCGAGCGAGCGCACGTGGGAAAGCCCTACAAAAGTCGGTGGTTCCGTATTTCCTACACTCATCGGCATAAACGGATATTCGGGGCCGGAGTTCGATACCGGCGGCTACGGGTTTGAGCCGGTGGAGAAGTCGCTCTATGATGCTTTTGAGCCTGATGACACCAGACGTGACGCGACCATACTCTGCTTTTCCAAATGGCAGCAGGCTCATCCGGAAGCCACATACACTCCTCGTTATGACGACACGGGCTATTTCAACCGCAAATACCTCGGCCGCTCCGACGGGCACAGCCGCTATAACGGCAATGCCCCCGAACTCAATTTTCGCAATAACTACAGGGTCTGGCGCTATTCTGAGGCTCTTCTTGCGGCGGCTGAGCTTATAGTCCGCACCGGAGGGCCGCAGACTGAAGCCGACTCCTATCTGAATGAGGTCAGAGCAAGGGCGTTCGGAATGAAAACAACAGACGCCGCATTTGCTGCAAGGAAACGCACCGCCACTCTTGACAACATCCTTCTTGAAAACCGGCTTGAATTTGCGCTGGAAGGGCACAGGTTCTGGGATCTCGTGCGTTTCGGCAAGGCCGGGCAGGTTCTCGGGGAAAGAGGCTATACCGAATCGAAGAAGTGGCTGCCGATTCCACAGTCCGAAATCGATCAGGCTCAGGGAACATTGAAACAAAACCAATATTGACAACACATGGAAATATCTATAACACACATACTTATTGATAACAAATAGACTTATGAAACGAATTCTTACAATCTTTGCATTGACGGTTCTGGCAGCTGCCTGCTCCGGGTCTTCATTTGAACTTGGCGAGACTCCGGACATCAAGGCTCCGAAATATTCAGTGGCTCTGGAAAAGGACAGTCCGAACATAATAAGGTTCACTTTTGACGAGGAGGGGGTGTCCCCGTTCTGGAAAATCAGAAAGCCGGACGGAAGCTATCTCGAGAGCAGCAGCCGTGACTTCACTCTGCGTTATTTCATGAAGGGCGAGTATGACGGCACGCTCACGGTTTACGGGCGCGGAGGAATGGATGAGCCTGTTCCGTTCACATTCAGCGTGACTGAAAACGACCCGGTCGTGAAGAAGCTCACCGGCGACGGTACTCAGAAAGTCTGGGTTTGGAACTGGTATGCGGACAAGCATTTCGGCGAAGGGGCGCGTGACTCAAAGGAACCGGACTGGTGGCCTGTGGCAGCGTGGGAAATGAAGGATTTCACCATGTACGACGATGAACTTTCATTCATCACTGACACATGGGACTATGTGCTTGACACCAAGGGAAAGATTTATGCCGACGGCACGGTTCTGACGTTGCTTGACCCGGACGGTTTCCCTGAAGGAGGCAGCTACAGGGCGACCGACATCGCCTACACCCAGCCATCTGGCCAGAAGTGGGGGCTCTATGCCGACGAGAACGGGACGCTGTGGCTCAGCTTCTCTGCCGGTGGATTTCCGTCCTATCCGTGCTGTCCTTCGGCCATGGGAGGAGCATACGAGGTGCTGGAGCTTTCGGACGATGTCCTTTCCCTGAAATACGACACCGGTTCAGACACTTACGGCTCGTGGTTTTTCCGCTTTGTGCTCAAGGGCACGCAGCCGCAGACCGGAGGCGGTGAAAAACCGGACAAACCGGATCAGCCGGACACGCCTTCGATGACGGAATTGGAGAAGTCTCTTACAACAAATGAGGACGGCTCGCAGAAACTGTGGGTTTGGGACCATACGACCAAGGGCCACTATGGTGAGGGCGACAAGGATGCCCTTGAACCTAACTGGTGGTCGGTTGAACCGGATGAGATGAAGAACTATTCGATGTATGACGACGAACTTGAGTTCCGTTTCGACGGTCATGCCTATATCCTTCATTCCAACGGCTATGTCTATTGCGACAAGGCGGCACTCTCCGCGATGGGATATGAGGGGAATGAGGCCACTGACATAGAATACAGCCAGCCGGAGGGTCAGAGTTGGAAAATAGTTGAGGAAGACGGAGTGAATTACATAGTCTTTTCCGATATGGCCTTCCCGAGCGCGATTCCGGTTCCTGCGGCTCTCGGAGGCAAGTACAGGATTCTTGCACTGACGGCCGACTGCCTCTACCTGCGTCTTCAGACGACGGATGATTCATGGTATTTCCGTTTCATCGCGAAAAGATAAAATTTTATGAAAGAAAGATTTCTTATATGTACAGCACTTCTGCTCGCGCTTTTCGGCGTGCCGTCCGGATGCATGAGGGAAGAACCGGAACATTTCAGAAAACCGGACTGGTGGACCACGGGCGAGGAAGATGAGGGTACCGGAGAATATCGTCTCGTGTGGTCTGACGAGTTTGATGACGAACCTGCTGACGGACAGCCGTGGGCGGAGCCTTCGGACGGCTGGATTTTCGAGACAGGCGGCACGGGATGGGGCAATGATGAGGAACAGTACTATGTGGATAAGTCGTATGGCGGCAAGGCCGTCTCCAAAGTGAGGGACGGCTGTCTGATTCTGACTGCCTACAAACTGGACAGGCCTCTTGGCGGGAAGAAATACATCTCCGCGAGGATGACTACAAAGCGTTCGTGGACCTACGGGAAGATGGAGATGCGCGCGAAGCTTCCGGCGGGGCGCGGTACATGGCCGGCTTTCTGGATGCTGCCTGCCGCGAGGACTTCGGACAATCTCTTGGACGGCGAGATTGACATCATGGAGTATGTCGGCTGCGAGCCTGGCATCGTGTGGTTCTCGCTCCATAACAAGAAGGACAGGACCGATGAGGGCAAAAACCTCCTCACCACGTCTCTGAAACTGGAATCGCCTGAAACGGAGTGGCATACCTATGGCGTGGAGTGGACGGCGGAGTACATTCAGGCCTATGTTGACGGCATTCCCTACTACACTTTTCGCAACGATGGGACCGGCGACCCTAAGTCATGGCCGTTCGACAAGCCGTTCAACATCAAGCTTAACATAGCCGTCGGCGGAAGTTGGGGAGGATATATGGGTGTTGACGATTCCATATTCCCGACCGAGTACATCATCGACTATGTGCGTGTCTATCAGCACTGATGTCAGATACGATAAAAATGATAACCATATAATTAAGTTAAAGACGATATGAAACAATATGAAACTCCGTCGGTTACATTCGTGAATGTAACCGCAGAACTTGGCTTCGCGACAAGCGGGGAGGAGAAATTCTGCGGCTCCTACATAAATTCCGCAGCGGAGGAAAGTTATGGAACATTCTAATCTGAAATGTGTTATGAAACGTTTAATGAAAAATGTCGCGTTTGCGGCAGTGGCATTGACTGCTGTCCTTTCATCATGTACAAAGGAATCCGCACCGGATGTCGTGAGTCCGGCTTCTTTTACTGTCGATTTCATCGCGTCCGGACTTGATTCCAAAACTGTTTTCGGGACTCCTGACAATGGAATCCATCCCGTGCTGTGGACGGCAAGTCAGAAAGTTGCGCTGTTCTACAATTCGCAGACCGGCGACCAGGGATGGTCTGACGGCGCTCAATACGTGACTCCTACATTGTCCGAAGACGGCTTGACAGCCTCATTCTCGGCGACATTCTCAAAGGATGAGTCGGACAGTCACTCCTTCTTCGCCTTCAGTCCCCTTAAGTCTCTGACATGGATGGGGAATGAGGACTGGGATGGTGACGGCGTCAATGAGAAAAAAGTGGTGTATGCTGAACTTCCGGCAGATCAAATTCCCCACAGTGGTACCTGCGATGAGACGGGACAGCTGCTTGTTTCAAGAGCGGATTTTACGGATTATCCGGAGAATGTCCGGCTGGTTTTCACCCATCTTTCCGCATACGGTAAAATCGCAGGGCTTGAACTTCCCGCCGGGGCTTTTCCGGAAGAAAGTGATGATTCGGAAATAAAGCCGGGAATAGTAGGTGTGCTTCTGGAGGCGAACAAACCCGTCTCAGGGCAGCTTTTTCGCAATTTCGATGAGAATAAGGTTCTTGTCAATGAAAAAAAAGCGTTCAAGTATATCTATCTTGACGTAAACAATGAACTCAAGGGGCAGGCTCTTGCAGATGTCTTTTTCGCGTGTGCCCCGGTGCAGTTCGGAGACGGCGATTTCCTCAAGGTCACGGTTTATACGACATCAGACACTTGGGTGAAGACAATCACTTTCTCATCAGAGCATCCTCTTTCATTCAGTCCGGGCAGGATTTCGTCCTTCGGCATCAGTTCTGACGGATTTGAAAAGCAGTAGGAACCCCTGGACTGTGCCGGATTCTGAGAGCTCTGAACTTTTGATGAGACGGCGCCGGCATATATGTATTAGAATGTGTCGAGAAGACGATGACAGTGCCTTGAGTGATGAAAAAATTTCTGAAATACCTTGAATTGCAGGCTTGTGTATGTGTCTCGATAATCGGGACATTATGTCTCGCGGTCTCCTGCTCGGAGAACATCCTTGAAATCCGCTGGATTGAAGGTGAGGAGCATGACGGAATGTGCATAAACAGGATAGTAATCGGCAATGCCTCCTCACTGCCGGAAAAATGGACAATATGGTTCTCTCAGATGCCTTCCGACATGGAGGTGCTTGAAGGCTCGGATGCCGGCATGGAGCAGGTGCAGGGAAACCTCTGCAAAATCACTGCTCCGGACGGCCGCTGTTTCAGTGACTCGTTGGTAATAAACTACAAATCCGCTCCTCTTCCGCGCCGGAGTTGGGCGCCGGAAGGCTTCGTGCTTCAGGACATGGAGTCCGACTCTGCAACGGGGACACCTCTGAAGGCTGAATACAGTTTTCTTCCTTTGGAATCTGACGGGGAATACTGGTACGGCTATAACGCATCCTTGGAAGCCGGGCGGCCTGATGTCACGGACATCATACCTTCTCTCAAACGTGTGAGCCGCACGCCGTTCAAAAAAGACCGTGAGTCTTGGGATGATAGTGTTAACTACCAGTCCGAATTTGTGCATAGTTCATCGGGGATGCCTGTCGCGGAAAAGCCCGACGGCTGGTATGGCCTGTCGATAGACTCGGACGGAAGAGCGTCGATAACCGCAGCGGATGCCGACGGTGAGTTCTATGCGCGTATGACTCTCGCGAAGCTGCGCCGTAACAGCGGAGCGGAACCACTCAGAAATGTCTATGTCGAGGATTGGCCTGATTGTCAGTATCGTGGCTATATGCTTGACGTTTCCAGGAATTTCACGACTGTCGCGAACCTGCGGAGGCTGATAGATGTGCTTGCCGGCTATAAGCTTAACTATCTCCATCTGCACCTTACCGACGATGAGGGCTGGCGGCTGGCCGTTGACGGCATACCGGAACTGACCTCTGTCGGCGCGTTCCATTGCCTGAACCCGCGGCTCGGACTCCAGCCATCATACGACGGGTGCGCGGATCCGCGTTCATCCGCCCTTTCCAATGGATTCTACAGCAAAGAGGAGTTCAAGGATATACTCCGTTACGCCTGGGAGCGGAGAGTCAGGGTGATTCCGGAGTTCGACACTCCCGGTCACAGCCGTGCCGCGATATATTCCATGAAAGCATACGAGAAAAGGACAGGGGACACATCTATGCGCCTGCGTGACCCGGCAGACGGTTCGCGCTACTGCGGGGCGCAGGGATATACCGACAATGTCATGAGCGTTGAACTGGAGTCGGTCTATAATTTTATTGGCTATATATTTGATTATCTTATAGAACTTTACGCCGAAGCTGACGTTCCTCTTGAAGCCATTCACATAGGTGGAGATGAAGTCCCTTCCGGTGCCTGGAATGGCAGACCACTGCATCCGATGTTCCTCAGCCGTGTCGCGGATATGGCGAAGGAGCGCGGAGTGAAGATTGCCGGATGGCAGGAAATGGCAATATGCGCCGACGAATCGGTGGCCGCGAAGCTGAAGGATGTCATGTTTGTGAATTATGTTTGGGATACATTAGGCGACAATGCTGACCTTCCTTTCAGAATAGCGGCTCAGGGTTATCCCACAGTCATGTCCAATGTCGAGTTTACCTACGCCGATCAGGCTTATTCTCCCAACAAGCAGGAGACGGCGCACTGTTGGGCGCGCTTCATTGACGACACCACTTCGCTTGGACTTCCGCTCCGGAAAGAGGCAAACATTGCGGGAGTGCAGGCACAGCTTTTTACCGAGACTATACGAAGCTTTGACGATGTCTGCTATGACAGTTTCCCGAAGATTCTCGGCGTGTTTGAACGCGGCTGGAATGCGGAGTCGAGCCTTACCGGCCGGCAGTTCTACAGCATCATTGCAGGCAATGAGATGCCGTGGTGGGACTCTTGCGGCATTGCCTACCACATTCCGCAGCCGGGAATGATTCTCCGTGACGGGGAAATTCTCACAAATTCGGCAATACCGGATGCCGTCGTCGAAGTCTCCAGGGACGGGAAGCACGCCACTGCGCTCTATGGCTCCCGTCGCAGTTGCGCTACGACACTCTGAGCACTGACATTTCTGTCGTGCCGGCGTATGCTCTGCCGACGGGCAGGAGAGGCAGGGCGATAATCAGATGACGGACTTAAGCGCTTCGGCGAGAGCCTTGACGTCGAATTTCTGAGTTGAGAACGCCTGCGGGAAGGTCAGACCGCCGGTCTGTGCATTGACTGTGCCTTCCGGGAGGGTGACCGGTTCGAAGCCGAGGGCCGCGGCCTGTTCGAGAAGGAGCCTGACGCTTGCCGCCGCCCATGTGTAGGAGCCGAACGCGAAGAATCTGCGGTTCTTGACCCCGCGTGCCGCCACGGCTTTCATGAACGACTCGACAGGCGGGAAGACGCCGCCGTTGTAGGTAGGTGACCCGACTACGAGCGTGTTGTACTTGAATGTGTCCCGTATCGCGCTGGATGCATTTTCACGGCGAAGGTCGTGGAGGGCATTCGGGATTCCGAGAGCGGTGAGTTCCTCGGACAGAGCCTTCGCCGCCTTTTCCGTGTTTCCGTACATGGTTCCGTAGGCTATGCAGACTCCCTGTTCGGCCTCATAGCGGCTGAGCCTGTCATACAGCCCGACGACATCCCCGACGAGCTTCTCCCACACGGGGCCGTGCGTGCTGCATATTCTCCCGATTTCGAGACCGGAGAGCTTCTTCAGCGCCGTCTGCACGGGCACGCCGTATTTCCCGACGATGTTCGAATAGTAGCGTATCATCTCGTCCCGATATAGTCCCAAATCATTGAAGCCACAATCAGTTATCGCGTTCGGGTCTTCGCAGACGGTTTCGCTCTCTTCATGTTCCGTCGCTTTCAGACCGGGCACTCCGAATGTTCCGAATGCGTCGCCGGAGAACAGTGTATGCTCATTTTCGCACCAGGTTACCATCGTCTCGGGCCAGTGAACCATCGGGGTCATGTAGAAGGTGAGCTCCGTCTGCCCGAGCGAAATCTTCTCCCCGTCGCCGACAACCTTGATGCGGGATGCCGGAATGCCGTAGTAGCCGCCCAGCATCGGCACAGCCCTTGCGCTCGCGACAATCGTAATCTCCGGATAGAGTCCCATGATTGAGGCGATTGACGATGAATGATCCGGCTCCATGTGGTTGACAATCAGATAATCCACGGGGCGCTCTCCGATTGCCTTCCGAATCTTTCCGACAAATTCATCCTTCCACGGCTCCTCTACCGTGTCAATCAGCGCAGTCTTCTCATCGACAACGAGATAGGCGTTATAACTTACTCCATACGGCAGAGGCCACAGCCCCTCGAAAAGTGTCGTGGAGTGGTCATTCACCCCGACATAATGTATCCTTTCACTGATTTTTCCCATAATTCCGAAAAATTAAAAATTATACTTCCCGAGCCCTGCAAATTTCAGGCAACAGCGACACTCCGATTGGAATTTTGAAGGTTTTTATGCCGGCAGAATTTGTTAATTTTGTCGCCACAAACGCGAATATTCATGATGACGACAAATCAGCGGCGCACAGGCCACATTTCATTGTTTCTCTGCAACACAATCTGGGGCACGGCGGTGCCCGTGTCGAAGTTCATTCTGGCGGGCGGCGTCATTTCCTCGACGGTGCTTGCGGACATACGCATACTCTCCGGCACTCTGCTTTTCTGGACAGCATCGCTCGCGGTAAAATCCGAGCGGTCAGAAAAGGTCGAGAAAAAGGACTATTGGAAGCTGTTCCTTGCGGCGTTCTTCTCCACGGTGCTGGTTCAGCTGTTCTACATGAAGGGCATTTCGCTGTCTTCCCCGACGGAGGCCGCCGTCTGCATGACGACCCTGCCGATTTGGACGGTACTCATGTCCGCCCTGCACCTCCACGAAAAGGTCAATGCCCGCAAAGTCGGCGGCATCCTGCTCGGCCTGTCCGGCACGCTGCTCATCACGCTCTACGGCAGTTCCATTTCCTCCGGCGGCTCCTTCTCCGGCGCTGCCTGCTGCCTGCTCTCCCAGATTTCGTACGGAGTCTATCTCGTTTTCTTTCAGGACATCATCCGGAAATATTCTCCGGTCACCCTGATGAAATGGAAATACCTCTTCGGCGCCCTGATGCTGCTCCCGTTCTCCGCACAGGAGATGTTCCGCACGCAATGGTCCGTCATCCCTCCGGCCGTATGGCTCGCGCTCGCGTTCATCATCATATTCTCGACCTTCATCAGCTATTTCCTCGTCCCCTTCGGCCAGAAATATCTCCAGCCGACGACCGTTGCGGTGTACAACTACCTCCAGCCAGTCACCGCCTCCCTCCTCGCCGTCGCCGCCTCTCAGGAAACGCTTTCCCTTGTGAAGCTCCTCGCCATGCTCCTCGTCTTCCTCGGCGTCCGGCTCGTCAGCACCTCCGGCAGAAGGAAAAACTGACATTACCATTTTCTCGTTACGAAAAAACCGTTACGGAAAAATAGTAACGAACTATATTAAAAAATGCGAAAAAAGAGTAAAAATATGGTGAGATCAGTCTCGTCAATGTCGTTTGGAGACAA
>CAKVAS010000031.1 GCA_934725015.1 uncultured Bacteroidales bacterium
CGAGCGAAGCGAGAAATCTTTGAGCAAGTCAAACCGCACAAAGATTTCTCCGTTCGCTTCGCTCAGTCGAAATGACAAAGGGAAGGGCTCAGTCGAAATGACAGCGGAAAATGCTCAGTCGAAATGACAAAGGGGAGAACTCAGTCGGAATGACAGCGGAAAAATTCTCACTCGAAATGACGGAAGGAAAAAATCTGTCGTAATTGCACAAAAAAGAAACGATGAAAACAATAAAAATACTTTCAATACTCGCCCTTGCGGTGAGCCTCGCCACCGCCTGCAACGACAAAAAACCGGTTGCGGGGCGCTGGCCCGAGGAAAAGGCCAACGCCTGGTACGCAGAGCGTGACTGGCCTGTGGGCTGCGACTATGTCCCTGCCTACGCCGGCAACCAGATTCAGATGTGGCAGCCATCCACATGGAATCCTGCCGAAATCGACGAGGAACTCGGCTGGGCTGAGGAACTCGGATTCAACAGCGTCCGCATATTCCTTCACGACAAGGTCTGGAGCGCCGACCGCGACGCCTTTTTCGCCAATGTCGAGGAATTTCTGAAAATCGCCGACAGCCACGGCATCAGCAGCCTCGTGACCCTCTTCACCAACGGAGGTTCGCGTGACCGCTGCGTCGATGAGGACATAGCCCCGATTCCGGGCATCCACAACAGCATCTGGGCGCAGACCCCCGGCATCGAGGTCGTCAACGACCCGTCGCAGTGGGGCTGGGTGAAGGAATACGAGCAGGATGTGCTCCGCCGGTTCAAGGACGACAGCCGCATCATAGCGTGGTGTCTCTACAACGAGCCTGAGAACGTCCCTGCCTGCCACACCTACCCTCTGCTCAAGAAGGTCTTTGAGTGGGCCCGCGAAATAGACCCGTCCCAGCCTCTCACGGCTCCGATTTACACCCGTCCCCTCAGCGGCAGCGGCAACCTCACCACCCGCTTCCCGACCGTGACCTACCTCTGCGAGAACTGCGATGTGCTGAGCATCCACTGCTATCAGCCGGCTGACGAGATGCAGCGCTTCATCGACCTGATGAAAACCTTCAACCGGCCGATTTTCTGCACCGAGTATCTTGCCCGTCCGTTCGGCAGCACCTTCGAGACCGTACTCCCTGTCCTCAAAAAGGAAAAGGTGGCGGCATACGACTTCGGACTCGTCAAGGGAGCGATGCAGTGCCACTACGAGTGGAACAAGGCCGATGCTGACGGCAACAAGATTCCGTTCACCGAAGAGCCTGAACTCTGGTTCCACGACATCCTCTACCCCGACGGGACTCCATACAACGCCGCCGAGGTCGAGTTCATCAAATCGATGACGAAGAAATAAACATAACATATATTTTCCTAGGCGGCATCGCCTCATTTCGTGTGTCGCCGGGGATTTTATTCATATAGTTTTGAATTATTGACTTGCCGGCTTACCGGAAGCCAATATTATGATTAAAAATTGAAATTGGGCAATGAAATCATATAACATCATTCTCGCCGCGACGTCGCTTCTGCTGGCATTTGCCTCCTGCGACAAGACAGATAAACCGTCAACCGGCAACGGAAACAATGGCAAGCCGAGTACCCCTTCCGTGACTCCGGGCGACGGCAACATAGTCATGCAGTGGGAGGATGAACCGCAGCGCGTCTGCCCCGGAGCGTACGCCCGTGTCCACAGACTGAACGACGGACGCTATATGCTTGTCTATTCCAGCGGCTCCGACGGCTATCTCCGTTTCAGCGCCGACGACTGCCTCACGTGGCAGCAGCCGTCCAAGGTCTTCATTGCCAAAAACTTCACCAGCACTGCCGGAGTGATCGTCGCGAACGCCGAGTTCGCCCAGCTCAGCGCGGACAACCCTCATCATCCGAACCGCATCATCTATGCGGCGAACCTCCGTCCTAAGAACAAGAAGACGACAAAGACTCCGTATTCCATAGCCATCATCACCTCCGACGACAACGGCGCCAAATGGAGCGAAATAAATGAAATCTATGCCTCACGGACATGGAGCACCGATGTCGAGAAGGGCTGCTATGAACCGTTCGTCCTCGAGCTTCCGGACGGCACGGTGCAGATTTATTTCGCGGACGAGACACCCTACTACAAGGACGGGCTTCACTACCAGAACATCTCCGTCATGGAATCCTCCGACGGCGGCGACACATGGGCGAAGACCCCTCGCGTCGTCTCCTACAACAGCCGCTGCCGCGACGGTATGCCTGTCGCGATGCTGCTGAAGGACAAAATTTATGTGGCCATCGAGGAAAACGGTCTCGGCCATACGCATTTCCGTCCGAAAATCGTCTATAGCGGCGTCGCCGACAATTGGAAGATGCCTGTTCTCAGCACCTCCGCCTACCGCTTCAATCCTCTCAAGACCCCTATCGACAGCGACAGCATCTACGCGGGTGCGCCCTATCTGATTCACACGGACAACTATCTTGTCCTTGCCTACCTCAGTTCCGAAGGTGCCGCCGAGCCCGGCTCAAAGAACGCCACGATGGAGTTCACCGTCTGCGCCCTGAACGAGATGACCTCGGACGGCAGGTTCGCCGGCAAGATGCGCGGGAAGTTCCGCCCGTTCCCCGTCGACCAGACCACCGGCCGCGCCCTCTGGGGCTCCCTCTGCGACCTCGGCTCCGACACCATCCTCGCCGTCACCGAATGGGACAACGCCGTTTGGACCCGCCGCGGCCGCATCGTCACCGAAAAGGAATAAATCCCGTCTCCTCAAAATTTATTTCCCCGTTTTTCCGGGAATCCTCACAATTTATTTTGCCTATTTTCCGGAAATCCTCATAATTTATGAGATTTTGCAGATTTGTGAGAGTTCCGGACATAATCGCCTTTCATGGTTTCAGTACCCTTTGCCATTTGTCAAGATTTTTTACAGCAGTGTAAAGTTTCTTTACATGGGAATGCCGATGTTTAAGTGTTAATTTGTTGATATATATATAATTGCATCGTGTGGCACGGGAGGTGTTCGTATTCACGGACAAAAAATGTTTGAATATGATTAAGACATCTCTTATATTTACGGCTCTCGCTATGCTTGCTCTGCCTTTGTCCGGATGGGGAAGGGAGAACATTGATTCGTGGCCAAGGCCTGTTGATGAGACAGTGACTGCGGCTGATGATTCGCTTGGGGGCGGAGAAGAGGGCGAAACTGAAGCTGCGGTTAAAGTGATGTCGCTGAAGGACTGCATGGAATATGCGGTGGCGAACGCCGCGCAGGTGCAGGCTCAGCGGACAAAGGTCGGGGACGCGAGACTTGACAGACGCGACGCCATACTCACGGCCTTCACCCCCACCGTCGAGGCCTCGACCTACGGCTACTACCGTTGGGGACGTTCCATTGACCCTGAGACAAACACTTATGTGACAACTACTTCCCTGAACAACGGCTGGTCTGTCTCAGCCGGCATAGTGCTGTTCGACGGCTTCTCCGCGCTCAACAACATAAAAATTGCCAAGACCTCGCTCTCGATGGGTCTCACTCAGGAGCGGCAGGAAGAGGACAAGGTCTGTCTCGCCACGATGGAGGCCTATTTCAATGTGCTCTACTACACCGAACTCGTGAACATACTCGCCGAGCAGGTCGAGAATGCCCGGTCCGCGCTCACGCTTGCCTCCCGTCAGGAAGAACTCGGGGTGAAGGGTCATGCGGACGTGGTGCAGATGGAGGCTGACCTCGCGGACAGGGAATATGAGCTCGTCTCGGCACGCAACAGCTTGACGGACGCTAAGATAACGCTCGAAGACGTGATGCTTTGGCCGGTGGGGGAGGAACTCGTGATTGACACGAATCTCGGCTCTCTGGATTCCGGGACTTGCGGCGATTCTGAAATTTCCGATAATTCAGCCCTTTCCGGGGACGCAGTCTTTCACGGGAATGCCGGCGCGGCTTCCGGAAATGCTTCAGTTGATGAGATAATCCTCAAGGCGCGTGCGTCCATTCCGTCGGTTCTTGTCGCCAAAGGGGCGCTCGACAACGCGAAGTATGCCCTGCGCACCGCCAAGTGGCAGTTCCTGCCTACCCTCGGACTCTATGGAGGCTGGTCCACGAGCTACTACACCTACCCCGGACAGTCCGGCTACACCCCGACCCCCTACTGGAGCCAGTTCTCCAACAACGGCGGAGAATATCTCCAGCTCTCGCTGAGCATCCCTATTT
The DNA here is from genome assembly GCA_934725015.1 of uncultured Bacteroidales bacterium. Lineage (GTDB taxonomy): Bacteria > Bacteroidota > Bacteroidia > Bacteroidales > UBA932 > Cryptobacteroides. The sequence continues at coordinate 4,171 of CAKVAS010000031.1, forward strand.
ACGACCGTCTGAGCAAGTTCACGAAACTCTCCAAGCGCCGCAACGAGTACCGCCGTGCCGAAATCGAGTATGACAAGTCGCTCCGTGACGTCGAGTCCGAAGTCCGCCGTGCAGTGAGCGACCGCGACGGAGCCGAGTCGGCCCTGCTTCAGGCGGAGCGCCGCGCAGATGCCCAGGAAGAGGCCTACCGTCTGAACTCCCGCAAGTTCGAGCAGGGACTCATTTCCTCCATCGAGTACAACACCGCCTCCGCCAACTATCTCAAGGCCAAGGCCGAGCGCCTCAATGCCCTGCTGAAATGGCAGCTGAAGCGGCGCGTGGTGTCATATTATAATGGTGTGCGTTATATTGATCAATAATAGCGGGAAATTGACAGGAGAGAATAACCGAAGAGGGGACTCAAACTCTGCTTGGGAGGGGTATCGCAAAGCGAGACGCAAGAAAATATCCTCCACGCAACAATGGAGGGCATGACAGAAAATATGATTATATTTTTTCAAAAACGATAATGATCAATGGATAAGGTAATTGAGAAGAAAAAGGGCATAGCTGCCGCATTCACGAAAAAGGCAATTAAATGGTGGGCTCTCGGCGCATTCGTCGTTCTTGTAGTCGTCCTGCTCCTCACCGGCCGCCGCTCGGTTCTTCGTGTTGACGGGAGCACCATCCTCACAGGCACGGCCCGTCAGGGCGAGTTCAACGACTACATCCGCGTCAGCGGTCAGGTGCAGCCGATGACCACCGTCCAGCTCAGCCCGACCGAAGGCGGAAACGTCCAGAAAATAGTCGTCGAGGAGGGCAGCCGTGTCAACGCCGGCGACATAATCGTCGTGCTCGGCAATGAAAGTCTTGATATGCAGATCCTCAACTCTGAAGCTGAACTTGCCGAGAAGGAGAACATCCTGCGCAACACCATGATTTCCATGGAACAGCAGAAACTCAGCGTCCGGCAGGAGAGGCTCAGCCTCCAGATTGAGGTTCGCCGAGCGCGCCGTGCCTACGAGCAGAACAAGGCGCTTTATGAAGAGAAGCTGATAGCAAGGGAAGAATATCTCAAGACCTCCGAGGACTATGAACTCGCCAAGGACAAGCTCGAACTCGTCACCGACCGCGAGCGCCAGGACAGCCTCTACCGCAGCGTCCAGATTGCCCAGATGCACGAGAGCCTTGAGAACATGAGGCTGAACATGAACATGATACGCCGCCGCAAGGAAAACCTCTCCGTCAAGGCTCCGATCAGCGGCGAGCTCGGCCTGCTCGACGTGGAGCTCGGCCAGTCGGTCGCGGCCGGTGCCAAGATAGGGCAGATTAACAATCTGGATTCCTACAAGATTGAGGCTCAGATAGACGAGCACTACATCGACCGTGTCGCTCCGGGTCTTGAGGCGACTTTCGAGCGTCAGAACGAGAAATACTCCGCCGTCATCCGCAAGGTCTATCCGGAGGTCCGCGACGGCAAGTTCAAGGCCGACTTCCGCTTCGAGGGACAGCAGCCCGAGAACATCCGCGCAGGCCAGACCTACTATCTGAATCTCCAGCTCGGGCAGCCTGCCGAGGCCATACTCATTCCGCGAGGCTCCTTCTACCAGAACACCGGCGGTAAATGGGTCTATGTCCTCAGCGCCGACGGCACTAAGGCAGTCAGGCGCAGCGTCCGCATAGGCCGGCAGAATCCTCAGTATTACGAGGTTCTCGAGGGGCTTGCCCCCGGCGACAAGGTTATAATTTCAAGTTATGACTCCTTTGGCGACAAAGATGAACTGATAATCAAGTAAAAGCCCCATCCTTTTATACGACTTTTACTCTCAGTTGCTTATTTCAGTTAAAATGAATGCTGAGATGGGGTGAGAATGAATGCTGAGATGGAGTTGAGAATTAATGCTGAAATGGGGATGGGAATGAGGCTGAAATGGAGTTGAGGGTGAATGCTGAAATGGGGATGAGAATGAATCTGAAAAATGAATGTTGAAATGAATACGTTTTTTAAGTTTTTGTCAAAGAATAAGTTATACACGGCGATTGAGGCGTTCGGGCTTTCGCTGGCGCTCGGATTCATAATCCTCCTCGCCTCTTATGCCCGCACGGAGTTCAGCGTCGGTGCGCGTCAGCCGCTCTCGAAACAGCTCTACGCCATCGGAACCGAGGACATGATAGGGATGACGCTCGGGACGGGGGAGGAATTTTTCCCCTCTATGCCTGAGATAACCTCGTGGACGCGGGTCGCGGTATATGGCGATGCGGACGTCACCGTTGACGGCGAATACTATCAGGTTGAGGCCGACGCCCTTGACACGAATTTTCTGCGGCTGTTCGACTACCGCATAACCGGGTGCGACCGGAACCGGATTCTGGCAGGGGAGGACGAAGTGGTTGTTTCAGAGGCCTTTGCGAAAAAGGCATTCGGGGGAGACGACCCGATTGGCAGGACCGTCGTCTTCAACAGGAAAAACCTGACTGTTACCGGCGTGCTTCAGGACTTCGACTCTTGTGACCCGTTCAGTCCCTGCGACATCTTCCTTAGCATGAGGGTGATGGAAGGCGTTGTCATGAAAATGGACCAGTTCGGGGCGGTCCAGACTTTTGTGACACTCGCGGACGGCGCCGATCCGGACAATGTCGCGGCAAAGCTTCTTGACAAATACTGCGGCTACTGGGACTGGTTCGACCGCGATGCCTCCAACGGCGGCTTCATGTACGGCTCGTCGCTCACCCGGCTCGACAGGATTTATTTCTGCAGCCGGGATGTCTTCAACCCTCTTCGCAAGGGCGACCGGAGGACGGTCGAGATTCTGCTGCTCGTGGCACTCGTGCTGCTCGTCTCCGCCATATTCAACTACATCAACCTCACAGTGGCACAGACCGGCAAGCGCGCCAAGGAAATGGCGACGCGCCGTCTTCTCGGAGAGTCGCAGGGCGGGATTGTCCGCCGCTACATCGGCGAGTCATTCCTGTTCACGGCCGGCTGCTTCGTCCTCGGCTGCCTGATTGCCCTCTGCTTCCGCCCGTGGATGGGCAGGCTGCTCACGACGGAAATTGCCCTGCGTCCGGATGCGCTTTCTGTCGGCTGCGCATTTCTGCTCCTGTGCGTCATTTCGCTTGTTTCCGGACTCCTGCCGGCCGCGATGGTGTCGCGCTTCAAGCCGATTGATGTGGTCAAGGGAGACTTCCGCTTCCGCAGCAAGATGATTTTCAGCAAGATTTTCATTGTCTGTCAGAATGTCATAAGCACTGTTCTGATTGCCGTCGCGCTGACGATGACCCTCCAGATGCGCCATCTTGTCACCCTGCCGACGGGCTACAACACAAAGGATATGATCAGCCTGAGCACTTGGTCGCTCGACTTCAGGAATATGGATGTGCAGAACGAACTTGCCCGCCGTCTCCGTGCCCTGCCGCAGGTTGAGGCTGTCGGAATGGCGATGCAGGCTCCGTTTGCCTGCGGAAGCAACGGCGTGCACATAGAGAATGAAAAGATGTCGTGGCTTAACCTTTCCCAGCTTGATTCCACGAGTTTCCGTCTTCTCGGACTCAAGGTCATAGAGAAATACTCCGAGCCTTTGGAGGGGACATATTGGCTTACGGAGGAGGCTCAAAGGCGTTACGGGGTTTCCGAGGAAAAACGGACTTTCGGAAAGCGCGATGACGGGACTCCGGAATATGAATGCTGCGGAATCATTGCCGACTATCGTGCCAACGATGCGCTGAGACGCCCTATGGAGGACAGCCACAATGCCGTGATGAACAGGACTTCGTTGTGCTCTCGCATGATTGTGAAGGTCACGGGAGACCGCAGGGAGGCGTTTTCGGCCGTCTCTGATGTGTGGCGCGGCGTCGCGACGGATTATCTGGGTGTCCCTAAGGCTGCGGACATGGACTATGTCGATGACTTCATGAACAGCGCCCTCACCGGGACGCGCAACACTATGTCGCTCGTGAGCACCTTCATGATTCTGGCAATCCTGATTTCGGCTCTCGGCCTGTTCGCCATGTCTGTCTATTACACCGACCAGCAGTCCCGCCAGATTGCTCTCCGCAAGATTTTCGGCTCTGATGTCCGCACCGCCGTATGGACGCTCTCGAAGGATTTCCTCCTGATGGCGGCCGTTGCCGCAGTCATCGCCGCCCCTCTCTGCGTCTGGGCCATGCGCTACTACCTCCGCGATTTCTACAACGCCATTCCGTTCCCATGGTGGGTCATCCCCGTCGCCGCCATCCTGACCCTTCTCATCGCTGCGGTGTCTATCTTCGGTCAGACATGGAAGTCGGCTGCGGCCAATCCTGTTGATAAATTAAAGTCCGAATAAGTAAAAGCCGCATAAAAGGCGGTCTGCCCTTGTATTTAGACCCCTCCCGTCCCCTCGAAGGGGAAGTGGTGCTTCGTGCACACCATCGCACAATGCTCTCGCTTCGTTGTTCTCCGCACGACGCTGATGCGTCTTATGACCTTAGTTGTTTCATCTGCGCCGTCCGCCTTGCATCCCATCCTTTTATGCGGCTTTTAGAAACCTTCAAAAAATAACCTGCATCATCTTTTTCATTCTTTTAGGTCTATATTCCTTTTCTCATCGGTCATGTACCTTCAGTACCCCCCCACCCTCTTCCAAAAGAAATCTATCCTCGAAAATAATAGAAAAATCTGGAGCAGTTTATTCTTTTAATGTTTCTTACTCCAAGCGGTTTAGACAACTTTGATGATTTGAAGAAAATTTTGAATTTTTTTTGATGTCAAATCAAGTTTGGCACAGTAGTTGCAAAATCTTTTGCTCGGTTATTAGTTTTAGTGTTATTAATTATGTGGTTAGTATGAGGTGTCCTCGCGTGAGCGACGACAGCTCATTTTTTTACACGGTAGTGTAAAAAAAATGAGCTCGGACTCTGAAGAGTCCGTAGCCTCCCAACCCCAGTCGGCAGAGCCGACAGCCCCTGTGAGGGGCACGCGACCTCCACTTAGTTCCGGTCGGCGACTCCGTTCCTCCGTTTCACTCCGTCACTGCGTCGCGGCGGCTGATGCCGCCTTGCAGCAACAATATCGCAGTTGAACTGATAAACATGAAAAAATAATCTGCCGAAACACTTGAAATTTGCCGTAAATTAGCGGAAATGGTCATTTTTTTGAGGCCTTTCCGTGCATTTACGGCAAAAAATAGTTTGTTTTATGAAATATTTATGAGTTCTATTTTGATGGCGAGAATGTGTGGTCTTGGATGATATGTTCTGCCTGTGGGGCATTTGTCTCTTACAGCACAATCGTGAATACCGTGGAGCCGGGGGTGCTGGAGGCGAGCTTGATGGTGCCGCCGTTGAGGCGGAGCATCTGGCGGGAAAGGCTGAGGCCTACTCCGGTGCCCGCGCTGCCCTTGGTCGTGAAGAACGGGACGAAAAGCTGCTCCTGACTTGACTTGCTGAGCGGTTCGCCGTCGTTGGAGACGTTGATGACCGTGCGGTCGCGCTTGTCGATGGAGGCAGTGATGGTGACATTCCGCGCCCCCGCCTGAACGGCGTTTTTCACGAGATTGTTGAGAACCTGGGAAATCTGCCCATAGTCGGCATAGAGGATTATGTCTTCGGAAAGTTCAGTGTAACTGACATTGACGGAAGGCCAGTTTGTCTTGGCTATGTTCATGGCATCGGTCGCCACGTCCTTGAAATAGAATGCCTTGCGGACTGGGGCTGCGATGTGCGTGAGGGAACGGTAGGACTGGACGAAGCTGATGAGGCCTTCTGACGACGAGGCTATGGTGCCGAGCGCCGAGCGGATGTCGTCCTCGCTGTAGGCCGGCAGGTTCTGCGAGAGCGCCGAACTGAGAGAGGCAATCGGCGTGACAGTGTTCATGATTTCGTGCGTCAGAACCCTTATGAGCCGCGTCCACGACTCCGTCTCGTTGTTCTCCATTTCACGGGTTATGTCATTGAAAGTCACGATTCTGACCTCCGCCGAATGGAGCTTTGCCGTGCACGCGCTCACAGAGAACTGAACCGTTCCCCGCTCCGACTGGAACGCGGCCTGAATCTCCGAGCCGTCCGCGCTTCTGAAAGCCTCCGCAAGTTCCGGGGATATGCGCTCGATTTGTCTCAGACTGGATATGTCCGACATTCCGAGGAGTCCGCGGGCGACGGCGTTGCTGTAATCGACCTTGTCTCCGGCGAGTACAATGACTCCGCTCTGAACATGATCCAGCATGAGACCGAAATAGCGGTCACGCTCGCGGATGTCGTTCTTTTCCGCCTCGAAAATTGAACGCAGGCGGTTAAGCGAGCGGTTTAGCCTGCGGTTGCCGCGCCCGTTCTCCGAATAGCGGAAAGCCGACTCTCCGCTGCTGAGAGCGTCGGACATGAAATCTATCTTGCTGATAATCTTTCTTTTGGTGAAGGACTTCGTGATTAGGACAGCGAGAGCGACAGCAACAATCAGAATTGCCGCAAGCGCAGCCTCAGGGTGATTGCCCAAGACCTCTTTCGCCGCTCCGTCATAGGCCGGCGGCAGAGCGGCCGTGGCCATATATCCCCACCACAGCATCATCATATTCCGTATTTCTTCAGCTTCGCATAAAGCGTAGGACGGCTGATGTTCAGAGACTTGGCGACGAGGGATATGTTTCCGCCAAACCGGCTCATCGCGGCACGGATGGTCTTTTCCTCGACGCTCTCCATCGTGTCGGCGGCGGATATTTCGGTGTCCTGCGCATCCCCTCCGACGCTCTCAAGTCCGAGGCTCCCGATGATTTCCCCGTCCGCGAGAATCACGGCCTTTTCGATGCAGTTGCGCAGCTCGCGTATGTTCCCCGGCCAGCCGTAGCTCTCCATCTCCGCGACTGCGATGGGCGAGAATCCCGTCACCTGACGTCCATATTTTCCGGCAAATTCCGCAAGGAACTGCTCCGCCAGCGGCAGAATCGCGTCCCGGCGCTTTCTGAGCGGCGGCAGTTCGAGGCTTATCGTGTTGAGGCGGTAGTAGAGGTCCTCACGGAACAGCCCGTCGCGCACGAGGGTGGGCACGTCGGCGTTTGTCGCGCAGATGAGGCGGATGTCAACGGGGATGCTCCTTGTGTCGCCGACTCTGGTCACGCTGCGGCTCTGGAGCACGCGAAGCAGCTTTGCCTGCGACTGCTGCGGGATGTTGGCAATCTCGTCGAGAAAGAGCGTGCCGCCGTTCGCCTGCTCGAACTTGCCGGCATGGTCGGACTTCGCGTCCGTGAACGCGCCCTTGACGTGTCCGAACAGCTCGCTCTCGAAGAGTGTCTCGGTGATTGCCCCGGCATCCACGCAGACCATCGGCCCGGCTGCGCGTCCCGAAAGAGTGTGAATCTCATGTGCAAGCACATCCTTTCCTGTTCCGTTTTCTCCGGTAATGAGCACGGTGGCGTCCGTCGCCGCGATTTTCTCCACGTCGCCGCGCAGCCTCCGCATCGCCGCGCTCTCGCCCCAGAACATCCTCGGTCCGTCGTCGGCCGCCCTTGCCTTCGGCGCAGTCTTTTTCCTGTCACGTATTCCCGTAAGCGTCTCAATCAGTTTCCCGTTGTCCCATGGCTTCACGACAAAGTCCTCCGCCCCGCGCTTCATCCCTTCCACCGCGAGGGCGATGTCCGCGTATGCCGTGAACAGCACCACGGCCTGCTCCGGCCACCGTGCCTTTAGCTCCGACAGCCAGAAAAGTCCCTCGTTACCCGTGTTGATGTCCGTCCTGAAGTTCATGTCAAGAAGAATCACGTCCGGCCTCAGGCTCTCCACTGTCCTCATCAGCGACACCGGCGAAGCCAGCGTCTCCACCCGCTCGAAGCACCCTCCCAGCAGTATCTTCAGCGCCTCCCGTATCCCCTGATTGTCGTCAACGACCAATATTTTTCCCTTTTTCGCCATAATAGCCCGCAATTTACTCTCATTTCCCCGAATATCCAAAAATCCCGTAGCACATTGCCTTGACTTTTGGATAAAAACAGCCGATTATTGCCTTGACTTTTGGATGATTTTAGGCATTTATAGCCTTGACTTTTGGATAAAATGTCTATATTTGCATTGCTTTTCAATAACTTGCATGGATATGGCATACTACAAGAGAAATATAGACAAAAAACTTCTTGAATGGAAGGATGCTCCGAGGAGAAAGCCGCTGCTGATAAGAGGGGCGAGACAAGTGGGAAAATCTACTGCGGTAAGGCAATTAGGCAAGAGTTTCAAGCACTTTGTGGAGATAAACCTTGAGCGTCAACCGTCCGTCCGTCAGCTGTTTTCGAAGAACATAGATGTGTTCCGTACCTGTGAAGGAATCAGCGCAATTTCCGGGATTCCAATTATCGCTGGCGAAACTTTGCTTTTCATAGATGAGATACAGACCAGTCAGGAGGCGATAATGTCATTGCGCTATTTCAAGGAAGACTATCCTGACCTGCACGTCATTGCGGCCGGTTCGCTTCTGGAGTTCGCCTTGGAGGAATTGCCCTCTTTCGGGGTCGGCAGAATACGTTCTCTCTATATGTATCCATTCTCTTTTGATGAATTTCTTTTAGCGCAAGGACTTGATACCACTGTTGATTACAAACATAAGGCTTCAGCCTCGTCCCCACTTCCCGAAGCCGTCCACGATAAATTGATTGACCAGTTAAAGACTTTCTATCTCGTTGGTGGAATGCCGGCCGCCGTCGCCGAATGGGTTGAGTCTCAGAGTTATATTGAGTGTGCGCGTGTGCATAGTGACATACTGGACACATATCGGGATGACTTTTCCAAGTATAAGGCGAGGATATCTCCGGCGTTGCTGAGAAAGACTCTGCGGTCAGTCGCATTGCAGGCCGGAAGCAAATTCGTGTTCAGTCAAGTCGCGGACGATGTCCACTCGTCAGTCATCAGGGAAGCCCTGCATCTGCTGACATTGGCCGGACTGATAAAGCCGGTTACGCACAGCGACGGAAATGGCCTGCCCTTGGGAGCGGAAGAAAATGCCGGTTATACAAAATATCTTTTCATGGATTTGGGGCTGATGCAGACGATGCTCGGCACACCTCCGGCAGATGTCCTTCTCGCATCGGAAACGGATTTTGTAAACAAAGGCCCGGCGTCAGAGATGTTTGCGGGGCTGGAACTGATGAAGAACCACGACTGCTTTCAAGAGTCGGAAATGTATTATTGGCAGAATATGGCACGTGGAACGAACGCTGAGATTGACTATCTGGAGGCCAAGGACGGCAAGGTTCTTCCGATTGAAGTGAAGGCCAATACAAAAGGCAGTATGCAGAGCCTGTGGCTGTTCATGAGAAAGAAAGGGCTTTTCAATGCGATTCGTACTTCGCTGGAAAACTTTGGCGAGTTCGAGTACATCGACAAGGAGGACAACAATTCGCATCGTCATGTCAATGTCATCCCTCTCTATGCCTTGAGCAACCTGTAAGGTCAATAAAATGTGCCATAATCTGCGGAAAGTGCCAAATTTTGCGAGTTTCCGCAGATTATAGAGCGGTGTTTTGCAGCCAATATCCTCCCGTTTCCACTCCGGGAGGGCATTATAGATTTTTTATGTAATGGCTGCTAAATCAACGACATACGTAGATTCGCTGCACCATTCCGAGATTTTTGTAGGGCTGATTTTGCACCATTCCGAGATTTTATGTGACCGGTTCTGCATCATTTTGAGATTTGTAATGATTAAGCAATTGTAACTAAGCATTCAAAATGCGGATAATTTCTTAAATTTGTCGGTTGATATTCGTTATTTGTATGGAAAACAAATTTGATAGGTCAAAACACGTCTTTTACTCAGAGGCTTTTGCTGAAATCATAAAAGACACCATAAGGTTCTTCAACGGGACTCCTGTTCATCGTCTTCCTCCTCCGGAGAATTTCATTGGCACCGGAGTATATGCGTTGTACTATACAGGACAATCTCCATTGTACAAGCCGTTGTATGAATTAAACAGAATGGAATTTTCCCAACCCATTTATGTCGGGAAAGCGGTACCTCGCGGTTGGAGACAGGGAAGGCTGCAAGATTCAACGAATGAACTTTACCGGAGGCTTTGTGACCATACAAACAGCATCCGGCAGGCGAGTAATCTCATATTGTCTGATTTTCATTGTCGTTTTATGATATTGGAAGATGCGGCGGCTGATATGATTGGCACTGTGGAGGCGGCTCTAATCCGTTACTATTTTCCTCTTTGGAACAGCACTGTCGATGGTTTTGGAAATCATGATCCCGGCTCCGGACGATACGAACAGGCTGTCTCGGATTGGGACATCCTTCATCCTGGAAGAGGCTGGGTCGAGCGATTGAGCGGAGCAGGATTGCCAAAAGAAGAAATAGAGAAGAAGATTGCCGAGTATTTCATGGTACTTGCGGAGAGGAGGAAGTGACGGTATGCTTGACGGGATTGAAATATTCTCCGGGGCAGGAGGTTTGGCGAAGGGGCTTGAATCCTCCGGAATTCGGCATCGTGCATTCGTGGAGTGGAATAAGGATGCTTGTAAGACCCTGAGGCGGAATTTTGACGAAGCATCCGTCTATGAGGGAGATGTTCGTGATTTCGATTTTTTGACATATGGCGGGGTCGATGTAATAGCGGGCGGGCCTCCCTGTCAGCCCTTTTCTCTGGGCGGAAAGGCTCTTGGCTTCGACGATAAGCGAGATATGTTCCCTTACGCGGTAGATGCTATCCGCAAACTGAGACCTAAGGCGTTTATTTTTGAGAATGTCAAGGGATTACTTCGCGATTCGTTCAAAGAGTATTTTGATTTCATTATCCTCCAACTCCAATATCCGGATATACCCCTCAATGCTGAGACTTGGAAAGAAAATTATGAGTATCTCAGAAATGATGTGAAAAAAGATTATAAAGGGCTGCGGTATAAAGTCGCCTATCGGCTTGTTAACGCCGCAGATTACGGCGTTCCTCAGAAACGGGAGCGCGTAATCATAGTCGGTTTTCGTTCTGATATTAAGGTTAAATGGGCATTCCCTGAACCTACTCATTCGGAAGATGCGCTTCGCTGGAGCCAGTTCGTCACAGGGGACTATTGGGAGCGTCACCGCATTAAGTGCACCTACCCCGGAAACATCGTCAGTGAACAAAGGACATCTCTGTTAGAGAAGTATGGATTCTTGCAGCCTGAGTTGTTGCCCTGGCTCACGATTCGGGATGTGACAACGGATTTGGAGTGTTCCGAGTCTAAATTCTCGCGTGAGTATCCGGGTCATACCGGGAGTTTTATTGACGAACCGTCAAAGACGATAAAGGCAGGGGCTCATGGTGTCCCTGGCGGTGAGAATATGGTTAGACTGGATGACGGAACTACTCGCTACCTCACAATTGACGAAGCAAAGAGAATCCAGACATTTCCGGACGAGTACATCATTACGGGCTCTTGGACTGAGGGCATGAGACAACTTGGTAATGCCGTTCCCGTCAGACTGGCCTATGTGATTGGAAAGTCTGTTGTTGATGCATTGGAACCGTGAAATTGCACCGTTATGAGATTTTTATATGACCGGTTCTGCACCATTCTGAGATTTTGAGAAATGATTTCCTGTTAAGAAAAGACTTCCTGGAATTAAAGCGCAATAAGAAACCTCCGCCCAAGTCACAGGGGCGGAGGCTTATCGTATCAAATGGTATTATATATGTTTAACTAAACAGTTACATATATAATCAAAGAGCATACCAAACTCAACTGAAGCCCATCAAACAGCGATTTCTGAAGAATTGCCTGATAAATCCGCTTGGTATAAAAGTCGAATAAAAGGATGGGATGCAAGGCGGCTTTTATTCTGTTTTCAGCTGCTCGACCGGATTGCTCGTCGCCGCCCTCCAGCTGCGGAGCGTAACGATGACGACTGTGATGGCGAGCACCGCCAGAAGGGCAGCGGCGAAGACCCACCAGACAATCGGCGTGTGGTAGGCGAAGCCGTCGAAATAGAGCCGGACAATCAGCCAGCTCGCCGGTGCGGCCACGGCAAAAGACACGAGCACGATGACTATGAACTTGAGGTTGAGCATCTTGAGGATGTCCGCCACGCTCGCTCCGTGGACTCTGCGCACCGCAATCTCACGGCTTCTGTGCTGTGTCTCGAAAAGCACGAGACCGAAGACTCCCATGAGCGAGATGATGATGGCAATCAGCGTGAACAGCCCTATCATCTGCGCGAGCTGCCTTTCCCTTTTGTACTGTGCTCCGAGTTCCTTGTCGAAGAAATCCACCCCGTAGGTCTCCGGGTCCGTGTCGGGGCGCATCTCGGCCACAGTGTTGTTCACGAAGCGCATCACCTCGCCCGGATTGGCTCCCGGGGCGGTTCTGATGTAGATGTGCCTCAGACCGCTTCTCCAGCTGTGGTCCTTGCCGAAGACATAGAAGGCGAACGGTGCTCGTCCGTACTGCAGCGGCTTGAAGTTGAAGTCATTGCAGATTCCGACGACCTCGGTCTTTGCCCCGTGCCCCGGTCCCGGAGTCTCAAGGTCTATGTTGAATTCCTTCTGTCCCTGAACGTTGAAAATCATGGAACTGCCTTCCGAAATCTCGTCCGATTCAGAGAAATCACGCCCCTCCACGATGCCGATTCCCATGAACCTCAGGAAATTATACGCCACCGGGTAGCATTGGAAATTGATGTTCTCTCCCTTGTAGTCGCGTCCCCAGCCCATTCTTGAGGTGTTGACGATTCGCCCGTCCGCCCAGGTGATGTCCTCAATCTGAGGGTTACTGCGGAGCCTGTCCTCAAAGGCGCGGTTCTGCTCGCCGTACCAGCACAGCCCGAGGGGGATGTTGCCCGTGAGCAGGTTGGACTTGTTGAAGCCCATGTCGTAGTTCATCATGTAGCTGTGCTGCAGGCGGATGAAGCCGGCGCAGACAATCAGCGCGATTGAAATGGCAAACTGGAAGCCTATCAGCGTGTTGCGCAGTCTCCGTCCGGCAACCGAACCCCCGAATGAACCCTTGAGCACGAGCGCCGGCTGGAACGAGGTGATGTAGAGCGCCGGATAGACGCTTCCGCCGACGGCGGCAACGAGCGCGACGGCAACCGTCACGGCCATAACTGCGGCATTGTCCCTGATGCCAACGTTTGAACTGAGTATGTCGGAAAGCGGACTTGCCGCAAACGCATAGACAAGAAGTGCCGCAAGGGCAAGGGATATGAGCACGAGCCCCACCGATTCTCCGATGAAATTGAGAACTAACGAACTGCGTGAAACTCCGAAAATCTTGTAGGTGTTGACGGACCTAAGCCTTGCCGGGACGAGCGCGAAGAAAAAGTTTATGAAATTGATGAGCGCAATCAGGATTATGAGTATGGCCACGGCGAGCATCGTGATGTCCGTCGTGAGGTTGCCGGATTCTCCCGGTTTGCCGTCAAGCACTTTCGTGAAATACATTTCCTTCACAGACACTAACCTGACGCTCATCCTGTCCAGCATTTCCTCAAACTCGGCCTTGTCTTCATCTGCGGCGGAATCGTCAATATGGTAGAACCGGCTCAGAAATTCCCGCATCACGGGCATCGCCTCCGTCTCGAACTCGCTTCTTTGCGAGGCGTCCCGGAGCTTCACGACATACTGGAACGACCATTCGCTCATGCTGTCCATGTGGCTGTTTCCGGCGTCATAGACCCCTTCCACATATCCGAGATCCGAATTTTTCTGAAAATCACGGAATATGGCGACGACCTCCATCGCGTTTTTCTCGCCCTCCGGATCACTCCATGAAATCCTGTCCCCGACCGTGACTCCGTTCTTCTTCGCAAAGGTCTCGCTCACGGCGAGGGTCGAAGGCCTTGACAGCTCCTCAAGCGAGCCTTCCGCCGCCTCGAAGTTCATTGTACGGATTCCGCCGGCGGAGTATTCCATTGTGGTGAGGTGCATCTTCCGCACCGTGTCGCCGCGCCGTGTCCAGCAAATCTCCGGCTCCCCGTGCCATGCCTGGAACATTCCTCCGCACTCCACGGATGACGAACCGTTCACCAGCGCCTCGCCGAGCGGACGGCATATCCAGGTGTTGTATTTCCCCGGTGAATAGTTCGACGGCAGGGCAATCACGAACGTGCGGTCCGCATCCTTGAGCCGCTGATTATACCCGAAGTCCCGGCTCACCTGCGTCATAATCACATAGAAAGCCCCGAACGCCACCGCCATCCCGATGACATTCAGCAGGCTCGACGCCTTGTACCGCCGCAGGGTATTTATAAAATTGTGAAATATGTATCGCATCGTATTTTCTTCTGCAAATTAAAACGAAACCTCTTCATGTCATTTCTGTGCACGAAACTTCTCAATGTCATTTCTATGCACGAAACTTCTTCATGTCATTTCGACTGAGCGAAGCTTCTCAATGTCATTTCGACTGAGCGAAGCTTCTCAATGTCATTTCGACTGAGCG
>CAKVAS010000032.1 GCA_934725015.1 uncultured Bacteroidales bacterium
CCCAGCTTCCTGTACGCCTCCACGGTGTAGCGCAGCTCGTAGTCACGACCGTCGCGGGACGCCCTCGTGTCCTGCGCGTCCAGCACCATATACTGGGGCATCTCCGTCGCGAAGTCGAGGTTCAGAACCACCTCCGACGGCGCGGAGGTCGGCCACTCGTGAACCGCGCAGGAGACCGCGGAGAGGAGGAGCGGGAGAATGAGCGCAGGGAAGTGCGCGGAGGTCGGGCGGCTCGCGGGGAACTGCACGCGGGTACGGACGAGGACCGCATGAATTGCCGATATGAGGGACGCACGTCTCATCGCCTGCCGCCCCTCCCGAGGTCGAAGCTGTAGGAGAAAGAGACCCCCGCGTTGTCGAGGCCGATGTAGGTGCGCTTCACGCTGCCCGCGAGAGCCCCGTTCGGCTCGTTGTAGAACTTGTCGTAGTGGAAGCGGTACGCGCCCGCCCCGAGGACGAACTCGACGTTCCATCTCCTGTCTTTGCTGATGGGGAGCCTGTAGCCGACGCTGAGGCCCCCGCCGAGGAGCGGCTTGTTCCCGTCGTGCGTCTGGATGCGCCAGTTGCCGTTCGCAGCGAGGTTGAAGTACGCCAGACCGAAGTGGGCGCCGACGAAGAGCCCGTCAGGCTTCGTGAAGTTCCAGCGCAGTTCGGGCTGGACCGCGAAGGTGCGGAACTTTACCGTCGAGGTGAAGTAGTTCAGAGCCGAGTAATAGACCGGCAGGTGAAACGAGAGGTTGTCGGTGATGTCCGCCTCCACGGCGGCGTTGCCTATGAGGAGGCCAAGCGCAAGCGCGTTGCTCTTGACCGTAATTTTCCGGATCCGGTCCGCAGGTACGGACCGGACGGCATCGGCGGTATTTACGGGATGGGCATTGGAAGACGTGTTCCCAATCCGACGCGAATGTTGAAGTTGTTGTATGTTGTTGTATGTGACCCCCGAAGTAATCTCCGGAAGTTTGCCCATCTTTTCAAAATTATGTTTTCTACGAATGCTGACGGTCGTTGCGCGTCCGTCCGGAAAGACATTGGCTTTCAGATAGTTCCATACCCCCCCCCGACTGCGGAGTGCGCGTTCCTTGCCGAGGCGGGCGATGTTTCCGTCAAGAAGGACGGAGAGTATTTCCGCGCGGAGCACGGAGGATGTGTCGGCCTCGACGCACGCAATGAGGTCGGACCATTCGCCTACCCTTGAGTCCGTCACGAAAGTCACGGAATCCTCCTCGGCAATCTTTCCGGCCAAAGCATCCTGCACGGCAGCGAGGACTGCGGCAAGGCGTTCGCGGGCAAGCCTCTCGTTCAGACGGAGAGAGCCCTCCGGCGATGTGCCGGAAATCACAAGAATCGAGTCGGGAAGATAGTAGCCTGAACTGCAGGAGGATATTTCGTCAGCGAAAGACGCGAGTCGGGCGGCGTTGTCCTGATAGTCAGGCTCATAGTCGCCTGAACCCGGACGGAAATGAATCTTGATGTCATGTCCGGAAGCATTTTCCGACGTTTGTTCAGAGAGGCGGCGTTCCGAGGTCTGTGCACAAAGAACCCCGCCGGCCGAAACCAGCAGGAGGACGACCAGGACCAGCCGCCCGAAACAAACGCTCTTTACCGCACTACCTGACATAATGCCCAACAATAAAAACACATTTTTCCTAATCTACGACGCAACCGGCGTCACCGTCGGAAAACAACGCGCAAAAATAATCAATCGGGAAAATATTTGCAATAATAATTTGAATATCTTTTTATTTTTCATATCCGCGCAGACTCGGCGATTTTCTCGGCGCAGTTGATGCCGTCAAGCGCGGATGAGACGATGCCTCCGGAGTAGCCGGCGCCCTCGCCGCACGGGTAGAGGCCGGGGAGGTCGGGATGGCGGAGCGTCTCCGGATTCCGCGGGATGCGGACAGGGCTGGAGGTGCGGGACTCGACTCCGAGAAGGAGCGCGTCGTTGGTGTAGTAGCCGCGCATCTTGTTCCCAATCTGCGGAAAGGCATATTTGAGACGCAGGCGGACATGCTCGGGAAGCAGCTCATGGAGAGGGGCAGGGATGACTCCCGGGTGGTAGGAACTGGCCGGAAGGTTAGGAGAGAGTATGCCCCGGCAGAAATCCATCATGCGCTGCCCCGGCGCCGCAAAAGGATTAGGGGCGGCTGTGCTGCCTGCCTGCCCTGCCTTGAAGCCTCCCGCCAAGCCGCCATGCAGACCGTTCTGACGCGCCTTCTGCACCCAGTCATAGACAGAGCGCTCGACGTCGCGCTGGAACCTCATCAGCGACAGCGGGTCGGACGCGGGATAGTCAGGAATGTCCCCGGGCTCCACGCTGACCACCACTCCGGAGTTCGCCCACTTCGAGTTGCGGGCGGAGTTCGACATCCCGTTCAGGACAGTCTCGCCATCCTCAGTAGAGGACGGGACGAGGATGCCGCCGGGACACATACAGAAAGAGAATACCCCGCGTCCCTCAATCTGGGTCACGAAGGAATATTCCGCCGCCGGCATGAACGGTTGGTACTTCCCGTGGTACTGAATCCTGTTTATCAGCGACTGAGGATGCTCCACGCGGACTCCGAGCGCGAAGCCCTTTGCCTCAAGCGCCCATCCCCTCGAATTGAACAGTTCATAAATATCCCTTGCGGAATGGCCTGTGGCGAGGATTATGTGCTTCGCGGAATATGCGGTCGAAGAGCCGTCGGGGTTCAGTGCCACGACGGTGCAGCCGCCGTCGGGAGACGGGGATATGTCGATGATGCGCGAATCGAAATGGTATTCCCCGCCGTGTTCGACGATACATTTGCGTATGTTCTCGACGACGACAGGAAGACGGTCGCTGCCTATGTGCGGGTGCGCGTCGGTGAGGATGGACTCGGCGGCGCCGAAGCGGACGAACTGGTGAAGGACCTCGCGGATGTCCCCGCGCTTGGACGAGCGGGTGAAGAGCTTGCCGTCGGAGAATGTGCCTGCCCCGCCCTCGCCGAAGCAGTAGTTCGAATCCGGATTCATGACTCCCTTGTCCGAGAGCCTCGCGACGTCGAACTTGCGCGCGTGGACATCCTTGCCACGCTCGACTATCACGGGCTTCAGTCCGCGCATCAGCAGATGCAGCGCGGCGAACATCCCCGCAGGGCCGGCCCCGGCCACAATCACCGGTTCCGCGTCACGGACATCCTTGTATTCCGGAACCTGATAGCATTCAAGTCTTTCCGAAACTGTGCACACCTGATAGCGGCAGCGGTAAATCACCTCGCCCCTCGC
Source organism: uncultured Bacteroidales bacterium (assembly GCA_934725015.1). Lineage (GTDB taxonomy): Bacteria > Bacteroidota > Bacteroidia > Bacteroidales > UBA932 > Cryptobacteroides. Next base: position 3,250 of record CAKVAS010000032.1, read on the forward strand.
GTCAACCGAACGCCGCACGAGCCGGCACTCCCCCACCGCCTTCAGTCCCACGCCGAGAGCCCTTGCGGCCGCCGCCCTCAGCTCCTCCTCAGATATTTCCTTTCCGACCGGGCAGGTCAATTCTATTTCCTTCATCGTGTGTGTATGATTATTTTTCAGAACTCGGCCAGACGGGAGACGGGCGCGACGTCCAGAGGGGTGCGTTCGCCGTTGAGGTAGTGGTAGTAGCCGGCTATGGCAATCATCGCGGCGTTGTCGGTGGTGAACTTGAACTCCGGGAGATAGACGTTCCAGCCGCGCTTCAGGCCTTCCTGCGTGATGCGGTTTCTCAGGCCGCTGTTAGCCGAGACCCCGCCGCCGATGGTGACCTCACGGATGCCGGTCTGCTTCGCGGCCTTTATTAGCTTGTCCATCAGGATGTCTATCAGCGCCTTCTGGAACGACGCGCAGATGTCGGCCTTGTTCTCCTCCATGAAGTTCGGGTTCTTCGCAATCTCGTCGCGGACGAAATAGAGAAGCGAGGTCTTGATGCCGCTGAAGCTGTAGTCCAGCCCAGGGACATGAGGCTTGGCAAAGCGGAAGCGGTTCTCGTCGCCCTCCTTCGCGAGCCTGTCGACAATCGGGCCGCCCGGGTAGCCGAGCCCCATCATCTTGGAGCACTTGTCGAAGGCCTCACCCACCGCGTCGTCGATGGTCTGTCCGAGAATCTCGTATTTCAGAGGGCTGTCGACCCTGACTATCTGCGAGTTGCCGCCCGAGACGAGGAGACAGAGGTAGGGAAACTGCGGCGCGAGGTTTTCCTTGTCGTACTGCCTTATAAAATTGGCGAGTATATGTCCCTGAAGGTGGTTCACCTCAATCAGCGGGCAGTCCAGCGCGATGGAGAGAGCCTTTGCGAAGGAGGTTCCGACCAGCAGCGAGCCGAGAAGTCCCGGGCCGCGGGTGAAGGCTATTGCGGTGATGTCCTCCTTAGTGACTCCGGCGCGGTCGATGGCCTGGCTCACCACCGGCACGATGTTCTGCTGATGGGCGCGGGAGGCAAGTTCCGGAATCACACCGCCGTAGGCCTTGTGCACGTCCTGACTCGCGATGACGTTGGAAAGGAGGTAGCCGTCCCTTATGACTGCCGCCGACGTGTCGTCGCACGATGATTCTATTCCCAATATTATGTCCATAATACAAAAAGATTTCTCGACTTCACTCCGTTCCGCTCGAAATGACAAACAGGGCACAGCCTGAAATTACGGGGGAGACAATTCGCCCGAAACGGTAATATTTTTGCTGCAAAAGTACGAAAAAAGTCGTATTCTCGCTGCAAATTCTTAATTTTGCAGGTTATACACTCCTTTTTCTAAATAAGCTGAGCCAATTTGAATCAGATTTTTGAGGATAGATTTATTTTGGAAAGAGGAGTGTACCGGGCATACACGACTGATGAAAAAGGACTCTTTTCGATAAGTGAGAGCAGAGCCAAGCTTGCTTGAGCTATGCCGAACGCAGAAAAGAGTGATGAGATCAAATATATACCAAAAAGACATTCAAATTTTGAGGAAATTCTTTCATATCGTCAAAATAGTCCTCGTGACGATTGCCGTTCTCATCGGGGCGGCGTTCATCACGATTCAGTCCCCGAAGGTGCAGACGGCGGTCGCGAACATGGTGACGGCGAAGCTCGGGGAGTCTCTCGACGCGGACATAAGGATAGGAAAGATTCATCTCAGACCGTTCAACACCCTGATTATCGAAGACCTGCTCATCCTTGACAGCGCCCCTGCATCTCCGCCGGAGACCTTTCCGGGAACGGCACCGGTCGATACCTTTTTCCGTGCGGGCAGCATAGTCGCTGGATTCTCGCTTGACGGGCTGCTCACCGGCGGAGGGTTCAGGGTGTCTCAGGCGAAGGTGAGGGACGCTCAGATGAACCTCGTGCTGGAGGGAAAGGCGCCGAACCTGTCGAGAATCTTCGGACTCGGACGGTCGGACAAGGAGCCAAAGCCTAAGAACGAGCGGGAACTGTTCTCTGTCCGGGACGTGAGAGTCGAGAACATGGGATTCAGGATGCTGAACTTCGGGGCGACGAGAAATGTGCCGGAGGGAGCATATGTGACGGACGGAGAGGACTTGAGGCAGTTCGGGATTGACTGGACCGACCTTGAGGTAAGGGATATATGCCTGCGGGGAAAGAATCTTAGGATGAAGGGCGGAATCATGACGGGGACGCTGCTGGAGATGTCGTTCAGGGAGAGAAGCGGGTTCGACTGCCACAGGCTCAGCGCGGAGGCGAGGGTCGGCGACGGGAAGGTCATCGTGAAGGACATAAGGCTCCGGGACGACTTTTCCGACCTGAAGGTTCCGCTCTACATGATGAGCTTCGACAGCATGAAGGACTTTTCGGACTACATAAACAGGGTGAGGATGGACGGGGTCGTCGAGGACAGCTTCATTGATTTCCGGACAATCGCGTTCTTCGCTCCGACCCTGCGTGACGCCGGACTCAGGGCCAGGGTGTCCGGAAGCATGAGCGGGCCGGTGAGGGACATGAGATTCAGCGGGATCAGGGTCAGCCTCGCCGACGGGAGCTTTGCCGGGACGGTCGATGGAAGGCTGTCGGGCGTGCCTGACGTGAAAAGGATGACTCTGGACGCGAGACTGTCACACAGCATGTTCACAGCCGCCGGAGCGGATGCGCTCGTGAACGCATGGACGAAGGATCGCATTGATTTCAGGAAATTCGCGAAGAGCCAGAGGTTCATGATGAACTGCCGGGTGAGCGGAAGGCTCAACGACCTGCACATACGGCCGGAGATTCGTTCTCTCGTGGGAAATCTCGACGCGGACATAAGGTTCAGCGACCTCATAACGGCGGACAGGCCGATACTCATGGACGCAAGGCTGCGCACGAAGGACCTCGACGCGGGGAAGATTGCCGGGATTGAGGCCGTGCGGGAGTGCAGCCTTGAGACCGGGGTGAAGATGAGGCTGCCGGACGGCAACGGGACGAAGATGCAGGTGCACATTGACTCGCTGAAGGTCTCGAGGCTGAATCTTCTCGGATATGACTACAGCAGGATTGCCGCCGCCGGCGACATAACTGAGGACGCGTTCGACGGAAAGTTCGTCTGCGGAGACCCTAACCTCAACTTCCTGTTTCAGGGAACCTTCGCCCTTTCCCACAACACGAACAACAGCCTCTATAAGTTCTACGCCAATGTCGGTCATGCCGACCTGCACGCGCTGAAGCTCGACAGCAGGAAAATCTCGCGCCTGAGGTTCAGGACGGCGGCAAATTTCGTCCGCACGGGCGGGCAGGACCTCATAGGCAAGGTAGAAGTCGGCGGACTCGTTCTGGAGAACGCCTCCGGGGTGCACGACATCGGGGACGCGGAGCTGACCTCCATCACGAAGGACGGGACGCACAGGATAAAGTTCAGTTCAAGTTTTCTCGACGCGCTCTACAGCGGGACGGGCTCGCCTGCGGACTTCGTCTCCGACCTCCAGGACATCACCCTCAGGCGCGACCTCCCGATGCTCTCGGGTGAGGCGGCAGGGCCGTGGAAGGGCAGGAACTACGACATCGGGATGGATTTTCACGACTCACGGGGGCTGCTTTCCTTCCTCGCGCCGGGACTCTACATCGCCGACAGCACGAGCGTGAGGATGAACATATCCCCGGAGGGACGGCTGAGCGCGGACATGAGCTCTTCGAGAATCGCGTTCAACGGCAACTATCTCAAGAACTTCCGTGCGGAGTTCAACAACGGGGACGACAATTTCACGGGAAGCGCCGGCGCGGACATCATAAGGCTAGGGAATATCGCCACGCTTGAGAACAGCATACTCAAGATGTACGCGGACGACGACAGGCTCGGAGTAGGATTTCAGTATGACAACAGCGGGGACAGCGGCAACAGCGGGGAAATTTACGCCCTCGGTGAACTCGGCAGGACTCCCTCCGGCGACATCGGGCTCGCGCTCCGGCTGCTGCCTTCGACGGTTCATCTGAATTCGAGGCACTGGAGCATACATGAATCGACGTTCAACATTACAGGAGACGGGGCGGAGGTCAATTCGTTCGAGCTGACGAACGACGAACAGAGGCTCACGGCATACGGCAGGGTGTCAAAAACTGCGGCTGACACCCTTACGCTGGAGCTGGACCGCTTCGGCATAGACATCGTGAACCCGCTCGTCACCCCGGATCTCGGACTCGCCGGCAAGATGACGGGAACGGCGAGACTCATATCCCCTCTTCCGGACAAGAGCATACTGCTTGACGTCGTGTGCGACTCCACATATATGGCCGGAGAGGAAATGGGCGTTCTGACGGCACACTGCGGATGGGACAGGACATTCAACCGCTTCGACATCGACCTGAAGAACGACATCGGAGGTCGGAGCACCGTTTCGGCCGAAGGCAGATATACCCCCTCAAGCCGGGGAATCGAGGCACAGATTGCGCTCGACGGACTCAACATCGGCTACGCGAAGCCTTTCGTGGCGGAGATTTTCAACAGGTTCGAGGGCGGGATTTCGGGCAGGATTTCGCTCGACGGCCCGATAACGTCGCCGGAGATAAGTTCCGAAGGCGTGAGGATTGACGACGGCGTGCTCAGCATCGCGTTCACGAACGTGCCTTATCTGGTCAGCGGCCCCGTGCACATCGACAACGACGGGGCGCATTTCGACAATGTTACGCTCGCGGACAAGTTCGGCTCCACGGGAAATGTGAACGGGGCGATTACCTTCGGGAATTTCGTGAACCCCGGGATTGACCTCAGCGTCAGCGTGAAGGACCTGGAATGCCTCGACACGTCTCCGAGCCTGAGCCCCTATTTCTACGGACATCTCTTCGCGAGCGGAAAGGTGCGTGTCAGCGGGCCGTTCAGCGGAATCTCGCTCGACATCGACGCGGTCACGGAGAAGAGCGGCAACCTGCACATCCCTATCCCCAACACGAGCGTGGCGGGAGTCACCGACCTGCTGAGGTTCAGGGAGGAGGAGAAAATCGTGTGGGTGGACCCGTATGAGGAGATGATGAGCCGGCTGAAGAAGCAGACGGAGGAGACCGGGGATCTGAGCCTGAACCTGCGGGTGGACGCGACACCGGGTGTGACGGCGTTCGTTGAGATAGACAGGGAGAGCGGGAATATGCTTTCGGCCAACGGGAGCGGGCAGATTGAGCTGAAGATGAAGGGTGACGACTTCAACATCAACGGCAACTACAGCATCAGCAGCGGAAACTACAAGTTCGTGGCGCTCGGGCTGGCTTCGCGCGACTTCCAGATTAAGGAGGGGAGTTCCATCCGCTTCAACGGCGACATCATGGAGAGCAGCCTCAACATCGACGCCCTCTACAAGACAAAGGCTTCGCTCGCGACGCTGATTTCGGACACGACGTCGGTGAACACGAGGAGGACCGTCGAGTGCGGAATCAGCATTTCGGACAGGCTCAAGAACCCGCGTCTGGGATTCTCCATCGACGTTCCGGACATCGATCCGGCCGTGAAGTCCAAGGTGGAGAGCGCCCTTAGCACGGATGACAAGGTTCAGAAACAGTTCCTCTCGCTCATCATCTCGAACAGCTTTCTCCCCGACGAGCAGTCGGGCATCGTGAACAGCTCTACGCTGCTCTACTCGAACGTGTCGGAGGTGATGGCCAACCAGCTGAACAACATCCTCCAGAAGCTCGACATCCCGATAGACCTCGGTCTGAACTACCAGCCGAACTCGAAGGGGAACGACGTGTTTGATGTGGCGGTCTCGACCCAGCTGTTCAACAACAGGGTGGTGGTGAACGGAAACATAGGCAACAGGCAGTACAGCAAGACAGGCGGCTCGAACACGGACGTGGTGGGCGACATCGACATTGAAATCAAGCTGAACCGCCCGGGCACACTGCGGCTGAACCTTTTCTCGCACTCGGCGGACCAGTACACGAACTACCTCGACAACTCGCAGCGCAACGGCATAGGCGTGGGCTATCAGATGGAGTTCAACGGCATCAGGGACGAGGACCGGTCCCGTCTGACGACGCTGAAGGTCGAGACCCGAGACACGACGAAAGCGGAGGCTCGGGATACGCTGAAGGCACAGAAGCCTCGGAAACCGAAACTGACACGCAGACAGAAAAAGGCGCTGCGCGAATCGTCCGGGCAAAAGGCTCAGAGTGAGACCGCTCAGAAGGACACGCTGTCATCTCGAACGGAGTGAGAGATCTCCGTGCGGGGGACAACAACAGAATGAAGCAATAGGGCAAGAACATGGAAGACACAGGACATAAGCTTTACTTGGTGCCGTCGCCGCTCGGGGATTATGAGCCGGGGATGGTGATTCCCGCCCCGGTGCTGGAGCTGCTCGGGAGCGTGGGGATATATGTGGTGGAGGAGCTGCGGACGGTGCGGCGCTACCTGTCGAAGGCGGGACTGCGCGGAAAGATTGACTCTCTGGAGTTCCACGAGCTGAACGAGCACACTGACGCCGCCGCGGTGGAGTCATTTCTGGAGCTGTTCCGGCGCGGCGACGTGGCGCTCATCTCGGAGGCCGGGCTCCCTGCGGTCGCCGACCCCGGGGCGCAGCTGGTCGCCCTCTGCCAAAGGCACGGGATTCAGGTGGTTCCGTTCGTCGGTCCATCCTCGCTGATGCTGGCGCTGATGGCTTCCGGTCTGAACGGGCAGGCGTTCGAGTTCTGCGGCTACCTTCCGGCAAAGCCTGCGGAGCGCAGGACTGCGTTGAAATCAATTGAAAAGGAGGTCTCGGCGACCGGCAAGAGCCACATCTTCATCGAGACGCCGTACAGGAACGACGCGATGCTCGCCGACATCTGCGCGGTGTGCGAGGACAGCACGCTCGCCTGCGTGGCCGCCGACATAACGACCGCGGACGAGTTCATCAGGACGATGCCGGTCCGGGAATGGAAGCGGAAGCTCGGCGGGGGCTTTCAGACAGGAAAGCGCCCCTGCGTATTTATAATTGGCGTAGCACCGGGATGCGGCGCGGCGGAAAAGCTGGTGTGCCACGGAAGAAGCGAAGAAAGGCGATGGAAAGGAACGAGGGAAACATATAGAAACAAAGATAAAATTTAATGATATGACAAGCTTACTTGAACTTGAGGGAATGGAGTTTCATTCGAACCACGGATGTTACGAGGAGGAAAGGAAACACGGCAGCCGTTTTGTCGTTGACTTCATGGCGGAAATCGACGTCGATAAGGCGGCAAAGAGCGACAATCTCGCGGACACCGTGGATCTTGCTGAAATATACGCGATTGCGGCAAAGGAGATGACCACCCCGTCGAACCTAATCGAGAACGTCGCCGCACGCATCGTGAAGGCCGTGGAGAAAAGATACCCCCGTCTCGGACATTTCTCAATCCGCGTGTCTAAGCACAACCCGCCGATGAGGGGCGGAGTCGCGCAGTGGAGCCGAATCACTATGGACGGCGGCAGTGAAAAAAGTTTCTAAAAGCGTAAATCTTTTTTCATCTAAGAGACTGATGCAGTTGATGAGATTGATTAAGAGATTGATTAAGAGATTGATGCATTTACTTGCAACAATTGGCTATTGCGTTTATGAATACTAAAATATCGTTTATCACTCTCGGGTGCAAGCTGAACTATGCGGAGACATCGACTTATGAGAGGAAGCTGCTGGAGAGCTGGGCGGGGCTGGAGGTTACGCCGTGGTCTAAGGGGGCGGACATCTATCTGGTGAACACCTGTTCGGTGACGGAACATTCGGACAAGAAGTGCAGGAACATCATCAGGAAGCTGCACAGGGTGTCGCCGGATGCGGCCATTTTCGTGACCGGGTGCTATGCCGAGCTGAAGCGCGGTGAGATTGAGGCGCTTGAGGGCGTGCGCTCGGTCTATGGGGCGAAGGAAAAGAATGCTGTCGTTCCGGGGATATTGGAATATGTCGCCGAGTGCAGCGGGGCGGAAGCGCCTGACGGGAATCCGAGGAAAAACGCCGCGAATGTCGGGGCGGGAGAGAAAGCCGTCGTGGATATGCATGACGGGAAGGATGACGGTTATGCCTCCTTAGCGCGTTCGGACAGCAATTTCCTCGGAGCGTATTCGACCGGCGAGCGCACCCGCTCTTTCCTCAAGGTGCAGGACGGATGCGACTTCAAGTGCAGCTACTGCACTGTGCCTTACGCCCGTGGCGAGAGCAGGAACGAGCCCGTTGCGGACATCGTTCGGAAAGCGGAGGAGATTGCTGCCTCCGGATGCCGGGAAATCGTGATTACGGGGGTCAACACCGGAGATTTCGGGAAGAGCACGGGCGAGAGTTTCTTCGAGCTCATCAGGGCTCTGAACGCCGTGGAGGGCATCGAACGCTACCGCATATCCTCGATAGAGCCGAATCTTCTGACGGAGCCGATGATTGACTGGATTGTGTCGGGGACTAAGTTTCTGCCGCACTTTCACATTCCGCTTCAGAGCGGAAGCGATGCGGTGCTGCGCGAGATGGGACGGCGCTATGACACCGAAGCCTTCGCACATAAGATTGAATATATCCGCAGGGCGTTCGGCGACAGGAAGGTATTCTTCGGAATCGATGTCATCGTGGGATTTCCCGGCGAGACGGACGAACTTTTCGAGGAGACATACCGCTTCCTGAAGGATAGGGTCCGGCCGGCGTTCATACACATATTCCCGTATTCGAGAAGGGCGGGAACTCCGGCGGCGGTGCGGAAGGACCAGGTGCAGGACAGCGTGAAGACGGAGAGGGTCGCGAGGCTGGAGGGGCTCTGCGCGGAGCTGCACCGGGAGTTTGTCGGCGGATGTCTCGGGGACATGGCGCGGGTTCTTTTCGAGAGTGCGGACAAGGGCGGGATGATGTCCGGATATACGGAGAACTACATTAAGGTCTGGGCGGAGTATGAGCCGGGGCTTATCGGACGCACTTCGACTGTTATTTTGACAGCAGAGAACACGAGGCTTGCTGTGCTTGCAGGAGAGGAGTAGAGTCTTGCAGGATGTTTTTGAACATATTTTATTTCAGAGCATACGGCTTCACGCAGGAGGTGAGAACCCTCCGCTCATGAAAAAATCGCGTAGGGCTTCTCATCTCCTGCTTTTTTGAAGCCTTTCGCACATATACTGGATAATTGTAGAAAGGAATAGATGTGTGCAGGAAGGAATAACATATACCGGATAAATGTAGAGGAATAATGGGATATATCTCATTAGCAAGCCTTTAAAAGAAATATGGAAACAATGGTGGGGATTTAAAGACAAGAAAATTATGACTTATATGGAAAACTGCCGGGAGGAGAACACGAAGGAGAAGAAGGGACGGACACGGCTGACGTTCTTCGGGAGCGGGACATCGCAGGGCGTGCCGGTAATCGGCTGTCAGTGTGAGGTTTGCAGAAGCACGGATCCGATGGACAAGCGGCTGAGGTCGAGCGTGCTGGTTGAGCATGACGGGATGACGATTCTGGTGGACGCCGGGCCGGATTTCCGGACGCAGATGCTTCGGGCGGGAGTGCGGCATCTCGACGCCATATTGCTGACACACAACCACAAGGACCACACGGGAGGGCTCGACGACGTGAGGGCGCTGAACTACACCGAGGGGCGTGCCTGCGACATCTACTGCGAGAAATATGTGGAGGACTCGCTGAGGATGGAATATTCATACGCCTTCGCCGCCCACAAATATCCCGGAGTGCCAGAATGGCACGTCCACAACATCACCGATGGGCCGTTCACTGTCCGTTTCGACGACTCCGCGCCCCATCTCTCCTGGGAATCCGGGGTAGGCTACCACGAGGTTCCCGGCGACCCGAACGGCATCGTCCGCGAGACGACGGTGCTGCCGATTCGCGGGATGCACGGAGCGCTGCCGGTGCTCGGCTTCCGCTTCGGCGACATCGCCTACTGCACGGACATGAACTACATTCCGGAGGAGGAGTTCGCGAAGCTCGAAAGGCTTGAGCACTTCATCATCAACACGGTGAAGCGCGGGACGCACAACTCCCACTGGGGACTGGAGCAGGCAATCGAGGTATGCCGCAGGGTCGGGGCAAGACACTCATGGCTCACCCACCTGAGCGACCGCCTGCCCAAGTACAGGGATTTCGTCCCGGAACTCCTCAGCCTGCCCCCGAATCCGGACGGCACCCCCGCCAACATACTTCCGGCCTTCGACGGGCTGGTAATCGAGGGGTAATCCATAATATTCCCTCCAAGAAAAAGACTGTCGTCAAGGTGACGGTTGTCGAATAATGTGACGGTTTGTCCTCGCCTTCGAGATGGGAAACCCGGATGATTCTTTCGTACCCAAAGGAAATTTTCGAGAAACTGTCATGAATTTCAGAGACAGAATATTTGGAATATCGGGAATTATACCGTACCTTCGCATAGTATCGCTATAACGAGAGTATATGGGTAGTCATGTCTTATATCATGGATCTGAGAATATCATCGAACGGCCCGCGTTCGGTGCGGGTAACGCTCGGAATGACTATGGACTCGGATTCTACTGCACTGAACATCCGGAACTTGCCAAGGAATGGGCCTGCGCGGAAAATAGGGACGGTTTCTCCAATGAATATAGTATAGACATGAAAGGGCTGACTGTTCTCGACTTGTCGAACTGCCGCTTTCATATTCTGAACTGGATGGCTATATTATTGGAAAACAGAACATTCGTCATTAGCCAAGGTATTGCTTATACTGCGAGGGAGTATATACTCAGAACATTTCTTCCGGAATATGAAGAATACGACATAATCAGAGGGTACAGGGCGGATGATTCATATTTTTCGTTCGCGTCGGCTTTTCTGAACAACACGATTTCGCTGGAACAGCTCGGGAGAGCCATGATGCTTGGGGAACTAGGAGAGCAGGTTGTGCTGAAGAGCAGACTGGCATTTGAACGGATACGCTTTGTGAGAGCCACTCCGGCCGATAATGAGACATACTACCCCAAAAGAGCCGCGAGGGACAGAAAGGCAAGGGAGGATTTCAGGGAAGAAAAGAGCCGCGAGGCTGTGATTGGAGAAACTTATGCAATTGACATTGTGAGAAATGGATGGAAAAATGATGATCCGCGCCTACGACGGGATTTACCTTGAGGACGCGATGCAGAATTTCGCCGTGATGATGGACTACGGCGCCCAGATCTGCCCCGGAGGGATGGACGGGTTCTACGACAGGTTGCTTGCCAGCAATGCGATTCGGCAGTTCGAGTCAGGGAATCCGCGCTATCTTGCAGGGATGTCCGGCATAGAACTGGCGAACGAGGTCATTTGTGCATCAGGTGAGGATTACGGGACAGTTACTTACATCCTCGGAAGCCGCTCGGATATTTTCTGGACAGGGTGGTCGTCGGCCTATCTCCAATGGCATGTCGGAACGAGTTTCGAGAACCTTAAAAGATGGGGACTGCCGGCCGGGGAAATCAGGCGGATGTACCCGGCCTTCCACGAAGCGGACCTGAGCAAGTTTCTGGAAGCCGCGCTCGACATCATCGAGAACAACCGCAGCAAAGCCGCGAACCGTCTCAAGCATCAGAGAAAGCTCGCCGGGCTCACCCAAAGGGAACTGGCCGAACGCTCCGGGGTGTCCCTGCGGATGATTCAGGCCTACGAGCAGTTCGGCCAGGACATCGCCAAAGCCGAGGCGGGGTCGTTGCTCAACCTTGCATCCGTGCTCGGGTGCGAGCCGGCGACACTGCTGAACTGAATTGTTTTCTTGCATTTGCAGACAGAGAGTAAGTGCAAAAAGGGGTACGCTCTCCCGTTCTGTAATAATTCCTTAACAATTTTTTGACACCTTTGTAGGAAAAATGCATTGATATGGAATATATTATTCTGATTCTGTCGCTTGCGGGGATTGTGCTCGGGGCGGACTTTCTGGTGAACGGTGCCGTCGTAGTGGCGAAGAAGTGCAGGGTTTCAAGCTTCGTCATCGGGGCTGTGATTGTGGGAATCGGCACATCGCTGCCGGAACTGGTGGTCAGCACTGTGGGCGCGGTCGGAGGAAACTCTGAGGTGGCCATCGGTAACGTGGTGGGCTCCAACATATTCAACGTGTTCGCGATTCTCGGTCTCACCGCGCTGTTCTTCCCGGTCGCAGTCTCGCGTCAGAACATGAAGTTCGAGATTCCGTTCTGCATCGGGGTCTCCGTGCTGCTGACGCTGCTGGTCTATAATTTCTTCTGCGGAGGGGAACCGCTGCTCGGAAGAGCCGACGGAGTCATACTCCTTGCCGCATTCGTGGCATTCATGTGGATTTCCCTGCGGCGCGGGAAAGCGGGCGTTCCGGCGGGCGTGACAGAAACTGCCGGGGAACAGGAGACGGCCGGAAAACAGGAAACGGCGGCTGAAACCGCTGCGGCTGACACTGTCCGTGAAAATGGGAACACCCCGGAAATTCCCGAAGCTGTTGAGGGAAAAGACGGCAAAGAAGCCGGAAAAAATTGGAAGAACAGCCTCTGGTTCGCCGCGCTCAGCATTGCGGGAGGACTCGCCGCGCTGATTGTCAGCTCAAACTTCTTTGTCGATGAGGCCGTCCTGATTGCGAAGGAACTCGGGGTGAGCGACGCCTTCATATCCATAACCCTCCTTGCCTGCGGAACCTCGCTGCCGGAACTTGCGGCTTCCGTCACGGCCGCCCTGAAGAAGGACACCGACATGGCGCTCGGAAACCTCATCGGCTCCAACATCTTCAACGCCTCGATGATTCTCGGCGCCGCCTCGCTGATAACGCCGCTAACGACCGGGAAAATCGGGCTCGTTGACTACGCGGCAATGACCCTTGCCGCCGTGCTCCCGCTGATCTTCGGCATACGCGGAAAGATTACCCGCGTCGAGGGTCTGCTCATGCTCCTGTGCTACGCCGCCTACACGTGGTACATCGTGACCTACGTGATGGCGGTTTAGCCCTCCGTTATGGAAATAGAAACTGCGATTATGCGTGATTTATGGAAGTAGAATCTGGCAAATCGCGTGATTTATGGAAATAGAATTGCGAAAATTTGCCGTTTTATGGAAATAGGGCTATCTTTGCGGTTACACAAGAGGCCTGATGATGAACACACAAACATTACTTTCAATCGTAGCGGAGCAGCGGGAGGAGTTGCTGGGGAATAATTACTCGGAGCTGTGTCCGCGTCCTGAAGAATCACAACTTGATTTAAAAAGCAACCGGGCACAAGTGGTAATCGGGGTCAGGAGATGCGGCAAATCTACACTGTGCGAAATGTACCTCAAACGGAAGGGAGTTGAGTTTGCTTATGTGAACTTTGACGACAACCGGATGGAAGGGATGACGGCAGGCGAATTGGACTGTCTGCTCGAGGCATTGTACATGACATACGGTGAGTTCAAATATCTGTTCCTCGATGAGATACAAAACATCGACGGGTGGCCTCTCTTTGTCAACAGACTCCTTAGGCAGAAGATACACCTTTTCATCACAGGTTCCAACTCCAAGTTGCTCAGCACGGAGCTGAGTACGCACCTGACGGGAAGAAACAATACTGTAGAGCTCTATCCTTTCTCATTCTCGGAATACTGCAAGATGAAGAAGACCGATACGGTCTCATTGTCAACGAAAGCGAAAGGTCTCCGTAAAAGTGCACTGCACGAATATCTGGAGAAAGGAGGATTTCCGGAACTTTTCTATGAGAGCAACCGCAGAGGCTACATAAACGGACTGCTGAACGCCATTATCAGAAACGACATCGCACAGCGCTTCAGAATCCGCAATGTGGAGGTTCTGCGGAGAATAGCGGCCTATCTTTCAGACAATTACTGTCAGGAATTTGTCGCAAAGACTGTCGGCGAATTGTTCGGCGTGTCAAACCATACGGCTGAAAACTACTACTCTTACCTGAAGGAGGCTTTTCTGCTGGTAGGCGTGAACCGGTTCTCATACAAGAGCAGGGACCGCGTGAGAAATGAGAAGGTGTATGTAGTGGATACGGCATTTGTTACGGAACGCGAAGACAACCTGTCGCTGGAAAACCTCGGATGGAAATTGGAAAATGCCGTGTGTATTGAGCTGCTGCGTCGCTACAAGCCCCTTTTCTGTGACATATTCTACTACAAGGAAGCATCCTCGCAGGTTGATTTTGTCATAGCAAAGGACGGCAATGTGCGGGAGCTGATACAAGTGTCCTACGACATCTCAAACGAAAAGACCCGCGACAGGGAAATCCGAGGCCTGAAGAACGCTGCCAAGAAGCTGAAATGCAGCACTCTCACCCTCATTACCTTCGAAGAGCACGAGGCAATCGAGGAAGACGGCTATACAATCAATATAGTTCCCGCAACCGAGTGGCTGGTGAGAAGATAGAGCCTTCTTTCTTCAAGCATCCAGTTTCCTATACCGTGGAATTGTCCCGGTATAGGAAACTTTCTGTGACATATAAAATGATATTAGCCGCCTTACTCCCGCTCGACAGGGTCGTAGTAGGTGTCGGGACGATCGGGGTCGAAGAGTTCGTTGCAGTATATGACCGTCACGAGGTCCTCTGTGTCGGAGAGGTTGATGATGTTGTGGGTGTAGCCGGGGAGCATTATGACGCTCTGAATCCGGTCGCCGCTCACCTCGTATTCAATGACCTCGTCCGTTCCTTCCCTGCGCATCTGGATAAGGCCGCGGCCGGAGACGACTATGAACTGCTCCCACTTGGTATTGTGCCAGTGCTGTCCCTTGGTGACGCCGGGCCTGGAGATGTTTATGCTGACCTGACCGCAGTTCAGGGTGCGGACGAGCTCGGTGAAGGAGCCCCGCTGGTCGCGGTTCATCTTCAGGTCGAAGACTGCCCTGTCCTTCGGAAGGTAGCTGAGATAGGTGCTGAAAAGGCGCTTGGCGAAGCTGTCGGCGGGAATCTCCGGAATCATCAGCGTCCGCGGAAGGTCGTGGAACTGACGGAGAAGGGCCACTATCTCCCCGAGGGTCACGTGATGGGTGACGGGAGAGGCGCAGTAGCGGCCGCCCTCGGTGAACACCGCATCGACGCCGTCGAACTCGCAGCGGTGCTCACGTCCCATGAGGGCGCAGAGCATCTCATCGACGAGGTCGTC
>CAKVAS010000033.1 GCA_934725015.1 uncultured Bacteroidales bacterium
CATCGCTCGCCAGCATAAAAATATGCCCAGCTCAACTCAAATCGCTAAAAACTTTGGGATGTTTGCGGAATTGAGGCTAATAAAGTTCTTACATGTATCTATGGTAGTAGCTAACCAATTGCAATTAGAGGGAATCCAAAAACTTACGCAGAACCGGGTCACCGGACGGCGGGTTGGACGCCGTGCGGTGACCCAGGTTGAATTAACGTGGGTGGGTTCTGCTGGTTTCGGGCCGGCTTATTCGGTGTAGCCTGTCCACGAGACGGATGTTATGAGGACATCTTCCACCGTGTTGCCTACTGTAGGATTTGAACTCTCCAAACCTGATGGGCAGGCGTTTTTTATCACCACCCTAAACTTACCGGGAACATTCACCTCTTGACTGCGTTCGAGCGGTTTCGCTTGAGCATAATCCTCTTGAGATATGGAAAGGTTGAAACTTTTGACCGTTTTTTCATTCTGGACAATCTCAACCTGAACACCTATTCCATTGGGGATTTTTTTCTGCAGGGACTTTCCGGTCATTTCCAATGTGAGAGTACCGCATCCGCTCTCAATCTCAGGAGAAATCAGTGTTCCGACTTGCTTGACATTGCCGTACAAGCCCGGGAACTTTGATGCCGCGTTAGGTTTAACAAAATTAGGTTTCCTGATATACCCGTTTGTCAATTTCCAACCGGCCGTTGTCTCATCCGATATTGCAGTATAGAGAGTATTTCCCTCCTGAGTGAAAGTGTCAAAATCGGCGGAGCCGCCCTTAGGGACTACCGTGTGAAGCTGGCGAACTGTGAATTCTTTTCTTCCGATGCCGTCGCAGGTAATGTAAATCTTGCCCTCGCGAGGCTCTGTTCCGTTCTCGTATGCCTTGACATTGAACTTGTAGGTATATTCCTGAAGTGCCTTTGTTTCGGGTATCTGCTCAATCCAGTTCGCGGAAGGGTCAATCATGACTATGGCATCCATATTTGTCTTGAACGGAAGTTCAATCTCGCCGCCGAGAGCATCGATGGTGACTCCGTCCTTGACAAGCACGAGGTCTCCCTTCTCAAAGTCGAGAATCTTTCCGGCAACCTCACCCTTGCCGCTTATGGCAACAATGAACACGGAAGCCTTCGTGACGGTCGCCGGTGCTGTGACTGCCAGCTCGCCGCCGTTGTAATTGCCGGAAACCTCAACCTTGTAACCCTCGTCGGCCATTGCCTTAACTTTGGTGTCCTTGTCTCCCGCAATGATTGTGTAAGGAATGAACGTCGTCTGACCCGCGACAACCCCGACTTCAGTCCTGCCGATTTCTATGGCGAAAGCCTGAACCTTAGGAATGGTGATGGTGCTGTTGTCCCAGAGAGTGAAGACAACCTCGTCGCCGTTGTCGGTCACATTTGTGATGGTGCCTATGCCTGCGGAACGGATGTCGCCGCACTCCGTCCAGGTCTTTCCCTCATCCACGGAGAACCAGAACTTGTCGTTTTCGATCTTTATCCGCGGAGCTCCAAGCTGAGCCGTGGCGGGAATTTTCTTGCCGTTGTCAAGCATCGGCTCCCCGTCTATTGTCCAGTAGTACTGCCCGTCAGCCTCATCCTTCTGAACGCCGATGACAGGTGTCTTGCCATCAGCTCCGTCCTTGCCGTCGGTTCCGTTATAGACATTTATCTTGCCGGCATTCTCGAATTCCACCACGAAGCCCGCGTTGTCCGGGAGAGGCTCCACCGAGACAATCCGGTCCTGGCTTTTGAGGGCATCGACAGCAAGCTGCATGGCGCTGACATTGCTCTGCAGCTGCTTCGCCAAAGTCTCCAGCAGGGTGACCCTGCCTTCGAGTTCATCCACGCGACCCGAAATGGCCGTGTCATCGTACTTGTCGCATCCCGAGAGGAGGAGCGCCGACAGCGAAAGGGCTGTCACAAGATGTCTTAATGTTTTCATTGTGTTTTAATTGTTTATGGTTAATTTGTAATTCATTCTTATTATATAGATTTCTCCGTTCCGCTTCGCTCCAGTCGAAATGACAGAGATACACTACCAGTCCTTGACCCATTTGTTATATGGGTTGATGGCGCCAGTTTCATCTCGCCTGTCGTTACGCAGCCTTCCGGTCTTTATGTCCATCATATAGTCGTTATACCAGACCGGCCAGAATCCGCTAATTATATTTGCCCCCTCATAAGAGTCCTGAAGGATTGACCTGACATCATAGAAAACAAATATATTGCTGGACGTGAGGATGCTCTTGTCATACTGCTCAAGAGCGAACAGCGACTCGTCCTGTTTCCTGTAGCAGGTCACATTGGTGATTCCATATCTCTTGGGGTTCAGTCCGGCAATGGGTCGGCGCGGGTGGGTCTTCGACACGAAGGAAACCTCCTGATGCCACGGATCCACGATCTGCACTGGCTCGTCGCCGCTGCAGTAGCCCGACCATGCGTAGTCGATGTACTCGCCGACACTGATTCCTCCGGTAGCCTCCGTGTCCCAGAAATATTCGGTCGGAGCCTCATAGTCGGTTATTGTGAGAAGCCTGTTCTGTCCGAGAGCCGCGCGCAGCGCCTTTATGAGCCTGGGGTAGGAGGTGGTGTTCACCGGAGGGAAGCCGCGTTCCCCGGCAGCGGCGTAGTTGGCATTGCGGTCCCAGAGATTGACTCCGTCGAGGCCGTAGTAATCGACCATCCGCTTCACGGAATGCACAAAGTCCCCTATCTGTTCGTCCGTCAGGTTGCAGAAGCCGATGCCCTGCGCCCCGCCGTCGATGCAGACGCAGACCTTGCGGCCGCTTTCCTGAACGGGGAGGACACGCTCGGTGAAGTGCTCAAGGACATAGCGGAGGTCACCCGTCGGCTTCACCGAGACACTGCCGGTTGAAGCGTCGTAGTTGAGCGAAGCCTGCCGGAGGTTCACTATGTTGCCGAGTCCGCGACGGTAGCTCTTGTCATTGATTTTCTCGAGGATGAAGTCGTTTGCAAGTCTCGGGTCGAAGACGGCGGTGTTGAGGTAGAACACCGTGAACATGTCGTCGCCCGTGTAGAGTTCGCAGCCGTCAGGGTCGGAGTAGGGTTTCCTCACTGTCAGGTCGATAAGCACCGTGCCGTATGAACCGTCCCCGTCCGTCTCTGATACGGCGGCGGTTATCGGAAGCAGATAGCGGCCGGCATCCAGAACGGTGCCGAACTTGTTCTTGGCGAAGAGCTGAACCTGCTTCGCCGCCGTCTCCTGCAGGCCGTCGTGAAGTTCAAGGGCGCTGCCTCCCGCAAAGGCATAGAAAGCCTGCGGCAGGAGCTTATAGTCAATGCCCGTCCTGAGGCTGTACTGCTCCACATATTCCTGACCTGCGGAGGCGAGCCTTATGGTCTTCTCCCCGTCGGAGGGGAGTGAAGCCTTGGCGTAGATTTTCTCCACAGCGGACTTTCCGCCGTGGTTCAGAACGACAATGACCACATTGTCCGCCGACTGTTCCGCGTGCAGCGTAATCGCGGGCTGCCGGTCCGAGATGTCCTGAAGAGCCTCGGGACTGTACTGAATCGCCAGATCCTGACATCCGGTCACAAGCGTAAGGGCGGCGGCCGTCCACATAATGAATGCTGAAATGCTTCGTCTCATCTTCTATTCCTCCTCCTTGTTTATCTCCTGAATCTCTATCCCGTCCGGCCAGACCACATCCGCGACGGCCTTTCCGTGGTTGCCCACCCGGGACCAGTCGGTGATGTCGTTGCCTGAGCCCTCGTTGAACTTCCAGTAGCCGATGAGGTCCTCCTGCTCCTTGGGGTTCACGATACGGTACATGTTCTTCCATATTTCCTCCTGAGTCCTTGCCGTGCGCCAGACCCTCGCCTCGGCTATCATGCCCTGAAGAGGACGGCGGTCGTTGTAGGACTTGCCGATGAAGAACTGGTAGGCCTCCGGCATCCCGAGGGCGCGCATCGCGAGGTTTATCCCGTTGTCGGCGGTCGGCCCGGCGACTCCCGCGTCCTTCACCTCGTCGATCATCTTGCCGTTGAGGTAGATGCGGGCGGTGCGGGTGTTCTGGTCGTAGGTGCAGGCGACGTGGTACCATGTTCCGGAGTAGAGCTTCTTCGCAGGGTCGCTCTTGGACGGGAGCTTGCCGAACTGCGAGCCGCTGCCGCTGCCGTCGAACTGGAGGCACTGGCGCTCGAAGTTCGCGTCCCCTATTCGCAGCAGGAGATACTGCTCGACGCCCAGCACCGTGGAGATGTTGCAGTCCTCCGTGCCGTTCTTGAGGTCGAAGCGGTCGATGTTTATGAGCGCCTCGTAGGTGACGGCCGTAAGAGCGTTGTAGGCGTCCGCCACGTCACCCGGGGTGTCCATCAGCGGGAACTCCACCCAGTTGTCCGTGAGCCGTGCCGCGACGGTTATTGCGGAAGAGCGGCGCACGAGATAGTAGGCGACGGACGCGCCGTCCATGGTCGGGATGTCATCGGAGCTGAGGCGCACCGGCAGAAGCCAGGTCCTGTCGATTTCCATCGCGCCGGTCTGCTCCTCGCCCTCGCCCATGAGGTTGCGCAGCGTTATCGTGACCTTCTCCGAGCTCACCTTCCCGGCCTTCACCGTGACGGTGGCCCCGCCGAAATCGAGAAACTCATCGGGGAGCGGGAAGTAGGATGTCCCGTGTGCCGAATTGTAGGCCTCAACGAGTTCCGGGGCGACGGAAACGACGGCCTTCACGTCGCTGTCGGACGGGTAGGCGAGGGACACTGAGAGTTCCTTTGTCAGGCTCGCCACCCTGTTTCCGAAGGTCAGGGGCTGGGTCTCGTCGGTCGCGCTCACGTCGAGGTAGGCCGAATTTGCGAAGACGTGCTCAACCGGCTCGAAACGGTCGCAGGACGCGAAGGCCATCATCATGACGGGCGCGGCAAGCATCAATGCGATATTTTTCATTCTGATGTTCATTCTCTTGTCATTTTGCGAGAAGCTGCTTTTTTAAACAGATTCTGAGTTGATGAAAATTTCTCCGCCCCTACTGATTCAGACGGCGTATGACCGCCCGCAGGGACGACCAGTTTCCCTCGTAGTGGTAGTAGTCGGACTCGACGTCATAGACCGCAAGCCCTGCCATCGGGCCGTAGGTCACCACATTGTCGGCCATCGCCTCCAGCACGGGGAGTTCAGTGTTGTCGGAGCTGTAGTACACGCCCTTGAGCGAGGCGGCGAGAAGCATCTTCTCACGCGGGAATCCAGCCTCTATGGCATCGGTGACCGCGTTGCGCAGACTGTAGGGGTTTTCAAGGGTTTCGGTGGCGAGGACGAAGAGGTCTATCTTCGCGATGTCGTCCTCCGCTATGAGGGACGGGTTGCCCTCGAACACGAGAATCCGGGAGTCCGACTTAGCCGACGAGAAGCGGGCCACGGCCGCAGAGGCGTCCTCACGGGACGAGGCGGTGAAGGAATAGCCGTCGAGCCCATGGCTGTCCACGGCGGCCACCGTGGCGTCAAGCGTCGCCGCGACATCCTCCGCAGAGGCGAGGTCGGCCTGGCAGATGACCCGGATTGCCACGGCCCTCATGCGGGCCATGTCTTCGGAGTCATATTCCGAAAAGTTCACTCCGTTGGTGAGGCTCACTATGTCGAGGCTGTCCGGCAGGCTGCGCAGACTGCCCTTTTCGTTCTGCACCCCGGACGGGGAATTGGCGAAGCGTATGTAGGACAGGGTGTGGCTGCGGCTCTTGTAGGAGCGGACACGCGCCTGGTAATCGGCCCATTCCTGCGGAGCGGCGTCCCAGGGCATGGTTTCCCTTATGCCGACGCTCTCGACCTTTGTCCACTCGGAGCAGGCTGTCGCCATAAGGAGCAGGGCTGGAATTATTCCTGCACGAAGAATATTTGCATATATATGTCTCATAAAATCACTGTTTTATCTTGTCATACGGCTTGCAGTCCCACCACACGCGGGTGTTGAAGGCGTCGCCGCTTCCACCTCCCGAAGCCTCCGAATCAAGGAGCGAAATCGCCTCCGCGAGGTTCGCCCCGTTTCCGGAGTACTCCTCCACCGGGTAGGTCAGCCTTCTTGCGTGGCGCTCAAGATCGACGTTGTCCGGGCCGAGGTTCTGCGGCGCCGGGAGCAGCTTGGGGTATCCTGTCCTCCGGTATTCCGCCCACGCCTCGTTGCCGAGCGGGAAGATTGCAATCCATTTCTGGGTGATAATCTGCTCAAGGTTGGTCTCCTCGTCGCCCTTCGTGTCCCATGCAATCCTGCACTCGGTGGTCTTGGCCGAGGCGCTGTACTTTCCAAGCGGATCTACATACTGCGCCGGGGTGCTTGTGGCGTCGGCGATGTAGGCCTCCGCCCCGGAGACTCCCCTTTCGGCGAACGAGAGCCGGATGCCGTTCTCGTAGTATTCTCTGGCGCGGGCGCCGTCACCGGCGAGGCGCAGGCAGTACTCCGCGAGCAGGAAGCTCACCTCAGCCGCGTTCATCCAGAGAATCGGGCTGTCGGAGTTCACTATGAGGTTGGAATATGCCTCTATGGCCTCGCTCTTCTTGGCGACGGAGGAGCCGATGCGTATTCCGACGAACTGCGGATTGGCTCCGGTGCTCCTGAGGAACATCTTCTCAAGACGAGGGTCATTGTAGCCGGTCATGAAGCTCAGTATGTCGGCTCCGACGCGGTGGTCGTTCCAGCTGTTGTAGATGAGCGTCATCCGGTTCTCGTTGGGATGCATGCAGGCGTTGTCCTCATTGGTGAGTATGAGCCCTCCGGCAATCGCTTCCTCGGCCTTTCGCCTCGCGAGTTCCGGGTCCCGGTAGCTTATGCGCATGGCCATCCTCAGCTTCAGGGAGTTGGCGTAGCGAAGCCACTGCGCGATGTTGCCCGAATAGACCTTGTCGTAGTTGTTCCATCCAGAGGACGGGAGGGCGGTGTTGGCGGCGAAGGCCTCTATCGCGCCGTCGAGTTCCTCGAAGAGCCGGTCATAGACGGACTCCTGCGAGTCGTACTTCACGGTTATCTTTTCCGTCTTCAGGATGTCCCCGTAGGGTATCGGGCCGTAGTTGTCGGTCAGGCGCTGCATCACGGCCACGCGGAAGAGCGCGGCGAATGCGCGGGCGACCTCGTCGTCCGTTCCGCCGACGATGCCTCGGTAGGGCGCGTAAAATTCCGTGATGATGTCGGAGAATGTCGCCTTGCGCCAGTCGGTCGATGGGTTGAAGGTCTCGAAACGGGTCTGCCATGTGTCCACGGTGCTCCCGACATAGCCGCCGAACGGCCCTCCGGAGAGGCTTTCGATGAACTGGTACTGGTGTTCCTCGACCGGGACGACGAGGCTCTGGAGAGAAAGGACCTTAGTCCCCGTGCGGTAGTTGCGCGCCTCCATCTGTCCGGCCGTGACCTGGTTCGGGTTGGTGTTGAGCCTCTCGAAGCGTTCCGTGCAGGAGACGAGGGCGAGGGTGACGGCGGCCAATGCGGCCATCAGCTTTATGTTCTTGATATATTGTCTCATGGATATTCCCTCCTTCGTTTTTAGAAATCAAGCCTGACGTTGAGTCCGAGACTGCGCAGCGACGGCATCATGAAATAGTCTATGCCCTGATAGTTGTTGCCGGTCGATGCGACGCTTTCCGGGTCGAACGGGGCGCGGCACCATATCATCCAAAGGTTATGTCCCACAAAGGAGAGGGTGAGCGAGGCCCTGTCACGGAACCATTTCCTCGGCATGGTGTAGCCCACCGATAGTTCCTGAAGGCGGAAGGATGTCGCGTCGTAGGTGTAGTACTGGGGCAGTCCGCTCTGCGAGCCTATCTTCTGATACCATTTCTGCGCGGAAATGAGCTCGCGGCCGTTCACAAGCACCCCTCCCGCGTCACGGGCGGAGGCAGAGGCCTCGGACACGCCGTAGAGGTCGAGGTTGGCCTGCGTCGCCGAATAGCAGATTCCGCCGATGCGGCCGCTGAACAGGAAGCCGAGATGAAATCCGTTCCAGCTGAAGTCGTTGCGCCACGCGAGGTTGCAGGTCGGGAAGACGCTGCCGAGGCAGAGTTCCTCGCCGTTGTCAACAAGGCTGACCTCGCCGTTGTCGTCCAATTCGATGTAGCCGTAGTTGTTCCGCTTCAGGCCCGAACTGGTGTAGAGGTCGCCGAGCGTGCCGCCCTTGCGGAGAATGAACTTCGCCTTGCCCAGAGCCTTTATCTCAAGTTTTTCAAGGTCAAGGCTCTCTCCGGTGACGGGGTTCACCGCGCCGTCCGCGAGGTCGGTTATCTCATTCCGGTTGTGGCTGAAGGTGAAGCCGCTGTCCCATGTGAATCCTCCCCAGCTGTGGCTGTAGCCGAGGCTCGCCTCGACTCCGGTGTTGCGCACGCTGCCCGTCTGGAGGTAAATCGTCGTGTAGGACGAGGACGGCGGGAGAGAAGGGTCGAAGGTCTGGTTGTAGGTGTCCGCGAGGTACCATGACAGATTGACGCTTAGGTCCTGCCAGAGCCGGGTTTCCAGACCGACCTCCCAGGTGAGGGTCCGCTCGGGCTTCAGGTCGCCTATCGGATAGTGGGTCTTGTCCTTCCATATCCGGTTCGTCGCGTCGTACTCGTAGGTCGGAATCGTCAGGAAACGCGGGAACGGCATTCCGACCGAGGCCACCGAACCACGGAGCTTGAGATAGCTCAGGGCGCCCGTTTCCCACATGGCGGTCGGGACCCACGAGAGACCCGCCGAAGGATAGAAGAACGACTTGCTCGAAGAGCCGGCAAGCTGGGACGCCCAGTCGTTCCTTCCCGTGACCGTCAGGTAGAGCGACCGTCTCCAGCCCACCTCCACACTGCCGAACACCGACTGCGTCTCGTCGTTCCACCCGCTCTTGCTCGCGCGCTTCTTGGTGTCGTCGAGGTCGAAGACATTGAACACGTTCGCCAGACCGTTGTCCTGTATCGGGCCGCCGTAGCGCAGCTCGTCCGTGCCTATGTTGTTGTACGACGTGCCGAGGCTGGCCGCAATGCTCCACTCCCTCCACGACTTGTTGGCGCTGAGCATCAGGTCCGCATAGGTCTGCTTGTCATATGTCCGCGCCTCGGTGTAGTGGCCGTTGGAGCCGCCCTCGGTGAGGGTCGCGTTCGACGAGGCGTAGAGCTTCCGGGTGTAGAGGTTCGAGGCGTTGTCAACCCTCACGCGGCCGGCGACGTCCAGCCAGTCGAGGATGTCGAACGAGACGGAGAGCGAGAGCATATAGCGTTTCTTGTCGTTGTTGCGCAGGTTGCGGTAGTTTATCCAGTAGGGGTTCTGCATTCGCAGGTCGCCCTCAAGGTCGCTGCTCCAGAACTGCTCCATCAGCTTCGTTCCGGCATTGTAGCGCTCGAAGCTCCGATAGACGTTGAAGTTGTCGCCTCTCGGGAAGAGATATGCCGGGACGAGCGGGTTGGAATACACGCCCTGGTTAGTCATGTTCTGGTCCTTCTGCATTATGTACCCTGCGGACGCGTCTATCTTGAGGCGGTCGCGCAGCAGGTAGGTGGTGTTGCGGAAGGTGAAGTTGTAGCGGTCGTAGCGGTTGTTCGGGATGATGCCGTCGGAGTTGAGCGCGGCGGCGGAGAGATAGGTGCGGTTGCGGTCAGTGCCCCCGCTCAGCGTGAACGAGTTGGTGTAGGAGTGTCCCGTCTCGAAGTAGTCGGACGGGGTGTAGCCTTTGGTGCCGTCGGGAAGCTTCGCGCCCCAGCTGTAAGTTCCGCTGTTGCCGCTCTTTCCGTTGAGTCCGGTGCCGTAGCGGCTCTGGAACTCGGGAAGACGGAACGGGGAGAGGAACTCGGTGTTGGAGGTGAACATGGCGGAGACCTTGCCGGCATGGCCGCTCCGCGTGGTTATCATCACGGCTCCGTTCGCCGCCTCCGATCCGTAAAGAGCCGCAGCAGCCGCGCCGGTGAGCACGGATATGCTCTCGATGTCCTCGGGGTTGATGTCTGCGATGGACTCGGTCGCTCCCTTGGAGTCGAACTCCGTGCCTCCGCCTCCGCCGAAGTTGTACATCGGGATGCCGTCGATGACATACAGCGCGTTGGAAGACTGGCTTATGGACTTGTTGCCCCTGAGCACCACCTTGGATGCGCCGCCGACTCCGGAAGAAGAGGCGTTGATGTTCACGCCGGCCACCTTGCCGTTGAGCGAGTTTATGAAATTGGCGTCCTTGACGGCGGTGAGCAGGTCGGAGCGGACCTCCTGCACATTGTAGCTCAGGGCCTTCTGGTCGCGGCGGATGCCGAGGGCCGTGACCACGGTCCCCTCAAGTTCCGTGCTCTCCTCCCTGAGCGTGACGTTGAAAACCCGCCGCTCGCCAATCTCCCTGCGCACAATCGCGTAGCCGAGAGAGTTGAATTCGAGAGTTCCTCCGAGGAGGTCGCCCGGGACGAGGAGGGTGAAATGGCCGTCAATGTCGGTGACGGTTCCGGTCGATGTCCCCTGCACGACAACTGCCGCGCCAGGGACTGCGGCTCCGGCGCCGTCGGTCACCGTTCCCGTGAGTGTCACGGGCGAGGACTCCGGAGCGTTGGTGAGGTAGATGTAGTGTCCGTTGACTCGCCAGCTGATTTTCAACGGGGTGAAGAGCTTTGCGCAGACGGATTCTATCGTCTCGTCTTTCACCGACAGCGAAACTTTCCTGTCAAGGTCAGTTATGCTGATGAAGAAAAGGTAGGGACTTTGTTCCTTGATGCTGTCTATCGCCTTGGCGAGCGTGACGTCCTTCAGCTGGAGCGTCAGGCGCACATCCTCGGACTGGAGTCCTGGAGCCGCCTTGGCCGGCAGCAGGAAGAGAATCAGGAACAGGAACAGGCAGCAGCTCCTTTGCGGAATTCGGTATCTGTTCATGAATTAAAGCTTTGCGAAACCATCCCGAGTGGGAACGGTCCCTGGTTATCAGTTAGTGTTGTATATTTCCGGTTATCGTATTCAAGTTCCGCACTTGCAAAACTTGAGTTATCTTATGTATATGGTTTCGGTTGCGAAGTCGTGGGTGTAGCTGAACCTGACTCCGGCGTACTGGAGGGACTTGAGCGCGGACTCCACCCCTTCGCTGCGGTGAATTTCAGCATCCGAGAAGCCGATCTCCGGCATATCCTCGCGTTCTATGACGATTTTTACACCGAACGCGCGCTCCATCTCCCTCATTATTTCCGGGAACGTCATGCCTCCGATGCCGATGACCCCGTCCATCCAGCGAGTCTCCCGTGTCATGTCGCAGGCCTCGCAGACAAGCGTCCTCCCTGTGATTCTCACCTTTTCCCCCGGTGTCATGAGCCTCTCTCCGGCATCGCTGCGGAGTCTGATGCTGCCTTCGAGAAGAGCCACCGAAAACTCCCGGCTTTCCTCGTCCGCATTGACGTTGAATTTCGTTCCGAGCACCTCTATTTCCGAAAGGAATGTCTTGACTACAAAAGGCTTGTCCTCATCGTGGGCGACGTCGAACCACGCTTCTCCGGAAACCGACACTTCGCGGGAACTGCGGGAGAACTGCATAGGGTAGCTGAGTACGGCTCCGGCATTGAGGCACACCCTGGTGCCGTCGGAAAGGGTGAAGTCCATCTTTCCCCCGGCCGGGATTTCTATCCTGTTCATCGTGGATGCGAGCCTGTCTTCCTCGCGCTCGGTCATGACGTGCCCGGCCACGACAAAGAATGCGGCAAGGGCCGCCGCGTTAAGAAGCGCAAGCCCGATTCTGCGAATGACGGTTCTCCGCCTCCGACGCCTGAGCCCGCGCCGTTCGCTGTCCTCGCCGCTGAAGAGCAGCGCTTCCCAAAGCCTGTAGCTTTCGCGGAGCCTCTCCTCGTTCGCCTTGTCAAGGAGCAGCCAGTCGTTAATTGCGTGTTCCTCTTCGGCCGTCGTGGCGGAGCTGAAGTAGCGGAACAGCATTTTGTCGTCAATTTCTTTCATCATCCGATTTTTTATGGCCCGTGCTTTCGGAGGCCGTTCACATATATAAAGGATTGAAAAGCGGATGTTGACATATTTTTTTAACTTTTTTTGTGTTTTTCCGTAAAATTCTTGATTTTTGGGGTCGGAAAGCTTGTATGTATCCCGCAATGAAAAGCGAAGACATGACATATTTTATGGGTGAGCTTGCCTCGATTCACAAGGACCGGGGCAGGTTCATCGCCCATTCCATGTCCTTTGTCAGGGAGAGGGCGGTCGCGGAAGACATCTATTCCGAGAGCATCGTGAAGATTCTCGAAAAGAAGGATATTTTCGTGGAGGGGAGCAATGTGAGGGGATATTTCCACCGTGTGGTGATGAGCAAGAGCTATGACTACGTCAAGCGGGAGTCGATGCTTTCGTCCGCCCACCGTGAAATCCGGGACACGGCGCTCAGGGACGCGATGCTCGGGATTCTTGCGGAACGGGACTCGAACGGGATGGCCTTTCTTTCCGACCTGAACGAGAGGATTGCCGAATGCCGCCGGAGGCTTCCGCAAAAAAGCTTCGACATTTTTGTTGCAAGCCGCATGGACGGGCTGACCTACAAGGAGATAGCCGAGGAATATCAGCTCACCACCCGGCAGGTGACCACCGAAATCCAGCGTGCCCTTGCAGTCTTCCGCTCAGTCTTCGGCGACCTGCTGATAGTCTTCGTCTTCTTTTCCTGACCGCCCGCGCAAGCGTCCTGTCCGTTTTTCCAACATTATTATTGAGGTTAGTGCACGAAATTATGAATTTTTTAGTTAATAAAGTGCACAAAATCTCAAATTTAAGGTGATGGATAATTCCTGCGAAAAGGTTGCTCCTTGAACTATTTCCATTTACTGTCCGCTAAACACAGAGACTCTGTTCTTAACCCAGCCGTTGCCGTTGTTTCACGCGCTTCTGCATCACCATTAGAAGCAAGTTGGCGATGAGCATCACCCGGACCTGTATCTTGATGGCATTCGCGCTCTCCCCATAGAAGTACCGCAACGGGAAGTTCTGCTTCAGTTGTTTGAACAGGATCAAATGGAGAGCCACTACACGAGACCTGTCAGATCCGGAACAACAATCTGAGGGGAACTTGCGGCATTCTTGCGGATAAACATAAGCATATAAATCGGCATGTAGGTCACGCGGCCGGA
>CAKVAS010000034.1 GCA_934725015.1 uncultured Bacteroidales bacterium
ATTCCGCTCGAAATGACAGATGCTGTCATCTCGAACGAAGTGAGAGATCTTTGGGCTGCATCCCATTTCATTCCGCTCGAAATGACAAATGCTGTCATCTCGAACAAAGTGAGAGATCTTTGGGCTGCATCCCATTTCATTCCGCTCGGAATGACAGATGCTGTCATCTCGAACGAAGTGAGAAATCTTTGGGCTACATCCCATTTCATTCCGCTCGAAATGACAGATGCTGTCATCTCGAACAAAGTGAGAGATCTTTGGGCTGCATCTCGCCGTCCAACACCTCAACCAGTCTGTGGGCGACGGCGGGAGCCGGGTCGATGAAGCGTATGCGCTCAACCGCGCTGCCGTCGCGTCCCGTCAAAGGATGCTCCGCAAGCAGCCGCGCAGACACCTTTTCCAGCACCGGAAGCAGGAACGGGTAGTGGGTGCATCCCAGAACTATAGTGTCCGCCCCGGCTTCAATCAGAGGCGCGAGACTCGCCCGGACGGTGTCCTCCGCAAGCCTCTCGTCCCACGCGGCATCTCCCGAGCACTCCTCCCGGGCGCTGCTCAGAAACAGACAGCCTTTCTTATATCTGTCAGCAAGTCCGCTGCCCTCGACCAGTTCCACGAATCCGCGCCCGACCGACTCAACAATTTCAATGCCGTCCGACCAGCGGTCCTTCATGTCAAGGTACTTGCCGCCGTGCAGCGTCCCAGCCGTGGCAAGCACGCCCACGACTCCGGTCCTCGTGGCAAGCGCCGCCGGCTTCACCGCCGGCTCCATCCCGATGAATGGCAGATGGTCCAGCCGCCCTCCGGTAATCTCCAGGACGCGCGGGGAAGGCGCCGTCCCGTACTCCCGGCGCAGCGTGGCGATGGCCGCTGATGTAGCCGTGTTGCAGGCAATCACAATCACTTCAGCGCCATGTTCCAGAAGAATCCCGGTAATCTCCCGCGAGCGTCCGAGCACATATTCCGCCGACTTCTCCCCGTATGGACAGTGAGCCGTGTCCGCATAATAGACAAAACGAGCCCCCGGGACAGCCCTCTCAAGCTCCCGAAGCACCGAGAGTCCGCCGACTCCCGAATCGAACACGCCGACAACAGTTTCCAGATTATCCATATCCGTTCAGCCCGAGCCCTCTCCTCAAGGAGCAAAAATCTCCCGTCCGCAAGGCTCACAAAAACACGCAAAATTACGAAATAATTTCGGTAAAGCGAACCAGTCAAACGGGCATCCTCCCTATTTATCCTTCAGCAGTTCCGCCTGAACATTATCCGCGCTGATTTCAGGGCTGATTTCCGCGCAGTGCTGCTGCCGCCACTGCTTCGGGGACATTCCGAACAGCTTGCGGAAGGCGCGGGAAAAATAGTACGGGTCGGAGAAGCCGCAGTCGTATGCCACGGTGGAGACGAGACTGTCCGAGTCGGCGAGAAGTCTCGCGGCGTACTTGAGACGGACATTCTGGATGAACTCGTTGCCGGACTGCCCGGTCAGCGCCTTGAGCTTGCGGTAGAGCGAGGCCTTGCTCATGCCGATGCGCAGGCATAGAGTATCGACATTGAACTCCGAGTCGGAAATGCTGTCCATCACGGCGGAGGAGATTCTGTTGAGCAGCTGCTCGTCCGCGTTCGACGCGGGAATCTCCACCTTTGAAAGGTCAATCTCGAACTTGCGGTAGTTTTCACGGCTGAGCCATGCGCCGACTATTATGTTCCTGACCATGAGCTCAAGCAGAGAGAAGGAGAACGGCTTGACAATCCACGAGTCGGCTCCTGCAAGGTAGCCCCGGCACTTCTGGTCATATTCGGAGAGCACCGTCATGAGTATGACCTTGATGTGGCTCGTGTCTATGCTGTTCTTTATGCTCCGGCACAAGTCGTAGCCCGACATTCCGTCCAGCATGACGTCGGAAATCACTATATCCACACGCCCCTCCCTGACGAGCTTCGACGCGGCCTCACCGCTGTCCGCTCCCATGACGGTGTATTTTCTCGAAAAGTAATCGACCAGAAGGTTCTTCATCGCGCTGTCGTCCTCCACGATAAGGATGACCGTCTCGGCTGCGAGCTTCAGGTACTCCCCGTTGTCGAGGTCAGCCTCCACCGGAGGCTTCTCAAGGGAGCGCATACGGGCGTCGGCGGCATATTCCATATTCATTGCATCTGATGTCCCCTCCGATTTCCGGATGTCCCCGCGCCTTTCGGAACGGAGCGGTATCTCGAATCCTATTTCGGTCAGTTCCCCGGCCTCGGAAGAGGCGAAGACCCGCCCTCCGTGCAGCTCGACGAGGGACTTCACATGAGACAGCCCGACTCCGGAGGAATACATATCGTAGGACTTGACGGTGAAGAAGCGGTCGAAGATGTGCTCTAATTTGTCGGGCGGAATGCCCTCGCCCGTGTCGCGCACCGTCAGGCGCAGCATTTCCCCGTCCTTCCCGGCAAGGATGCAGACCTTGTCGCCGTCCGAGCAGTGCTTGCAGGCATTGGAGAGCAGGTTGTCGAGAATCTTGTCAAACTTCTCCCTGTCCGCATCCACCGAAAGAGAGTCGGGCACATCGACCGAAACCGTCATGCCCTTGTCCTCGAACTGCCATTCATAGCGGGTCACGACATTGGCGACGGCATCCCGGACGCAGAATGACGACAGGCTGAGCGTCGCCGACTGGAGTTCACGGAAGCTGAGCAGCTCGTTGATGAGCGCGAGCAGCTTGTCCGCGTTCTTCTTGATTATCCCGAAATACCTGTACTTCTTCCCCTCCGGGACGCTGCCGTTCATGAACTGCTCCACAGGACCGAGAATGAGCGAGAGCGGAGTCTTGAACTCGTGCGAGATGTTGTCGAAGAAGCGGAGCTTCATCTCGGTGATTTCCTTGTCCTTCTCCCTGTTAAGGCGTTCTATCTCAAGCTCATGCCTGTGCTTCGAGGACATGACGAACATGACGAGGAGCCAGGCCGCAAGTGCAGACAGCAGAAGCGTCAGGCCGACCTTCGCTGCGGTGCTCTGCCACCACACCGACTTCACCGTGATTTTGAGTGAGGAGACATTGTCCATAACGCGGCCTTCGGACATATTGGCGACCGAAAGGCAGTAGCGGCCGGGCTTTAGTCCCATGAAATCGACCCGGTTGGAGGCGTCGAGGATGTGCCAGTCATCGTCCAGCCCCTGCATCCTGTAGGCGAAGGCCTGTCCGTAGTTGTAGCCGAACATATTGTTGGAGAAGTCTATCGAGAAGGTGTTCTGCCAGTGTTCGAGCCTCAGCACGTCGAGTTCGTTCATGTCCGAAGGCAAGGGGCCGTCAGGCCCGATGTTCTGGCGCACATTGTTTATCCACAGGTCGTTGAACCTTATCGGACGGTTCATGTCCAACCTCATCTCCCGGCGCGGATCGACTTCCACGAGGCCATTGGTGCTGCCGAAATAGAGCTTTCCGTCATGCTTCTCGGCCGAGTTGTAGTTAAAGCGGTTGATAGGCAGGCCGTCGTCAATCGTGTATCTCGTGCAGGAGCTGAAAGCGAGGTCGGTACGGCACAGACCCGAGTTGGTGGAGAACCACAGGTTTCCGTCGTCGTCCTGAAGCGCGGCATAGACAGTGTCGTCGGGCAGACCGAAGGAGGAGGTGACCTTTGCGCAGGAATTGTCCTTGGGATTGAAGCAGATTATTCCGTCAGTCTCCGTGCAGAAGGCAATGCGTCCGTCGGACAGTTCACAAACTGAGACATAGGTACTTACCGGCGATTCGACTTCATGGGCGGCATAGCCCTCCGAAGAGGAAAGCTTCCGGATGCGGTCTCCGTAGCAGGCCAGCCAGATGTCTCCGACGCTGTCCTCGAACAGGTCCCAGATGAACAGGTTGCCGGGAAGATTGCCCGTGACATGAAGCAGCGTCGCTCTCTCGTAGTCGTAGCGGTAGAGCCCTCCGCCCCTTGTCCCGACCCAGAGGTTTCCGGCGCTGTCGTTCAGGATGCTATAGATGTTGTTCGTCGTGAGTTCCGGGGCCCTCCGTCCGCCGGAGCGGAAACTGATGAAGGAGGAACTGCCCTTGGGTCTCATGTAAAGCCCTCCGAGATAGGTTCCGAGCCAGAGGTTTCCGAGGCGGTCAATGCAGACGGAATGGATGTTCCCGCTCATCAGGCCGTCCTTCCCCGCAGGGCAGTGAACATGACTGCCTCCCGGTCCCAAGATGTGCAGGCCGTCGTTCTCCGTCCCGGCATAGAGTCTGCCTCCGGAGTGGACGATTCCGCTCAGAACCTTGCTGGACGCGGAGAATGAGGAGGAGCCGGCCAGCATGAAGTCGAACATCCGGAAATGGTTGTAGCGGACATTGACCCCGCCGAAGAAGGTGCCTGCCCAGAGATTGTCGTCGGCATCGAAGTAGAGGCTATAGACGGCATTGTCGTTCAGTCCCCAAGGGTTGCCGCCTTCCGCCGTGACAAACTCCGTCCGCCCGCCGCTTATTCTCACGATTCCTCCTTCAGTGGCCGCCCAGATGTCCCCGTTCCTGTCCTGAATAACCTGCCGCACAAGATTGTTGCGGAGTTCACCCGAGGCCACGCTGTAGGAATGTGTCCGCTTCGACTGCTGGCTGTAGCGGACGAGACCTCCACGGCTCGCCACCCAGATGTCGTTGGATGAGTCCTGATAGATGTCGTTTATCATTCCCCTTACCGCCGACGACAGCTCCGCAGGAACGAAGTCGCCTGATTCGCGGTCAAGCGTCAGCGCCGTGTCACCGACCGCAGCCCAGACATTTCCACGGGAGTCCAGCATCAGGCATTTGGCGCGACCGAGTCCGTAGAACTCCCGCGTCCCGTCCCTGCCGAGCCTGTCAACGCCCGAGCCTCCGGCAATCCACAGATTGCCCTCCTCATCCTCGCAGATGTCCTCAACCAGACCGGAGCCTATCCGGAACGGTTCTTCCGAAGCCGAGGAAAAGCGGGTCTGAGAGCCGTCATGAGGGTTGAGACGGAAGAGACCGCCGTCGGTGCAGAACCACAGGACCGAGCGCGAGTCCTCAAAGACCTTCAGAACGCGGAGAACCTTTCCATCGTCGGAACGGAAGGAATATTCCCGAAATCCGAAACCGTCATATCTGAACGCCCCGTACATCGTCGAGAACCATATATATCCGCGGCTGTCACCGGTTATATGGTGAACCCATGTGTATTTAAGCCCCTCCTTCTCTCCGATGTGCCGAAACCTGAGACTCGCGGCACGCAGAGGACACAGGATTCCCCAAAGGACAAGAATGAGGAGCATGGATTTACTCAGCGATGTATTTCCCTTCATGAAAAATCGGCGTTTTGTTATGGCACGCCGTAAATTTAACAAAAAATTAGAAATCTGAGGCGAAAACACTTCCGTTACTCCGCGCTGTGCTTTCCGACCATCGGGAACTCGGTGATTCTGAGGACGGTGCAGCCGTATGGTATCAGCTCTATCTTCTCGCGTTCCTTGCCGGCGCGAGGTCTGGACATGATGCTGTATGGCATCGGACCGGCCATTCCGTTGTATTCCTTCCAGCTGTTGAAGCGTACAGCCTCGGTGACTATGCTGCAAGGGGCGTTCTCCTCGTTCCACGGGAAATCCTTCTTCGCGGATTCTTCATTGCGGAAGAATGCGTAGTGCTTCTCCAAGTCGTCCTCCGGCACCTGCACAAGCGCATAGTTCCATGGGCCCTTAGCCTTATATTCATAGTAGAACTTTCCCTGATTCGTCCTTGTCTGTCCGATTTCCACGGTCCGCTTCTCCGACGGAACCTTCAGCGCATAGACAAGCGGTCCCCTCTCCACGGCACGGGCATTCTCCTTCCAGAGGGTAAGGCGTATTTCCGGAGTGAAACAGAGCGCAACCACATCGCCTTTTTTCCATACGCGCCTTATAGTCAGGAGATTGTCAGCATCAGGAGCGACGGCGACATCTTTCCCGTTCACGCGTACGGTTGTCCCCACACTCCACGACGGAATGCGCACGACAAACGGGAACTCGGCCTTCCGTGACATTTCATCAATTCTGAAAGTGACCGTCTCCTCGAAGGGATATTTCGTCGTCTCGCTGATTTTCACATCCACGCCGCCGGCAACACTCGTTCTCACGCTGCTCGGAGAATATACCGTCGCGGCAAGTCCGCCGTCATGCGTCGCATACCAGAGGTTTTGGGTGAACTTCGGCCAGCCCTGATGCATATTCGATGTGCAGCACGGGAAGCCCGTCAGAAGCCCGAAGCAGCCGTCCAGTCCGGAATGGTTCACGTCGAAGTTGGAGGCGCGTTCCATCACGCTTATCTGGTTCACCTGCTGGAAGTACTGGCGCGTCATGTAGTCGTCGGTAGTCTGAGCCGGAAGGGCGTTGAACGCCACCTTTTCAAGCGTCTCGGCAAAGCGGGGATTGCCGGTTATGCGGTACATCATCTCAAGCGAGTACATATATTCGACAATTTCGCACAGTTCGATTCCCTGCGTCGGGTCGTTCCCGTGGATGGCCTCGTCGCCGCTGAACATCCCGTTCGGGTAGCCGTGGAAGCGCTCAAGGTCGTTCATCGCGCAGGAGACCGCCTCAAGATACTTAGGGTCGCGGTCGTGCTGCCAATAGACTATCGGAGTCTTGATTCCCTGCGCGAGGTTCACGCTGTGAATGGAGCCGACCCTCGTCAGCTTGTCGTGAGCGAGGAACATTTCGGTGAAAGGCTCGGTCTGGGAATATATAATGTCGCCGAGCTCGATGAGAAAATCGTCCTTTGTTATGGAATAGAGCCAATATATCGAGCTGAGATTCTCGCCGCCGCGGTGCCTTGCCCAGAATGTCCAGTTGTCGAGCGGCTTTTCGCGGATTACCGAAAGCTGGTAGCGGAAATAATTGGTCATAAGCTCTATGACACGCTTGTCTCCTGTAGCCGAATAATGCTGCTGGAGAACCTTGAGGGCGACCATCCTCGGCCACCAGTCCTGACAATTGTTGCGCTGGAGACCTTTCTCCGGTCCGTAGTCCCTGCACGGGCCGAACTGACCGTTTTCCTGCCCGCTCGCGAGCATCCATTCAATCCACGGACGAGCCTTTGCCTTGAGCCCGTCGTCGTCAAGTATGTATGCGAGCGGAAGAAGCCCGTCAATCCAGTAAGGTCCCCTCTCCCACTGGTCGCCGTCGCCTCCGAGCCAGCCGTTGCGCGGTCCCATGACCTCGGGATAGAGCTCGTCAAGATGACCTGTGGCTCCGTTCTTCTGCCTTATAAGCATTTCCTTGAGCCAGCCGTCGGCTGATATGCTTCCGAGCGGAAGTTCAGTGAAGCGTGGCTGATGAAGCGGAGTACTTTTCGTGTTGTCGTCTGCGGCCGTGAGCGAATTTACGGCCGCGATGTCCTTTGAGACAGCAGCATCAGTGACGGTCTTGGCGTCTGACGGAAGGGCGCAGAGCAGAAGCAGCGACAGTGCCGCCGGCAACGCGCGTTTCCAAATGCGGTTGAAAACAGGGCTTTGTGAATTCATGTCCTTATCTGATGAAACTTTGTTTGCCGCAAAGTTAGTTTCATCGAAGTTCAGGGACATAGACAAACGTTTCAAACAAATGGACTATTCTTGCAGGAGTGCATCAGAGTGCCTTCCGGTAGAAGTCAAGCCCCGACACAAGCGGTTCCCCTCCGTGTCAGTTTGGCAAAGACATTATGGCATCCGAAGCATTGCATTATTTTTGTATTATGGAATCCGGTTTCCGCGGATTCGTTGTCTGAGGACACGGTTTTCGGGAATATCTGTAATATATAAACATAAGGTATATATGATACTTGAAGGAATAAAATCGCCTGCCGATGTCAAGAAGCTTGATGCGGCCGGGCTTGAAACTCTTGCGACCGAAGTACGCAATGCATTGATTGACAAATTGTCTGCCCATGGAGGTCATGTCGGGCCGAATCTCGGGATGGTGGAGGCTACGGTCGCTCTGCACTATGTTTTCGACTCCCCTGAGGACAAGATTGTGTTCGACGTCTCGCACCAGTCATACGCGCACAAGATGCTGACGGGCAGGGCGGAGGCGTTCACCGACCCGGCCAAATATGACGAGGTTTCGGGCTACAGCGAGCCTCTGGAAAGCCCCCACGACTGGTTCATGGTCGGGCACACATCGACCTCGGTCAGCCTCGCGCTCGGACTGGCGAAGGCCCGGGACATCAGGGGAGAGACCGGAAACGTCATCGCGGTCATCGGAGACGGCTCCCTCAGCGGGGGCGAGGCCTTCGAGGGACTGGACAATGCCGGGGAATACGGGACGAACTTCATCGTGGTGGTCAATGACAACGAGATGTCCATCGCGGAGAATCACGGCGGTCTCTACGGCTCGCTCGCGCAGCTGCGCAGAACGGGCGGCAAGGCAGAGAACAACTATTTCAAGGCTCTCGGGCTGGACTATGTGTATGTGGAGAATGGCAACGACATCCAGGCGCTCATCGCCGCTTTCCGCAGCGTGAAGGACAGCACGCACCCGGTCGTGGTTCACATACACACGCTCAAGGGCAAGGGCTACAGGTTTGCCGAGGAGCAGAAGGAGCGCTTCCACTGGAGTATGCCTTTCTACAAGGAAACAGGTCTCGTGAAGCCGTGCGGCGGCGGGGAAAGCTGGAGCGAGATTCTCGGGCAGGATCTGATGCGCAGGATTCACGAGAACCCGCAGGTGGTGGTGATGCACGCCGCCGTGCCCGCCGGGATAGGCTTCGGGCCGGAGCGCAGAAAGGAGGCCGGGAAGCAGTTCATTGATGTGGGAATCGCGGAGGAGAATGCCGTCGCCATGGCCTCAGGGCTTGCGAAGGGCGGTGCGCGGCCGATTTTCAGCACTCACAGCACCTTCATCCAGCGCACCTACGACCAGCTCTCGCAGGACCTCTGCGTGAACAACAACCCGGCCGTGCTGCTCATCACCATGGCCGGAGCCGACGGGCTGAACGACACGACTCACCTCTGCATCTTCGACATCCCGCTCATGTGCAACATCCCGAATCTGGTCTATCTCGCCCCGACCTGCAAGGAGGAATATTTCAGGATGATGGACTGGGCGGTCGCGCAGACCTCGCATCCGGTCGCGCTGCGCATCCCGAATCGGGTCATCTCACGTCCGGGCATCGAATTCGACAGCGACTATGGCGAACTGAACCGCTACCGGGTTGAACATCTCGGCAGCAAGGTGGCTCTCATCGGTCTTGGAGACAGTTTTGCGACCGCCGAGCAGACGGCTGCGCTTCTTTCCGGGAAAGGAATCGACGCGACGCTGGTGAATCCGCGCTATGCGACCGGGCTTGACACGGAGCTGCTGGAGGGTCTCAAGGCCGGGCACGAGCTTGTGGTCACGATTGAGAACGGAGTACTGGACGGCGGCTTCGGTGAGAAGATTGCCCGCCACTACGGCCCGTCCGCGATGAAGGTGCTCTGCAAGGGTCTGAGCAAGGAGTTCTACGACCGCGTCCCCTACGACGAGCTCTCCCGCCGCAACCGCATCACCCCTCAGCTCATAGCCGAGGACATCCTCGCCGCGCTTGAAAAATAACAAGTTCAGACGATTTTTCTGACGGCGTTTTTTCAGCGGATGTCTCGTAGATGGCTTTGGGCAATAATCTATAAATCTGAGATTTACATATCAATCTCGCCACATTTCATCCGGAAAGTTTGCTCAAACTTTCCGGATTTTTTATTTAAAAATCAACCTCTCACGATACCCTGTGGGCGATTACATCAATTAGCCGCTGAATATTTCATTCAACGGCTAATTCTTCGTTGCTTTGCAAAAAATTTGATTAGACATGAGAGAAGAAAAAGAAATGAAGAATGGAGTGAAGTTGTCCAAGTACGCAAGTTTGCTGTCTGATGCCGGTTTTAAGGCGGTTCTGGCAGAGCCTCGGAACAAGACAGTTCTGATGAGACTATTAAATCTCGTGCTTCCTGAAGACAGGCAGATTGCCGGAATTGAAAGTTACAGCGACAGAGAAGTCAACGGATTCACACCATTCAGCAAATATTCTCGCATCGACATACGCGTAAAAGACACACTGGGGAGAGAATTCATCGTTGAGATGCAGAGAAAAGTACATGACTGCTTCTTCCAAAGATGTGTATGGTATGGTTCAAATGCCTACGGACATAGCCTCGGAACCGGAGCGGAATACGAAGACCTCAAGCCAGTCTTTGTCATCGCATTCCTCGAACAGAATCTCCCGCACAAAGATGAATCTCAATGGGATTCGGAAAAATGTATATCATGTTATCAAATGACAGAAAAAAGAACCGGAGAGTTTGCACCTGACACAATTATGTGTATATTTGTCGAGTTAGGAAGATTCATCAAGGAACGGAATGAGCTGAGCAACAGTTTCGATAAGATATGTTATGTGTTCAAGAACGCCGAGAAATGGAATGCCGGAAATGTTCCCGAAGAAATTCTTAACGACGAACTGGCAAGTGAATTGATTAGAGCCTGCGAAGTGGAGAACTTTCCACCAGACACAAAATTAGACTATTTAAGGACTATGTTTACAGAAATGGACTACAAAGCCGAAATGAAAGCCTATTACAAAGAAGGGGTGTCAGACACTGCTGCCAGAATGCTTGCAGCAGGTATTCCCACAAAAACGATAGCATCCTGTACAGGATTGAGCGAGGAGAAAATCAAGAGTTTGACGGCAGCGACAAAATAGAAATCCCGACCCGGAGGGGATGCCTTCGGACCGGGATTTGATTGTTCAGAGATTATTGTCTCCGGACTATTTTCAGTTGTCTGCGGTGTCCGGCGGAATCCTCAGTTCTTGAAAAATCGCTGAGGATTCCCGCCGGATGGCTCCAGACTACTGGATTTTGGTTCCGTCGATGGTTACTGACAGGTGCGCAGCGTCCATGCTGTTCTTGTTCGCCCAGACCTTGCTACCGGTGTTCTTGCCTTCAGCAAAGCCGTTGATGGTGCATCCATTAACATTGAGCGTATAAGTTGCGTTGTAGTCGTTGCCGATTTCAACGGCAGCCTTGCCGGCGGCGCCGTTTTCCCTGTCTGTGAACGTGCAGTTGGTTACCGTAAGATTGGTCGGATTCTCAGCCGTTGCCTGTCCGTAGAGCAGGATGGCCTTGCCGTTGGTGTTGAACTCGCAGCCGTCGAACTTGACGTCAGTTCCGCCCCATGTCCAGATGGAGTACTGGTCAGCCATCGTGTTGTCAAAGACACAGTTGACGAATGTTGCCTTTCCATAGAGGGTGAGCTTGCCCTTGATGGTGCAGTTCTCGTAAGTCAGGGCGTCGCACACGATGCCGTCGTAACTTCCCTCGCCGGCCTGAACGGTCATGTTCTTGAATGTGAAGGAAGAGCCGCGCTGGTAGTTCAGTTCTCCGCCCTCTGCGGTCACGGCGTTTTTAACGACATCGAAGGTCTGGGTGCCGTCGCCGATGAAAGTGATGTCACGGCTCTTGTCTCCCTCGTTAGCGATTCCGTTGTCAAGGGTAACTGCCGCGTTTGAAGGAAGCACTACAGTTGCAGGCTGACCTTTGGTGGCGCCGGTAATTGCAGTGTTCATGCCTTCCTGACTGGTTACCGGAGTGGTGCTGGCCATGGTGACGGCATAAACAGGGGCGTTCGGATCTGTTGAGATGTTCGTCGCCTTGTAGCCAGGAGCCACGAAGTTTGTGTGTTCCTCTTCGGCCGCACAGTCGGCAGGATTGAATTTCTCGAACTCGCCGCCATAGACTATGGCGTTGGCTTTCCCCTTTACATACATGCTGTCAATCATGTTGATCATATAGTCACAGCCGTAAGAGCCGGCACCTGCCCATGTCTGAGCCAAGGAGAATTTACCGCCATAGACTTCAGCGACACCTTCCTGAACCTGAATCACAGACACATTGCCGACAAATTCGCCGTCCTCAATGACGAGCTTTCCGTTGTCCTTGACATTGAAAGTGTAGCAGTCATTTGCCTTGGCGGCAATCTTGCCCTGCCCCTTGATCGTGAGAGTACCGCCGGCTACAGTGATGAGGCAGTTCTGACGACGAGGGTCGCCCTCCGGGTATGTGTCATTCCAAATATCCACTGAATTGCTGATGCTATGGCCGTTAAGGTCAAGGATGACACTCTTGCCTGCCTCAACAACTGCTGCCTTGGCATCGGTGATGTCAATGTCGGCTGTGAGTTTAGCCGCGCCGCCGGTTGCAAGAGCCGCACGGAGTGACACTGCGGAGTTGATGTTCTGGAGGTCGATGTTTTCCTCATCCTCGAACGCTGGCTTGATCTCGACGTTGAAGACAATCTGGTCGGTGAGGAGGTTGCCGACGATGTTCGTGCGCCAGTTGGTCTGAACAGGGGCGCTCGGAACGCTGACTTCAACATTCTGGCCGGCTGCGTCGGTGAAGGTCGCGGTGAGGTTGGTGACGTGCTTCTCGCCGATAAGACCCGTCGGGATGATGTAGTTCATCGCGAGGTACTTGTAGCCCTTGCCCTCTACCGTGAGTGTCTCAGGGTCTGTAGGGATGGCGGCTGCCGTGAACTCCGTTGAAACAGTACCGGTCACAGTCGTCGGGTTCTTGCCCTCGCCCTTGAACGGGTCGAATACCGTAGCGACGTCGGTTGCCACAACTACGCTGGTCTTTGGTTC
>CAKVAS010000035.1 GCA_934725015.1 uncultured Bacteroidales bacterium
ACGCGGAAGTATATCTCGACGGAGTTCTCGCGGATCTGGGCGCCGGCTTCGTGGCCGGACACGAACAAGGCGGCGAGCGCCGCGAGCAGCACCGCCGGAACTTTCCTGAACCGAGATATATTTGAGAACAGTCTCAACATACAACCATATACGTCATACAACCGTCTCCGGGATTCAACCTCACTCTACCGGAGACACGACCGCAAAATTACTCACTATTTTCCGACGAAGCAACTATTTTTTCAAAATTTTCCGAAAATCATAATCATTAAGTTTCGCACTGGCCGGCGCTTCGCTGTTCTTTGCACGGCTCTTATGAGCCTTGTCGGGGATATAAAAAGAAAGAAGCCGGACAATTTTTGCTTGTCTGGCTCCTGTCGGGATGAGGCGCATTGTCTTTTGACCCCTCCCGTCCCCTCGTAGGGGAAGTCGTGCTCCGTGCGCACTATCGCACTGGCCGGCGCTCCGCTGTTCTTCGCACGGCTCTTATGAGCCTTTTTTTGACCCCTCCCGTCCCCTCGTAGGGGAAGTCGTGCTCCGTGCGCACTATCGCACAGGCCTGCGCTTCGCTGTTCTCCGCACGGCTCTGATGAGCCTTGGCGCATATATGCATAAAAAAGAGCCGGGCAATTTTGCTTGTCTGGCTCTTGTCGGGATGAGGCGACTCGAACGCCCGACCCCTACGTCCCGAACGTAGTGCGCTACCAACTGCGCTACATCCCGAAAAAATTAAACGGAAGCGCGGGAGGCTTCCGTGGAGTATGGCTGAAACCTCTTCTTGGAAGGGCAGTTAGGCGAGCTTGTTGATATAGACCTGAATGCCGCTCTTGAGGTTAGCTGCCTTGTTCTGGTGGATGACCCCGATCTTCGCGAGTTTGTCGATCATCGCATAGACCTTAGGTGCTGAAGCCTCGGCCTCGCTCTTTACGGTCATCGCCCTCAACGCGCGAATCGCGTTTCTTGTAGTCTTTGCATAATACTTGTTATGCAAGCGGCGCCTCTCGTTCTGACGATTGCGCTTGTCTGCTGATGCATGCTGTGCCATTATTGTACTTTTTTATATTTTTAGTAGTGGGTAGGGGAATCGAACCCCTATTGCAAGAATGAAAATCTTGAGTACTAACCGTTATACGAACCCACCGCACAGAAATCCCGAGAGATTTCAGAAGCCTTTTTCCAAAGGGATTGCAAAGGTATGCAATATTTTTCAGAGAGCAAAATATTTTTGCCCTTAATTTTCATTATTGAAACAAGAAAACAATAAACCGCCTCAGATTTCATTCTTCCACTCCCATGAATAGAGCAGGGCCTCGACCTGCCTGAGGTAGTGCCTCTTGTCGTATTTCGGGGCATACACAAAGGCGTCGAGGGTCACAATCCACTTGCCGTCGGGGCTGTAGAACGAATGGGACACGAACGGGCCGCCCATATAGTCGCCATAGACCTCCCAGTAGCCGCGCATCTCGGCGAAGTCGCGCCCATGATACTTGAGGTAGCTGACGGCCGGATCCACAATCGGGCTGGTAATCATATAGGTGTTGTCGAACATTCCCGGCACGTAGTTCTTCAGGAACTCGTCCCTCTTTGCCACGAGACTCTCCTCCGTGAACGGGGCGCCGCCGGCGGGATACTTGTAGATGAACACTCCCTGATTGGTATATTGGGTCTCGTAGGCAACCCACACGAAGTCGTCGGACACTTTGCGCACCGCATAGCCGACAGGGAAATGGAGAAAGCCGCCGAAACGCTCCTCAAGGACAGGCCGGATTCCCTTCTCCTCATATTGAATCGAATTGGCTATCACCCTGTTGCGCTCCGCCTGCTCTATCATCGTGGCAATCTTCACCTTGTTGTCCTCGAACAGCTGCACGGCCGAATCCTCGTCAATCGCGTCTATCTTAATCACGCACTGTGGGCGCGCCCAGACATCGCTGAGAAAGCGCACGCCCGGCTCTGAGACTCGCGGATTCACATTGCAAATCAGAATGTTGCGGTGAATCTGGAAGATGTTGGTGAATGCCGTCGGGACGATGTTCACCACAGAATAGAGCGGTTCCCTCTGGGGGAGGAACGGGCAGTCGGAAGTGAGAGTGTCGCGTATGGCCGTGCCGAGAGCACCCTCCCAGTCAGCCTGTTCAATCACCACGAGCACCTCGCCGGCCTTGCCGCTGACATTCGGGAGAAGGGCCTTCTTGCGCTCGCCGCAGGAGATGCACAGCATTGCCGCGAGGGCGAGGACGAAAACGAGTCTGAACTTTTTCATATCCATAAGTATTTTGTTGGTCCATATTTATTTTCTCATCGGTCACATACGATCAGTATGCTCACTCTTCTAAAATAAATCTATCCTCAAAAATAATTACAAAATCTGAGGCGATTTATTTTACACATTCAGACAAAACTACCGAATCAGGCGCATTATGTCGTTGCCGAAGGCCAGAATCATCAGGCCGAAGAGTAGAATCATCCCGACAATCTGCATCACGACGAGGAACTTGTCGCTCGGCTTCTTCCCCGTGAGCATCTCATAGAGCGTGAAGACGATGTGGCCGCCGTCAAGCGCCGGAATCGGAAGGAGGTTCATCACGCCGAGCATCACGGAAAGGAGGGCGAGGATGTTGAGGAAGGCGTACCAGTTCCATGCTGAAGGGAACACCTGCCCGATGGCGATGAAGCTGCCGACGGACTTGTAGGCCTCGGTGCTCGGGGTGAAGACGAGCTTCATGTCCTTGAGATAGTCGCCGATGGTGGTGAAGGTGTAGGAGAAGCCTGCCGGAATGGCCTCGAAGAAGCCGTATGTCTTCGTCTGAATGTTCGGCATGGTCGTGAACACGCCGATTCTGCCGAGGGTATCGACGGCCACGTCAAGCGAGATGGTGTCGGCTCCGCGCAGGACCTCCGCCGCGACCCGTGAACCGGCACGGTCACGGAGCAGAGAACGGCTGTCCTGAAGATACGGGACCGGCGTGGAGTCGAGCGCGATGATGCGGTCTCCCCTTTCGAGCCCGCCGCCGTAGTTCGGGGAGGAAGGAGGGATGCTGTCGATGACAAAGGGAAGCGCGAGGTCGAACATCCCCGGCGTGTTCAGAATGTCCCCTATGCGGCTCTGGTCCACATAGAGGTCGAGGGTGTCGCCGTCCCGCAGAAGCGTCACCTTGCTGACGTCGTTCCTCGCGAGGTCGGCCTGGAGCATCCCGAAGTTCTCTTCCGGGACGCCGTCGTAGGCAATGATGTGGTCGCCCGTCCTGAAGCCCATGTCGTAGGCCAGCTCATTGACATAGATGTCGCTGCCGTCGTTGCTGATGTAGGACTGTCCCCATCCGGCGAGCACACCTATATATATAAGTATCGCGAGGATGAAGTTGAACAGCACTCCCCCGGCCATGACGAGCAGCCGCTGCCACGCCGGATGAGAACGGAACTCCCACGGCTGCGGCTCGGACTTCAGATGTTCGGTGTCCATCGACTCGTCTATCATTCCGGCAATCTTGCAGTAGCCTCCCAGCGGAAGCCATCCTATGCCGTACTCCGTTTCCGAATTCTTCGGTCTGAAGCGGAAGAGGGCCTTGCCTCCGGCATCGAAGAAGAGGTAGAACTTATCGACGCGGATTCCGAACAGCTTCGCGAATGTGAAATGCCCCAGCTCGTGAAAGAGGATGAGGACGGAAAGAGCGAGGATGACTTGCAGTGTCTTTATGAGAATTATCATATACCCCTAAATTATCATATATCGTTCGTATTTCATACGCCACTTTTTTGCGCTCGGCAGTCTCAAATCAATTTGGACTGCTCTCGCTTATCAAAAAGGTTCGATTTATCATCGCCGGCACGGGACCGCCGTAATTTCAAA
Organism: uncultured Bacteroidales bacterium; assembly: GCA_934725015.1. Taxonomy (GTDB): domain Bacteria; phylum Bacteroidota; class Bacteroidia; order Bacteroidales; family UBA932; genus Cryptobacteroides. The sequence continues at coordinate 3,851 of CAKVAS010000035.1, forward strand.
ACCGCCCCGAGGCAATCAATGTTCGAGCCAGAGCCGCCGTCTCGTCGTTGGTGGCGAATATGTCGTCCAGAGAAGGCTCTCCGATGAACGGGGTGCGCTCCATGCACTCGGAGACGAGCTCGGGGATTCCGTAGAAGCTGATTTCGTCGCGGAGATAGGCCGCTACAGCGACCTCGTTCGCCGCATTCATCGCGCACGGGATGTTGCCCCCTCGGCCCGTTGCCGAATAGGCAAGGCCGAGGGCCGGGAATCTCGACAGGTCGGGCTCCTCGAAGGTGAGCGAGCCGAGCGCCGCGAAGTCCGGCCTTCGGTTGTTCAGAGGGAGCCGCCGAGGGTACGCAAGGGCGAACTGTATCGGCTCGCGCATATCCGGAATCCCCATCTGGGCGAGCACGGCTCCGTCGGCATATTCCACCATGGAATGCACCACGGACTCGGGGTGCACGACGACGTTTATCCGTTCAGGCTCCACCCCGAAGAGCCACTTGGCCTCGATGACCTCGAAGCCCTTGTTCATCATCGTCGCGGAGTCTATGGTTATCTTGCTGCCCATGTTCCAGTTCGGGTGCCGGAGCGCGTCACAGGCCTTGGCGCAGGCAATTCTCGACTTGTCCCAGGTGCGGAAAGGCCCGCCGGAAGCCGTCAGATGAATCTTCTCCAGAGGATTGCCGTTCGCGCCGAGAAGGCACTGAAAAATTGCGGAATGCTCGGAATCCACAGGAAGGATGGGCACACGGTTCTCTTCCGCAAGCTTCATCACAATAGAGCCCGCCGCCACAAGGGTCTCCTTGTTCGCGAGCGCGATGGCCTTGCCCGCCCCGATGGCCGCGACCGTTGAGCGCAGCCCGCTGAACCCGACCATTGAGGTGAGCACGACGTCGATGCTGTCCGACTTCACGAGTTCGCAGACGGAGTCCATCCCGGCAAAGACCTTTATCATCTTCGGCTGCAGCGCCTCCGCCACGGCGGCATATTTCGCCTCGTTGCATATCACAACGCTGTTCGCGTCAAATTCAATAGCCTGCTGCACAAGCAGTTCAGCACTGTTATTCGCCGTAAGCAGCTCAACCTCGAACAAATCCGGATGCTGCCGAATCACATCCAGCGCCTGCCGGCCGATGGAGCCGGTAGAACCGAGTATGGCGACTTTTCTCTTTTCCATAACCGTCAGAAATTAACGTATTTAGCCGGATCGACGGACTCACCCCTGTACCATAGCTCAAAGCGGAGATGGTCTCCCACGGCAAGGTTCCCCGCGCTGCCGACAAGCGCGACGGGGGTTCCGGCCGTGACCTTGTCCCCGGTCTTCTTGAGAAGTTTCTCGGTGTGCTGGTAGATTGAAACTATGTTGTCGGAGTGCTGAATCTGAATCGTGTATCCGGCGTCGTTGTTCCAGCCGGTGAAGATGACAGTTCCGTCGAGGGTCGCCATCACGACGGAATTGGCCGGGGCCGTCACATCGACATAAGGATGCACATATTTGTCGTACGGCCTGCTGACCACCCCCTTGAGCGGCGAGAAGAAATGTATTCCCTCTATCGGAAGCTCCCTCCTCCTGCCGGCAGAGAGGTCGAACTGCTCCTCCCCCACCACGGCGTCGCGGAATTCGGCGTCAGTGATTCCGTCAGGCTCCTCATCGGAAGCGGCGGGCATGGCAGCGTCAACTCCGGAAAGGACGCTCGCGACATCGACCGTGGAGTCTCCCTCGACAACCCTGCGCAGGTTCTCGGAATAGAGTTCCCAGCGGCAGATGACCTTTTCGAGGGAATCGACCCTGATGGCGTTCTGGATTGCCGCCCGCTTGGTGTGCGCGTCCGGGTAGCCGGGAATGAACGTGCGCAGCGGAGTGTAGGCTATCACGCAGTAAATCAGCGCACAGAGCAGGAGAAAGACATTGGTTACGACCAGTGTCGCCACCGGTCTGGTGAACCTAATCGAGTTCAGCGGCTTGTGCGTCATGTCCTCCACGAGGTTCAGCACATAGCGTCGAACTTTTTTATCTTTATTTTGTTGAGCCATAGTTTAGTATTAACTTTGCATCCGATGGACAGACTTATTGGAATAGATTACGGACGCAAGAGAGTCGGAGTCGCGGTGAGTGACCCGCTCGGAATCTTCGCGTCTGCCCTGGACACGGTACATTCTGCAAAGATAATAGAATATCTCAAAACTTACGCTCAAAATGAGAATGTTGTGAAGTTCGTTGTGGGATATCCCATGAATATGAACGGGGCTCCGTCCGAGGCTGCGGCCGACGTCGACGTGTTCCTGAGGACTCTGAAAAACGCGTTTCCGGGTATCCCCGTCGTAACCGAGGACGAGAGGTTCACGTCGGTTCTGGCGCACAGGGCGATGATTGACGGGGGGATGAAGAAGAAGGACCGCCGCGACAAGGAGAGCGTCGATAAAATCAGCGCGGCGATAATTCTCCAGAGCTATATGGACCGGACGAAGGATGTCGTGAATGTGGGAAATAAATGAAATATAAATATTTACAAATATGATTTTACCTATATATCTTTACGGGCAGGAGGTGCTGCGCCGTGCCGACGACGAGGCGGATTTGACGAAAAGGGACGAACTGACGAAACTCGTCGAGGACATGAAGGAGACGCTGAAGAATGCGGACGGATGCGGACTTGCGGCGCCTCAGGTGGGCGTTCCGCTGCGTGTTCTCATCGTCGATGGGACGGAGCTTACGGACACATATCCCTACCTCAAGGATTTCAGACGCACGATGATAAACCCTAAGGTTCTCGAAGAAAGCAAGGAAACCTGCTCATATTCAGAGGGTTGCCTCAGTGTCCCGGGAATATATGCCGAAGTCGTGAGGCCGTCGTCGATTAAGGTCGAGTACTACGACGAGAATCTCGAGAAGCAGGTGGAGGTCTTCGACAAGTTCGGCTGCCGGATGGTGCAGCACGAGATGGCCCATCTGGATGGCAGGCTATTTGTTGATGAGCTGTCCCCGATTCGGAAAAAGATGATTTCGAGGAAACTCCAGAACATTGCCTCGCGCAAGGTTCAGACGAGATACAAATCAAAGTAACAAATTAAAATTCAACGAGATGGGAGCATTTCACGCATACGACATCAGGGGAATCTGGAATGTCGATTGGAATGAGGACATTGCATATAAGGTGGGCTTTTTCGTGCCTGAACTTCTCGGTACGGACAAGGTTCTGCTCGGACGGGACTGCCGCCTTTCATCGGACACGATTCATGACGCGGTGATTCGCGGAGTGACGGACGCCGGGGCCGACATCTACGACATCGGGCTCAGCACAACGCCTATGGTGTATTTCGGGACCGCGAACTACGGGTTCAAGGCCTCCATTCAGATTACGGCGTCGCACAACCCGGCGGAATACAACGGAATGAAGGTATCCACGACCAACGCGGCGGCCGTGGGATTCGACGCGGGACTTGGAAAAATCAAGCAGTGGATTGACGAGGGAAAGCCGTGCACGCCCGCAGCCGTGAAGGGCAAGGTTTATCAGAAAGATGTTCATCAGGACTATCTGAACTTTCTCCTCAAATATAAGGAGGACTGGTCGAACCTCAGGATTGCGATGGACCTCTCGAACGGGATGGCGAACCTCTACGCGAAGGAAATCTTCGGCGACCGGCCGTCCTACATATTCGACACCATTGACGGACGCTTCCCGAACCACGAGCCTAACCCGCTGATTGCCAAGAATGTGGTGGCTCTTCAGGAACTCGTGCGCAAGACCGGGGCGGACATCGGAGTGATTTACGACGGGGACGCCGACCGCGTGATGTTCGTCGATGAGAACGCGAGGTTCATATCCCCGGACCTGATGATTGCGGTGCTCGGGCACTATTTCCTCGAAAAGAAGGGGCTGAGGGGCATCGTGCTTCAGGACATACGCAGTTCAAAGGCCGTGGGAGAATATCTCACCCCTATGGGAGCTCAGATGGAGACATGGAAGGTCGGACGCGCTTTCGCCGCGAACAAGCTCCGTGAAATCGACGGAATCTATGGCGGAGAGCTTGCGGGACACTACTATTTCCGCGACTTCTTCTACTCCGACAGCGGACTTCTCGCGTCGATGATTATTCTCAATGTGGTCGCTGACATGAAGCGTAAGGGCATTTCGCTCAGCGAGCTCATTTCCCGCATCGAGAAATACAAGAACTCGGGAGAGGTCAACTTCAAGATTGACGACAAGCAGGGCGCGATGGACGCCGTGCGCGACCATTTCCTCGCGCAGGAGAAGCCGACGGCCTACATGGACTTCGACGGCTACAGGGTGGAGTTCCCGCGCTGGTGGTTCAACGTCCGCCCGTCCAACACCGAGCCTTATCTGAGGTTCATCTGTGAGGCGGATTCGGACGAACTGCTCGCGGACAAGCTCGCGCAGGTGAAGGACATTCTCGTGAACAAGTTCGGAGGCGAGCAGAAATGAGGCCGCTGAAATGTCTTGCAACAATGGTTTCTGCGCTGCTGCCTCTGATGGCGGCGGCGCAGAAACCCGCTAAGGCGGTGGATGAGAACATCCCTTCCGCCAACCCCGGCTTCAGGTTTCCGACGACTGAGAACGAGCTGGTTCCGAGGCTGCCCCGTCAGGCCGTGAAGCCGCTGGTCGTCACGGAGTCCGACCCGGTCGATACGCTCGACACCATGTCCGAGTTCGTGAAGGTGGTCCTCTACGGGAACGGCACATGGAAGTACATCAAGACGGAGAACTTCGCACGGGACAACGAGATTTTCACCGCCCACTGGGACAGCCGCTCGGTGGATCCCTACAAGGTCGCGTGGGACTCCCTCCCCCCCTACTCCGCAATATGGCTGGTCGATAGCCTCAGCAACTACTCCTGCCCCTATCAGGGAAGGGTGAACCCGCGAGGGAAGTTCGGCCCGAGACGCGGCCGCAGGCATCAGGGCATAGATTTGCCGCTCACGACCGGAACGCCGATTTACGCGGCGTTCAACGGCAAGGTCCGCATCTCCTCGACCATGCGCGGCTACGGCAACATTGTCGTGATTCGGCACGAGAACGGACTGGAGACATTCTACGGACACCTTTCCAAGAGAAACGTGGAGGTCGGGGACTGGGTGAACGCCGGAGACGTCATCGGGCTCGGCGGCAGCACCGGACGCTCGACCGGGCCGCACCTGCATTTCGAGACACGCTACAACGGCTATGCCTTTGACCCCCAGTGGCTCATAGACTTCGAGACCGGGATGCTCCGCCACAGGATGTTCGTCCTGAAGAAGAAATACCTCAGCCAGTTCAGCAACTACGAGCAGAACTTCGACGACGAGCTCAAGAGCGCCGAGGAGGACGCTGCGGAGGAGGCCGCCCTCAGGGCTATGAGGTGGCATATCGTGAAGTCCGGGGACACGCTCGGGAAGATTGCCCGGAACAACGGCACGACCGTCAGCGCAATCTGCCGGCTCAACGGGATTAAATCCACATCGACGCTTCGCATCGGGCAGAAAATTCGTGTAAGATAATCGCCCACAAGGCATTACGCATGACGATTGCGCCCGGCACGGCTTAATCAAAGAAAAAGGATGGCGAGACAAAATCACCATCCTTTTTTTGTCAAACGTTTTGGCTGTTCGTGCAGTCTGTCAGTCAAGATGCGCTCTGTTAAGATGCACTGTGCAACAGTCTGCCTCTACAGACCGAACGGCGTGAAGAAGTTGTTGCCCTTGTCATCGACGAGGATGAACGCCGGGAAGTTCTCCACGCGGATTTTCCAGACAGCCTCCATTCCGAGCTCAGGGAACTCGACGCACTCGATGCTCTTGATGTTGTTCTGTGCGAGGATTGCAGCCGGGCCTCCGATTGAGCCGAGGTAGAATCCTCCGTGCTTGCGGCAGGCGTCGGTCACGACCTGACTCCTGTTGCCCTTCGCGAGCATGATGAGGGAGCCGCCTTTCTCCTGGAACTCATCGACATACGGGTCCATACGCCCGGCCGTGGTAGGGCCGAGAGAGCCGCAAGGCATTCCGGCAGGAGTCTTGGCAGGGCCGGCATAATAGACAGGATGGTCCTTGAGATACTGCGGCATAGGCTCACCTGCATCGAGACGCGCCTTGATTTTGGCATGGGCGATGTCACGGGCCACGATGATGGTTCCGTTAAGGCTCAGGCGTGTCGAAACAGGATATTTCGTAAGTTCGGCCAGAGCCTCCGCCATCGGCCTGTCGAGGTCAATCTTCACGGCGTCGCCCTCGCCGGCATTGCGGAGTTCCTCCGGGATGAGTTCGTAAGGCTTGTCGTCCATCTTCTCAATCCAGATTCCGTCGGCGTTAATCTTCGCCTTGATGTTGCGGTCGGCCGAGCAGCTGACTCCCAGTCCGATAGGGCAGCTTGCGCCGTGGCGAGGAAGCCTGACCACGCGGACGTCATGCGCCATGTACTTGCCGCCGAACTGCGCCCCGAGGCCGATTTTGTGAGCCTCTTCGAGAAGCTGCTCCTCAAGCGCGAGGTCGCGGAAGGCGCGTCCGGTCTCGTCTCCGGTGGTCGGGAGAGAGTCGTAGTAATGCGTGGAGGCGAGCTTCACGGTGAGGAGGTTCTTCTCCGCCGAGGTTCCGCCGATTACGAACGCGATGTGATAAGGAGGACAGGCGGCAGTGCCGAGGCTCCTCATCTTGGAAACGAGGAACGGAACGAGCGTGCCCGGATTCTGGATGCGGGCCTTGGTCTCCTGATAGAGGTAGGTCTTGTTCGCGGAGCCGCCGCCCTTGGTGACCATCAGGAAGCGGTACTCGTCGCCCTGAGTGGCCTCTATGTCAATCTGCGCCGGGAGGTTGCACTTGGTGTTCACCTCGTTGTACATATCGAGCGGCGCGTTCTGCGAGTAGCGGAGATTCTCCTGCGTGTAGGTCTTATAGACTCCGAGGGAGATTGCTTCTTCGTCCTCGAATCCGGTCCAGACCTGCTGTCCCTTCTCGCCGTGCACTATGGCCGTTCCGGTGTCCTGACAGAGAGGCAGCTTGCCCTTGGCTGCCACCTCGGCGTTGCGAAGGAAGGTCAGGGCAACATACTTGTCGTTAGCCGAGGCCTCCGGGTCGGAGAGAATCTTCGCGACCTGCTCGTTGTGGGAGCGGCGGAGAAGGAAGCTCACGTCCCTGAACGCCGTGTTTGTCATGAGCGTAAGGGCCTCCGGAGTGACCTTGAGAATCTTCTTTCCCTCAAACTCGGATGTGGAGACCAGCTTCTCCGAACCCGGAATCTTGTAGTATTCAGTCTTGTCCTCGCCAAGCTGAAACATCGGTGCGTATTTGAATTCCATTGTCTTATAATTATTTAAATATATTTCATATCCTTTTCAGCGCAAAGGTTTCTTCCTCGATATTTTTCCGGCACTTTTCTCTGCACAAAGATTTCTCACTCCATTTCATTCCGCTCGAAATGACAGATGCTGTCATCTCGAACGAAGTGAGAGATCTTTGGGCTGCATCCCATTT
>CAKVAS010000036.1 GCA_934725015.1 uncultured Bacteroidales bacterium
GTAAATCTACGTAAACCTATGTAAACTCGTCCAAGACAGCCGTACATTCCCGCCACTTGAACCACCGTGGTTCAAATACGGTTCAAAAGTACCCGAAAAACCCCGAAATACAAAGAAACAAGCCGAATAGTTATCCACACTCTCGGCTCTGAAACTCAACGATTTATCCTAAATAAAGAACTATTCTTCCGCTTGCTTTTACCCCGTTATTTCCCGATGCAGAACCGGCTGAACACGGTATTGAGCACTTCCTGGCTGCTGATGACGCCGACAATCTCTCCGAGGGCGTCGATGGCTTCGCGGAGGTCCTGGACTAGGAGGTCAGTCGGGACGGAGTCGGTAAGGCCGAGGCGGACGCGGGTGAGGGCCTCTTTTGCGGCGGCGAGGGCCTGGTAGTGGCGCAGGTTTGTCACTAATGTCTGTTCCGTCGAGGCTTCTTTCCAGCCCTTCTGCGAGTCAGCCAGCGCTTCCTTCAGGTCGGACAGGCCTTCTCCCGTCTTGGCCGACAGGGGAAACAGAGAGAGCCTTGTGTCTTCCTCTGTTTCTGCATCAAAGTCCGAGCCGTCAGTGTATGAAATAAAAATGTTTTGCATTAGAACATTTTTGTTATCGAGTTCGTCCTCCGAAATTTCGTCAATTTTGTTGAGGACGACGAACAGTTTCTGCTTCCGGAAATCAATCAGGGGCAGGAGAGCGGAGAACTCTTCGGAAAGGAGGGCGTCGGGTTTCGTCGCGTCAAGCATCGCAATGACGACCGACGCTTCGGAGAGCTTGCGGTAGGACCTTTCGATGCCTATGCGCTCGATTTCATCGGTGGATTCGCGGAGGCCGGCGGTGTCGATGAAGCGGAAGAGAATGCCGTCGATGTTGAGGGTTTCCTCGATGGTGTCGCGGGTCGTGCCGTCGATGTCCGAGACAATGGCGCGCTCCTCGCCGAGCAGGGCGTTGAGGAGGGTGCTTTTTCCGGCGTTCGTCGCTCCCACGATGACGGTCGGGACACCGTTGCGAATGGCGTTGCCGAGCCGGAACGAATCCATGAGCTGACGGATGTGCCCTGACGTCTTGTCAACAAGCACGGTCAACCTCGATCGGTCAGCGAACTCCACGTCCTCCTCGCTGAAGTCCAGCTCCAGCTCCATCATGGTTACGAGCTCCAGCAGTTCGGAGCGCATCCGGGCCAACTCCTGCGAGAAGCCTCCCTTCATCTGGGACATCGCCACCCTGTGGGACGCTTCCGACGACGATGCTATTACGTCCGCTACCGCCTCGGCCTGCGCGAGGTCCATCTTCCCGTTCAGAAATGCCCTCTGCGTGAACTCTCCGGGCCGGGCGAGCCTGCATCCGTTCTCGACAAGAAGGCGCAGCAACTCCGACACGATATATTTCGACGCATGACACGAAATTTCCAGAGAATCCTCTCCCGTGTAGGAATGCGGTGCCCGGAATACGCTGACAATCACCTCGTCGAGAATCCCGACCTCGTAAAACACCGTGCCGTAGTGCAGCGTGTAGCCGGCCGCGTCCGCGAGCCTGCCTTTCTTCAGGGAGACTATCCTGTCCGCAAGTTCAAGGCATCCGCCGCCGCTCACCCTTATGATGGAAATTGCCCCCGTGCCCGGAACCGTCGCCGGGGCGCATATAATGTCGTCCGCAAAAAACTTGTCCATAAAAATATATGTGTTCAGCGAAATCATCGAAATCGACGAAATCTTCCGCGAATTTAGCAATATATCGTCAAATTACCGTAATTTTCATTTCGGAGCGATATTTTCGATGACGACGTCATATCCGTTTGTCAAAATTATCTTCGCTGGTTGGATTGGAAAACACCCTAAAAATAGTTAATTTTGCAGTGAAAAAATATTGGAAATGATAGACAAGAAGACGAAAATTATATGCACCGTCGCGGACAACAGGTGTGATGTTGATTTCATCCGGCAGCTTTACGAAAACGGGATGAACGTCGTCCGCATAAATTCCGCGCACGCGTCGCTCGAAGGGGCGCAGACAGTAGTTGACAACGTGCGGAAAGTCTCGGACAGGATAGCCATTCTCATCGACACTAAGGGACCGGAGGTCAGGCTTACGCAGATGGCCGATACCGTGGGATTCATAGCGCGGACCGGCGAGGTGATTGAAATTGTTGATGACCCGTCGCAGCCTTGCCGCAGGGGAGTCCTATATACAACCTATCCGCACATGGCAGAGGACGTGCCCGTGGGGTCTGACATTCTCATCGACGACGGCTCCGTGGATTTGTCCGTTGTCGGGAAAGAGGACGGGAAACTCATCTGTAAGGTGATGAACGAGGGCATAATCAAGGGACACAAGAGCGTAAATGTTCCCGCCGTGCACATAAACCTTCCGGCGGTGACGGAAAAAGACCGCAGGTTCATCGAATGGGCAATCGGTGCGGACATCGACTTCATCGCGCATTCCTTTGTCCGCAGTGCCCGCGACCTTCATGAGATTCAGGAAATTCTTGACGCGCGGGGCAGCCATCTGAAGATTATCTCGAAGATTGAAAACCAGCAGGGCATCGACAACCTCGATGAAATCCTGACATACAGTTACGGGATTATGGTTGCGCGCGGAGACCTGGGTGTTGAGATTCCTGCGGAGCGCATTCCTTTGATACAGAGAGACATCGTGAAGGCGTGCCGTGACAGGAAGAAGCCGGTTATAATTGCAACACAGATGCTTCAGAGCATGATTGAGAATCCGCGTCCGACCCGTGCCGAGGTGACCGACGTCGCGAACGCAATCTTCCAGAGCGCCGACGCCATCATGCTCAGCGGTGAGAGCGCCTACGGGAAATATCCGGTGGAGGCGGTGGGGACCATGACGAAGATTGCCCTGCAGACGGAAAAGACCATTGACGTGAATCTGGAACTGAACCTGAAGAACGCCGTCAAGCCGGTGGCCGTCGTGATCGCGAGGGCTCTCGTCGCGGCGACACAGGAACTGCCGGTGAAGGCGCTCGTGTTCGATACCTACACTGGGCGGGTGGGGCGCTACCTTTCCACTTACAGGCCTAAAGTTCCGGTTTATGCCATGTGCTATAACAGCTGCACGATGAGGGAGTTGGCTCTTGTGTTCGGAGTCAAGGCCTACCCGTTCTCGAAGGTCAATGACAAGGAAGAGTTCTCGGCGAAGTCCATAGAAATGCTCACACGCGAGGGCAAGATTTCACAGGGCGACCTCGTCGGGTTCATCGGCGGAGTTTTCGGCGCTCAGATGGGAGCGACATATATGGAGCTGAAATATGTGTAGGACGATGAAAAACAAGGCGCTGCTGTTTGATTTCGACGGAGTTGTCGTCGATTCGGAAAAGCTCTACACTGTACTTTGGGACGCGCTCGGAGAGGAGTACCTCGGCCGCACCGATTTCGGAAAGACCGTGAAGGGGAGCACGCTGGACTGCATCCTTTCGACATATTTCGGGGCTCGGATGGATTTGTGGCCTGCAATTGTCGCGCGTCTTGACGAGTTCGAGAAGAATATGCCGTACGACTACATTCCCGGAGTCGTCGATTTCCTGAAGGAGGGACGCCGCCGAGGGTTCAGAATGGCCGTCGTGACGAGTTCCAATCTACAGAAAATGAGGAGCGTCTATGCGAAAAGGCCTGAGATTCCGGTACTTTTCGACGCCATCCTGACAAGCGAGGACTTCGCGGCCTCGAAGCCTGATCCCGACTGCTACCTCAGGGGGATGGCGCGTTTCAACACCGACGCCGCCCATTCCGTAGTCTTCGAGGATTCCATAAACGGCCTCCGCTCCGGCAAGGCCTCAGGTGCGCTCGTGATAGGCATCACGACCACCAACCCGCCCGAAGTGGTTCGCGAATACAGTTCCTTTCAAATCCCCGACTTCACGGAAGGGGAGAGGATTTTTGAGTTTATTGAAGATAGTTTAGCGTAAATTTAATGGCTAGATGCAGTAATCAAGCAAATGATAAAAAGGCGCACAAGCGCCGTGCGGAGAACAGCGAAGCGGGGGCTTTGTGCGATGGTGCGCACGGAGCACCACTTCCCCTTTTAGGGGACGGGAGGGGTAATGAAACATACGGGAGGGGTAATGAAACATACGGGAGGGGGGATTTATGGCAGTAGTTTGCATCGCAGAGAAGCCGAGTGTGGCGAGGGAAATCGCTGATGTCCTGGGAGCCAAGCTGAAGAAGAATGGCTACATCGAGGGCAACGGCTATCAGGTGACATGGACCTTCGGCCACCTGTGTACGCTCAAGGAGCCTCACGACTACGACCCGAAGTGGCGTGCATGGGCGCTATCGACCCTTCCGATGATGCCTCCGCGCTTCGGCATAAAGCTCATAGACAACGAGACTTACAAGGCGCAGTTTCAAGTGATAGAACAGCTGATGCAGAACGCCGACATGATTGTGAACTGCGGCGATGCAGGGCAGGAGGGCGAACTCATCCAGAGGTGGGTCATGCAGAAGGCGCGGGCGAAGTGTCCGGTCAAGCGCCTGTGGATTTCATCCCTCACCGAGGAAGCCATCCGCGAAGGCTTCAACCACCTTGAGGACTCTTCCAAGTTCCAGAAGCTCTATGAAGCCGGACTGTGCCGCGCCATCGGGGACTGGCTGCTCGGGATGAACGCCACGCGGCTCTATAGCCTGAAATATGGAGGAGGATATTCGCGTGACCGTAAGGTGCTGTCAATCGGCAGGGTACAGACCCCTACTTTAGCTCTTATTGTAAATAGGCAAAACGAAATCGAGAATTTCAGGCCGGAACCGTATTGGGAGCTCAAGACCACCTACCGCGACACTGTCTTCAGTTCGACCAAGGGCAAGTTCAAGGTGAAGGAAGACGGCGAGAAACTGCTTGAGGTAATAAGCGGCAACGACTTTACGGTCACCGACATCGCCGAGAAGAAAGGCAAGGAATTCGCCCCGCGCCTCTTCGACCTCACCTCGCTTCAGGTCGAGTGCAACAAGCGCTTCGGCTTCAGCGCCGACGAGACCCTGCGCCTCATCCAGTCGCTGTACGAGAAGAAGGTGACGACATATCCCCGCGTCGATACGACTTTCCTCAGCGACGACATATATCCGAAAGTCCCCAAGACTCTCGAAGGACTCGTTGCATACCGTGAATTTACCGACCCGCTGAAGGGGAAGAAGCTTCCGAAGACGAAGCGGGTCTTCGACAACTCGAAGGTGACGGACCACCACGCGATAATCCCGACCGGAGTTCCGGCGACAAACCTCACGCAGCAGGAGATGATGGTCTATGACCTCGTGGCGCGCCGTTTCATCGCGGAGTTCTACCCCGACTGCGAGATTTCGACGACGACGGTCCTCGGCAGGGTCGCCGACATCGAGTTCAAGGCGTCCGGCAAGCAGATTCTGAGACCCGGCTGGAGATCGGTGGAGCAGCGGCCGCAGGCAAACGCACAGCAGCCGGACGGAGGACAGGCTTCTGCGGGGGGCTCACAGGGAGATGGCGAAGGCTCTTCCGACGGCGCGGATCTCAGGATTATGCCGAACTTCACGAAAGGGGAGTCCGGGCCGCACACCCCAACGCTCAAGGAGACCTGGACCACTCCTCCCAAGCCCTACACCGAGGCGACCCTTCTCCGCGCTATGGAGACGGCCGGCAAGTTAGTTGACAACGAGGAACTTCGCGACGCCCTCAAGGAAAACGGCATAGGCCGCCCATCGACCCGCGCCGCCATCATCGAGACGCTCTTCAAGCGCGGCTACATCCGCCGTGAGCGCAAGAGCCTCTTCCCGACCGACACCGGCCGCGACCTGATCTCCACCATCCATGAGGATCTCCTCAAGTCCGCCGAACTCACCGGCATCTGGGAACGCAAGCTCCGCCAGATCGAGCGCGGCGACTACGAGGCCTCCGCCTTCATCGACGAACTCAAGGCCATGGTCTCCGGTGTCGTCTTCCATGTCCTGAACTCGTAGTATTTGTCGGATTTGAGCAATTTAGCGCAAATTATTTGTCGGATTTGAGCAATTTAGCGCAAATTATTTGTCGGATTTGAGCACTTTGAAGCAAATTATTTGTCGGATTTGAGCACTTTTTATATCTTTGTACCACATTGATAAGTGATTACGATGCCAAACAGGGAATACATAAAAAGAAATGTCGATGAGCAGTTGCTCGCATGGAAAAATTCGGCGATGCGCAAGCCGTTGCTGATAAGAGGCGCCAGACAGGTCGGAAAGTCGTCGGCGGTGAAACATTTGGGCGAATCCTTCACATATTTTGCAGAAGTCAATTTTGAGAAACAGCGGGCTGTCAAGGATTTTTTTCGCGGAGACATTGATGTCCGGCTCATTTGCCAGAAAATTGCAAATTACATCGGAATCCCGGTTGTGGCGGGGCGGACTCTTCTCTTCTTCGACGAGATTCAGGAGTGTCCGGAAGCAATTATGGCTCTTCGCTTCTTTAAGGAAGAATATCCCGAACTCCATGTGATAGCGGCAGGCTCGCTTCTGGAGTTTACGCTTCAGGAATTGCCGACATTCGGAGTCGGGCGGATTCATTCCATATTCATGTATCCCATGACTTTCGATGAGTTTCTTACGGCCATCCATGATGAGGGACTTATCGCAATGCGCGAAAAATCAGATAGTAAGCATCCGCTCGACTTTGCCTTTCATGAGAAACTTATTGAACTTTTCCGCATATACTTGCTGGTTGGCGGGATGCCGGAAGCCGTCTTGGCATGGACGGAAACGAAAGATTTCTTAAAGTGCCGTCAGATACAGGAAGATATTGTCCTGACGTATGAAGATGATTTCGGCAAATACAAGAAACGGGCGAATCCCGACCTGCTGCGCGTCACGATGCGAGGCGTATGTCACCAGATTGGCGAAAAATTGACATTTAAGCAAATTTCAGCGGACTATAGAAGTTCGCAAATCAGAGAGGCGCTCCGCCTGCTGACTCTCGCCGGCATCGTTTCGCCGGTAGTGGCAACTTCCGGCAACGGCATCCCCCTTGATGCGGAGGCGGATGAGAGCAGGCAGAAGGTTCTTTTTCTCGACCCTGGGCTCCTTCTGGCAGTGCTCAACCTTGAGGGCACTCTGTCGCAACAGCTGATAGAGTCGATTATGACAGACTCTCCGCAGGAACTTGTCAACAAGGGACGTATCGCGGAGATGGTCGCTGGTCTTGAAATCATGCGGAACAAGCCTGCGGTTCAGCGACAGAAGCTGTACTATTGGGAAAAGACCGGCAATAGTGTGGCGGAAGTGGACTATCTCGAAATTCTCAATGCGACGGTAACTCCGATTGAAGTCAAGTCCGGCACTCAAGGAGGCATGAAGAGCCTGTGGCTGTTCATGCGCGAGAAGCACCTGACGGAAGCGTTCCGCTGTTCGCTTGAGAATTTCGGCGAAATTGACTATGTGGATAAAGAAGAACAGCCGCCGGTCGTCCGCCATGTCAAAATCTGCCCCTTGTATGCCATGAAGCAGCTTGGGCGATAAGCCGGTACTGTTTGTTGCAATTTTCATTTTCATAGAAAAAATTTGCAATCAGAGCAAAAAGAGATATATTTGCGAAAGAAAACAAGACATATTTATTAACAGGCGTTAATGTCCGTGCATCCTTGAAACCTCGACACTTTCAGCGGTAGCACAACGGAATTAACGCCCACATAGTTCGGAAAAGAACTCGTGGGCTTATTCGTTGGAATGTGCTATAGGTAGTCGAGGACCTCAAGGAGCGGACCAACGCAGATAAGCCCACTTTTGTATGTATAATCTCAGTGATGTTTTTCGAGAAATAGCCTCTATTGCAGCCCCGTCTGGGTATGAGCAATCGATAAGGGCTTCGCTTATACGGCTTGTTTCCTCATATGTGGATGAATATAAGGTTGATATCCAAGGCAATCTTATATGTCGCAGACACGGTTCATGCGTTAGCAGTCGCCAAATAATAATGTTTGTTGCCCATATGGATGAAATCGGCATGATGGTCAGTTATATTGAAGATTCCGGCTATATTCGTTTTACGGGAATCGGAGGTGTTGATTTCATGTCGTATAAAGGTCGCATTACAAAAATCTTGCATGAAAACACGGAAGTGCATGGCGTAATTGGCGCAAGACCGGTTCATATGATGCGCAAGGGGTGGGATAATAAAGATTTTGACGATTCGTGTTTGTGGATTGACATTGGTCTGTCAAGAAGGGAAGATGTGGAGAAACTTGTTTCTGTCGGTGACTGCATAATGTTGGATTCTTTGTTTGTCGAAATGCCTGACAGTCTGATATCAAGCCGTGGGTGCGATAATAAAGCCGGGGTTCTGACTTTGCTCAGAATGCTGGAACTTATCAAAGATATTGATTGTGAGCCTGATATCGTGATAGTCTTTTCTGCACAGGAAGAGACAGGACTACGTGGAGCCAAGACTGCCTCCTATTCGGTGGCTCCCGACATCTGTATCTCTGTTGATGTGGTTCATGCAACCGATTATCCAACAGTAAATAAGTCAAAATATGGTGACATTCGCGTTGGCAACGGACCTGTTATACCAATAGGATCTGACTTTACACCGTCAGTCCAGCACTATTTAAAAGATTTGTCAGACCAAATGTCCATAAAAACTCAGAGTCTGGCAATGTCTGGGGTTTCAGGAACGGACTCTGGTGCCGTACAAGTAATCAGAGCCGGCTGTGCGACCGGTTTGGTGGGCATTCCTTGCAGGTATATGCATACGCCAATTGAAATTGTTTCTTTGAAAGATATTGAAAATGCTAGTCTTGTAGTTGCCGAATTTTGCAAAACTAAGACTCCCGAAAATGAATACGGATGAACTTATGGTATGATAATCTAACTGTGAAATTCCCATAATTGAAGCAAGACCTGCAAAGCTGTAAGAGCAGGAGTAAATATTATGCTAAGATGAAAACAAATCTTTTCTCGAATGCAATAATGGGAATATTGCATTCTCAAGGGCTCGAACTTGCTTATCAGAGCGTAGCGGCCAATGACAGTGAGTATGTGCATATGCTGCAGTGCGACTGTTATGAGACTTGCTCCGGTGGCTGTGAAGGCGGATGTTGGGGCGATTGCTCCGGAGACTGCTTTGATAGTTCGAGGTAAAAACAGTGTGGTTGTGCATTCCTGAGCCGTATAGGTTTGGGAATGCATCCCTCATCAAAAAATAGCTTATGGGACTTTCCAAAGATACTGAAAAGAACGCACCTAAGCGAACGGTTCCGTTCAGTTTGTCATTTGTTGTGACTCACAAATGCAATCTCAATTGCATTTATTGTTATGAAAATCAAAAAGATAGTTCTTTCGCTGATGCGGAGGCGATAAAGTCGGTATTGGCAACATACTTGAATGATGCGGCATTGAAAGAAGTAAATGTTGATTTTTTCGGTGGCGAGCCATGGCTTAAGTTTGATGTGATAAAAGATGTTTGTGAATGGGCATGGGCTAGGCATTGGCCGAACAAATACATCTTTTATACGACGACTAACGGCACATTGGTGCATGGAGAAATAAAGGATTGGCTCAGAAAAAATAAGGAACGATTCTGGTGTGGACTGAGCCTTGACGGGCGCAAGGAAACACATGATAAAAATAGAAGTAATTCTTTCGATAGGATTGACAAGGACTTTTTCTTGGAATGTTGGCCAAAGCAAACTGTGAAAATGACTATTTCAAAAGAAAGCCTTTGTACTTTGTATGATGACATTGTTTATGTTCAAAGTCTTGGATTCAAACTTGCCGGGACAAATTTCGCAGAAGGCATAGATTGGTCTGACGGAAAATATGTGAGCATTCTATGTGAACAATTAGAGAAATTGACCTCTTTCTATTTGGCAAATCCGGAATTAGAAATGGCGCCCATCCTTAATATTCCGATACAGAATTGTGAATACCGGGCAAAGACACGAAAATGGTGCGGAACAGGAGGAAATATGGCATTGTACGATGTCGATGGACAAAAATACCCATGTCAGTTCTTTGCTCCGATGACGATTCCTCCGGAAAAATTTGCCTCTCTACAAGGGACTGACTTCAATGATGAGAGTAACTTCATAGACGGAGATTGCTTTGGTCGTTGTTATTTTTACAATATATGTTCGAATTGCTATGGCGCGAATTTTCTCGTAAATGGAAAATTGAACAAACGGGACAAAAGCAAGTGTCGTTTGATGAAGGTGAGGGCGTATTATGCAGCCGCATTGCTCGCGAATCGCATTGCAAAGGCCGATAACATAAAGAACTCCTCGGATTCAAAAATAATGGCATTGCAAATTCGTGCTATTGAAAAGATTAAGAAAATATGTGAAGAAGAATTGTTTAATGCTTAAATCTAAGTATATGACAAAAATTTGAAAATATCAATTCGATAACGGTTTGTGTGGTTCAGAAGGCACTGTGCGATGTA
>CAKVAS010000037.1 GCA_934725015.1 uncultured Bacteroidales bacterium
CATCGCACAGTGCCTTCTGAACCACACAAACCGTTATCGAATTGATATTTTCAAATTTTTGTCATATACTTAGATTTTGATTTGTAAATTGATATGTTCCGCGAACTCCGATAATCGGCAACAGAATATCACCCATGACAATATTCTGCTGCTTCTGTTTACCTTTGGGGCGATTCCGACATTGACATGATGTACGAATAAAAAATCATTGAGAGATGAAACACAGAAAAATTTTGATGCTGCTTCTGGCGGTGACGGCTGCGCTGGGAATGCCGGCGGAGGGGTTCGGGCAGAAGTCCAAGGATGGCGCGGAGGATGACTACAACCTGAAGAAGGCCTGGGAGGTGCTGCAGAACGACTCCAATGACACGGACACCGCGCTGGAGCTGCTGGGAAAGCAGCTGAAGACGACGCCGGACAATGTGGAGGCGCTTTATCTGAGGGCGCGTGTCTATAAGAGCACCGAGGAGTATGCGTCGGCGCTTACTGATCTGAACCATGCGATAAAAGTCAACAAGCCGAAGAAAACCGACATTGCGAACTCCACCCTGCACGCCTGGAAAGCTGCCGTCTATGAGGATTCAGGAGACTTGAAAAAGGCCGAAGAGGAGCAGGGACTCACGGTTGCACTGGCCCGAAAGGACAACAAGGAAAGCCTGCCGAGCTTTCTGAGAGGCTATGCGCATTATCTGTACGTGAATGGCAAATACGGCGAATCGGACGCGGCCTACAATGAATGCATCAAGGAGGACGAGGGAGACACCGCCGCGATGGTAGGACTCGCGAGGAATCAGATTGAGCGGGAGAATTATGACGCCGCGATTGAAATCCTTGAAAGATGCCGGGCTCTGTCACCGGACTATGCCGAGGTCGAGCACTACGGGGCGCTGGCCTATGACGGCAAGGGCGAGACGGACAAGGCGATTGACTGCGTAATCAGACTGATCGACAAGGATCTCAATCTTGTCGATGACGAGATGTGGAAAATAATGGTCAAACATACGACCTACACGATTGCCCAACTTCGCGGCGGGGTGAGGAACGGCAAGAATCCGGAGATTTTCAAATATATACTCCCGGCAATGCTGCAGAAAGCCGGGGAATACGAGGACGCATTCTTTGCCTACCGGGAAATAATGAACGAGTTCGGCGAGGATGTGTCCATGAGAACTGCGGAATGTCTGGAAGAAATCGGTCTCAACGAACTCGCCCTCGAAGAGATTGACAGGTATCTTTCCAAAAACAGGGAAGATATAAACGCATTGGCCGAGAAGGGGCACATACTGAAGAGGATGCAGAGGTATGAGGACGCGCTTAAAGTATATGACGAAATCATCGAAATCGAGCCTACATCGGGGTGGGGCTATTATGCAAAAGGCTGGTGTTTCGAGCTTATGGGCAACGACGAGGAGGCGATGAAATGGTATGACACCGGGATTGATCTGGACCGAAGCTACCCGTATATTTTCCTGATGCGCGGCGAGATGAGGCTAAAGAACGGCAATGCGGCAGGAGCGGAAGAGGATTTCCGTCAGGTAGTTATGACTGACACGACTGCAGCCAGCGGCTCATGCAGGATGTACGCTCTTCATTTTCTCGGGCAGGACAAGGAGGCCGAAGAATGGATGCAGAAGATTATCGACACGAATCCGGACAATGGCGGCGTATGGTATGACAAGGCTTGCCTGCTATGCCGGATGGGAAGAACAGACGAGGCCGTAGCGGCTCTCAAGACGGCATTCGAAAAGGGATATGTGAATTTCACGCACATAGAGGCGGATGACGACATGGACCCGATTCGAGAGAGGGATGACTTCAAGGCGATGGTCGAAGAATACCGGAAGAAATCTGAAGAACGGCAGATGCGCTTTCTGGACCGCCTGCATGAGTCGGAGCTCGAAAATGGCAATGAGAACAGCCACGTCACGACGGAGATTGCCATCAGCCGCAAGGGCGGCGGCACTTTCGAGGTCCCGTGCAGCGTGAACGGGCTGGAGCTCAAGATGATTTTCGACACCGGCGCGTCCGACGTAACAATCTCTTCCGTCGAGGCCAATTTCATGCTGAAGAACGGACAGCTGTCAAAAGAAGACATAAAGGGCAGGAAGTACTATCAGATTGCCAACGGCGACATTGCCGAGGGGACCACGGTGACCCTGCGCGAGGTGAAAATCGGCGACGCGGTCCTGCGCAATGTCGATGCCTCCGTAGTCCACAGCCAGAAGGCTCCCCTCCTCCTCGGTCAGAGCGTCCTTGAGCGCTTCGGCACCATCACAATCGACAACATCAACTCCAAGCTGCTGATTCAGCAGTAGAGATATTGTTCACCTATGAAACAACTAATGCGCGGACTGCTATCCGGCGAGACAGCCGTCCGCGCATTTTTCTTTGCCATTACATTCCTGTAAGAGGTTTATTCGCACAGATTTGCCCTTATTCCGCTTTCCAGCCGTCAACGGTGTGGGTCTCGGAGGAGAAGTTGATGCCGAGCCTGATGATTTGCTTGCCGGAGGAGAGGAACGGCTTGTCGTAGCCCTTTTCCTCGATCTGCTTGAGGGCGATTTCGGGTGACTGGTCGCGCTTGAGCTCGATGATATAGACATACTTGTCGGTGTCGAAGATTATGTCTATGCGGCCTCTTGCGGTGTGGTACTCCGTCTTGACATAGAGCCCCATCATCTTGAACATCACCGACATCGTGTTCTGGAAGTAGAGTTCGAGGTCGCCCTGGATTTCGTAGTCGTTGCCGGAGAGGAAGGCGGTGAAACGGGTCATGAAAGATTCGACGTCGCCGCGCTCGATGTCATCGACAAAACTATAGACCGAAAATTCGCCGTCGATAAGAGCCGGAGCATAGAGTTGGCTCAATGATTTGAGAAAACCGGACTTCACTTCCTCGTTCGGATAGTCGAGGTTGTAGGCATTGAAACGAGAATCATATCCCTTGATTGTCAGATAGCCGGTCTGGTACATCAGCGTTATCGGGGTCGGGCTCACATAGTTCGTGCCCGTAAGAGCATCTATAGAGACTTTGTTCTTCGATATGTTGTCGAGGTTGTATTTCCCCTGCTTGAGATAGCGAACAAGGAATGCCGGAGTTCCTGTCTCGAACCAATACATACGGAAATATCCGGACTTAAAGGTATTGAGCAGACTGAAAGGATTGTACACGCCAGCTGCGTTTTCACTGAAATGATAGCCGTCGTACATCGATTTCAGTTTCGCATAACATCCCACCTTACTGATGCTGTTTTTTTGGGCAAGCACCTCCACACTGTCGTCGAAGTACGACCTCAACTCATCCTCCGACACGCCGCAGACATCCGAGTATTCCAAGTCCATCGAAACATCCATGAGATTGTTCAAACTGCTGAATATGCTCATTTTGCCGAACTTCGTCACCCCGGTGAGAAAAGCGAAGCGAATGAACCCGTCCTTGCTTTTGATGACGCTGTAAAAGCCCTGAAGTTCACGGCGAAATCTATCCATCAAGTCCTGATTGTCGATGTTGTCAACTACAGGCTTGTCATATTCATCTATGAGAATAACGACCTTTTGGCCGGTCATTCTGTAAGCCGCCTCGATGACTGCCTTGAAACGGGCTGCGGGATTATCAAACACCTTGTCCACCCCATACTTACCCTCCCACGCCAGCAGATGCTGGTCGAGGCTGACTAACAAGTCGTCAACTGAATTATACCTGCTTCCGGTCAAGTCCAGGTGAAGAACCGGATACTCCGTCCAGTTCTTCTCCAGGCTCTCAATCGCCAGCCCTTTGAAAAGTTCCTTTCGGCCTTGAAAATATGCCTCCATCGTCGAGACAAGCAGACTCTTTCCGAAACGGCGCGGACGGCTCAGGAAATAATAATCCCCTGTGGCAGCCAGCTTATAAATCTGCGCGGTCTTGTCAACATAGACAAATCCGCCCTGCCTTATCTTTTCAAAATTTTGTATTCCAATCGGGTACAACATAGTCGTCAATGCTTTATCCAACTCACAAAGTTAACAAAGATTTTTTACCTTGCGAAATCTAAAACCCGTAAAAAATTCACATTCAGAATACCGCCCATGACAATATTCTGTTGCTGATGTTTACCTTTGGGGCGATTCCGATATTGATATGATGTACGAACAAAAAATCATAGAAAGAGATGAAGCACAGAAGAATCAGAAAGTTTTGGACAATAGCCTTGGCCATTGCGGCAACAATCTTATTGGCAGGATTTTTAATACCGGAGCGGAAGGCTATGCCATGCGGAAATCCGGGAGACTACAATCATCAGAGTTTCTGGTATTGGCCGTGGACGCGTGGAACTGCGGGATGGCCTCATACAGGAGTGGATATATTCGGAAAGGTGGGTGCACCCGTGGTTTCGCAGACGGGCGGACTCGTGATTTATGCCAAGAATATGCCCGGAAAGGCCGGCAACAGCGTGTTTGTTCTGGGGCCGAAATGGAGGATTCACGAGTATCTGCACCTGAACAGCGTGGAAACATCGAAGTTCAAGTTCGTAAAGCCCGGTGAGAAAATAGGGACACTGGGAAAGAGCGGCAATGCGGCCTCGACACCGGCACATGTTCATTACGGTATAGTCACCCCTGTTCCCTATGTGTGGAGACTGTTCGTCGACGAGGGAACCTGCAATCCGCCGAAACGGTTTAACTGGAGGCTGATGTTCTGGCTCGACCCTGCGGATCACCTGCCTGAGCGATGATTACTCTGTCAGAGCGTCCTTGAGCGCTTCGGCACCATCACAATCGACAACATCAACTCCAAGCTGCTGATTCAGCAGTAGGCGGGTCGGTTCGGCTATGGCCTTATCTGCCAGTGGCCGCCTCGGGCTGAGCCAACCCTCTTGAGGATTCCCGAAGACTTGAGAGAGGCTACAAGACGCTCGCAGCTGCGGAGGCTCATCCCGGCGGATGCGGCAAGTTCAGGGACTGTCACGGACGGGTTTATCGCGATTTCGTTGAGCAGCAGCTTCTCAGGAGCCGTCGGGGCGTGGAAGCTGTACGACGTCCTCGGTTCATTGAACGGAGGGTCGGTGTCTTCTGCCGCCGCCTTTGAAGAGTGATATACGGCCTGGGGCTCGGACAAATATCCGGTTCCCCCGCCCGCAGCGTCGTCCACGAACTTCCTGACAAACTGCACCTGAAACGAGAGGCCCACCTCACGCCAGCGGAACTGAATCTCCGGGTAGTCCTTCAGCTCCTCCGCGACGAGCTTCAGCCCGTTACCCCACTGGTCGATGATTCCCAGCTTCCGGAAGACCGGAGCGATGACCTTGTTCCGGGCGTCAGACTGTCGGCTCTCCATGTCGGAATAGTCGATGGACGGAGGCAGAAGCCCGGGGCTTGTAATCTCAATCATGTCGTCATAGACGGCAATCTTGATGTCCTTTCCCGCCAGGGAATACTGGCGGTGAACCACGGCGTTACGGATGATCTCCCGCAGCGCCTTGACCGGATACTCCCAGCGCGACACCGTATAGACCCCCTGAATCGACCCCGACTGTCTGATGTTCCGCAGGACAAACGCATACGCATCCTCAACCTGCTCCGCGATGCCGTAGTCGTAGGTCTTCCGGTCAATGAACTCGCCCGTGCTGACTCCCTTGAAACGCGCACACTCAATCTTCGCGTTCGGGAACATGCTCCGGTGCAGCGCGTCGTCAGAAAGCAGCACAAGCGCATTGGTCGGATACAGGACTCCCCTCTCGGCCTTCGCCAGTTCAAGCTTCTGCAACGCCGAATCGTCCAGAGGCTCTCCCGTCTTTTCCTCATACAGCCTCCTGAAACTGCGGAAATCAAGCTCCGCCAACGACTTCTCCGGAGCGATTTCCCCGTCAAAGGAAACATTGCGTCTCCGCCTTTCCAGCTCGCCGATAAGTTCCTCATCCGCCAGGCGGTTGTTTGAGCCGACACGCACATAAGTCCCGCCGACCTTCCCCTCAGACTTCAGGTAGTACGGCGGCGTGCTCCCCCGATAGACCCTCACGCGCACGAGACTGCGCCCGCCGGCCGACAGAAACGAAATGTCCGGAAGCACCGTGGGATAGCACCGGTCATAAATCATATTGCTCAGCTGCTCCTCAATCTGCGGCAGCGCCTCTTCCGGCACCCCGACCGCCCTGTGACGGTCATCGACGCCGATGATAATTTCCCCGCCTGCATCGTTGGCAAAGGCAACTACGGTCTTCGCCAAATCGGAATTCTTCGGCAGGCTCGCCTTGAACTCCAGCGTCCGCCCCTCCGGGCTCCTCAGTATCTCCTCAATCGTGCGTTCTTTCATGACATCAAAAATTTGTTCAGGGCAAAGATAAGACAAAAATTTCACATCACCGCCATTTGGCGGTAAAAAATCAACAACGAGACGCACTGTTGCAAATCTCTATGAAAAAGTGTAGTTTTGCGGCGTGAAAATATTAGGAAAAATGTTAGTGCAATATCGGACTATGGCAACACTCAGGTATGCAGCGGCCCTGGCCGCCCTTCTTCTCCTCGTCGCAATGAGTTCGGCGGCGCGGGAGCACGACAGCAGCAACGCCCGGCCCCGGAAATCACCGCCGGCGTTTTCCGGCTATTCCGGAGGCATGATGGTCCACAGCGGCTATGTCTCCGCAGGAAACGTGACATTCACGCCCCCGAATGGCGGTGTTCCCGTGACAGCGAAAATAAGCGGACTGCCCCTCGGCATAGGCGGAGCGCTCAAGATTCATTTCGGCAAGCACCTCCGCATAGGCACGGAAGGCTATTCCTCCAACCTCCGCTATAGGAAGAACGGCAGTTATGAACACACCGGCTGGGGTGGCCTGCTCGTTGATGGGGTTCTTCCCCTCGACCGCTGGTTCCCGTTCGCCGGTCTCACCATCGGCGGAGGCGGAGTGAAGAACGTGACAGTCTTTCAGGACACCACCGGGGACTTCGCCCTCGACGACGGCACCACCTCCTACAGAAAATACACCTTCATGGCCCTCGCCCCCTTCATCGGCGCCGAATACGCCCTGACGACCCGGGTGCATCTCGTCCTGAAAGCCGACTGGCTCCTCGACATGACCTCCCGCCAGAGCGATTTCGTCCGCGGCCCGAGAGTTTATTTCGGGTTTATGTTTTGTCACTGAGCGGATGTGCCTTTCGCAACTAATCTGGCCATCACATCTGGCAAATCCGCACGATTCTGCAAGAGATCAGAAAAAACAACCATTCCGTCATTGTTTATTACAGTGATAGTAGGAGCAAGATAGGTCGGATAGTCCAATTGTTGCGAGAAATACGACTTCCATGGCATCATTTGAAAGATACTGGAGGTCTTCGACTCCCAAAGTGTTCGGCCAATAATTTTCACGCCCTTATCACTATATTGATTATGTATATTAACCAGCATCTCCACCGCTGAGTCAAGGTGCGAACAATTCACTGCCCATTGAAACAATATGGTATAACTGTTTTTCTTGTACTCCTCGTCAATATGGAATTTCATATCCCCGAGTGATTCCACATCAAAGCACAAATCCGGTCCGGGAAAAGAGGCATCTGTAAAGTCGAATGAATTCCCTTCCGTCACACACCCCCATGAATTACGCCACCATTTTGTCTGATAAAAGTCTGCTGGAATTTTCCCCGACAATTCATTATGATCCAACCACAACAACTCAAAACTCTCAGGATGGGATAACAGACTTGATGGTAATCCTCCCGTGAAACCATTGTAGTTCAAACGAAGCTCCCTCAATTTACCAGAATTTGCAATTCCATCGGGGATTTCTCCGGTCATAGCATTACTGAAGAGTGAAATAAACTCCAGATCAGGCAAATCAGACAATTCCGCAGGGATATTTCCGCTTAGTCCATTTTGTTCCAAATTTATGTATTTCAGTTTTCTCATATACCCGACATATGGAATGTTTCCAGTCAATTTGTTGTCCTGCAATGCAAAATGCTCAAGACTCTCCAGACCACTCAATTCCGCAGGAATATTCCCGCTTAACTTATTACCTCCCAAATTTAATTCCCGCAGGTTTCTCAAGTTACCTATACCGACAGGTATTTCGCCAGACATATCGTTAGTTCCCAAGTTTAATACTTCAAGATTAGTTAAAGCGCCTATGCTGGATGGTATTTTCCCGCTTAAATTATTCGAAGACAAATCCAACTCACGAAGTTTCGTCAATCTGCAGATTTCCTCAGGAATCTGTCCGGAGAGTTTATTTCCATTTAATATCAATTCCTCAAGACCGCTCAATTTGATTATTCCAGAAGGAATAGATGTTATTTCATGATGATGTATATCCAAATGCTTAAGAGACTGCAGTGATAGTATAGATTCAGGAAAACTACCGGAAATATGTTTTCCCGATTGCCAAAGTGCCCCTATAGTCAAAGACTCCAATTTTGTCAGTTTGCCAAGGCCCTCAGGGATTTTTGTTGTTGAGAGGCAGTAGATATATAATTTTCTCAACTCAGTCAACTGCCCTATTGATTCAGGTATGTCACCAGACATATCCGGTTCGAAAAAATACAATTCAACTACGCGACCAGTAATCGGATCCACCGTCACTCCTCCCCAGGAGGATATTGGACTTTCCGTACACCAATTGGATGTGTATTTCCATTTCTTCCCTTTCAAAGATTTATACATATCTTCGAGAACCGGGCGGTCAAATCCTTCAGCATAATTCATATCGGCAGCCTGAGTAATAATAAAAGTCAACGAAAGTTTTCCGTCCGTGCTGCGAACAGTAATCTCTGCCGTCCGGAATTGCCCTTCGTTTTTAGCCACAGAAATAATTATACTTTGTCTTTCCGCAGCTTTTGTCGGCTCGTATGTAATCCAACTTTTTGCATCTTCCGGAATGCACACTTCATAAGGTACACTTGAAATAAAATCAAGTTTCACATCCTTTGCTTCAGACGAAACTGTTTTATCTGTATCGTTGACAACATCAATCCCTTCGTCAGTAAACAATAGCTTACGCATGATTATTTGCTCTCCATTTGTCACCAACACAACGACCTTGCTATATAATTCACTTACGGCAGCCCCTGTCTTTATATAAATATATCCCATGTGCGGATTCTCCGTATCAGGTACAACACGCGAATTTATGTCAGCAGATGATAAAACTTCTATCTCTACTTTTTCTGTCTGAGATGTTATGGCGTATTGGATTTTTCGACTCTGATTCGGCAGCATCAGCAACAAATCACCGGAATCAAATTCAATACTCAAAGGACAATACTTTGCTATGGAAAATGTACGCCCATCGGTCAGTTTAAATGTAACTTCTTTATCTTCATTCCATATTTCGGCGATATATGTATCTCCATCCTTTCCGTCTTTCCCGTCATTACCATCCTTACCATCCTTGCCATCCTTGCCATTGACTATCTGCACAGATGTGCCGTCGGTAAAAACGATGGAACAACCGCCAACAACAGTGGTTACACTTTTGATTAAAGTTCCTCCCTTATAGGCATTCAATACCGTTTCCAATGCGGAGACCCGACTTTCAAGCCCTGCTATCGACTGCTTGACTTCAGAATCATCATACATTTCCGTACATCCGCAAATGAGGCAAATTGGCAGAATAGCCATAAATAGCATATGTTTCATAAAATTGTGTTTAAAGGTTTGCATATAAATCAATAGGCAACGAAATACAAGGCCACTGCAAAAGTAGTGAATTACCGTCAGTCCTCCTATTCCATTTCGGATGTTTTTTTCCAAACAATACGGCCAACGCTCCACCAATGGCGAAAGTACAGCAGAAGTGTTTCCGGATTTCGTCGCTTGTCGGAAACTGAATATTCATCTGCTGACACAACTGCTCAATCTTCATACCCCCGGCTCTCATGACGGTCAACACAGAGTCATCATACCCCTTGCTGCACCCGACAACAATCAATAATAGGCTAAAAATCAAAAATTTAGGTAGGTATTTCATATATTTAAGCACTTAGTATATGACAAATTTTAGAAAACAGTAGTTTATAATATTGATTATCAAATAATTATATTGCAAAAGACCTTAA
>CAKVAS010000038.1 GCA_934725015.1 uncultured Bacteroidales bacterium
AACTCTGGCTTGTTCCACACTCTGATGACATTGCTTACTCAAATATATACTTATAAAAATTAATATACAATGAAAAAATTAAAAATAGATAAAAATATACAAGAAAAAATTTCTCCATTAAAGTATGATGGTGGATACTCTGGAGCGCCAATGTATTGACTTCCAACTTTCATTACATTGTCAATTAACTCAAAATAATTCATTATAATATATCTCCTATATATCTTTTTTGGGGGGGGCAGACATTTTTTCTGGATTACCCTCAAATACATCTCCTTTGCTTCTCGCCCTCCGCATTCACCGATTCTTCCTTTGCCGCCACTTCCGCGACCTGCTTTTCTTCATCCATAATCTTGTCATTTAACATTCAACGATATTGCTGCCTAAATAGATGTCAAAAACCTCAAAAGGTAAACTTAGACAACTCTCGTTTTACGTTCATTTTGATTTGTAGAAAGTTATCCAATCATTTGACATTACGAAACCTACTCTGCAATACTGAAATCCGTTCAAGCAGCCTTTCGAATGGAATTTTTTCTCCATAGACGAAGTGTTCAAGCATTTCGGAATAATCCGCTTTCCAGGCAGACAGGCAACGCTCTGGAGGAAAAAAGTCTATCTTGTCGGGATAGTCCTTGTCATAATCGGCATATCCGACATGATAAAACTTACGGCGATGTTCAACTATCTTGGAATACAGTTCCATGTCTGAAAGAGCCGTAATTCCAAACTCCGTATCCATCAAATGCTCCAAGTCATATAAATGCCTTGTCATGCGGAGGCTTCTCGGTTCTTCTTTTTGAAATTCCTCATTCAAAAGAAAGGCCTTTTCAAGGAATGTCCTTGATGGCAGGACAACAGGAATTACGCTCTCCGTATCTTCATCCTCATCCGGAAACGATGCGCTTATCAAAGAAGTGATGCTCTTCATTTCGAACGGCTCATCCATTGAAAGGCAGCTCAACTCAACCTTGACTCTAGACAGGACATAGGGCGATGCAAAATCGGAAATCGTCTTGTAATCAACCAGCAAAACCGTCGGATCCGCATCTGTTGAGATTGCCTTGCCGTCTTCATCATTGACAACCGGCGTTATCTTAAACTCAGTAAGACCGAGAGCTTGCATACATACATCGAGTTCTGCCGCCAATCCTTTTCTACCGCATACTCCGGCAAGCTTTCTTTTGCGGCCGTTTGTTGGAGCATAAACTTGCGTTCAAGCAATGTCGCATCAATCCATCTTTTCATTTTCAATCTCCTTTGCTATGTTTGCAATTATTCTTCTTGCCCAGACAGGTGCTGTCTTTAAGTCTTCTTCAAGGGACACAATCGGCAAATTATTCTTAAGAAGTCCTTTAATGATAATCCTATGCTCATCTGTTACCCTATCTTGGCCAATCGATTTTAACGCCTGAATCAATATGGCAAGGAATTCATTTTTACAGGCAAAATTCTTCGGGACGCAACGCTTGAACGTAATTGTCTTTGGCCCGATTGTTAATTTTCTGGCGGAACCGGATGTAAGATAAATATAGTTCATTGGCATCTGAGTGGACAATCCGAGCATATTCTGAGCTGTCTCGCCAGTCGGAAGAACCTGAGCATTATCCCGTCTGGCAATCGCTTTCACAATTTCCGGCACCTCTGGATACAAAACACCAAGCCGGGTCTTCACCGGCTTATAATAGACCCCTTTGGCCAACCTATATAGAAGCTCTGCATCAACGAATTCAGACAGCACTCGGCTAATGAACACGTCATTGCCGGATGTCGCAAAATCCGAGACAAAGAAAAGACTTCCTGCTTCACTTTGTCGAATCTGTTGCTCTATGTTATCAATTATTCTCATTTATCAGGTAGAAAATTTTTGCAAAAATTTCTACTTGCAAATATATGCTTTTTTGTTGAATTGTGATAAATTTCACGCAATTGACATCGGAGCGGCTTGTTATGTCCG
The DNA here is from genome assembly GCA_934725015.1 of uncultured Bacteroidales bacterium. Lineage (GTDB taxonomy): Bacteria > Bacteroidota > Bacteroidia > Bacteroidales > UBA932 > Cryptobacteroides. The sequence goes on from CAKVAS010000038.1 coordinate 1,958, forward strand.
TCCCGATGCCTATATAGAATGTAAGATTCTCCCGAAAGTAAACTCCCGGAAACAAAAAAAATCTTTGCTAACTTTGCAGGTTGGATAAAGCATTGACGATTATGTTGTACCCGATTGGAATACAGAGTTTTTCAGATATCCGTGAAAGCGGATATGTCTATGTTGACAAAACAGCTCAAATCTATAGCCTCGCATCGACAGGGAAGTATTATTTCCTGAGCCGCCCGCGCCGTTTCGGAAAGAGTCTGCTCGTCTCGACGATGGAGGCATATTTTCAGGGACGTAAGGAGCTTTTCAAAGGTCTTGCGATTGAGAGGCTTGAGAAAAACTGGACGGCGCATCCTGTTCTTCATCTGGACTTGACTGGAAGTCGCTATACATCCGTTGCCGATCTTGCCGGTAAACTCGACCAGCATCTGCTGGCGTGGGAGAGTCAGTTCGGCGTCATCAAGGTGTTTGAGGAGCCTGCGACACGTTTTTCCGCAGTCATCGAGGCGGCTTTCAAAAAGACCGGCCAGAAGGTCGTCATTCTCATAGACGAGTATGACAAGCCTGTGGTTGACAACATTGACGCTCCGGACCTGATGGACAGTTTCCGCCGTGAACTTCAGGGTTTTTACAGCGTCATAAAGAACAAGGACGGTTTCATCCGCTTCGCTTTTCTCACAGGGGTGACGAAGCTTGGAAAGATGAGCGTCTTCAGCGGGATGAATAACCTGCGGGACATTTCGATGGATTTGCAGTATTCGGACATCTGTGGAATCTCAGAAGACGAGTTGAAGGCATATTTCGATGATAGCGTGGCGGAACTTGCTGAAAGCAATGAACTCACCAAGGACGGGTGTTATGCAAAGCTGAAGTCGATGTACGATGGCTATCATTTCCATTACAAGGCTCTTGGCGTATATAACCCGTTCAGTCTCCTGAACACTTTTTGTGCCAATGAATTCAAGATGTACTGGTTCGAGACGGGCACTCCGACATTCCTTGTGCGCTATCTCAAACAGGGGCAGTATAACCTCGACAACATATCGAAGGATGATATTCCTGCTGACACGCTCACCGGGACGAACTATGTAAGTCCGGAGCCAATCACTCTGATGTACCAGTCAGGCTACCTGACGATAAGTGGCTATAATTCTGAATTTCAGACATATACCATCGACTATCCAAACGAGGAGGTAAAGAAGGGGTTTCTGAACTCTCTTAGTCAGTTGTATGCTCCGGCACTTGCCAAAGGAGAATTTTCCGTGTATAAGTTCATCGGCGACATTCGAAATGGCGACGTCGATTCCTCCGAGACCCGCACTGTTGACGGATGGAAGGCGAATGAAAATCTTTAGTAAATATTGCGGGATTGACAATAGGCTGTATGTTATGGCTCCCCAGATGAAGAATGACGAAAAGGACTGGCAGAATTTCTGCTCCCTGTACTATGAGCAGGCGATGGGATATGCTCAATATCATATTTCCAGGCTTCGGCGTTCCCTTCCGCGTTGGGACGAGCGCATCGATGAGGAAGCGCTGACCGTCGATGCGGCGATGGAGGCCCTGCAGAAGGTCTTCACCCGGTTCGAGCCTGCACGGGGAGCTTCACTCGGAACTTTTCTTTCACGTGTCGTGCATAATGAGCTGCTGAGGGAGTTTGAGCGGGAAACCAAATCTCTCGCGATGCTGAACGACGTCAGCGCCGGAGAGGAGGCCGAGTACTCGCTGGGCAGTCTGTCTGCGCGGATTCCGGACAATGCACTGGACAATCTCAAGCAAAGGCTTCGTGCTGCCATACTCAAGCTTTCCCCTTTGGATCAGTGCATCCTTGAATTTTTCCTGGAGGATCCGGGTACATTCATTGACCGGGCGGTGAAAGAACTGAATGTCACCAGAAGCTTTGTGAGCATTCACAAGTGCAGGGCTTTGGATAAACTGCCCTCGCTGATGGGTATAAGCGCTGAGGACTATTATGAAATGTATGATGAGCCGACCTTCATGAGCCGAAAACCGGAGAAGGTCCCATCGTCCGCCCCTTCCCGTTACCGCAATCCCATATTCCCTGAGTTTGACATAGAATCCACTGTGTCAAAACTTTATGATGCCATTAGCCGCGATCCTGAAATTGATGCTGACGATGAGTCATGAAAATTATGAAAGATTTCTGCAATAAATCCATGAGCCCGGGTATATAGAAGAAAAAGAACATTCAAATGGCAGAATCAGTTTCAATCAAGGCGCATTGCGCCGACATCTTCAGCTATGCGCGGTTCCGGAACGGGATGAGGGCGGTGAACCGTATTGTCATAAAGAACACTTCCGGAGGTATTCTGACGGGGCTGCGGCTTACGGTCGAATCGGATCCGGAGATTATTCACAGCGCTTCGCTGCATATCGGGGACATCAAGGACGGGGCGTCTGTCGTCATCGATGATGTCCGGGCGGACATTTCAACGAATTATCTTGCAAACCTGACTGAGTGTCAGAGCGGCGTGCTGTGCATAAAGGTCAGTTCCGAAGAAGAGGACTTCGTTCCCGTGTCCTTCACTCACAAAATCACCATACTTCCTTATGACCAGTGGGAGGGTGTCAGGCGGGCTGATGAACATCTGGCCTGTTTCTGCGTGCCGAACCACCCGGAAGTTAAGAACATCATCAAGGCTGCATCGCGGCGTATGCTCGAATGGACCGGCAATCCGTCCATGGACGGCTATGCCGGCGGCGACCCCGGCAGAGTCAAGATGATGATGGCGGCCATTTTCGGTGCAATCAAAGACCTGAGCATCGCATACGCCCTGCCTCCGGCATCGTTTTACGAGAGCGGCCAGCGCATCCGTATGCCCGAAGAGATAGTCGGGACGAGGCTCGCGACCTGTCTGGACACAACGATGCTCTATGTCTCCTGTCTTGAAGCCGCGAGCCTGCGCCCGCTGGTGATTCTGAACCGGACGCACGCATACGCCGGGGCCTGGCTTGACGAGGAGGCCATCTCTCCGAACGCGGTGAGCGACGACCCGTCGCTGCTTCGCAAGCGCGATGCGGAAGGCATAAACCAGATGATTCCCGTGGAGACCACAAAGATGGACAAGGGCATCAGCACGGGCTTTGACGATGCAGTCCTTGCCGCGGAGGAAACGCTTGCGGACGCGGACTCGTTCGAGTGCGTGATTGACATCCACGAGGCGCGCAAGCTTGGCGTGAATCCATTGCCGCAGCGCGTGTGGACGGCGGACGGCTACGAAATCATTCCCGACGGGACCCCTGACGTGGAACAGCGTCCCGAAGCCCTGCCGGCCTCCGACAAGGTTGACTTGACGGCGGAGCCCTTCGTCGAGAAACAGATCATCTGGGAACGCAAGCTTCTGGATCTGACTCTCCGCAATAACCTCCTGAACATCCATCCGCGCAGCATTCTTCAGCTTATGAATCCCAACACTCAGCTGATTGTCTCCGCGCTTGAAAACGGACGTTCGATGCGCATTGGCCCCTGTCCGGACTTCTGGGAGGGACAGATGACGGGGAACGGCATCTATGCCGCCATAGCGGCGGCGGATAAGATGCAGACATTCACCGACGAGGAGGTCTATGACGGCCGTCTGCGCACTTTTGTCGATGAAAAAAGTACTCAGACGCGCATGACGACTCTAAGGGAGACGGCGAGGCGGTCTCTGGAAGAAAACGGCGCGAACACGCTGTATCTGACGGCGGGGGCCTTGAAATGGACGGACACGGAGCGTCAGAAGGAACACTATGCGCCCATTCTGCTGATACCCTGTGAAATAATGCGCCTGAGTGGTGCGCTGGTGGCAACGGGGGAGGAGCCTGTCATAAATCTGACGCTTCTGGAAATGCTCAGGGAAAACTTTGAACTCACGATTCCCGGCCTTGACCCGCTTCCGCAGAAGGACGGGCACACCGACGTCAGGCTTGTGCTGAATACCGTGCGCAAGGCGGTGATGGACAAAAAGGGATGGGATGTGGCGCCTCTTGTGTTTCTCGGCAATTTCACATTCAGCAAGTTCATCATTTGGAACGACATACATTCCTGGCATAAGATTTTTGACTCAAATCCAATGATTTCCAGCCTCAAGAACGGTGCGCTCGACAAACGGATAAAGCCGCTCCGGAATATTGGCCGGGACATTGACTCCCTTTGCCCTCCGGACGAGATTCTTCTGCCGATAGACGCGGACTCTTCGCAGATGAAGGCGATAAGGGATGCCCTTGACGGACGGAGTTTCATCATGCAGGGGCCTCCGGGAACGGGAAAGAGCCAGACAATTACGAACATCATCGCCAACGCCCTCTATCATGGCAAGCGCGTGCTTTTCGTTTCAGAGAAGAAGGCTGCGCTTGAGGTCGTTCAGAAGCGTCTTGAATCAATCGGTCTCGGCCCGCTGTGTCTCGAACTCCATTCCAACAAGGCAAAGAAGTCGATGGTCCTGAGCAAGCTGGAAAAGACATTGGAACAGAAGGCTCCGGCGGAATGCGGGACATTTGGCTCCGAAGCGGCGAGGGTCGCGGAACTGCGCTCGGTGCTGGACCGTCATGTCGAGGCGCTGCACATTTCCGGCGGCGAAGGCATGACCTTGTACGGAGCATTGTCGCAGTATCTGGCCTCTCCGTCGAATCTTCCCTTCCGGAATATGCCCAACACCGTGATGTCGTCCTTGACTCCGGATTCAGTCCGGCAGATGCAGGCTGTCGTGCGGGACTTTGCCGCTGCGGCGGGACGGGTTTCTCTGGACGACATCCGGGATTTGCTCGATTTGCCTTTAAGTGAATATACACCCGCCCTTATGGAGCGCCTCAAGGACGAGATGGAGGCGCTGCTCGCAACGCGCGGCCGTCTTTTGTTCCGCATCCGTTCCCGCAGGCTCGCGAAAATCCTCGGCGTTGACTTCTGGAACGGCCCGGGTCTTAACCGCAGCGACTCGCGCCGTGACAAGGTCGGACAATGGTACGGAGCATTGGGCAGCCTCAGGGACTATGCCATATACAACAGCCGACGCACGGTCCTCCGTTCCCGAGGGCTTGGGGTCATGGCCTCGGACTTCGAGGTCTGCAAGGTCACGCCGGAAGCGCTTCCCGACAGCCTGATGAAGAGCCTGCAATACAGCTATGTAAGGAAGAGGGTTTCCTCGGACGCGCATCTGGGAATGTTCTGCGGAGATATGTTCAGCAACACCGTCCGGGACTATCGGGAGACGGAGCGCGCGTTCAGGGAGAGCTGCCGGAAAGAAATATGCCGCAGGATGTATTCGGGAATTGAGGCACTCGCGCAGGAAACGTTCAACCCGCAGCTCACGATTTTGAAAAAGGCCATCCGAGGCGGAGCAAGGGGAATGTCCCTCAGGACTCTTTTCTCAAAGATTCCCGATTTGCTGCCGAGGCTGTGTCCATGTATGCTGATGAGCCCTCTTTCCGTGGCTCAGTATCTTCAGGCGAACCCCGACTTGTTCGACATCGTGATTTTCGACGAGGCCTCGCAGATGCAGACAAGCGAGGCCGTCGGTTCCATTGGCAGGGGACATTCGCTGATTGTCGCCGGGGATTCGAAGCAGCTGCCTCCGACGACTTTCTTCGAGACCCTGTCCTTTGACGAGGACAATGCCGACCGCGAGGATTTGGAAAGCATACTTGAAGACTGCATCTCGCTTTCCCTGCCGGCAAACACGCTGAGATGGCACTATCGTAGCCGGCATGAAAGTCTTATTACATTCAGCAACTCAAAGTATTACGGCAATTCCCTGCTCACCTTCCCTTCCACGGACGACCTCACAAGCAAGGTGACGCTGAAGCGGGTCGCCGGCTTGTATGAGAGAGGAGGGACACGCCAGAACAAGGCGGAGGCGGAAGCGGTGGTCGCGGAAATAAAGCGTCGTCTGGAGAATGAGCCGGACAGGAGCATAGGTATCATAACATTCAGCCAGCCTCAGCAGGTCGCGGTTGAACGGCGTCTGGAGACTATGCTGCGCAACAATCCCGGCCTGAAGGAGATAGCCTCCCGTATGGATGAGCCGATTTTTGTGAAGAACCTGGAAAATGTTCAGGGCGATGAGCGCGATGTGATTCTGTTCTCCGTCGGTTATGGTCCTGACAAGAACGTGCGCATTCCGATGAATTTCGGCCCGCTTAACCAGAGCGGCGGCTGGCGGCGGCTCAATGTGGCAGTCTCAAGGGCCCGTTGCGAGATGAAAGTGTTCTCGTCCCTCTCTCCGGATGACATCAGGGTTGACTACAATACCCCCAAGGGCGTTGTCGGGCTTCGCGATTTCCTCCGTTACGCATCCGACGGCCGGAAGACTTTGGAGGAGTATTCCGGTGAAGCCGCAGAGCGCGATGCCTGGGTGGAGAAGGTCGCCGCGGAATTGCGTGAACGCGGGCTCAGGGTAAACACTAATGTAGGAACATCCGATTTCCGCATAGACATCGCCGTCCTTGACGAGGAGAAAGGCCGCTACATCTACGGCATCATCTGTGACGGCCCGAACTACGCCTCCGCGCCCTCAGCCGTTGACCGCGAGGTAGTGCGTCCAGCCATTCTTGAAAATCTCGGCTGGAACATCGAGCGCCGCTGGATTATGGACGAGTGGCGGTGATTTACGGGTTTGCCTGCTTGTCTCTACGATGGAGGCATATTTGGGGGAAATAGTTTTGTTATCCGAAATTTACTGCAAATTTGCACTAAATTGCGGATAGAAATTTGGTCGTCCGGCTATTCTACCTTGATGACCCCCGGCTCATTTCCTTTGATGTTGATGACAAACGGGGCGGCGATTGTCTCGCGGAAGGCATATTTCCCCTTCCCGGGATTGCCGCAGCATTTGAAGATTCGTCCGTTGGAGTGTATCTCTATTTCCTTTCTCCCCGGGTAGGCGGCGGGCGACTGGATTTCAACTATCCCTCAATTCCGCAAACATCCCAAAGTTTTTAGCGATTTGAGTTGAGCTGGGCATATTTTTATGCTGGCGAGCGATGG
>CAKVAS010000039.1 GCA_934725015.1 uncultured Bacteroidales bacterium
GCGGGACCCAGGATTGAACTGGGGACCTCATGATTATGAATCATGCGCTCTAACCAGCTGAGCTATCCCGCCATCGTTGTTCTGCCTGCGAAAGGCACTTTGTTGAGATAGAAGGATTCGAACCCTCACTGACAGAGCCAGAATCTGTAGTGCTACCATTACACCATATCTCAATGTCTGCCCTAAAATTCGGGACTGCAAAGGTACGAAGGTTTTGTTAATATGCAATAGAAAATTTCACTTTTTTGCAGCATTGTCATCAAGACAATCGTTCTTGCACGATGCAGTCCCTTAGTGCCGGGGCGGGAACAGTTAAATGTCAGGCGGGCTGCCCTTCTGACGCCCGCGTCCGTCGTCACTGTTCCTCAACGTTATCGTTGATTTCCTTGAAGTAGTTGTGCACACGGCTCAGGCGGAGCGACGCGCCGACGAGCACAGCACCGAAGACTATGAGGCCGATGCCGAGTAGAACCACAACGGCGCTCACTCCGATTGAGAACGGCTTGAGGACAATCATGATCGCGAGAAGAAGCATCAGCACGCCCCCGCAGATTAGCCATCCTGAGCCGGAAACCTTAAACGCGCTCATGTCGCCGGCAAGCCCTATCACCATGAAACTGTGGTAGATGAGCCAGATTCCGAGAACAAACGGAAGTGCCACCATCGTGACTTGAGGACACGCGCAGAGCATGATTCCGACAAGAAGGTCGAGAATGCCTCCGACGATGTTATAGCCCCTCATCATGAACCAGTTGCGGCTGCTCACGGCCAGAACCAGCTCCGTCACTCCTGTCAGGAGCATGATCACGCCGAAAGCGACGCTCAGAATCTCATAGCTGTCTTCCGGGAAGAAAAATACGGTGACGCCGCCCGCGATGACGAGCAGGCCGGCCACAAGAAGCATCCACCAGTTCCTGACAGCCTTGGCTGCCCGACCGGTAATCTGTGAAATAAAGTCCAGCATAATCAAAATCTTTTAAGTTTATACTACTCTTTGTATTGTCAGGGAATATCTCAATTCCGGCAGAATCTCCGAACAAATTTGAAGCCATTACGTCACCGAAAACACTCCGTGACATTTTGACATCCGGATATGACATTATCCAAATAAAAAGACTAACTTTGCAGGTGCAGTCTTCAACGGACTGCCGATGTCGTAACAATTACGGACGAATAATGTTGAGCAGATTTTATTTTTGATCAGATTTCATGAAGGCATTTGTCAGACTCCTAGCGCTCGCTGCCGCCGTGTTTGCCCTGTCGGGGACTCGCGGGGCGGAGACGGCGCGGGGAAATGACGATGTCCATGAAAAACAAGTCTGTTCCCAATCATCAATTTTCAGCGGTCAGGACAGAGGGCAGGAGGATGCGGACTGGTGCAACCGGACAGCCCTGAATGACGGAGGCCTTGAATTTTCTGCCGCAAGGACCGTCAGCGCGGCTTCCCGTGTCCGCAATTTCTCAGAAGAGAGGAACAACAGTCCGCAGCAGCATTCGCGCACGGGATTCTTCCGCAGCGGAAAGACTGTCTGCACTGCGCGTCCGGGCAATTTCATGCTGGACCGCATCACGAGTCCCGTGAGCGGAGCCCTGTCCGGGCTTTCATCGGCCGTCGCTCTCGAACGCCTGCGGATTTAGTTTCTTAGAGACCGCCGCTCCCCCGAGCAAAAAGATCTCTCACTTCGTTCTGGATGGCAGATTGCCCCGTTCGAAGTCGAGTGCCTTGGAATAATCTGAAAACAAATAATATAATACTATGACAAAAGATTTCAAACGGGTGCACAACGCGCTCGACATCATCATATCATCCGTTCTCGTCATCGCGGGAATCATCACCGTAATCATTCCGTCCTCAGTCGGAGTCAACATCCTCGGCTGCTGCCTCGCATTCTGCGGAGTCGTGCTCTTCTTCACGACAAAGTCAGGCTACAAGGACTGTAAGTCAGGAATCTGTTTCTGCAAGAAGACCAAATACTTCCCTGCAAGCCGCAAGTCCGAGATTCTCGACGCCCTGAAGAACGACCCTTCCGAGATGGACTGGAGCGAGACCGAGGCCGGAAACGGGCTCAAGGTCGATGTCTATGTGAACAAGAAGCAGAACCTCGTGTTCGTCCACTGCGCGGAATACATCCCGTACAGCTATCAGGACTGCTCCGACTGGTTCGCCTTCAGTCTTGACCAGACAGGAAACCTCATAAAGTAGTCCTCCTCAAAATCGAAAACTTATTCCAATTATTTTCAAAAAAAACACAAACCGGCCCGGACACAACAGTCCGAGCCGGTTATTTATATAAGAGACGCATAAGCGTCGTGCGGAGAACAACGAAGCGAGGGCTTTGTGCGATAGTGTGCACGGAGCACCACTTCCCCTTCGAGGGGACGGGATGGGTCCAATACAAGAGCAGACCGCCTTTTAGGCGCCCCGTCATGCTACTAAGACCAGCACCTGCGCGGCAAGGATGCGCAGAAACATCGACAGCGGATAGACAGTCGAATAGGCCACCGCGGCCTCGTCGCTCTCGCATATGGAGTTCGCGTAGGCAAGGGCAGGCGGGTCGGTGGTCGCGCCGGCAATCATGCCGATGATGGCGAAATAGTTCAGGTGCAGCACAATCCGCGCGAACGCCGCGACAATCAGGAGCGGGAGCGTCGAGATGATGAAGGCATAGAGAATCCACCAGTAGCCGCCGTTCATGATGGTCTCGACGAAACCGTCACCGGCGCTGATGCCCACGGCGGCGATGAAGAGACAGATGCCGACCTGACGCATCATCAGGTTCGCCGACGGGGAAATGCCCGTGCGGAGCCCCACCTTGGCGCTGAACGAGGAGATGAGTATGGAAACGATGAGCGGTCCGCCGGCAAGTCCGAGCTTGACTGGAACCGACATTCCCGGGAAGAAAATCGGAATCGAGCCGAGGAGCACGCCGAGCATGATGCCGAGAAAGACCGGCCCGACGTCCGGGGACTCAATCTTCTGAGCCACGGCTGCCTTCGCCTCGTGGTCAATCTTCGTGTCGTGCTTCTGCTCCTTGTCGAGGCTTATGCGGAAAATCACGCGTATCAGAATGACGCTCAGGATTATGCCCATGACGCCCATCGGGTAGGCCACGGCATATCCGCAGGCGAACTTGGCGTTGTTCAGCCCCTCGTTCAGGTCGGAAAATGTCTGCTGCGCCGCGCCGAGTCCCGGAGTGTTGGTCACCGAGCCGTAGAGAACGCCGGTCATCGCGAAGAGGTCCTCACCGGTGATGACGTGAATCAGATAGGCGGTGACGGTTCCGAGCAGCACTATACCGGTCGCGAGCAGGTTCAGCGTCACTCCCCCGCTCTTGAACGACGAGAAGAAGTGCGGCCCCACCTCCAGACCTATAGAATAGACAAAGAGTATGAGTCCGAACTCCTTGACGAAGTGGCAGGTCGTGGGGTCAAGGGTGAAGCCGAGCTGCCCGAGGAATATCCCGATGAACAGAATCCACGTCACGCCGAGCTTCACGCCCTTTATCTTGATTCTGTCGCACAGCAGACCCGCCGTGATTGTCAGGGCTATGATTATTATCGAATGTGCCACGCCCTGTCCCGACACAAGATTATTCAACCATTCCATGTTTTCAATGTTTGTAGAAATAAATCCTTTCATCATCCACCTGTCATTCCGAGCGGAACGGAGTGAAGTCGAGTGAATCTTCATTCATATGAATCCCCGCACAAAGACACCTGTCATTCCGAGCGAAACGGAGTGAAGTCGAGTGAATCTTCATTCATATTGAATCCCCGCACGAAGATATCTCACTCCGTTCGACATGACAATAAGCCCCGTACTACTCAAATCCGTCGATACGCCGCTGCCTCACAGCCTCAGTCTCGCACAGAATCCTGATGAACTCCTTTGCAGACTTCTTCTTGTATGCTCCCTTGAGTATGTGGAACGAGCCCTCCATCAGATTGTGCTCGGCATCAATCGGAATCGCCCGCAGATAGTCGTGGGACTGGATTGAAGCGGAAGAGAGCACGGTCGCGAAATTGCTGTTATAGACCAGCCTCAGAAGCGGCGTGATGAGGTCGAACTCGATGGCCGCCTTAACTTCCACGCCCTGGGCCTTGCACAGTTCCTCGAGCAGGTTGCGGGCCTGAAGCCCCTTCGCCGGAAGAGCCAGCCTGTACTTCGCGAGGTCCCCGACCTTCACCGACTGAAGCGAGGCGAGAGGATTGTCCTGAGAGACGACGAGCGAGAGCCGGTCATCGAAAATCACGTGCGACTCGATGAGCGGACTCGTTATCGAAGGCTTATAGGACAGCACGAAGTCGAGTTCGTGCTTGATGAGCCTGTCAAGAAGCTCGCCCATCGTCTTGTAGTGAATCTCAAGCTCGATGCCCGGGTACTGCCTGTTGAACGCGAGGATGGCCTCCACCATCATCAGGGAGAACGAGTGCGTGACGCCGATTTTCAGCCTGCCGCACTTCATGTTGCTGAGGTCATACATCCGGCTCACGCAGTTCTCCGCCTGATAGAGGGCTTCCTGCGCGAACGGAAGCAGCTGCTCGCCGGCCTCCGTGATGGTGACCCCGTGGCTGTTGCGGGTGAAGAGCTCGACCCCGAGATCGTCCTCAAGCTGCCTGATTGTCGCCGACAGCGTGCTCTGCGTGATGCACAGTTCGCTTGCCGCCGCCGAGAAGTTCAATGTCTGTGTAAGTTTTACAAATGCCTGTAGATGACGCAGTTCCATAAAAATCAAAAAAGCAGGTAAAGATTACCTGCAAATATAGTTCATTCGTGACTAAAATTCAAATGTCACAACTACTTGACCATCCCGTTCCTTACGTCAATGTCCTTGTGACGCCTTACGGCGAATGAGAGATGCTTGCCGGACTTGGCATAAGCGTTGAACAATGAGGCAACCGCGCAAATAACAACCAGAGAAACAAAAATTGCCGTTTTCATAAATACCTTTACTTTAATACCACTAATTTTTACGGCTGCAAAGGTACATCCTTATTCCACGCCTGTCAAACAACGGTTATGAATTGTTCCTATTGCGGCAATCGCCGCTCCCGATTGCAGTCCGCGCCGTCACCGTCACACGAGGTCATTCCCCGAGGACATAGACATCCTCGTCCGGGGCGGAGAAGAAGAACTTCTCGCGCGCGAACTTTTCAAGGGAGTCACGGCTGGTCCTCAGGTCATTGATGCGTCCGTCCATTTCGACGGTCTTTTCCTCATATTCCCGAATCTGACGGTTCATCGACACAATTTCGGCCTTGGCCCGAATCCAGCTGATGAACGTGTTTCCGTGTCCGAAGGTCCAGGCATAGAGGAATACCGCCAGAACCACCGCCGCAAAGCACAGAAATGACTTTTTCGGCTCCCTGAGAGCCTCCCTCAGATTTCCGAAAGCACCCCTTATCTTCTCAAATATATCCCTAATTCTGCTCAAAACAAAAAAAATTACCGCATATCTCTGCAAAATTAACTATTTTTGTAGGATTTTGAGACTTTGTTCCGCAATTTTATGCGAAATATGCGTAAAATCCGTGAACCGGGCTCACATATAAAATAAGGAATATAACTTAATAAAACAATTATTATGAAACCTACACTTCTTGTACTTGCAGCCGGAATGGGCAGCCGTTACGGCGGACTTAAGCAGATGGACGGACTCGGCCCGAACGGCGAGACAATCATCGACTATTCTATCTATGACGCCGTACAGGCCGGATTCGGAAAGGTCGTTTATATCGTCAGGGAATATTTCCTTGAGGACTTCAAGAAGCACGTCGCGGAAAGGTACAGCCATGTGAAATGCCTCGACGGCACCCCGCTCCAGTTTGATTTCGTGATTCAGGAACTCGACAAGATTCCGGCAGGATTCGCTCTCAACCCTGAGCGCGTGAAGCCTTGGGGAACCAACCACGCCGTGCTTATGGCCAAGGACGTCATTCACGAGCCGTTCGCCGTCATCAACGGTGACGACTACTACGGAAAGGAATCATTCAAGGTTCTCGCCGACTGGTTCAAGAAGAACGAGGGCTCGACGGGTAAATATGCTCTCGTGGGCTTCGAGATTGACAACACGCTCTCTGACTCCGGCACGGTGTCACGCGGAATCGGAACTGCCGACGAGAACGGCTTCCTTACTCATGTCGAGGAACATCACAATGTCATCCGTCAGGCCGACGGAAAGATTCACGCGACGAACAGCGAGGGAGAGGACGTCATCCTTGCGGACAAGGCTCTCTGTTCCATGAATATGTGGGGCTTCACGCCTGACTACTTTGAGAAGAGCGAAAAAGTCTTCGTTGACTTCCTCAAGGAGAACATCAACGAGCTCAAGGCCGAGTTCTACATCCCGAATGCGGTTGACACCCTCATAAAGAAGGGAGCGGCAAGCTGCGAGCTCATCTCAACCCCTTCACGCTGGTTCGGCGTCACCTATCAGGCCGACAGGCAGGGCGTGGTTGACAAGTTCAAGGAGTTTGCGGAGAAGGGCATCTATCCAACCCCATTGTATAAATAACGGGGCGAAGAAGTTACGGGGCGAAGAAAAAGCGACCTGCTTCGTTGCAAGTGAATTTCAAATCCTCACACATAACGGGGCGAAGAAAAAGCGACCTGCTTCGTTGCAAGTGGATTTCAAATCCTCACACATAACGGGGCGAAGAAAAAGCGACCTGCTTCGTTGCATGGGGATTTCAAATCCTCACAACCATAAGGTTGCTCCGGTGTTGAAATCCCCAGTGCGCCTTGCATCTCATCTTTTTCTTCATCCCCTCTCTTTAATAAGTAGTCCATAAAAACAATTTGATTGAACAATTTGATTGAACAATTTGATTGAACAATTTGATTGAACAATTTGATTGAACAATTTGATTGAACAATTTGATT
>CAKVAS010000040.1 GCA_934725015.1 uncultured Bacteroidales bacterium
GTTTGAATCAGCTTCTGAGACAGTTGTTTGAATCAGCTTCTGAGACAGTTGTTTGAATCAGCTTCTGAGACAGTTGTCTAAATCAGCTGTTGAACCAGTTGTTTGAATCAACTGCTGAACCAGTTGTTGAAGGGGGATGTATAAAAGGATGGGATGCAAGGCGGACGGTGCGGATGAATACCGCAGCAACCTGATGGCTGTGAGGATTTCATCAATCCGTCCAACGCCGCAGACCGCCTTTTATGCGCCCCGCTATTCTCTCTCGGCGGTTTTATCCGGCGACATCACGATTTCAACGCAGTTGCCCTGTTCCAGCACGCTCTGGAGCACGGCCTTGATGTTCTCGGCCGAAATCTCGCCGACGGCAGCCTCGTACTCCGCATCATAGTCCGTTCCCCTGTACTCGTTGGTGAGAAGGTTACCGAGCCAGTAGCTGTTGTTGAGCCTCTTCTCCGGAATCTCCTTCCTGAAATTCTCAAGAGTGCGCGTCATCTGCTCCTCGGTAGGTCCCTCGTACGCCAGCTTGTGCAGCCCTTCCTTGGCCAGATCGATGAGCCTCTCGCACTGGGTAGGGTTGGTCTCGAACACAATCTGAACGCGTGCCTGCGCCTCCGGCTGTGCCACCATGCTCATGGATGCCTGAGCTCCGTAGGTTCCTCCCTCCTCCTCGCGGAGAGTGTCGATATAAATCATGTCGAGGATGTAGCCGGCGGCCTTGAGCATCGTCGAGGTCTTGACTGAATAAGGAATTGACGCCGTGTAGAACAGGAGCACCGTGTTCTTCGGAGTCTGCATATCTGTGCTGAAGCGGTTGACCACCTCTCCCTTCACGACCTTAGGGCTGTTGTCCTTCCATGTCGTTGCCTTCCTTCCCTTCGGGATTGAACCTATGTACTTCTCGCAGAGCGGCTTGAACGTCTCAAGGTCAATGTTTCCGACAAATATGGCGGTGAGTCCGGCGGCGTCCTTGAACAGACCGCGATAGACCCTCTCTATCGTCGCGAGGTTGGCCTTCTCAAGCGTCTCGTCGTTGAGTTCTATATTTCTGGTGCAGTCCGGCCCGTATATTGTCCTGCCGATTTCCGTCTGGAGCTTGAAGTTCGGCTGGTTGATTATGTTCGGGAGAACGGCCTTAATCTGCTCGATGCCGACTTCGTACTCCTGCTCGTCGAAACGAGGGTCGCAGTAGGTCAGATAGGCAATCTGGAGAGCCGTCTCAAGATCCTTCGGAGTCGTGCTGCCGCTGATTCCGTGACGAATCTGGGATATGTATGAAGAAACGCTGAGGTTCTTGCCCGCAAGCATCTTGGAAGCCTCGTTGGAACTGAACTTAGAGATGCCGCTGTTGCGCTGGAAGAGAGCGTAGATGTTGTCCTCGAAAGACGGGAGGTCGGCGTCGTCGATGAGCGTCTCGCCGCCGTTCTTGAACCATGTGAAGAGAATCTGGTCCTTCTTGTATTCCGTAGGCAGCACCACGACCTTCGCGCCGTTCTTGAGGGTCCAAACCGTCGAACCATATATCCCTTTTGCGGTCTTCTTCACCTTTGAGCCCTTGAGCGTCGCCGGATTCACGAACTCTGATGCGACCTCTTCCTCGACCGGAGCATCGATTTCAGCGGCTGCCACCTCGTCGAATACTGCCTGAAGCTGTTCTGGGGTCGGGTGCACGAGGCCTTCCTTTGCCGGAGCCTTATAAACTATGGACACGCTCTTGCCGTCGATGAGCGCGTTTGCCGCAAGCGCGAAAATCATGTCCGGCACCTGTCCGAGCAGCTGCTTCGCCGTCTCGTACCGGACTTCCGGAGTCATGTACGGGTCATTGTCGAAGAAGTTGTTGATGAGCGGGCGCACGAAATCAGCGTTCTTGCGGGTGTCCGCAGCCTCCACGGCCTTCTCGAACGAACTGAGTATATTGTCCTTCGCCCTCTGGAGCTCCGCTGACGAGAATCCGTAGCGCCTCATCCTCTCGACCTCCGTGAGGAATGCCCTGAACGCGATCTCCCACTCGCCGTCCTTGAAAGACACGTCGCCGAAGGTCGCCTGGCAGGTCTCGCAGAGATTGCCCGCTCCGAGGTCGGCCCCGAGGAACGGCGCTCCAGGCTTGCTGGTAATCGCGTCGAAGCGCTCCGCCATAATCATGGCGACCATGGTCTTTGTCATCTCCGTGAGGAACCCGACGTCGGTGCTGTTGTAGGCCTCGTCGTCAGCCTCGCTTCTCCACAGGACCTCAATCGAGCTTGAGCTGCACTCCGGGTCAGTGAGCACGCCTATGAGCGGCTTCTCGTTCTCCGGAATCTTAATCACGTCCTTCGGCTTCGGGTTCTCGGCCGCCGGGATGTCCGCGAATGTCGCCTTAATCTTGGCCTCTATGGAATCCACGTCGATGTCACCCACCACGATAAGTGCCTGAAGGTCAGGACGGTACCATGTGCGGTAGAAGGTCGTGAGGCTCTCCGGCTTGAAACTTTCAAGGTTTTCCTGACTGCCTATGAGCGTGCAGCCGGCATACTTGCTGTCCCCGTAGTAGTAGGGGAGCGACTGCTCGTGAAGTCTCCATGACGCTGTCCTGCGCGCCCTGCGCTCTTCGATGATTACGCCCCTTTCCTTGTCAATCTCGACAGGGTCGCAGGTCACGAAGTGCGAGTAGTCGTGCATGACGAGAAGGCAGGTGTCTATGATGCCCTCCCGTGTAACCGGGATGTTGTTCAGCATATAGGTCGTCTCCTCGACTCCCGTCGCCGCGTTGATGTTGCCCCCGAATTCGGCCCCGATGCTCTGAAGGTACTCCAGAAGCGCCTTGCCAGGGAAATTCTTCGTGCCGTTGAAGCACATGTGCTCAAGGAAATGCGCGAGACCGTCCTGATCCGGGGTCTCCTGAATCGCTCCGACGTTGGTTGCGAGGTAGAATTCCGCCCTCTGCGCCGGCTTGTCGTTGTGCCTGATATAGTAGGTCATCCCGTTGTCGAGCTTGCCCACGCGCACCTTTGGGTCGTTCGGAAGTTGCTGAAAGTCCTGCCCGAACGCGACCGTCGCGGCTAAAAGCACCGCGATGCTAAGTAAAAACCGTTTCATAAATGTATTGTTTATCAAATATATGCTCGTCAATGCCCTGCCATCTCAATACCACACCATCTCAATGTCCTGTCCGTCAATGTCTTGTGACATCGTGATTTTCGCGCCTGCGGATATGTTCCCGAATGCGGCGGACAAAACTAAACATATTCAGCCAAAATCGCGCCAAAGCACTTCTTAATACGCCGACAGCAGCCTCTCGATGTCCTCGGCAAATCCCGGATTCATTCGGCGGAGCACCGGAAGCAGGGCACGTACTATGTCCACGGCAATATATTCTTGACTTTCGGACACAGACACCCCCTTTTCGGCGAATGTCGCCGCATCGTGGTAGGCGCCCTCGATTCTGAGCGCATATTCCCGAAATTCCTTTCCCTCCCTCGTCAGCGATACCGCACCCCTCTCGCGGCTGAACAGCTTGAGGCCGTAAGACCGCTCAAGTTCGGAGATGTTCTGGCTTACTCCCGGCTGTGTGATGCCGAGCCGCGACGCCGTCCTCGTGAAGCTGCCTTCCTCGGCGAGAGTGAGGAATATCCTGAGCCTGAAGTCCTCGTTTGTCGTTCCCATATATCAGTCTTATGCTTCATCAAAATTTATCCATGCCCGAGGTGTCGGCTTCCTTCCTCCGCCCCGCGATGACAAAGGTAGGGCAATTTTTGCCAAATTATCCAATTTATTTTTGATATTGGTCAATTCTTCCTAACTTTGCCGCCGTATGTTTGGTTTCGTCAGTAGAGACAATACAATTCGTTTCTGCTCGGGCGGTGGTATTTCCACCGCTGAACATATCTCCCGAACTTTTTGTCGGGATGTTCGTAACTGCTTGATTGAAAGCGTGATGCCGAATCTTGCAGGACTAGAAGCCTACACTCTATAGCAACCTGACCTCGAACTCACCATGATGAAGGACTATCCTCTATGCGATGACGTGTGCTGGTATGCGATGCGTGACCTGAAGCGGTCAAACGCCAAACTGCCGGCCTACAGACAGCTTTCCGAGCAGCATCTTGAGGTGTTCACTCCCATGGCCTGGAAGCTCTGCATTTCCCGAGGGAAGAAGGAGCGCAGGCTCTTCCCCATGATGCCGGATCTGCTGTTCGTCAATTCCTCCCGTTCAGTCATCGACCCCATAGTCAGCCGCACCCCGACGCTCCAGTACCGCTACGCCTCCGGCGGCGACTACTGCGAGCCGATAGTCGTGCCCGACGATGACATGAACCGCTTCATCCGCGCCGTCTCCGTTTCCTCCAATCCGAAGTTCTACCGTCCCGAGGAACTGACCACGGCCCTGTGCGGCCGCCCCGTCCGCATAATCGGCGGCCCCCTCGACGGCTACGAAGGCCGTCTCCAGACAATCCGCGGCTCCAGGACCCGCCGCCTCCTCGTCGAACTCCCCAACGTCCTCGTCGCCGCCGTCGAAGTCGCCCCCGAGTTCGTGGAGTTCCTGTAGAATCGCCGCAATTCATTCATACTTGCACCCAATGAGTGCACATATGAACGAAACATTGCACTAAATGAGTGAAAATTACTATCTTTGCAGACGAGTTAAAGATTAGTGCGATTATGGCAGATGAGCTTTTTTATCCTCCCTATCTGCTTGCGGAGGAGGTTCTCAAATACACCATCCGCATCACGCTCCGCGGCATCAAGCCTGCAATCTGGCGCAAGATTGAGGTTCCGTCGAACATCAGCCTCAGCGATCTGGGCGACCTGACGCTTGACCTGATGGGCTGGGGAGGCGGACACCTCAACCAGTTTATCAAGGGAGGCAACTACTATCTCCCGCGTTATCAGCGTGAGGCATACGGCGATGACGATTACCTCGATCAGGAAGACTATACGATAGCTGACCTTCTGCCCGAGAAAGCCCAGACAGCGACTCTTGAGTATGATTTCGGTGACGGCTGGGAACACGAACTGCGTCTCTCATCCGTCGATGCCTACAGGGACGGCGAAACGAAGGAAATCGTTTTCCTTGGCGGCAAGCGGGCCTGCCCGCCCGAAGACTGCGGAGGCGTCTGGGGCTACGAGGGCCTTCTGGAGATTCTCGTAAGACTCAAAACCGGCAAACGCCTCTCACCCTCCGACCGTGAACAGCTCGAATGGGCCGGCTGGGACAAGGACTACGACCCGGATTTTCTCGACTTGGAAAACTGCCGCGAAATAGTCCGGGAATACAACAAGTGATGTCGGAGAAAGATTACTATATTTCATCATCGGTAAGGGCATTGGAAACAGATTTCAAATGCCCGGAAGATTTGTCTTTTGATTATAAGGCAGAGCTTGCTGAAGCGAGAACAGAGAAATACCTGTAGAACTTAGCCTTGCTGCCGGTCACATGACTGGGCTGAAGTAGGTACTATGCCCCAATAATAGGCAGTAGCTGGAATAGAGAAACTTGGAAATCTAAATACATATGCAATTACGAACCGACTACTCCGATGTCCGTTTTCAGGACAACGGCCGGCTGAAACTGCTGATAATCGTGGGCACCCGCCCGGAGATAATCCGTCTTTCGGCCGTCATCACGAAGTGCAGGAAGTACTTCGACGTGATTCTCGCCCACACCGGGCAGAACTACGACTACAACCTCAACGGCATATTCTTCCGCGACCTCAAACT
>CAKVAS010000041.1 GCA_934725015.1 uncultured Bacteroidales bacterium
TTGAACAATTTGATTGAACAATTTGATTGAACAATTTGATTGAACAATTTGATTGAACAATTTGATTGAACAATTTGTACATAAAATTCAACTTGTTTTTAACGCTCACTAAATCAATAATATGACATTTTTCAAAAGGCATAAGGCTGAAAACGGGAAAGGATTTGACCTTTTCGGGGCTTACGCGTTCTATGTGCCTGGAGGCACGGGAATATTCTGGCTCGCCGTGATGTTCATGCTGGGAGCGATACTCGGCAACATCGTCACGGTGGGTCTGTCCTTCGGTGTGTCGGTGGACTTCGCCACAAAATACGGGATGCTGATTTCATATCCCCTGATGTTCATCCCGGCGATGCTGTTCGCGTCGTCCGCGAGCCGCCGGAACGTCATGTTCGAGGACGGGTTCGCGCTGGACAGCAGCAATTTCGGGAAATATGCGGGATGGTGCATCGCGCTCATCGTCTCGGTTGCCACCATCGCGGCAGCGTTCCTAACCGACGTCTTCAACGCCATACTGCCGCAGATGCCGGAGACCCTCAAAAAGGTCTTTGAGCAGATGATGGGCGGCCCGCTCTGGGTTACCCTGCTCTGCGTCTCCGTGTTCGCGCCGTTCTTCGAGGAATGGCTGTGCAGAGGCATGATTCTCAGGGGGTTGCTCCAGAAGGTAAGGCCAGGCTGGGCGATTGTCCTTTCGGCGCTCTTCTTCGCCGTCATCCACCTCAACCCATGGCAGGCCATTCCGGCCTTCGCTCTCGGATGCCTCTTCGGATATGTCTATTACAGAACAGGTTCGCTGAAACTGACTATGCTCATGCACTGCGTGAACAACACGCTCGCGACGCTTCTGAGCAGGATTCCGGGGCTCGGAGAGGCGGAAAGTTTCATGGACGTGATGAGCCCGTGGGCATATTGGCTCGAATTCGTCGCCTGCGCGGCGATAGTCGTGGCGGCGGTCGCGGCCCTGAGCGGCATAAGGATAAAGGACGGGGAGAGGTCGAACTGCGACAGGATTAGGTTTGAATAAAATATTTCCGGCGGGAATTCCTCCGGAGAAAGCTGATTTACAATGAATTTCTCAGACATTGCATACTGCTCGGACAAGTACCAATATACGATGGGAAAATCCTTCTATGAGAGCGGCAGGAAGGACTCCATTGCCGTCTTCAACATGTTCTACAGAGTTGCTCCCGAAAACAACAACTGGGCTGTCGTGAGCGGAACCGAGGAGGTCATCGAGATGATTCTCTCTATGGGCGACAAGCCGGAGTCCTTCTTCGAGAAGTTCCTCCCCGGCGACGACTATGCCGAGTTCCGGAAATATCTCGCCGGAATGCGCTTCACGGGCAATGTCTATGCTATGAAGGAGGGCGAGATTGCCTTCCCGAACCAGCCGATTATCACGGTGGAGGCGCCTCTGATTGAGGCCCAGGTGCTTGAGACCCCGCTGCTGTGCATCATGAACCATCAGATGGCGGTGGCCACCAAGGCTTCGAGAGTTTGCCGCAGTACCAACCATCCCGTCAGCGAGTTCGGTTCAAGGCGCGCTCACGGCCCGTGGGCGGCGACCTACGGGGCGAAGGCGGCAATCATAGCCGGATGCGCCGGGACGTCGAACATTCTCACCGGAGCCTATTTCGACTGCGGCTCGACGGGAACCATGGCGCACAGCTATGTCACCACCTTCGGATGCTCGGTCCACGGGGAGTTCGACGCTTTCGACACCTACATCAAGACCCATCAGGGCGAGAACCTCATCCTTCTGATTGACACCTACGACACTCTCCACTGCGGAATCAAGAACGCCGTCAAGGCCTTCCGCGCCAACGGGATAGACGACGACTATCCGTTCGGCTACGGAGTGCGCCTCGACAGCGGCGACCTCGCCTACCTCTCCGTTGAATGCCGACGCATACTCGACGACAATGGTCTGAGAAACTGCAAAATTTTCGCGACGAACTCTCTGGACGAATACCTCATCAGCGACCTTGAGCGTCAGGGCGCGGCGATTGACTGCTACGGAGTGGGCGACGCGATTGCCACGAGCAAGGCCGCCCCATGCTTCGGCAATGTCTATAAACTCGTTCAGATTGACGGGACTCCGGTGCTCAAGCGTTCTGAGGACAAGGCCAAGCTCATAAATCCGGGATTTCAGATAACCTACAGGCTCCTCAAGCACGACGAGGAGAAAGGCGACGTGTTCAAGGTCGATGTGACCTGCCTTCGCGGAGACTCGCTCAGCGAAAAGATTGAGCGCGGGGAGGAAATCACGGTCTATGACGAATATGACCGCTACAAGTTCAAGACATTCCCCTCCGGGAGCTACACGGCAATCCCGCTCCAGATTCCGGCAATCGCAGAGGGAAAGAGGGTCGCGCCGCACCGCAGCCTCGGGGAGAAGAGGGAATATTACAAATACACGCTGATGCATTTCAGCCCTTCGGAGAGGCGTCTGATAAATCCGCACTACTACAAGGTGGATATTTCCGACGACCTCAGCGCGAAGAAGCTCGAAATCATCAACCGCCTCGTGAAGGAAATAAACGAGTTCCGAGAAATCTGAGCATTCGGGGATTCGATGAGAATGGATTTAAAGTAATTGGAGATATATGGAAAGGAATACGGCACTCGTCGTCGTGGATGAGCTCTACGACTTCATAGACGGCTCGCTCGCCTGCATCAACGCGGACAGCGCCGTGAAGGAGACGCTGCGCTTCATCGACAGTAACACTGACGGCCAGAAGGGGGACAAGGACGTCGAGATTCTCGACACCTTCCCGATTCTGTTCATACGTGACCACCATCCGGCCGACCACAGCTCGTTCGCGGGCTTCGGCGGGACATGGCCGGTGCACTGCGTCGCAGGGACCCGCGGAGGGGAGATACACAAAGACCTGCAGCCGTATGTGAACGAGGAACTCACCTTCGACAAGGGCTGCGACCGCGCCTGCGAACAGTACTCCGGATTCGAGGGGCGGAACAGCGCCGGCCAGTCGCTCGGCGAGATTCTTGAACTGCTCGACGTCGGTACGGTCTATGTCTGCGGCATAGCGACCGAGTTCTGCGTCCGCAACACCTGCGAGGATCTGCTCAAGGCCGGATTCAAGGTGAGGCTGCTGACGAAGGCTCTCGCATATGTCAGCGAGGAAGGACACTGCAAGGCTCTCGCCGAGATGAAGGCCGAAGGCATCGAACTTATATGATGACCGGCGACACTGTCATTTCGGCAAAACGCTGTCATTGCGACGAAACATTGTCATTTCGAACGAAACGCTGTCATTTCGAACAAAGTGAGAAATCTTTGAACTGAAACGAAATAAAAAAGACACCGTCATTGAGATGAAATACTGTCATTTCGAACGAAGTGAGAAATCTTTGAACTGAAACGAAATAAAAAAGACACCGTCATTGAGATGAAATACTGTCATTTCGAACGAAACGCTGTCATTTCGAACGAAGTGAGAAATCTTTGAGCTGAGAAGAATAGAAAAAAAAGACACTGTCATATAAACAATACTTCGGTAAATTTTACCGATAATTTTAAAATTTAACAATCGGGCAGGCTAAAAGCCGGCTCAAACCTTG
>CAKVAS010000042.1 GCA_934725015.1 uncultured Bacteroidales bacterium
TTGAACTTTTCCACGCCAAAAGATGAGTTCTTCAAATATTTGTTGTAATGTTGCACTTGCTTTTTGACTCTGCCCACATGCCACAGGTGAAAAATAATTTCATGTTTCGCGGAGTTTATGTATATTTGCTGCAAATACTATCCGGGGATGTTCTGGTTTTGACAGCATTGATGTCGGGTGGTAAGCACGTCGAGCGTATGGCACGTTTGCTCGTAAATCTCAGCGTCCGTAAATTCAGTTGCTAACAACAACTATGCACTCGCTGCGTAATCAACTAGGTTGATCACCTTAATCGGGCCGCCAAGGTTGCGGCTCTGACGAGTATCCCGCAGACTTTAGGCCGGTTATGTTCTGGGTACGGGGTATCATCCAAACCGGATGCACGGAGGGACTCCTTTAAACTCCGCCAAGACTTAAAGGATAAGTTTTCGCTGGCCCGCTATCCGGCAGGCGCTTACCGACAATCAAAGGACAGATAAACGTGTAGAAAGCTGCTTGGTGCGATGTTTGGACGGCGGTTCGACTCCGCCCATCTCCACAATGCTGATTGATTTTCAATTTATTAAGCATCTTACGAACAAATTTACGAACAATTGTAAGTTTGTTCGTATTATTTTATTTTGGACTCTGTTGAACTGAACTTCGGGGCAGAAAGAGAATTGGATTTGGATTCAGTTTAATCTTCCTATAGTTTTCGGATAATGATTGATAGTGCTGACAAGACTATAGAAATAATCCCAACCCACATCAACGCCTTCTGCCACCATTTGAGGACATTGATTTCTTTCTCGGTGACGGTTTCTACAACTTGGATTTTCTGCTCTTCTTTGTGCCGTTCCTTGTAGGTCAGATAGATCCCCATCGAATCCACAACCGTCTTTGCCGTGAGTCTGTTGTCTTTTAGTGCCAATGTCTGCCGAACTCTTGCGGATTCTTTCAATGTGCGAATCTCCTCCAACCTCGCACGGCCAGTTGAGTCGCATCTAATCAATGCCTGAACGATGGAAGAGTCCGGCTGAACTTGAATGACAGTATCCTTGATGGTCTCGGTAATGATGACATTATGCTCGGTGCTTTCAGTCTTGTGAGGGTAGAGCCTTGGGCAGCAACCAGAAATGGTAGCCAAAGCCACTATTGGTATAATGATTTGTTTCATTGTTTTCGTGTTTGGTTACCTTCTTGCCTTTGCGACCTGTTCTCTTAGTTGCCTTATCTCATCTTTTAGCTGCGAGTTCTCCGCGCATAGCCTGTCTACAGAAGCCTTCAGTTCCTCGTTCTCCTTTCTGACGGCCACAATTTCAGCGTTAGTGTTGGTGATTTCTTCCAACAATCGTTTGTTCTCCGCTGACAGAAGATTGATTGAAGCTTGAAGGTCTTGAAGAAAGTCATTCTTTCGCTTGCGTGAACCGACAATCCAGCCGACGGTCGCCGTGAACAACGGAATTATGTAGGTCCCGATAAATGTCAATGTCTCCATACCTTAGCCCTCCGAAAAATAAAGTTTCATCTCCGCAAGTCTGCGTTTCTGTAGTCCAAGCAACACAACGCTTTTCGCATACACCCACCGCAGAAATTCATCAATAATCGAGTTGTCGTCCGGATTCGCCTTGATCTTCTTCAAAAGCATTGATTTGCGGAAGTTGCCGCCTCCGACATTGAACACGAAGGACACAAGGGCATCGAACTAGCACTGGCGCCGGTTCGGGCACTCGGCACTGACGATGTTTTCTGCTGTCTCAATGTCCCGTTTCAATAATTCCTCCGCTTGTTCTTTCGTAATGGTCATTCCAGACACTACTCCAGATGTATGCCCATATCCGACAGTCCATATTCCGGCAGGACACCTGTAGGCCGTCAGTCGCAGCCCCTCGAACTGCCGTATCAATGAATATGCTTTCTCGCTTGCCTTCATAATATTGATTGTTTATTCATAAGAGTAAAACAAAGCCCCGCCACCAGAGTCCGCCATTCCTGACGATTCCAAGTGACGGGGCGATGATGAACTGAACGTCTACAGCGAAATCTCCCCAAGCATCTCGCCGGACTTCTCGCCAGTCTTGACGTTGATGAAGAAATACTTCAGGAACACTTTCGGTGCGGCAGCAGTGATCTCTCCGTGAACCGCCTTGTAATCGGCAAGGATGTCAATCTGGTCATCCACGATGGCTCTCGGTGCCCCGATGGACACAGCCTTGCGGTATGCCCTTGTCACACCCTTGCTCTGCGGAGCCGACGCCATTATGACAAGCCTGAGGTCGTCCTTCTCCGCCGGTGGGTCCGGCAGCTGGAAATGGAAGTTCGCTGCGGTGAGCGAGAGATCCGCCTCGCAAGGCGCATCGACACCCATAAGCACAGGCGGAGTCGTGAGCGCTGCTCCTCCTGCCTTGACTATCCAGAAGTTCTGCCTCGAATAGAGGTTCGCTCCGGAGATCTTGCTCGACGTTCCGAGGACGGACTTGCCCTTCTGCGTGTTCGCCAATGCGTTCCACGCAAGAACCGACGCTGCATGTGAGAGCAGAGGGTGCTCGCAGACTCTGCCGAACTGCGAGGAGGAAAAGCACGAAGTGCTTAATCTGCGCATTGGTGAGACCTTTCCAGCCCTGCGAGAGCTGCTTGAAGATTGCCTTGACGGAAGACTGGGCGGCCGTCTTGAAACCGCCACCGTAGCCACGGTTGCGGATGTACTTGCGACCCCGGACCTTCGCCGCGGTCACTCCCTTCGCCGAGCCTGACATCTCCTCGAAGGCGATTGATGGAATGTACTTCATAATAAAATGGTTTTAAAATGGTTGAACAATGGTATCATTGCTATTGGTTGATGTCATCAGAGTCGGAGTCGGTATCAGCGTCGTTTCCCTCAGTGGCAATCTTACCGCCTCCGTTCCGGACGATGAATATATTGATGAAGTCTCCTTGATTGGCACCCTCCTCGAACGCCAACCGACCCTCGCAGGAAAGCGTCTTTCCTTTGAGTCGGCAGACCGAGGTCGGAGTCCCGAACGTGTAGGAATATGCGCTTGCCGTCACCACTGGGAATGTGATGTCAATGTCCTCCGGCAGTCCTTCCACCGAGCACTCGAAGGCATCCTTGTAGTCAGCCCCTGTAGAGCAGATGCTGTCTTCACATAATGATAGAGCGAATTTGTATGATTTCGGCAGGCTACAGGAGTAGATAGTATTTTTTATAAATTTGTCATGCGACACGCAAGATTTTCAGAAAAACAAATTTCATTGATATGAAAAGGATTCTACATATTTTGACCTGCGCTGCCTTAATGGCGGTCAGCCTCTGCGGATGTGACAAAACGGAAAAAAAGAACCGATCCCTAAAGTTGATTTGAAAGACTGGCCGCTCACCGACTGCTCTACCAGCACTAGCCCGGTCCGGGATCTCGTGGCATACAGACTCCTTGGTGTACCATACAAATGGGAAGAGGATTGGCTGAGTGG
>CAKVAS010000043.1 GCA_934725015.1 uncultured Bacteroidales bacterium
GACATCGTGTCGGCGTATTCATACAATACCGGCATCACGTTGGCGACCGAAGCCTGCCGGGAGAAAAGCAATGAGATTAAGGCCATACCAAAGCTCATCGACAAAATCGACATATCAGGAAAAATAGTCACGGCCGATGCCATGGCCATGCAGAAGTGCATCATAGACAGAATCAGAGAGAACGGGGGCGATTTCCTCATAGAGCTCAAAGCGAACCAGCCATCCCTGCGTTATGGCGTGGAAGACAGGCTCAGCGGGCACGCTCCCGTGTATTCCTACACTGAGGGGCCCGAACTCGGGCACGGCAGAATTGAAACCAGAACCTATCGTGTCTTTGACGGTCTTGACATCATCGCCGACAAGGAAAAATGGGGCGGAAACATGACAATCATAGAATATGTGTCCGACACGGTAAAGAAGTCGTCCGGCGCACAAACCACCGAAAAGAGGCTGTATGTGAGCAGCCTGCCGACAGACACCCCGGCGTTGGGTTCGCTGGTGCGCAATCACTGGTCGATAGAGAGCATGCACTGGACTCTGGATTGCGACCTGCTGCAAGACAAGATTAAGCGCAAGTCGGCCAGAGCCGCCAGGAACCTTGACGCCATACAGCGAATTGTACAATCGCTGTTCTCCATATGGAAAGGACTCCGTAAAAAGAGGGATGACAAGAGAAAGGGGATGGCTGAGCTCATGAGGAAAGTATCGATGGACTTTACCGGACTTTTACGTTTTCTCCGCCAAAAATAACAAAAAATTAGATTTTGATAAAAGCATAACTTCCTGACATATAGCAACAAACAAAACACCCGATTCGCGATGAACCGGGTAAGGGGAAATATATCATTACTTCTATTTTAAATGAAAGAGCCGTGTCTCTATTGATTTTATTATAAATCAACATTTTATCAAACCCCGCTATACTTTGGCAAATAAGGGTTCAACTTCGTCCGCTACTCTGACATATTTGGGGAAGGTACTCATGGTCATGACCAACAAGGACGGGAGAACAAGGAAGCCAACATAAAAAAAGACAAACTACCTAATCTCACTCAAAGTAAACCTGAGAACTCGGCGGGTTTGAGGGGTGATGCGGACGGACTCATCGACGCGGTGCCCGAGGAGGGCAAGGACATGGCCGTGAGGGGTCGCAGTGTCCTTGCCGGAGCCCGGGGCGCTGATGATGCCTGACGGTTGTCGATTGGACGGCACATTGGGGTTATCTCCATGATTTTCAAGGAAGATGGCGCGACGCTTCTGCGGAAGACTGAATTTGAGGTCGGTGAAGAGGTCGCTGACTTTCTTGCGGCCTCGGCAGCCGAGGGGGCGCATCCAGTCGCCGTGACGCCATGTGCGGAGCGTCAGCGGGAAATGCAGGTTGTCGGCACTGATTGCAGTGACTCCGGCTGTCTGGCGGACATCGAAATCGTCGCTGCGGTCAAGAAGCTCGACGCTTATGTGGCTGCCGTTGAAGTCGAACTCTCCCGGTCCGGTCACGACGACGGCGTCGCCCTCGGAACCGGAAGAAAGGCCGTCGCCGGAAGAGCCTGAACTACGGGAAGGAACGGAGCCACGGGAAGAGCCGGAATCCAGCGGCTGGATGATGAATGAGGAGTTCGTCATCACGAGGCAGTGGGTCGGGCTGTAGAAGATTTTTCCGCTCACGGTGCGGTCGGAATCAAGAAGTTCCTCAACCTGACCGATTACCGCGCTGCTGAAGGAATACTTTTCGAGATAGAGGAACAGCGCATATCTCCATCCCCTGGCCTTTGAGGCAATCCTCTTGAGCAGATGTTCATCCGAGGCCACGCCCAAGCTCATATTCGAGGAGTCTTCAAGCCGACGCTCCCCATCGCAGGCCACTGCGGGACCGGCTCCCGGAGCCGGAGCTCCAATGCCGGAATCAGACTCCCCCGCGCCAAAATAATCATCCACAATCTCCTGTGCCTCGGTAAAATGCTTCATGTCGCGGTTCAGCACCTTCACCACCGACGGGTTCAGCCTTTCAAGGAGAGGGATTATCTCGTGACGGATGAGATTGCGCTTGTAGGCCGAATCCTTGTTCGTCCGGTCCTCACGCCAGCGGAGACCGTGCCTGTGGGCATATCCCTCAATCTGAGTGCGCGTCATTCCGAGAAGAGGCCGCCGGATGTTCAGCGTCTCCGGGAAGTCTTCTTCACTGCATCCTATGGCAGCGGCCAGTTCAGGAGAGACCGCCACATTCTGGACGGAGGTCTCCTGCATTCCGCAGATTCCTCGGAGTCCCGTTCCCCGCACAAGGTTGAGAATCAGGGTTTCGGCGTTGTCGTCGGCATTGTGGGCGATGACCACCGAACGGTAGCCATGTGTCTTGCAGAGCGTCGCGAACCATCCGTAGCGAAGTTCCCTCGCGGCCATTTCAATGCTCGCCTTGCGCAGCCTTGCATAGCTGACGGTATCGAAATCAATGTGATGGAACTTCACGCCCCTTGTCTCGCACCAATCGCGCACAAACTCCGCATCAGCGTCGCTCTCATCACCCCGAAGATGAAAATTACAATGCGCCACCGCAAAGTCACGGAAACCCTGCCTGCTGAGCATATCGGCAAGCGTCATCGAATCCACTCCCCCGCTCACCCCGACCACGACTGGAGAGTCTCCCGGCCGACATATTTTTCCCGCAATTCCCATATATTCCCAATTTTAGAAACTTTCAAAAAATAAAAGGCGTCCCCTTCCTGCGAAGATAACACCTTTTTATAAACTGCAGCAATCTCACGGTTGTGAGGATTCAAATTATCGCAGTGCAACGCCGCAGATCGCC
>CAKVAS010000044.1 GCA_934725015.1 uncultured Bacteroidales bacterium
TCGAACAACTTTGTCATATCGAACGCAGTGAGATATCTTTGCGCAAAGATTTCTCCGCTCCACTCCGTTCCGGTCGAAATGACAATGCAGAATCTGTTCTGGTCGAAATGACAACATGGAATCCGTTCCGGTCGAAATGACAACGGAAAGTGTGATGTTGGATTGAAATATATTAAAAAACAATAAGTTAAGATGATGAAAAAGGAATTACTGACAACGGCAGCAATTGCCCTCAGCCTCTCACTCGCGGCCTCGGCTCAGACATACGAGTCGCGTCGCCCTGCGGAAGGTGACCGTCTCTTCACCTCAGAAAAGATTGAGCAGGTCATCGACGAGGTCACCTCTCGCCTGACCAACCCGAAGCTCGCATGGATGTTCCGCAACTGTTTCCCGAACACGCTCGACACGACGGTGCATTTCCGCGAGGATAAGGACGGTGCTCCAGACACCTTCGTCTATACCGGCGACATCCACGCCATGTGGCTGCGCGATTCCGGCGCCCAGGTCTGGCCTTATGTTCAGTTCGCCGATTGTGACGAGCATCTCAGGCGCATGATTGCCGGAGTCATAAACCGTCAGTTCCTTTCCATTACCATAGACCCTTATGCCAACGCCTTCAACGACGGCCCGACAGGCACCGGCTGGACGACGGACAACACGGCGATGAATCCGAACGACCACGAGCGGAAGTGGGAGATTGACTCTCAATGCTACCCGATTCGCCTTGCGCATGAGTACTGGAAGGTCACCGGCGACACGTCAGTCTTCGGAGACAAGTGGATGGAGGGCATGAAGGCGATACTTGCCACCCTGCGCGAGCAGCAGCGTAAGGAAGGACATGGTTCATATGTGTTCACGCGTGTGACCGACCGGCAGCTTGACACCAAGTGCTGCGACGGTCTCGGCAATCCGGTGAAGCCGTGCGGACTCATAGCCTCGGCTTTCCGCCCTTCCGACGACGCGACGACCTTCGAGTTCCTTGTTCCGTCGAACTTCTTTGCCGTGAGTTCGCTCCGCAAGGCTGCGGAAATCCTCGAAACCGTGAATCATGACGCCGCGATGGCGGGGGAGTGCCGTGCGCTTGCTGACGAGGTGGAGACCGCGCTGAAGAGGGAAGCGGTTGTCTGCCATCCGAAATTCGGGAATATATATGCCTTCGAGGTCGATGGATTCGGCAACCACTATCTCATGGACGACGCGAATGTCCCGAGCCTTCTCGCGCTTGCCTATCTCGGCGACGTCGCGGGTGACGACCCTGTCTATCGCAACACTCGCCGTTTCGTCCTGAGCGACAGCAACCCCTATTTCTTCAAGGGGACCGCAGGCGAGGGAATCGGCGGGCCGCACATCGGATATGACATGATCTGGCCGATGAGCATAATGATGAGGGCGTTCACCTCGACGGACGACAATGAAATCAGGAACTGCATCGTGACGCTGCTCAACACCGATGCCGGCACCGGATTCATGCACGAGTCCTTCCACAAGGACAATCCGGAGCACTTCACCCGCGCATGGTTCGCATGGCAGAACACGCTCTTCGGAGAGCTGATTCTGAAGCTCATCCATGACGGAAAGCTCGACCTGCTGAACTCCATAGGGATTGACCCGGACGGAAAGGCTGTCGGGCTGTGCCGTAAGCCGGGCAGCGGGAAGTGTGCTGAGGCCTTGTCTCCGCATGAGCGCTGCGAGAAGGTTTCATTCAAGGATCAGGGCATCGTTCGCGATGCCTTTTTTTATCGGCCGGCGGTACATTCCGTGGCTTCCGTTTCAACTGCATCCGTTTCAGAGGCTTTCGGCGAGACCGTCCAGAAGGAGAAGGCCTCGGTGAGGAATGACGGGATGCCGCTCGTGGTGGTCCTGCACGGCTATGGCGGCAGCGCCCTCGGGGACGGTCTCCGGTTCATGGAACTTGCGGATCTCCACGGCTTTGCCGTCTGCTGGCCTCAGGGCGCAGAGGACGGCACGGGGCACAGCTGCTGGAATGTCGGCTATCCTTTTCAGACCGGCTACCGCATCGACGACACGGCCTATCTCCGCCGCCTCGTCAAGCATCTTCAGAAGAACTATGGCGTGAGCCGCCGCAATGTCTTTCTCACCGGAATGTCCAACGGCGGGGAGATGTGCTACAAGATGGCCGCCGAGCACCCCGAGGCTTTCTCCGCCATCGCCTCGATAGCCGGCCTGACGCTCGTCTCGATGAGCACTGACTACCGCCGTCCCGTCCCGTTCATGGAAGTCCACGGCACGGACGACTCCATATCCGACTGGTGCGGCGACCCGGAGAACCGTGGCGGATGGGGTGCCTATCTCTCCGTCCCCGCCGCGCTCTCGCACATCATCTCCGCCAATCGCTGCGTAGGCGAGACCGTCACGGAAATCCCCGCCGAGCACAAGAGAGTTCTCCTCCATCGCTTCTCCGGCGGCCTCCCGGCCTTCCGCAACGGACCCTCAGCCGATGTGCTCCTCTATGAAGTCATCGGCGGCGACCACAGCTGGTCCGACCGCTGCATTCCCACCTGCGACCTCGTCTGGGATTTCTTCTCCGCCTATCTCAGATAATTCTTGTCATTTCGACCGAGCGAAGCGAGTGGAGAAATCTTTGCGCAAAGATATCTCACTGCGTTCGATATGACAGAGAATGTGATTGATATGACAATAAAAAACCGCCACCCGAAAAAAGGTGGCGGTTTCGCTTTTGAGACAGTTGTTTGAATCAGCTTCTGAGACAGTTGTTTGAATCAGCTTCTGAGACAGTTGTTTGAATCAGCTTCTGAGACAGTTGT